>CAYNUS010000001.1:0-259509 GCA_964400625.1 uncultured Gammaproteobacteria bacterium
TGTCGCGCAGGTAGTCGAAACCGAACTCGTTGTTGGTGCCGTAGGTGATGTCGGCCAGGTAGGCGTCCCGGCGGCCGATGGGGCGCATGAAATCCATGTCGACGCGGAAGCTGGCCGTCTCGTCGCGCTCGGCGTCCCTGGCCTTCTCCTCTTCGGTGGTCTCGGCGGCCTTGTAGACGGGATCGTAGGCGTAGGCCGCCATGTGGTTGATGCAGGACGTCGAAAGGCCCAGGCGATGGTAGACCTGGCCCATCCAGGCGGCGTCGCGCTTGGCGAGATAGTCGTTCACGGTGACGACGTGGACGCCCTTGCCTTCGAGCGCGTTCAGGTAGACGGCGGCGGTGGCCACGAGCGTCTTGCCTTCGCCGGTGCGCATCTCGGCGATGCCGCCCTGGTGCAGGACCATGCCGCCCATGAGCTGGACGTCGTAGTGGCGCTGGCCGAGCGTGCGGCGCGCGGCCTCGCGGACGGACGCGAAGGCCTCCGGCAGGAGCTCATCGAGCGTCGCGCCGTCCTTCAATCGCTGTTTGAGTTCGCCGGTCTTGGCGGCCAAGCCTTCGTCGGAGAGCTTCTGCACCTCGCTCTCGAGGCCGGCGATCTTCTCGACGACGGGCTTGAGCTTGGCGACGACGCGGGCGTTCGGATCGCCGAAAATCTTCCGGAGCAGTGACATCGCGTCGTAGGTTATCAGCCGCGGAGTTCCTTCTCCTTCACGAGTTCGCGCTGGAGGGTATCGGCGACGTTCTTGATGGCGATATAGAGGTCCTCGTTCTCGTCCTCGGCGCGCAGGAGCTTGCCGGGGATCTGGAGGTTGACCTCCGCGCGGAAGATCTCGCCCTTGTGGTGGTGCTGGGTCGTCTTGCCGACCTCGACGTCGGCGGAAGCGGCCTCGCCCCAGCGCTCCACGAGCGCGTCGAGCGCGGAGAGCTCGCTTTCGACCGCGTCCTTGATGGCATCGGTCAGCTCGATTTCGGTTCCCTTGATGCGGTTGATCTTCATAGGAAAAGGCTGGATAAGTGGGTCTACCTTAGCTCATGCGCGCGGAAATGCCAAGATGCCTCAGAAGCCGAGAAGCTGGACCTCCTCCTCCAGCTGGACGCCGTAGAGGTCGCGGACCTTCATCTTGACGAGCGAGATGAGCTGGAGGACGTCGGACGCGCTGGCGTTCCCGAGGTTCACGAGGAAATTCCCGTGCTTGTCCGAGACCCGCGCGCCGCCGATCGTCGTCCCCTTGAGGTCGGCCTGTTCGATGAGCCAGCCGGCGGGGATGCGCTTGGCCGCGAGGAAGGGCTCGGGCACCTCGAGGACGGATTTCAGCTTGGCGATGCCGGCCTCGTCCTTGAAATCGAAATTCTTGAACATGCAGCCGGCCGAGGGGTTGTCGCTCGGCTGTTCGAGCTTGCGCTGGGAGAGCACGGCGTCGAGCCTCGCGACGCATTCCTCTTTCGGGGCGTGCGCCAGTTCGAGTTCGACGTCGAGCACGACGTCGGCGTTCCGCTTGAAGACGGATTCGCGATAGCCGAAGCGGCAATCCTCGGGCGCATAGACGACGCGTTCGACCGCGCCGTCGGTGACGCGCAGGGCGTCGACGGACGCGAGCGCGTCCTTCGTCTCCCCGCCGAAGCAGCCGGCGTTGCCGCGGACGGCGCCGCCGATCGTGCCCGGGAGCGAGACGGCCCATTCGAGTCCGGTGAGTCCGGCCTCGGCGGTCTTGCGCGCGAGGAAGGCCGACGGCACGCCGGCTTCGGCGTAGACGCGCTCGCCCTCGATCGACCAGGCGCGGTTGGCGGCCTGGATGACGAGGCCGCGGAAGCCCTCGTCGCTCGGGAGCGTGTTGGAACCGCCGCCGAAGACGACGAACGGCAGGTCGTCGGCGAGGCTCGCCTCGATGGCCTGCGCGATCTCGTCCGAGCTCTTCGCTTCGAGATAGTAATCCGCCGGACCGCCGATCCGGATGTTCACGTGCTTCGCGAGCGGTTCGCGTTCCTTGAGGCGGTCGCCGAACAGGTTCTTGAGACTCTCAGCGGGCATATTCATCGATGACATGCGTGTAGACGCTCTCCATGTCGGCGCCGACGCGCTCCCAGCGGAAGCGGTCGATGCTCCGCGGCGCGGACTCCGACATCTTCTTCCAAAGCTCCGCATCGTTCAAGACGCGCGCGATGGCGTCCGCGAGACGCTCGGCGTCCCCGGGCGGGACGAGGAAGCCGTTCACGCCGTCCCGGATGACGTCCGTCGCTCCGGAATCGAGACAGCCGATGACGGGCAGGCCGTGCGCCATCGCTTCGAGATAGACGAGGCCGAGGCCTTCGAAGGCTGTGCCTTCATGCTCCGACGGCAGGACGAAGAGGTCGGCGTCGGCATAGGCGGCCTCCAGCTCCTCCTCGGAGACGCGGCCGGCGAAACGGACATGGCTGTCGAGCCCGAGTTCCATCACGCGCGCTTCGAGCCGTGCGACATAGGCCGACGCCCCTTTGGGACCGAGGCAGTCCGCCCTGAACCTGAACCCGCGCGTCTTCAGGATGCCCAGCGCTTCGACCAGCGTATGGAACCCCTTGCGCGGCTTGATCGCGCCGACGGCGAGGATGCGGCGTTCCGCATGCGAAGACCGATCACCATTCGTCTGCGCTCTCGACGCGTATCCGCCCGGGACGATCGAGAGCTTGGCCGAAGGGATTTCACGACGCACGACCTCGGCGGTGTAGCCGCTGACGGCGATGATGCGCGCGGCACGACGGAACGCCAGACGATAGAACCAGCGCAGGCCGGCGCCGTACGTGCGGAGATCGCCGTAGGTGCCGTGCGCGGAAACGACGTACGGGACGCCCGTGAACAGCGAAAGGAAGAACGCGTGCGGGAGCGTCGGTTCCGTCGCGGCATGGATGAGATCGACGCCGCGCGCGTTCTTCCGGAGCTTCCACGCGGCGCGCGCCGCGGCCAGCGGGTACAGGAAGCGGACATGCCATCCGTCCGGCTGGGCCCGCAGGAGCGCGGGGTCGGGCGCGACGACGTCCTCGGCGCCATGTCGCGCGCGCGCTTCCTTCAAGAAGCCGGCGGAGTATCTCCCCCAGCCGTTGGTGACGTCGAAATCGGAGGCGAGGAAGAGGAGGCGCATGCGGGTTTCTGCCTCCAAGATACGCCGGCCGTCCTTGAATTTCAAGCCGAAGACGAGTATCGTTGAATCGATATGTTCAGCGGAATCCGCAGTTTCAAGATGCTGATCCTGGCGGCCGGGGACCTCCTCGCCGCCTATCTCGCGCTCGCGCTCGCCCTGCTCATCCGCTATGACCAGGCGTCCTTCGCGCTGCACTGGGCGGAGCACGTCCGCCCGTTCACCGTCGTCTTCGCCGTCTGGTTCGTCGTCTTCTACATCGTCGGCCTCTACGACTTCGACGCCCTCCGCAGCCGCATCGAGCTCGGCGCCCGCGCCGCCGAGGGACTCTTCGCCGCGCTTTTCATCTCGGTCGCCGTCTTCTACGCGGCGCCGGGCTTCGGCATCGCGCCGAAGACCAACCTCGTCCTGACGGTCGTCGTGTACGCCGCGCTCTTCTTCGGCTGGCGGACGTTCACCCTGCACCTCTTCTCGCGCGAGCGCTTCCGCCTGAAGACGCTCTTCCTCGGCGGCGGCCGCGAGGCGGCGACGCTCTGCGAGATCCTCGCCGCGAACCCGCACCTCGGCTACACCTGCGTCGCCGTCCTCGACGCGGACGCGGACGCCGAACTCCCGAAGTGCGACGTGATCGTGGTCGCGCGCGGCCTGCAGGGATCGCCGGAACTCACGGCGCGCCTCTACCGCAAGTTCTTCGAGGCGGTGACGGTCGTCGATCTCCCGACGTTCTACGAGAAGATCCGGCACTCGGTGCCGGAGTCCGCGCTCGACGAGCGTTGGATCGTCGACAACCTCGCGGGCCAGGAAGCCACGGTCTACGAGCACGGCAAGCGGCTGTTCGATCTCGCCTGCGCGGCACTGCTCGCCGTCCCGACCGCCGTCGTCGCGCCGCTCGCGGCGCTGGTCATCTGGCTCGACGACCGCGGCCCCGTGCTCTACCGCCAGGCGCGCGTCGGCCAGGGCGGGCGCGTCTTCACCATCGTGAAGTTCCGGACCATGCGCGTCGACGCGGAGAAGGCCGGCGCCGCCTTCGCCCAGGAGCGCGATCCCCGCATCACCCGGGTCGGGCGCTTCCTGCGCGCCTCGCGCCTCGACGAGCTGCCGCAGCTCTGGAACATCCTGCGCGGCGAGATGAGTTTCGTCGGTCCGCGCCCCGAACGCCCGGAGATCGAGTCGGAGCTCGCGACGACGATCCCCCTTTTCCCGGTACGGCACCTGGTCCGGCCGGGCCTGACCGGCTGGGCGCAGGTCAGCGCGCCGTACGCGGCGACGCGTGAGGACCATCTGCTCAAGCTCCGCCACGACCTCTACTACCTGAAATACCGTTCGCTCGCGCTCGACGTCGCCATCCTCCTCAAGACCGCGTACAGCGTGTTCAAGCGGAAGGGGCGATAAGGAAAGACGCCCCCGTCAGGGCGTCTTTTCTTCTTTCTTGAGGAGCGCGATCGAGCCGTAACCGAAGTTCCTCAGCACCGGGAGATGCTTGTAGCGATCGAGGAAGCGCACGAGCGGCAGGAGGAAGGCGAAGTACGGGAGGACGAGGGTGGCCGCCTCGAAGCGCGCGATGCGGAACCCGCCGTCCTTGAGCCGGCGGCGCATGACCCAGGGATAGCGCCAGACGTGCGGCAGTTCGCCGAGACCGGCATAGCCTTCCTGCACGCCCTCGCGCCCGAGGTTGAGCAGGATGCGCAGGATGCCCAGCGGCAGGGCGACGACGGCGCGCTTGGAGAGCCGCCAGAAATCGGCGCCGCCCAACTGGGACGCGGCGGCGAGGTTCAGGCAGGTGGGAAGGGCGACGACGGCGCGGCGCTTCGTGACGCGGCGGATCTCGGAGAGGCCGCGGTCGAAATCAGGCAGGTGCTCGAGCACGTGCGACGAGACGACCCAGTCGAACGACGCGTCCGGGAACGGCAGGTTCTCGGCGTCGCCCCGCACCAGCCGGACGCGGCCGAGGACGCCTTTCTTCTTCAGGAACGCCTCGGCGTTCTCGAGGTTCGGCTTCGAGATGTCCATCGCCGTCACGACCGCGCCGCGTTCCGCCAGGTACCACGAAAGCACGCCTTCGCCGCAGCCGGCGTCGAGCACGGTCTCGCCGGGCTTCACGAGGCGCGCGATCGACTCGTAGCCCATGCGATGCGCGTGCCGGCGGAGCGGGTACGGCGAATTCAGCCGCTTGTCCACGATGCGGTCGCCGTACGTCTGGTAGAAATCCTTGATCTCCGCGGAGTCCATATCACTTCCTGCGGGCGGCCTTGAACGCGAGCGCGCCGGCGACGGCCAGGAGCAGGATGAAGGGTTCCGACGGGAACCGGTAGCGCGCGAGCGGCTCGAGGCCTTCGAAGCCCTGCAGGCGCTTGATGCCGTAGAACATGATGGTGGCGCAGGCGAAGACGATCGGGATCATGAGGCCGAACTTCACGCGCCTGGGGATGGCGCCGCGCGCGAGCCCGTAGGCCGCGAACGCCAGGACGGTCCAATGGAAGAGCGTGAAGGCGATCTTGCCGGCGACCTGGTGCGCCGGCTGCGGCGCGAACGGACGTTTCGGGTCGAGATGCAGGACGATATCGCCGTCGGGCGACGCGTCGGCGATCGGCTCCCCCGCACCGAGGTCCGAGATGCGGTGCGGGAACCGGAAATACAGGAAGAGGCCCTGCGGATACAGGTACCAGCGATCCGGCGCGAAGAGGTGCTTGAGGAGCGTCGGTTCCGCGAGCGCGGCTTCGTAGTTCTTGGAGATGAGGGGCGGCGCCCGTTCCGCGCCGCGCTCGGCGATGGCGGCGTTGCGCATCCCCACGAGCCAGATCGCGAGCGCGACGGGCGCGAGCGCGATCACGGCGACGAGCCATGAACGCCGAAGGACTCCCATGAACGCGGCGAAGAGCGCCGCCTGGTAGAAGCCGAGCTCGCGCGTGAGCCCTGCGCCGACGAACGCGAGCCCCGTCCACGCGGCGCGCGCGAGGCGTCCGCCTTCCGCGGCGAGGAGCGCGAGCGCGACGGCCGCGGTGAGCGTGAACGCGTAGAGCGTCTCGGTGTACAGGATGCCGCTTTCGAACACCGACGAGGGGTGGAAGGCGGCGAGGAGCCCGGCCGGCGCCGCGGCCGCGCGTCCGATCCAGCGCCGCGCCATCATCGCGATCAGGAAGACGGTGCCGGACGAGACCAGCGCCTGCGCGAGCCGGATCCAGACCAGGTCGTCGCCGAAGACCGAGCGCACGGCGGCGAGGAAGTGCGGATAGAGGATCGGGTAGTACGTCACGGCCACGGGCACGTCCTTCGACAGCCCGAGCACCACGTCCGAGAGGCCGAGATACACCGCGCCGTCGCCGCCGGCGAGCCGCACCTGCGGGAACAGGACGACGTAGAGCGCGCGGATCAGGAACGCGAGACCGGCGATGCGGAGTTCCGTGCGCCAGCGCCGGTACCAGGCGAGCATCGGGCGCGGCTCGGACAAACCCTCGAGGACGCGGTCGGCGCGCGCTTCCCAGGAATGCGCGGCGGCCAGCGCGAAGGCGGCGCGTTCGAGTTCCTCCCGCCGCGCGGGGACGTCGGCGAGTCCGTTCAGCGCCTCCGCGAGCGCGGCGGGGTCCGACGACGGCACGAGGACGGCGGAGCGTCCGTCGAGCACCTCGCGCGCCGACGGCGTGGCGGTCGCGACGATGGCCTTGCCGGCGGCCAGGTATTCGAAGAGCTTGAGCGGCGAGAGGAATTCCGCGGCATGGCGGTCGGAGGCGCGCGTCGGCAGCACGGCGGCGTCGGCGGCGCGGAGATACAGCGGGACCTCCGCATGCGGGACGGGGCCGACGAAGACGGCGTTGCGCGCGCCGAGGACCTCCGCGCGCATCTTCAGCCGCGCGAGGTCGTCAGGACGTCCGCCGACGAAGAGGACGCGGGTCGCGGGGCGCAGATGCGCGCAGGCTTCGAGCAGGTCGTCGGCGCCCTTATAAGGATAGAGGTGGCCCGTATAGACGGCGATGAAGCCTTCCGCGGGCAGCCCCAGTTTCTCGCGGGCTTCCGCCTTCGTTTCGGGCGCGTCGAAGGTGGCGGCGTCGGCCCCGTCATGCGCCGCGACGAGTTTCCCCTCTTCGACCCCCGCCTCGACGAAGGCGCGGCGGAGGCCATCGGTCACCGCCACGATCCTCGCGGCGGAGGCCCAGGCGGAGCGATGGAACGCGGTGACGCGCGCCGGGAAATCGTGCGCCTCGTAGACGTACCGGGCGCGCGGCGCGAGGCCGGCGTACCAAGGGTCGCGCGCATAGACGACGTCGGGCGCATAGGCGCGCACGCGCGCCGCCGCGCGGACGCGGAACTGGAGCATGTTCAGCCAGAGCGCCGCGCGGCCGAGCCATCGGTCGTACGGGATGAAGTCGACGATCGGCACCTCCACGATCTCGAACTCCGGCCGCATGCCGTAGCGCTCCCACGGGGAACCCGCGGACGGGTTCCTCCGTTTCGGCACGAACAGGCGCGTCACATGGCCCGCGCGCGCGAAAGCGCGGCACATCTCCATGATCTGGAGGCCGTGTGCCTTCTCGGTCGGGATCCGGACGTTGGCGACGTAGGCGATCCGCATGCGTGGCGTTCCCGGTGAGTATAGCAGGAGCGGCGCCGATTGACAGTCGCTTCCGGCGCGCTATCATCGGACTACTATGCGCAGAATCCTCACCCGCTGCGCGGACGTCGTCCGCGACCTCCGCGCAGGACCCGGCCCCTTCCCCGAACGCGTCGAACGGAACTCCGGCGCCTTGCTCGTCGCGGTGCTCGTCCTGGCGCTCGTGCTGCGCCTCGGCTTCCTCGTCGTCTTCCATGAGGAGCTCGACACCCGCAACGACAAGGGCTTCACGCACCCTGCGCTCAACCTCGTGGCCGGACACGGCATGGGGCTCGCCGCCGATTGCCCGACGGCCTACCGCGCGCCGCTCTACATCCTCTTCGTCTCCGTCTTCCACGGACTGTTCGGCGAAGGCTACGTCTGGCCGCTCGGGCTGGCGCAAGTCATGTTCAGCGTCTTCAACGTCTTCCTCGTCTACCTCATCGGCAAGGAGTGGCGCTCGAAGCGCGTGGGACTCCTCGGCGCGCTCATCATGGCCGTCTATCCGTACAACCTCTACCACGACGTCCAGTACTACATCACCTTCCTCTTCACGGCCTTCCTGCTGCTCTCGGCCTACGGCTTCCTGGTGCTGGAACGCACGCGGCGCTGGCAGGTGGCGGGCTTGACCGGCGCCGCCATCGGCATGGGCATGCTCGCGACCAGCGGACCGATGGTCTTTTTCGCGCCGATCGCCTGCCTCTGGCTCTGGCGGAGCTGGGGCAGCCTGCGCGAAGCCCTGAAGTATTCGCTGATCGCCGCCGGCTTCGCGGTCCTCGTGCTGTCGCCGTGGTGGGTCCGGAACTACCGCGCCTTCGACGCGTTCGTGCCGTTCACGACCGACGGCGGGCGCATCTTCTACAAGAACTACAACCCCTACGCGCTCCAGATGATGCTCCACGGCATCATGCACGACGCCACGCCGGAACCGGGCGAAGGCGTGCAGACCCCTTTCGGCGGCATCGGCAAGCGCGGCTGCGCGTTCCTCGGGATGACCGAACCCGAGAACGACCGCTACTGGTACGGCAAGGCGGCGGAATGGACGCGCGAGAACCCGGAGCAGGTCCCGGTCCTTCTCGGCACGAAGTTCATCTACCTCTGGCGCCCGTGGCTGAACACGCCCCGCGGAGCCGTCGGCGACACGGGATCGATCATCCTCTCCGCCGCGGCCACCAACTGGGGCTACGCGCTCTCGTACGGCTTCATCCTGACGCTCGGCGCCTTCGAATGGATCGCCTCCTCGCGCCGGGAGCGCCGGCGCACGTGGATCTTCATGGGCATGGCCATCGCCTTCACGGTGACGTACGTGCTCACGGCGCCGCTCACGAAATACCGCGTACCGTTCGATTCCGCGCTCGCCGCCGTGGCCGCCGCCGGCTGCTGGCGCCTCCTCGAGGCGTACCTCGAGCGGCGCGCGAGACGCGATGCCGGAAAGCGCTGAAACGGAAACGCCCGCCGTCGTCATGACGCGGGCGTTTCGCGATTCAGCGGGGTTTCGCGAGATAGCAGATCTGGTGGCCGAGCAGGTTGGGCCAGGCGTCCTTGAAGCCGAAGCGGTCGAGGAAGCCGTTGGAGGCCGCGGACTTCTCGACGTCGAGCTCCATCGCCGACAGCCAATCCAGGAAATCTGCGTGCGACCAGTAGCGCAGGTGTTCGGAGGGGTGGTGCACCCACTGCGTGAAGAAGCGTCCGGCGAACATGAGGTGCAGGCGGTAGCGGTAGAAGGCGCTGTTCGGGATCGAGAGCGCGAACCGCCGTGCGTGCGGACGCAGCCGCGCGAGGATCTCCTCGGGGTTGCGCGTGTGCTCGAGCACCTCGCTCATGATGACGTAATCGTACGAGCCATCGAGCTTCGCTTCGGAGATGCGATCGAGATCGAGCGGCGCGGCGCGGAGCCCCAGCGCGCGGTAGCCCTCGAGCACCAGCGGCGAGACGTCGGCCACGGACACGGCGCAACCTTTCTCCTTCAACGCCAACGGCAGGCGGGAATTGCCGCAGCCGATGTCGAGCACGCTCGCGCCCTTCGGGATCTACTCCAGGAAGATCCGCTCGCGCTGCTTCAGCTTGCCGGAGACGGCGAACCCGCGCTTCCGCCAGTAGTCGTCGTAGTCGAGCGCGCGGATCCCGCGGAAGTCGGGATGGCGAGCGCCTTCGAAGCGGCCGAACGGTCGGAGCCTTCGGGTCTCGAGGGCTCCTGCATCGACCTTCCCCCGATCGCCCATCACGACGGTTTCCTGCATGGCGCCTCCACGTGGCCGGCAGACATGGACTTGGACTCTCGGTTCGTGCGAGGAGGCATCGAAACGAAGGACGGTCGGTCCGTTGGCAAGATCGTACAGATGAAAATCGCGCTTGAAGATCTTTTCGAAACCGCGGACGCATTTGCGCACGAACGCGTTCACGAACAACCGAGGGACGAGGCGCTGGCCGTACGACGCTTCGATGACGAATTGCGGCGCGACTTCCTTCCGGAACCCCTCGAGCGTGAACTCGATGAGATGATGGGGATTCAACGGTTTTGACGTGTACGGGGATGTCACGGACTTGTTCGGTGTCGACATGAGAAGCACGCCGTTCGGTCTCAACCACTTCCTGAGATTCGTCAGGAACTCGGCTCGTTGACCCTCGTCAAGATGTTCGATCGTCTCGAAGGAGCATACGACATCGAACGTCGCGGGCCGAAAAACGCCGGAATCCGTCGCGTCCGCCTGCATGAAGGTCACGTTGTCCGAAGCGTAGTGGGTCCGAGCGTACGTGATGCTATCGGACGAAAGATCTACGCCGACGACGCTTTTGGCGTGCCGAGCGAGGCTGGCGCTCCCGTAGCCTGTGCCGCACGCGATATCCAAGACCGTCGCTCCGTCTGCGTACTGAGCCGCGAATGCATACCGCGCCTCGTGTTCGTCAGCGAGCCTGCGGCTTGAGACACCCGGTATGAATTGTTCTCCCGTATTTTTCATTTCGGTTCATTTGAAGATGTCGTACAGACGTGCCTCCAGGACCGTGCGACTGAAAAGTCTTTCGACCTTCTTCCTGCCGTTACGGCCCATGACTGCGAGCGAATCAGCGCCACGAGCTTCGCGTATCTTCGAAGCCAGGTCGCCTGCGTCACCCATCCTACAGTAGATGATGTCCTGCCGGTCGGCAAAGCACGCCTCAAGTTCCGCATTGCGGCCCGAAATCGTAGGCCGTCCGCATGCCAGGTAATCGATGATCTTGTTAGGGATGACCTTCGCCGCCTTCGCCGTGGCACCGAAGATGCCAAGGCAGACATCTGCCGATTTGATCATCGAGATCAATTTCTCATACGGCATGGCATCGAGGAAACGCACGGCGGCGAGGCTCTTCGCCTGAGCGATCTTGATCATCTCCGGCTTCGTCTGTCCGGCGCCGACAAGCATGAACTCGACGCCCTGCAAGTCCCTGAGCATATCGGCGGCCGCCAAGATGTACTCGATGCCTTGGAGAGGGATGTACGAACCATAAAAAAAGACCTGGAACCTCCGATGGGCGTCATCGCGAGGCGCTGGGGTGATGCTGTCGATGTGCGGCAAATCCACGCAGACGGGCAGCGTCTGACGTGCGGCGCGCGGACGGAACGTCGAATGGAAATATTTCTCGCTGCTTCCCGTATCGAAAAGGAGGACGTGCGCGAAGCGCCCTGCGAGAAAGTCGAGCAGGAAGAGACGAAATGCCCCGATCGACATCGGTTTCACGGCGCGCCGATCATGCACTGCGGACTCGTACACTGAAATGAAAGCGTCGACGTAGACCCGCATGCGCAGGAAGTACCTGCAGAACGCCATCACCGGAAAGAATATCTGGGCCGGAAACAGGAACAGTATCTTCTTGGAGTGCCCGCGCGCGCGCCATAACCCCGCGAGGACCGAGAGGTTCTTGAATCTTGCGTCCGGTTCACAGACGATTTCGCGCACGTCGAACCTGTCCCGCAACGCGTCCAAGACGATGGAATTCCTCGGATACGGCTTACCACCCAATCGTACGACGAGCAGTTCGGATGATTTCATGGACGCGCTTTTCCGTAGACAGAAAGGAGGCTCGAAACCAGCCGCCGCAATGAATGGTGGGACTCGACGCGGTTTCGCAGCCTTGTTCCGATCTCAGGGTCGCCTCCGTCGAGATGCGCGGTGATGGCGGCGGCGAAGGATTCCGCGTCGGGCGCGACGAGGCAAGCGCCGGCGTCGGCGCCGAAGACGGGCGCGAACGAGCGGTTCGCGACGACGACGGGCCTGCCGCAGGCCATCGCTTCGAGCACTGCCTTGTCGAGCGCGCCGTCGGGCGCCGCGTTGAGCGCGACCGACGCCGAGGCGGCGATCTCCGGCATGCGCGCGTAGGGAGCCGGACCGCGGAAGACGACGCTCTCCGCCGCGCCGCGTTCGACGGCGCGGCGGACGAGCCCTTCCTGATATGCGCGGTCCCCCGCTCCGCCCGGTGCGCCCCACAGTTCGAGCGTCACCGCGCGCCCGGACGCCCGCAGGAGCGCGACCGCGTCGACGAGCGTCTCGAGACGCTTGATGGGCGAGATGCGGCCGACGGCGACGAGCCGACCCGCGACGGGCGCGGCGGCCGACGGCGCGAAGGCGTCGGTCGGGATGCCGTGCCCGAACGCGCGGAGCTTGCGCGACGCGAACGGGAACGAGCCTTCCGAAACCGTGCCGATGACGTCGGCCAGCGCGGCGCCGAGGCGCACGCGGAGACTCGACTGCCGATGCGCGTACCACAGCATCGTCGGCTTGCCGCTCGCCGCGATGAGGGGCCAGCCGGCGATGAGATACTCCGGACACATATGGATGAAGACGGCGTCGACCTCCGGAAGCGCCGCGCGCAGATGCCGCCAATACGCGAAAAGGCGCGACGGCTTGCCCGCGCCCTTCTCCTTGCCCATCGACATGACGCGGACGTTCGGCGGAAGGTCGTGGCGCCCGACGGCGAGGCCGATGACGCGGACCTCCTCGCAGCGGCGCGAGAATTCCCTGAGCCACTCGACGAAGAAGCCGAGCGTCGGCGAATCGGCGTCGACGGCCTGCGTGACGACGAGGATCCTCATACGCCTGCCGCCTTCCTCCAGGAATCCGTGACGCGCGCGACGAGCTCTTCCTGTTTCGGCAAGGTCTCTGCGCGGCGGCGGGCGGCGGCGGCCATGAGGCCGTGCCGTCCTTCGACGGCGATCTCGCGCATCGCCTTCGCCATCAGCTCGCCGTCGCCGACCGGCACGACGTAGCCTTCGACGCCGTTGCGGACGACTTCCTGCGCGCAGCCGACGTCCGTCATCACGACCGGGATGCCGCAGGACATCGCCTCCGGCACGACGCGCGCCCAGCCTTCGTACCAGGACGAGAGCACGAGCGTACCGATGCGCGCATAGATGGCGTCGACGTCCTCGTCGTGCGGAATCCAATCGATGCGGTCGGCGATGCCCGTCTCGGCGGCGAGCGTGCGCAGCTGCGGTTCGAGCGGGCCCGAACCGGCCATGAGGAGGCGCGCGGACGGGAGATCCTTGGCGATGCGGCGGAACGCCCAAAGCAGTCCCGGCAGGTTCTTCTGCGGGACGAGGCGCCCGACATAGCCGAACGCGTCCGGCCTCGCCGTCGAGCGGCAGCCGCGCGGCTCGCTGAAGACCGGGATGCGCGCGATCGGTTTCGAGGGGAAACGCCGCTTGAGGTCGTCCTCGATCTTGGCGCTCACGGCGCGGATGGCGGAGGCGCGGCCGAGCACGAACAGGCCGAGCGGATGCAGGATCCGGTTCTTCGCGGACTCCTCTTTCCAATGCTCCGAAAGGAAGACGCCGCCGTGCTCCTCGACGAGGAGCGGCGCATGGACCGCGCGCGCGGCGCGGAGGGCGAGGATGCCCGCCTCGAACGGATCCTGCGCCGCCACGAGTCGCGCTTGGACGGCTTCGGCCGCGTCGCGGACGGCGCGGAAGAGCTTCCATGGGCGCTTCCAGGCGCCGCGGACGTCGACGCGCGTCACCTGCACGCGCTCCGACAGCGCGACGGACGCCGCAGGCGCTTTCGCGAGGCAGACGACGTGCAGGCGATCGACGCGCTCGCCGTAGGCGCGCATGCGCGCGGCGGTGCGGGAGGCGGGATCGGCGGCGGTGCCGTCGCGGCTCACGAGCAGGACGGCCAGCTTGCCGTCGCCCAGCACCTCGTCGGAGGTCTCGCGGATCTGCGTCTCGACGGAAAACCGCTCGACGTCCTTGCCCGCTTCACGGACGCACATCTCCCCGAAGACGGGGTCGCCGAGGAACGCGATGATCGCGTCGGCGAGCGCGTGCGCGTCGCCCGGCGGCACGAGCAGGCCGTTCCTGCCGTCCTCGACGACTTCCGGGTTCCCGCCGGCGCGGCTGGCCACGACGGGCGCGCCGCATGCCATCGCCTCGACCAGCTGGTGCGAGAAGCCTTCATACGAGCTCGGCAGGACGAAGACGCCCGAAGCGGCGATGGCCTGTCCGACCTCCTCGCGCTTCAGGCGGCCGACGAAGTTGACCTTCTTCTCGAGCATCGGCGCGCCGGCGAGCGCGCGCAGGCGCGTCGCTTCCGGTCCGTCGCCGACGATCATGAGCGACGCGTCGGGGAACTTCTCGAGCACCTTCGGCATCGCCTTGATGAGCACGTCGAAATTCTTCCAAGGCACGAGCCGCCCGGCGGCGAGGATGCGGCGCGGGCGTTTCTCGATCGGTTCGGCGAAGCGCGGCGGTCGGACGCCGTTGCCGATGACGCGGATCCGCGCGGCGGGGACGCCCCAGCTCCGCGCGACACCGGACAAGTAGCGGCTCGGGACGATGACGCGGTCCGCGCGGCGGTAGACGAAACGCTGGAGGATGCGGAGCAGGAAGATCGACGGCGGGACCGTCAGGTCCTTCTGGAAATGCTCGAGCGATTCGGCGTAGCCGTACGCCACCTGCGCGCGCTCCCAGGCGAAATCGCCGGCGACGCGGATGACGAGCCGGCGTCCGCGGAGCGCGGCGACGAGGAGCGCCGGGAGCCCCGAGGCGACGCCGTCCTGCGCGAAGATGGGTCCGGGTGCGGACGAGGCGCGCCACAGCGCCCGCGCGTACGCGAAATACCGCCGCCACGCCGCTTGGGCGCGGAGGACGCGCTTCACCTCGTACGGGCGGGCGACGCCGTCGTCGCCGACGTCCGCGTACGTCACGACCGCGACGTCGTGGCCTTTCGCGGACCACGCCTCCGCCAACAGCGACACGGACGTGGCGGGGCCGCCGATGTCGGGAGGGAAGATGCCGGTTGCGAAGACGACTTTCATGCGTGATATAGTGTACCGAGCGCGCATTTCATGCGCAATCCATGGCTTCCTCCCGTCCGAAACTCCTCCTGCTCGTGACGTCCTCCGCCTGGGGCGGCGCGGAAGCGTACGTCCTCCGCCTGGCCGCCGCCGCGTCGGCCGAGTTCGACGTGACCGTGGCCGCCGGCGCCTCGAAGACGCGCGAGCTGTTCCGAAGGCTCCCGCGCGGCGTGAAGGCCTTCGAGCTCGCGGACCTCGTGCGGCCGATCGCGCCGCACCGCGACCTCCTGGCGATCCGCCGCCTCCGCGCGCTGATCGACGAGGAGGGCTTCGATCTCGTGCATGCCAACAGCAGCAAGGCCGGACTCGTCGGCGCCGTCGCGGCCCGTCTCGCGAAAGCGCGGCCGCGCGTCGTCTTCACCGCGCACGGCTGGGGCTTCGCCGAACGCCGCTCGCTCCCCTTCCGCCTGGCCGTGCTCTGGAGCGAGAAGCTCGCCTCCCGCTGGCGCGACGCGACGATCGCCCTCACGCGCTCCGAACGCGACGCCGCGCTCGCGCATCGCCTCTCCTCGCCCGAGAAGCTGCATCTCATCCCGCTCGGCATCGACCCCAGCGAGATCGCGTTCCTCGACCGTCCGTCGGCGCGGGCGGAGCTTTCGCGCATCTGCGCGGCCCCGCTCGCCGGCCGCGTCGTCGGCGCGATCGCCAACGCCTATCCCGCCAAGGACCTCCCGACGCTCCTCGCGGCCTTCGAGCGCCTCGCCGGACGCGTGAAGGACGCGGAGCTCGTCGTCCTTGGCGACGGCCCCGAGATGCCCGCGCTCCGCGCGCTCCATGCGTCGCACGCGTACCGCGACCGCATCCATCTTCCCGGCGCCGTGGCGGACGCCGCGCGCCTCGTGAAAGGCTTCGACGTCTTCGCGCTCTCCTCCTCGAAGGAAGGCATGCCGTGGGTGATCCTCGAGGCGTCCTTGGCCGGGCTCCCCATCGTCGCGACGCGCGTCGGCGCGCTTCCGGAGCTCATCGAAAGCGGCGAGACCGGCATGCTCGTCCCCGCGGGCGACCCGCCCGCTTTCGCCGATGCCCTCGTCTCCGTCCTGTCGGACGCGTCGCTCGCCGCCCGGATCGCAAACGGCGCCCCGCGCATCGCGGAACGCCGTTCGGGCCATGACATGCTGAAGGCGACCTTCGCCCTCTATCGCTCGCTCGCCTAACCGCCGTTCGCGACGATCTGGTCGCGCGTGCCGGCGATCTGCCGGACGAGTTCGGCGCGGTCGGGATAGAGCTCGAGCGCTTCCTGGATGAGCGCGTCGCTGCGCTCCTTGTCGCCGAGCCCCCAGGCGGCGATGGCGCCGGTGAGGTCCCATTGGATGTTGCGAACGCCGTGCTCCACCGAGGCCTTCTGGATGGCGTCGAGCGCGTCCCAGCGGCGCGCGTTCATGGCGTGGAGGGTGGCGTATTCGACCATGCTCCAGGCTTCGGGATTCGCGCGGACGGCCGGGCGTTCCGCCACGTGTTTCACGCCTTCGCGCGGGTCGCCGAACTCGATCTGCCAGCGCGCCCACCAGCCGTCGCCGTACGGGTTCTCCGGATCGAGCTCGATCATGCGGCGGATGTGCGCCTCGGCCGCCGCATGGTCGCCCTTCTCCCAGTCGACCTGCGCGAGCATGGCCTGCACCTCATGCCGGTTCGGGGAGCGCGCGGCCATGGCCTCGGCGGCGTCCTCGAGCGCGGCCTGCTGTTCGGGCGTGCGTGGCCAGAAGCTCAGGTATCCCGACGTCGTGACGAGCGCATGGACGTAGTCCGTGCGGTTGTCCTGCAGCCGGCGGTACTCGTCTTCCGTGAGATCGACGAGGATCTCCCGGAACGGCCCTTCGAGGTACTCGCCGCGCGAGCGGCTGAGATGCGAGGTGAGCGCGCGGATGTCGCGTTCGTAATACGGCGTCTTGAGCGCGCGGAGTTCCGCGAGCTTGCCCTTCCAGGTCTCGGCGTCCACGTCCTGCGAAAGCCCGATGATCATCTCGGAGGTCAGCTTGGCCGCGCGGATGGTGCCGAAGATGGCGTAGCGCATGCACCAGACGGAGACGAACGCGGCTAGGAGGAACAGCGGGACGGCGGCGGCGGTCGTCTCGTCCGGCCCTTCGTCGTCCGCCTCTTCGCTGCCGCCGCGGTCGGCGGCGATGAGCGCCAGCATGAAGAAGAGCGCCAGGTACGACATCGGCGTCTCGAAGATGAAGAGGTTGGTGGCGACCTGCGAGAAGGCGGCGATGAGCAGGATCGCGCCGACGGCGGGATCCGGGCGGTTCTTCCTGAGCGCGAGCCGCACGGCGAAGAAGAAGAACGCCGCGTACGCGAGGAAGCCGACGACGCCGAAGTTATGCAGCATCTCCAGCACGAGGTTGTGCGGACGGTCCTGGCGCGTCTCGTAGTCCGCGTAGCGGAGCGTGCGCGGGTCGTAGTTGAAGTAGAACCCGTCCTCGAAGTTCTCGGGGCCCCAGCCGAGCAGCCAGCGCTGTTTCACGCCTTCCACCGCGTTCGCGAGCAGGAGCTTGCGCGAGCCGGTCGTCTCCTCGATGTACTGCAGCGAGAGGCGGTTGGCGTAGAGCCAGCGGTTCACGGTCGGGATCTTCTGCCCGATGAAGTAGCCGGCGACCGCGAGCGCGAGGAGCGCGAGGCCGATGCGTCCCCACTTCCGCACGGCGCCCGTCCCGCGGAAGGCGGCGATGAGCGCGGCGATGGAGCCGCCGACGAACACGCCGATGAGCGCGCCCTTCGACTTCGTCATGAAGATGCCGATCAGGATCAGCGCGGCGGACGAGAGCCACAGCCAGCGCAGTCCGGTCTTCCAATGACGGTACACGAGCCAGCCGCACAGGAAGAGATGCGGGACGAGATACTGTCCGAGGTAGCTCGGGTTGCCGAGCGTCGCGCTGCCGCGGCCTTCCGCGCCTTCCGCGGGATTCGCGACCTGCATGATGGCGTGCAGGGAAAGGACGGCCGCCGCGGCGATCGCGGCCACGATCGGCACCGTCATCGCGCGCCGCCAGACCGCGCCGGCCATGAGGAAGAAGGCCAGCAGGTGGTATTGGAAGAACATGCCGGTCAGGCGGTCGGGCTTGTCCCAGAAGCTGCGGTGCGGGTTCTCGCCGAGCAGCATCGAGAGCGTCGCCACCGCGAAGTACGCGAGGAGCGCGTAGAGGAACGGGTTCTTGGACGGGCGGAACTCGCGGCGGCGGAACGCCAGGAGGACGTAGAGCGGGAAGAGGATCTCGATGATGAGCTGGAAGCCCCAGATCTTGCCGGAGACCCACGGGTAGAGGTGCTTCAGCACCACGACGAACGGCAGCGCGAAGACCGCGATGAGGCCGTAGCGGACGGCGTTGAGCAGGAAGGAATCGAGCGGCTTCATCGGTGCGTTCGGCATAGCGGATACGCGATGGAATAAATGTCTCCGGCGCCCATGATGAGCATGATAGCACCTTCGGCGTCGGCGCCTTCGAGCATCGCGAGCGCGGCCTGCGGCCCCGCGGCGTAGCGGACGTCCTTCACGACGCCCCGCGCCTTCACGGCTTCGACGAGATCGCGCGAGGAGATCTCGCCTTCATGCTCGGTGCGCCCCGCCACGCCGTAGATCTCGGAGAGGATGAGCGCGTCGGCGCCGTCGAAGGACGGGATGAAGGCGTCGAAGAGCTTACGGGTGCGGTCGTGGTGATGCGGCTGGAAGGCGAGGATGACCTTGCGTCCGGGATAGAACTCCTTCGCGGCCCGGAGCGTCGCCTCGACGGCGTCGGGCGTGTGGCCGTAGTCGGAGATGACGATCGCGCCGTCGCGCTCCCCCACCTTCTCGAAGCGCCGCCAGATGCCGGCGAACTCCGCGAGCGCGGAACGGACGGCCTCCTCCTTCGCGCCGAGCGCGCGCGCCGCGGCGACGGCCGCCAGCGCGTTCGAGACGTTGAACGCCCCCGGCACGCGCAGCTCGAGGGAACGCCACGCGGTCCCGTCCTTGAAGACCGCATCGAACCGCTGGAGGCCTTCGGAAATCCCGTGGTTCTCGACATGCAGGTCGGCCTCCGCCGCGAACCCGAACGTCCCGTTCGGTCCGGCGTGCCCGGCGTACGCCGCGCGGCTGCCTTCGTCGTCCGCGTTCCAGATGAGCGGTCCGTCGGCCGGAAGCTTCGCGACGAACTCCCGGAACGTCTCCTGGATGTGCGCGAGGTCGCGGTAGTAATCGAGATGGTCCTCGACGATCTTGGTCGTGACGACGAGGGACGGCGCGAGATGCAGGAACTGCGCGCGGTATTCGCAGGCCTCGACGACGAAGACGCCGCCCGCGCCGGGACGGAAGTTGCCGTAGGCGAAGGACGGCACGCGGCTGCCGACGATGACGAGCGGATCGAGCCCCGCGCGCTCGAGGATGAGCGAGAGCATCGCGGTCGTGGTCGACTTGCCGTTGGTGCCGCAGACGGCGACCGTGCGATAGCCCTTCGAGACGAGTCCGAGGAACTCGAAGTAGCTCATCTGCGGGATGCCGAGCCGCGCCGCCTCGACGCGCTCGACCTGCGATTCGGGAGCGGCGGACGTATAGATGAGGAGGTCGAGGTCCGGATCGACGTTCGCGGATGCGGGCGCCAGCACGCGGATGCCGGCGCGTTCGGCGTCGGCCGTCACGACGCTGGCCGTCTCGTCGGAGCCGCTCACCTCCTTGCCCTGCAGACGCAAAAACTTGGCGGCCGCGGAGACGCCGATGCCGCCGATGCCCACGCAGTGGACGCGGTGGAGATGGTCGAGATCGAGGGACATTTCCTGCCTATCCTATCCGTTCAGCGGCCGATTTTCAACCCCTCCTTCGTCATTCCGAGCGAGCGCAGCGAGTCGAGGAACCCCTTGAGGCGCTCGTGAGGCGAGCGGTTCCTCCGCTCGTCGCTTCGCTCCTCGGTCGGAATGACGGGGCCGGACGAAAAAAGACCCTCGATGAGGGTCGTGGGTCAGGCCGCGAGCGCGCGGCTCTGGTCTTCGGTGCGGCCGTCCCAGGCCGAGAGCTTGTCGCGGCGGACGACGCAGACCACGCCTTGGTCGGCGCGTCCGATCGGCACGGCGTCGCCGGCGAGCAGGACGACGCACTGGCGCGTGCGGATCTCGCCGTCGCGCTCGGAGAGCGTCCACCCGGCGTGGAAGATCGCTCCCTCGCCGGAGTAGATGCCGTGCGGGATCATGATCGTCACCAGGCGCTTCTCGCGGCGGACGCGCTCGATCCAGGCGAAGACGTAGTCCTCGCGCTCCTCGCGGGAACGGTAGGCGTCGGCGGAACGGAACGTCACGGGCTTGCGCTCCTCGCGGTAGAACGCGGGGAACTGCAGGCGATCGCTCCCTTCGATCAGCGGGCGCCCGCGGATGATCGGGGCGTCCTCGTCGATCGGCTTGGGATTCCTCTTGAAATCGAAAGGTCGCTTCTTTCTCGTGCTTGGCATGGTCCCTCCCCTCCTTTCTTTACACGCTTTTCGCGGAATGTCAAGATGCCGGCAGGTCATTTTCCAGGGAGGAGCCGTCATGTCCGATGACAAGAAAGCGGGAGGCGACAAGGCGGCCGAGCAGGCCAACGCCCCCATCAAGCCCGACGACGTGAAGATCTCGGTCAAGCCGCGGCAGGAGAACCTGCCGTCCAAGCGCGATCCGGGTCGCGCGCCCATCGAGCGGCAGAACGAGGCCAACAAGGATCTCGCCGACAAGGCCGCCGACCAGGCGACCAAGGAGGTCCGCGACGCGGTGAAGGTCGCCGCGCCCAAGGGACGCGACGCCCAGAAGGACGCCGCCCGGAAGGCCGCGGAAGACGCCGGCAGCAAGCTGCCCCAGCGCAGCATCAAGGAGATCGAGGTCAAGATCCCTGGCGAGAAGGCGCCCATCGTCGTGCCCGCGACCGAGGGCCCGCCGCCCGACCCGCCGCCCGCCAAGAAGGGCATCTGAAAAACCGACGCGACGCGTCGGTCTTTTTTTGCGCTCAGCGCTTGCGCGCGATCGTCACGAGGTTCTCGCCGTCGAGCCAGCCGACGAGCTCGCCCTTGCGGACGTATTGCTGTTCGACGATGTCGAGCCCGGCGTCCTCGCAGAGCTTGCGGAGCTCCTTCATCCGGAAGGCGTGGTAGTAGCGCGGGAAGCGCGGCTTCTTCCAGGTGACCTTCACGTCGCCGAAGTCCCAGCCGTTCCTGCGTCCGAAGGCCTGGTGGATGAGGGCGCCCCAATGCCGCAGCTGCCAGAAGTTCCAGACGGCGATGAGCACGTAACCGCCCGGCCGCACGCAGCGGGCGAGTTCGGCCATCGCGCGGCGGCGGTACGCGGACGACGGCACGTGATGCAGGACGCCCGCGGCCACGGCCACGTCGAAGCGCCCGTCCTCGACCGGGAGGTCGAGCAGGTCGCCCGTCTCGAAGGCCGCGCGGCCCTCGGCGATCTCCTTGGCCCAGCGCGACTTCGCCTTCGCGATCGCTTCCTCCGACAGGTCGACGCCGGCGTACGAGACGTTCTTGCGGCCGAACGTCTCGAAGACGCGGCCGTCGCCGCAGCCGACGTCCAGCACCGACTCGCGCTCGCGCACGTAGTCGACGAAGCGCTCGAGCTCGTCGCGATAGAGGCGCTCGTGCGACGGGGCGGCCTCGAGCGCCGCCTTCCGGTAGCCGGCGCGCATCTCGGCCAGGATCTTGTCCGCAGTCTCCTTCCGCATACCGCGCCATTGTACCTCGCCGGACGGCTCTGGCAAAAACGCCCCGCCTTGGCTAGACTGGCCGCATATGTTCGATGCCCTCAAAGGAGCGCGGATCCTCGTCACCGGCGGCGCGGGATTCGTCGGATCGCACCTCGTCGACCGCCTGCTCGAGATCGGCGCCGGCAAGGTCGTCGTGCTCGACAACCTCATGACCGGGAAGCGCGAGAACGTGGCCCAGCATGCGGCCGACGCGCGCTTCACGTTCATCCATGGCGACGCCAACCGCCGCCAGACGCTCGAGACCGTCTTCCTCGTCCACCAGCCGGAATACGTCTTCCACCTCGCGGCCCTCGTCGGCGTGAAGCGCGTCGAGGAACAGCCTCTCGAGGTGCTGAAGGATCTCGACGGCCTGCGCGCCGTCTTCGAGCTCTCGCACGACCACGGCGTGAAGAAAGTGCTCTTCACCTCGTCGTCGGAGGCGTACGGCGAACCTGTCGCGATCCCCTCGCCCGAGCACGGCCCCCTGAACGCCAACCCGCGCGACCCCTACGCGCTCGTGAAGCTGATCGGCGAGAACCTCTCCCATCACTACTGGCACAAGTACGGCCTGCCGACGGTCGCGCTGCGCTTCTTCAACGTCTACGGCCCGCGCCAGGAATCCTCCGGCTACGGCTTCGTCGTCAGCATCTTCCTCGACCGCGTGATGAAAGGCCTCGCCCCCGTCATCTTCGGCGACGGCACCGCCACGCGCGACTTCGTCTTCTATAAGGACAACATCGAATGCATCCTGCGCTCGATGGTGAAGGAGGAGACCAACGGCGAGACGATCAACATCGGCAAGGGCCAGCCCACGGAGATCAGGGAGCTCGCCGAGATGGCCATCAAGCTCTCCGGCAAGGACCTGAAGCCGGAATACGCGCCGACACGCAAGATCGAGATCAAGTACCGCTCCCCCGACACCGCCAAGATGGAGAAGCTGCTCGGTTGCAAGGCCACGACGCCGCTGGAGGAAGGCCTGCGCATCACCTACGCCTACCTGGAAGAGAAGAACCGCAAGGCATGAAGATCCTGATCTTCTCCGCCTTCTACGAGCCGTTCGTCTCCGGCGCCGAGCGGATGGTCGTCGAAACCGTCCGCCGCCTGGCCGGGCGGTTTTCGATTCGCGTCGTGACGGCGCGCCTGGACGCCAAGCTCCCCCGCCGCGAGACGCGCCTCATCGAAGGCACGACGCTCGCCTACGAGATCGTCCGTCTCGGCGCCGGCGCCAAGTGGGACAAGTTCCTCTTCCCGATCCTCGCGCCGCTCTGGGCGCTCCGCCAGCCGCACGACCTCGTCCACGCCGTGATGGAGTCGTACGCCGGCATCGCGCTCTGGTGGTACCGCGCCTTCGGCGGGAAGAAGCCGACGATCCTCACGCTCCAGAGCGGCGACCTCGACATGCCCGAGAAGAACCGGAAGATCCCGCGCTTCGTCTGGCGGCGCATCCACGCGTCGCCGACCGTCGCCGTCGGCATCTCGACCGCGCTCACGAAGCGCGCGGAAAAGCTCGGCGCGCGCCGGACGATGACGATCCCGAACGGCGTCGACTTCGGCCATCTCGCGAAGGTCGCGCGCGGCGAGAAGCTCGCGCACCGCGTCGTGACCGTCGCGCGCCTCTCGCCGGAGAAAGGCCTCCCCTTCCTCATCGAAGCCATCAAGATCGCGCGGCATTCCGTCGAGGACGCCGAGCTCGCCATCGTCGGCGGCGGGGCGCTCGAAGCCGAGCTGAAAGCGTATGTCGAGAAGCTCTCGCTGCAAGACGTCGTCCGGTTCCAAGGCGCCATGCCGAATGCGCAAGCGATGGCGGAAGTGGCGAAAAGCGCCGTCTTCGTCCTGCCGTCCTTGGGCGAAGGCCTCGGCATCGTGCTGCTCGAAGCGCAGGCGCTCGGCGTGCCGGTCATCGGCACCGACGTCGGCGGCATCCCGGACGTCATCGAACACGGAAAGACGGGCCTGCTCGTCCCCGCATCCGACGCGAAGGCGCTTTCCGAAGCGATCGTCCGCATCCTGACCGAGCCCGGTCTCGGCGATCGGCTCGCGGCCGGCGCGCAGGAGCGCCTGGCGAAATTCGACTGGGACAAGATCGCGGAGCGGTACGCGGAGCTGTACGAGGAACTCGCGAAATGAAAAAGCCGGCCCCCGAGGGCCGGTTTTCGATATCGCCGATGGACGGCTTCTGCTACAGTGGAAACAGCACTTTCCACAGGAGGCTCCGATGCGTACGTTCATCCTCGCCTGCGTCCTGGCGGCCTGCGCGTCGCCGAACCGCCCGCTCGATCCGACCGTCACCCTGCGTCCCGCCGACGCCGCGCCCGAGGCCGTCCTGGCCGCGCGTGCGCATGTCGTCGCCGTGTACGTGAACGCGACGTGCGACACGCTCGCGGACGCGGAAGAGCGCGGCACCGGCTTCTGGGTGAACTCCACCACGATCGCCACCGCCGGACACGCCATGGACGTCCGCGACCAGATGTTCCCGGACTTCGCCGTGGTGGGCCCGGACGGCTGCCAGAACGGCCGCTACGCCGACTGGTTCGAGCACGTCGACCTCCTGTTCATCATGGTCGGCGGCGGCCACGAAGGCGCCGTGACGTTCGAGACGCGACGCCCCGCCCAGGACGAACCGCTCTGGCAGTACGTCTTCCAGGGCCGGAACGACCGGAACCGTTCGGCCATCCTGACGCCGATCCGCGTCAAGGCCGACGAGATCGACTCGAGCCACGTCCACTTCGAGACGCGCCCTGCGCCCGCGCGCGGCGATTCCGGCGCGCCGGTCTTCGACGCCCAGGGACGTCTCGTCGGCATGACCCAGGCCATCGGCAGCTACGAGAAGAAGCCCGAGCTCGGGACCTTCGGCGTCCATCTTTCCGCGCTGATCGTCCAGCACTATCTCGCGCAATGCGCGGGCGGCGGGCCGTGCGGCGACGAATGACCCCTCGCGGATGAGGGGTCTTTTTTCTTCTTTCCAAACGCGCGGAGGGCTGGTACGCTTCGTGCAGGACCTTTTCCGGAAAAGGAGGCTCCGATGATGATCGCGATCCGCAACGCGACCGGCATCGACCTCTACCTGGCGGTCTGCGTCAGGAAGGAAGCGATGCGCATCCGCGTGACCTCGATCCCGCCCGTCCTCGACGAGGACGAGAAGGACGAACGCCTGCGCGCCGGAACGGGCCAAGGCATCGCCGGATGCCCCGAGGGCCTCGGCGTGAAGGTGGACGTCCGCGGCGCCGGGCTCGCGATCCGCGTCGCGAAACGCCGGCTGCTCGTGGACCGCCTCGACGACGACGGCGAACTCGACGGCGAAGAGACCTATCTGGAGTTCACGCTCCTGCTCCTCAACTGAACCCTCCCGCGCCCCGCCACGTCGCTCGCGAGCGACGCGGCACGCGGGAATTTTTTCTCCCACATGCTCACCCGCCTCCAAGCCCAGGACCCGGACCTCGCGCGGATGATCCGCGACGAGGCGCGCCGCCAGCGCGACACGCTCGAACTCATCGCCTCCGAGAACATCGTCTCGGAAGCGGTCTTGGAGGCGCTCGGCTCGCCGCTCACCAACAAGTATTCGGAGGGCTATCCCGGCAAGCGCTACTACGGCGGCAACCGCCACATCGACGAGATCGAATCGCTGGCCGTCGCGCGCGCCAAGGAACTCTTCGGCGCGGAGCACGCCAACGTCCAGCCGCACGCCGGCTCGCAGGCCAACATGGCCGCCTACCTCGCGCTGGCCGCGCCCGGCGACGCGATCCTGGCGATGGACCTCTCGATGGGCGGCCACCTCACGCACGGCTCGCCGGTGAACTTCTCCGGCAAGCTCTTCCGTTTCGCGCACTACGGCGTCCGCCAGGACACGCATCGCATCGACATGGACGAGGTGCGGAAGATCGCCGTCGAGACGAAGCCGAAGATCCTCGTCGCGGGCTTCACCGCCTATCCGCGCGCGCTCGACTTCAAGGCGTTCCGCGAGATCGCCGACGAGGTCGGTGCGTACCTCATGGTCGACATGGCGCATTTCGCGGGCCTCGTGGCCGGCAAGGCGTTCCCCGACCCGATCCCCTACGCCGACGTCGTCACGACCACGACGCACAAGACGCTCCGCGGCCCGCGCGGCGCGATGATCCTCTGCAAGGCGGACCTCGCCAAGAAGATCGATTCCGCCGTCTTCCCCGGCATGCAGGGCGGCCCGCTCGAGCACGTCATCGCCGCCAAGGCGGTCGCGTTCGGCGAGGCGCTGCGCCCGGAATTCGCCGGCTACCAGGCCCAGGTCGTGAAGAACGCCCGCGCGCTCGCCGAAGCGCTCCAAGGGCACGGCGTGAAGGTCGTGACGGGCGGCACCGACAACCACATGGTGCTCGCCGACCTCACGGACCTCGGCATCACCGGCAAGCCCGCCGTCGAGGCGCTCGACCTCGCCGGCATCACGACCAACATGAACATGATCCCGTTCGATCCCCGCAAGCCGATGGACCCGTCGGGCCTGCGCCTCGGCTCGCCCGCGCTCACGACGCGCGGCTTCAGCGAGGACGAGATGCGCAACGTCGCCACCATGATCGCCCAGACGCTCAAGCAGCCGGACGACGAGGCCATCCGCCAGGACGTCCTGCGCGTCGTCGGCAAGCTCTGCGAGGCGCATCCGATCTATCCCGAATGGAAGGCATGAGCGCGACACGCATCATCGACGGACGCGCCGTGGCCGCCCGCATCCGCGAGGCGGTGGCTTCGCGCGTCGCCGGCCTCGGCTTCGCGCCCGGCCTCGGCGTCGTGCTGGTCGGCGACGATCCCGCGTCCCACCTGTACGTCGCGCTGAAGGAGAAGGCCTGCCGCGAGGCCGGCATCCTCTTCGTGCGCCGCGACTTCCCGGCCGACGCCGCCCAAGCCGCCATCCTCGAGGCGGTCGAGGCCTTCAACGCGGACGAGCGCATCGACGCCATCCTCGTCCAGCTCCCCCTGCCCGCGCACGTCGACGCCGACGCCGTGATCGAGGCGATCGATCCCGCCAAGGACGTGGACGGCTTCCATCCCGAGAACCTCATGGCGTATCTCGACGGACGCGGAAGCGCGCCCGGGCTCATCGAGGCGATCTCGACGCTCCTCGACGCCGGCGGCGCTCCCGCCGAAGGCCTCTCGTGCGTGCTCGCCAACAGCGCGGTCTTCGCCGCGCCGCTCGAGACGATGCTCTCCCGTCGCGGCCTGCCGCCCACCGACGACTGCCGCGACGCCGACGTGGTCGTGACGGCCAAAGGCGCTCCGCGTTCGCTGGGCAAGGACGCCATCAAGCCCGGCGCCGTCGTCATCGACGTCGGCACGACGCGCGTGGACGGCAAGACCGTGGGCGATGCCGACGCCGCGAGCCTCGAAGGCGCCGCCGCCGCGCTCACCCCGGTCCCCGGAGGCGTCGGCCCGATGACCGTCGCGATGCTCCTCAAGAAGACGCTCGAGCTCGCGGAGGCCCGCAGGAAATCCTGAGAAAAAAATACGGCGTCCCGACAGATGTCGGGACGCCTTTGCGTCAGCGCGTCTTGCGGTCCGGGTCCTGCAGGACCGCGCCGTCGAACACGACGCGGTTGCGGCCCCGGTTGAAGGTCCAGGCCTTCTTGCCCTTGGCCTCGTAGAGCGAGGCGTCGGCGCGCTGGACCATCCGCGACGCGGTATCTTCCGCGTCGTTGAAGGTCGTGCAGCCGATCGAGACGGTGAGACGGATGGCCGTCTTGCCGTCACCGTACCGCACGGTGATCTCGCTGGCGCGGACCTCGCGCAGGATGCGCAGGGCGATCGCCTGGGCGTCGATGCCGTCGGCGTCGACGATCGCGGCGATCTCCTCGCCGCCGTACCGGCAGACCATGTCGGTCTTCCGGCCGACGACGCGCTGGATGCGCCGCGCGACCGCCTTCAGGGCGTCGTCGCCCGCCTGGTGGCCGTACGTGTCGTTGACCTTCTTGAAGTGGTCGATGTCGACCATCAGGAGGGCCAAAGGCGGCGCGTAGCCGACCTTCTCGCACATCCGGCGCCGTTCCTCGACCTTGCGGACGAGGACGTTGTCGAACGTGCCGCGGCGCCAGAGCCCCGTGAGATCGTCGCGGTTGACCGCGTCGAGGTTCACGAGCGTGAGCTGGAGCCACGGGTGGTCCTGGCGGTCGCGGACGTAGGAGAGCGCCATCAGCACGCGGACGGGTCCGTCGTTGGATTCGTAGATCAGCTGCTCCGTGACGGAGTAGTCGGTCTCGAACCCTTCGGACGGGCGCCGCGTGCGCCGGTCGAGGCGCGTGACCTGCATCGAGCCGTCGATCGCGTCGCGCAGCCGCTTGCTGTACGACATCGGCATCGCGTTCACGGCGCTGTCTTCCGACGGGATGCCGGAAGGCGCGTGCAGGCGGTCGATGACCAGGGCGTACAGGTTGCCGCCTTGGTCGAAGACCGGTCCGCAGAGGTCGAGCGCGTGCTGGTTGGCCGACAGGATCCGGCCGTCGGGCGACGCCTTGAAGGTCGCCGCCTTGAGCCCGTCCGCCACGGCCTTCTCGAGGCTCGCGTCGAACTCCTTCAGCCGCATCTTGGCGATGGTCGCCTGGTCCCGCTGCCGCTCCTCTTCGAGGCGCTGGATGCGGGCTTGCAGGGCCGCGACGCTCTCCTCCTCCGGAGGAAGAGCGCCCATCGGAGGAATGCCTTCGAGGGTCTTTTTCACGTCTCTCTCCTTCGTTGGGGGGGGGTGATGGGGCTTTACGCCCGTAAAATGAACGTTCGGGAGGCGAACAGGCATCGTGAGGTACGATACGCCCATTCAAGCCATGCGCCTAAAATACACGAAAACACCCATTTTGTCAAGGGTGTCTGACAACGGTCCTCAGGTCAGGATGGTGTAGGCCATGCCGGCGGCGTAGACGCCCATGAGGGCGTGGACGAGCCAGTGCGGGACGGCCATGACCTGCGCCGGATACTTCTCGCGGACCTTGAGGTACATCCACGCCACGAAGATGCCTTCGAGGCCGATCAGGAGCGCGCCGATGAGCTCGATGACCTGTCCGAAGCTGCGCACGCCGAGCAGGAAGAGCAGGAGCGGGACGAACGTCGCGCCCACCACGGCGACGATCTTCGGCCAGCGGAAATCCTTCTGGAACTGGCTCTTGAGATATTCGCTGAAGACGATGTAGGAGGTCAGGATCGAGAAGAACCCGGCGATGGCGCCGATGAGCGGCAGGGAGCCTCCGAACCGGGCGTTCAGGCCGCCGACGGCCTCCTGCGTCGTGTCCGGACCGAGCGCGCCGATCACGGCGGTCGTGAAGAGGATCGTGAGCGACGCCGCCATGAGCGTGCCGGCCACGATGCTCTTACGGACCGCGGACGGCTTGCCGCCGGCGATGGCGCGCACCTCCGAGATGGCCGTGAGGCCGCCGTAGGCGTAGAGCACGACGCCGTACGGAAGGAAGGCGCCTTCCAGGCGCACGGTCGCGAGATATTCGGCCTTGAGGCCGGTCATGGCGATGACGGCGAGCAGGACGAAGGCGCCGAACTCGACCAGCGTCAGCCAGAAGTCGACGCCCGAAAGGAATTTCGTCCCGAACCACGCGGCGGCCAAGCCGAACAGGAACAGCATCGCGGAGCCTTGCGCTTCGGCGAGCGGGATGCCGAAGGCCTGGAAGATGCTCGAGATGAACAGGCCGCCGAGGATGAGATACGCAAGGTTGGAACCGAAAAGGCCGATGACCGACGCGACCGTCTCGATGCGATGCGCCCACGGGCCGAGGTAGAGCTTCACGTAGCCGACGAGGCGGTGCTCCCCCGGCGTCGCCATCACGACCTCGCCGTAGAGCAGGTGCGTGAGCATCACGGCGCCGGCCAGGATGACCATCCAGAAGAGCCCCGGCAGGTAGCCCGCCTGCTGGACGACGTAGGGAAGGCCGAAGATGCCCGCGCCGACGATCGTGCCGAAGAGCACGAACGAGGCCTTGATCATCTTCTTGCGTTCGTCGGTGAGCGTCATATCCACAGCATCGTACCATAGCGGCCGGTCCTTCGGCTCGCCGCGCTTCGCAGAGGACGATCGCGCGGAAGATGCCGCGCCCTCGTTCCGCACGATCGTCCTTTGACTTTTCTCCCTCCGGGTCCTACCGTGGAAGCGTCCTTTCACAGGAGGCCTGCCTTGCGCATCCCAGGTACGCACCCGACGATCCTCGTCCCTGGGTTCGCCGGGGGCAAGACGCTGTTTCATCCCTTCCGCGACGAGCTCCGCGCGCGCGGCATCGCGGCGGAAGGCTGGGAGCTCGCTCCCTTCCTCTACCGCAAGCGCATCGCCTGGTACGCCGAAGAGCTGGCGCGGACCGTCGTCGAACACGGCCTGTCCGGCCTCACGCTCGTCGGCTGGTCGATGGGCGGATTCGTCAGCGTCGGCGCGGCGCTCCATCCGTCCACCCGCGGACGCATCCGCAGGGTCATCACCTTCGGCACGCCCTGGAACGGCACGTGGGCGGCGCGGTTCGGCCTCATCACCGACCGCCTGCTCGGACTGAACGTCCGCGAGATGCGGCCGGGCAGTCCCGTCGTGCGCGATCTCGTGCACGATCTGCACGCGCCGCGCCCCTGGGACTTCCATGCGGTGAGCGGGAAGTACGACATCCTCGCGCGGCCGCCGATGCGTTCCTTGCCGCCGGAGTGGTGCACGACGGGCCCGTGGTGGCACCGTTCGCTCCTCGCCGACGCCCGCCTGTTCGATCTTATCCACAGGCTCATCGTCCTCCCTTGAAATGACGTCCCTGGCGTCATTTTTTCGTTTTGACGCCCCCGGTCCCGGAGCGTAAGATAGGGCCACCAAACCGCTATGAGCGACCGCAAGCCGGATTTCGTCCCGCCGCACAATTACGAGGCCGAAGCGGCCGTCCTGGGTTCCGTCCTCGTCGACAAGGAGGCCATCCTTCGCGTCGCCGACCTCGTGACGCCGGAGGACTTCTACCGCGAGAGCCATTCGGATATCTACGAGGCGATGCTCTCGCTCTACGGCAAGTCGGAGCCGATCGACATCATCTCGATCTCCGACCGCCTGCGCGCCGCCGGCAAGCTCGAGAAGACCGGCGGACAGACGTACCTCGGACAGCTCGCCGAATCGGTCACGACCGCCTCGCACGTCGTGCATTACGCCAAGATCGTCCAGCGCGACTCGACGCTCCGCCGCCTCATCTCCGCCTCGCAGGAGATCACGCGCCTCGGCTTCGGCGGCGACGAGGACGTCGACCAGCTGCTCGACCAGGCCGAGCAGAAGCTCTTCGGCGTCTCGCAGAAGCATCTCAAGCAGACCTTCGTCCCGATCCGCAACGTCCTCGACGAGGCCTTCGATCGCATCGACGAGCTCCATAAGGAGAAGGGCAAGCTGCGCGGCGTCCCGACGGGCTATAAGTCGCTCGACAATCTCTTGGCCGGCCTCCAGGCCTCGGACCTCGTCATCCTCGCCGCGCGTCCGGCCTGCGGAAAGACCTCCTTCGCGCTCGACATCGCCCGCAACGTGGCGGTCCGCGCCAAGCGCCCGGTCGGCATCTTCTCGCTCGAAATGTCGAAGGAACAGCTGGTCGACCGCATGATCTGCGCCGAAGCCAACGTCGACCTCTGGAAGATGCGCACCGGCCGCCTCTCGGACAAGCCGGGCGACGACGACTTCCCGCGCATCGCCCACGCGCTCGGTACGCTCTCGGAAGCCCCCGTCTTCATCGACGACTCGGCCAACGTGAACATCATGGAGATCCGCACCAAGGTGCGCCGCCTCCAGAAGGAGCACGGCCAGCTCGGCCTCATCGTCGTCGACTATCTCCAGCTGATGGAATCGCAGACGAAGATCGAGAACCGCGTGCAGGAGATCGCCGGCATCACCCGTTCGCTCAAGGGTCTCGCCCGCGAGATGAACGTGCCGGTGCTCGCGCTCTCCCAGCTCTCGCGCGCCGTCGAGCTTTCCAAGCCCGCCATCCCGAAACTCGCCCACCTGCGCGAATCGGGCTCGATCGAGCAGGACGCCGACGTCGTCATGTTCATCTACCGCAAGGCCGCCGACCGCAACTACAACGCGGAAGACCTGGCTCCCGAGGAACGGCACGTCGCCGAGATCCACATCGCCAAGCACCGCAACGGCCCGACCGGCGTCTGCAGACTCTTCTTCGACGAGAACCGCGCCAGCTTCAAGAATCTCGACAAGGACTTCGCCGCCGCGACGCCCATCGAGGCCTAACCGACGCCTATGACCATGTTCAGCAAGCTCAAGCAATTCAAGGACCTCCGCGACCAGGCCAAGAAGATCCAGGACGTGCTCAAGGACGTCTCGGTGGAAGGCCAGGCCGCCTGGGGCAAGATCAAGGTCACGATGAACGGCAACCAGGAGGTCACTTCCGTGTCCATCGACCAGGAGCTCCTCGCCGACAAGGCCAAGCTCCAGGACGCCGTGAAGGAGGCCTACAACGACACCGTGAAGAAGGCCCAGCGCGCCATGGCCGACCAGATGCGCAAATCCGGCAACCTCAACCTGCCGGGGATGAACTAGTCCGAATCATCTAGCGCTGGACCCCGGCCTCCGCCGGGGTGGCATATGTCGCGTTTCCCCGCCTCCATCGAGAACCTGATCCAGGAATTCAAGCGGCTCCCCGGTATCGGCGAGAAGACCGCCGAGCGTTTCGTGTTCCATCTGCTCGGCCGCGGCCGCGAGGCGCCCGTGCGGCTGGCCGATGCGCTCCTCGCGCTCGAGCGGACGATCCTCGCCTGCGCTTCGTGCCGCTCGATCGCGGAATCGGACCCGTGCCGCATCTGCCGCGACCCGGCGCGGCGCGGCGACGAGCTCTGCATCGTGGCCGACCAGCAAGGGCTTTCCGCCATCGAGCGGACCGGCGAATACAAGGGCAAGTACTTCGTCCTGGGCGGCCTGCTCTCCCCCATCGAGGGCGTGACGCCGGAGACGCTCGGCATCGAGCGGCTCGACGAGCGGGTGCGCGGCGGCGTGGTACGCGAGCTGCTGCTCGCCGTGAACCCGACGATCGAAGGCGAGGCCACCATGAGCTACCTCTCGCGCCGCTACGCGAGCGTCATCCCGCGCATCACCCGCCTCGCGCGCGGACTCCCCCGCGGCGCCGACCTCGAATACGCCGACGACGTGACCTTGGCCGACGCCCTCACCGGACGCCGCGACATCATGACGCGATAAGAAAAAGCCGCCCTCACTCCGTGGGGGCGGTTTTGGCGTGGTGGAGCAGGTCGTCGGTCATCTCGATGATGACCTCGGTCCAGGCGCGGCAGGATGCGCAGTCCTGGACGTGGGCGCGAAGCGTGTCGAGCGAGGCGAGGACGCGCTTGCGAAGCTTCCGTCGCGCCCGCCAGCCGTCGGAGGCATGGGCATCGTCGAGCATCGCGACGAAGAGCGCCGGTGACCGGAGGATGGCGCGGTCGCGCGCGGCATCCGCGAGAAGCATCGCGACGGGGGAAGCTTCCGTCGCGCCGAGCTCGCGCAGGCGCGCGTCGCGGCGGTCGAGATCCATCCGCACCCCGCGCGGGAGCGCCTGCCGATCGACGCCGCTCACGGACGTTCTTTCGTCACGGCGCCAGCCGGGTCGTAGGAGGCGCGGCAGACGTGCATGGCGCCGGAGTCGACGTGCGGCGCGAGGGCGTCGAGCCACTTGCCGACCGTCGCGTAGAACGGGTTCTCGGGGCCGTCGCGCACGATCGCGGCGAAGTCCTGGAACGACTCCTTGTAGCGCCCGAGGCGGTAGTACGCCTCGCCGCGCCGCTGGATGGCGTACTGCTTCCCGCAGGCGTCCTCCTTGTGGAGCGCCTGCGTGAGCGTGTAGACGGCGGCCTCGTACTGGCCGTTCTCGAGCGCCTTGCGGCCCTGGAGCAGCAGGTTCGAAGGCGGCGTCGCCGTCTTCCAGGTGCCGTCGTCCTCCTTCACGCAGTGGCGCGGCGCGAACCCGTCCTCGGCGAGGCAGGCCTCGCTCAGCTCGGGATCGAACTCCCGGACCGGCTCGGGACGCGGCGCGGACCCGCCGCAGGCGGCGAGCAGAATCGTCAGACTGATGAATGAGCGCATCGTTCCTCCCATGTGTCGATGATGCGCCGACGCTATACCAAAACACCTCCCCTGTCAATCCGGGGAGGCGTCTCGACCGCGGTTACGCGATCTTCTCGATCTGGATCTTGGTGAAGGGCTGGCGGTGGCCGTTGACGCGCGTGTAGCGGCTCTTCGGCTTGTACTTCACGATGCGGATCTTCTTGGCGCGGCCCTGCTCGAGGACCTTGGCCGTGACCTTGGCGCCCGAGACGTTCGGGGTGCCGACCTTGACGTCCTTGCCGCCCTCGTCGGCGACCATGAGGACCTCGAGTTCGACGGAGGAACCGGCCTCCTTGTCGAGCTTCTCGACGTTCAGGGTCTGGCCTTCCTTGACCACGTATTGCTTGCCGCCGGTGGCGATGACTGCGTACATAAGGGGGTTTTATCTGAAAGTAGGCTCATCCTAGCAGAGCCGTTCCGGGCCGTCAACCCTCGTTTTCCGGCACCCGGATGACCACCTCGTCCCCAGGTTCCAGGCCGATTTCCCGGGCGACCCCGGCGTTCAGCTCGAGGACCGCGTCGGCCGGCGCGGCGGGGCTGTAGGTCTCGAGCGGGAATCCTGCAGGCGGAGGGACCTCGTGGCTGATGTCGACCACCTGTCCGCCGCGGATCCAGATGATGTCGATCGGGAAGCGCATGCCCTTCATCCAGAAGACCCAGCGCTGTTCCATGCCGAACGGGAAATACATGCCGTGCCCTTCGGCCAAGGCGTCGCGCTCCCCGAGGCCCAGCTCGCGCTTGGCGGGCGTGTCGGCCACCTCGATCGTGAACGTATGGCCGCGCAGGCTCGCCTCCGCGACGACGGGGTTCCGCAGATCGAGCGCCGTCTTGATGCGGAGGCCGATCGCGAAGACGACCACCGCGACGGCGACGGCGAGCACGGCGGGCGACGCCTTCTTGGGCGCCTCAGCGGACGGTTTCGGCGTTTCCTTTTCCATAGGGGCGATGACGGATCCAAAGGGTGATCACGATGAACAGTATCGCAAGGATCCCGAGCGCGAGCAATTTTCCGCGGCCGCGGATGAAGAGGCCGGCGCCGCCGAAGGCCGCGGCGAAGAGCCAGAACAAGAGGACCGCCGTCCCCGGCGAGAGGCCCCAGCGCACCAGGCGGAAGTGCAGGTGATCGACGCCGCCTTGCGTGATGGAACGGCGGAGCTGGAGGCGCCGCGCGATCGTCCAGGCCACGTCCATGATCGGCACCGCGAGCACGAGGAGCGTCACACCGATCTTTCCGCCGGAGAGGATGGCCATCACGCCGAGCAGGAAGCCGATGAAGGTGGAACCGCCTTCGCCCAGGAAGATCGAGGCCGGGCGCGCGTTGTAGAAGAGGAAGCCCCCGGCCGCGCCGGCGGCGGCCATCGCGAGGCGCGCGAGTTCCGGCTGGGCGACCTCGGGCGTCAGGCTCAGGATGGCGATGACGAAGAACCCGATGACGCCGAGGCCGGACACGAGGCCGTCGAGGCCGTCGAGGAGTTTCGTGGTGTACATCATCCCCATCAGCCAGGCGAAGGTGAAGAGATCGGCGGGGAGCGTGAGGTGGTAGGGGTTGCCGGCGTACGTGAAGAGCGGCAGGTTCCAGCGGTCGAGCCGGAAGGTGCCGCCGAGCGGGTTCGTGATGAGGTCCGCGCCGATGCCGGCGGCGATGACGACGAGCGCCGCCATGGCCGGGAACGCGAGCTGGTAGACCGGGCGGAGGCGGTAGCGGTCGTCCAGCGCGCCGCCGATCATGAGGATGAGCCCGCCCAGCGCGATGCCGGCCAGGTGCTTCGGGAGCAGGAAGCCGCCCAGGAGCCCGCCGCGGATGAGGAGCGCCGCCGCGATGAAGGCCGCGAAGATCGCAAGGCCGCCCATGAGCGGCGTCGGCCGCGCGTGGGTCTTGCGGCCGCCGTCCGGGACGTCGACGGCTCCGGTCTTCCGGGCGAAACGGGCGGCCAGGGGGGTGGCGGCCAGGGCCAGGAGGAAGCCGGCGATGAAGGCGGTGAGGACCATGCGAGGCTTGACAAAATGGTGTTTTTAGCCTATCCTGTGCGGTCGGCCGAAGCAAGGCCGCAACCCCAACCGACGGAGGACACGATGGCGCACGACCGACGGAATTCGCTGGACGTTCAGGAGCGCAACGAGCTCATCCCTCTCGCGAAAGGCGGAGGATCCTACAGCTTCGTGAGCCCTCGGCGCTCGCGGAAGGAAGCGGCCGTCATCGTCGTCCCGCCGCTCGATCTCGAGTTCAAGGACGACGTGCCGACGCGCGATATCCGGCCGATCCAGGCCCGCGGAACGGGCGAGCTCCCCTCCTTCCAGGAGGCCGCCGATCGGATGCTCGCCGCCTGCGATGACGCGGCCGAGGAGACCCGGAGGACCCGCAGGTTCACTCCCGCGGGACTGAAGGCGGTCGCTCGTCCGCCGGAAACCCCGGCCGAGCCGGAGCCCGCGCGCGCCGCGTACCACGACCCGGATCTCTGCACCTGCGACCGCATGATGGCGGCCCTCAAGGCCAAGGCCGTCGTGGTCGTCGTGGCCGGTCCGGTCTCGCTCGCGCCCGCCGTCCTCGACGAGGACGCGCTCCTTTCCGGAGCGGTCTCGCTCGCGAGCATCGAGCGCGCGTACGACGGGAAGCCCTGGGCCTTCCGCCACTGCCCGTTCGAAGGCACCCTGATCGACGATCAGGTCGAGATCCTCCGGCAGACGGACAAGATGAGCTGCTGCGGCACGATGGCGATGGCCGTCGAGCACGGCCGCGTCGAGCTCCCCGATCCGGAGCGGCTCGACCGCGCGTCCGCCCGCTTCACCCAGGCGGGCCGCGCGGCCATCCACTTCTCGCACTGCCCCTGGTGCGCGACCGAGATCATCGATCTCGCCATCGCGCGCCACAAGCGCCACCGCGGACTCTGAACTGGGCCCCGACGACCTCATGGTCGCTCGGGGCTTTTTCATGAAAAAAATCCCCCGTCAGGCGGAGGACTTGCGGAGGAGCAGGACGCATTGGATGAAGTCGGCTTCGACGTAGAACACGTCGATGCCGGAGGGGTTCGCGGCCGGGTCGACCGCGACGCGGAGGCTGACGTGGAGGTCCATGTGGATCCCCTCGTCGTCCTTGCGGAAGCGGGCGTCGTCGATGACGCCGTAGTCGCTCGCGCCGGGCGGGAAGTCGATGCCGATGCCGCTGCTGCGCGGGAAGTTGACCATGCGGCGCCAGAGATCGGCGCGCAGGCGGCTTTCCGAAAGCGGTTCGAGCTCGACCTCGTCGGTTCCGGCGATGAAGGAGTCGAACGTGCCGGGCGACGGCTCGTATTCGACCTCGACGCCGAAGGTGTCGATCGGGACGGTTTCGGAACGCGACGGCAGGGGGACGACCTTCAGGATGAGGCCTTCGATGGGGCCGTGCGGCACCTTGTCCCTGCGCGCCTCGGCGGCCGCGTCCGTGAGGCGGACCCGTCGGCCGGGCGTGTACGTGCGCATGAGCGCGCGGAGCTTGTCGAGGGACATGAGATACCTCCTTGATGGCGTGTCCTGCGATGCGTGCCTCCCCGTGAAAAAGAAAGACCAGGGAGCCACCATACGGAGGTTCCCTGGCGATGTCAACCATCGAGGCCGAGCGCTTCGACGCGCTTCCTGACCATCCAGGCGAGCTTCTCGACCATGCCGTCGATCGCCGCCTTGTAGGAGGCGGGCGCGATGGCCGTCAGGCGCTCGAACAGCGGGAGATAGACGTCGCGCGTCTCGATCGTCTGCTTGCGCTGGAACGCGTCGGCGGTGGCTTCGAGGTCGGAGGAGTTGTCGTAGCGGTCGCAGAGCTTCACGAGCAGGGTCTTCCAGTCGGCGTGCACGGCGAGGCGCTCGACGTAGCCTTCCTTCGGGACCTTCGAAAGCAGGCGGATCATCCGCGCGGCTTCGGCGCCGCCGATGATCTGGACCTTCATCGGGGTCACGTACTTCGGGCAGTCCTCGTAGCCGTCATGCAGCAGCGCGGCGATGATGGCGGCGAAGTCGTACAGGCCGATGCCGTCGATGAGCTGCAGCGCGACCTTGCGCGGGTGCTCGAAGTAGCGGGTGCCGTCCTTCCTGTCCTGCGCGCGGTGCGCGTACTTGGCCAGGTCGTAGGCGAGCTCGATGCGGGCGATCTCCTCTTCCGAGAGGATGACGCTGCCGGGCGGGGCGTGCAGGCGCGTAAGGAACGTGTCGCGGTTTTCCACGGGGCCTCCTGCCTCCAATGCAACACGGAAACCCACCCTTGTCAAAGGGCTTCCGGCGTGCTACAAAGGCTCGTCGCCCTTTCAACCTCAGGAGGCCGCATGGGACGCAAACTACGGAGCTGGCTCGAGGATGACGCGCGCGCCGGATGGCTGAAACGGCTTTCCGACTGGGCCGCATCCGGGCTCGACGCCGTCCCCGGGACGACGCCGAACGGCATCACGGCGCTCGGGCTGGTCCTGGCGCTCCTCGCGACGCTGCTCTTCGCCATGGACGGCATCGCGCTCGGCGCCGTCTTCTGCACGTTCAGCTACGTGACCGACTTCCTCGACGGCGCGCTCGCCCGCTACCAGGACGAGCGCATGACCGCGGAAGACCGTGAACGCGAGAGCGGCAAGCACTGGATGCGGCGCCGCGGACGGACGGAGGACGGCGGATTCCTTTCGGGCGCCGCGTTCGACCCCTTCGTCGACAAGGTCCGCTATTTCGGCGCCGCGCTGGCGCTCGGACACGACCGGCTGTGGTGGCCGCTCCTCGCCGTCGGCGGCTTCTTCGCCCTCGCGCTCACGCTCTGGCGCCCGTTCGCGGCCAAGCTGAAGCTCTCGAAGGGCAAGTCCAACTGGCTCGGCAAGCACAAGGTGCATGTCGAAGCCGTACTCATCGCCTGGCTCGTCTTCGTCCCCGCGTCCTTCCTGCGCGGCGGAGACGACGTCCTGCTCCTGCTCGCCACCCTCGGCGGCGCCGGCTCCTTCCTCGGCCAGACCTACACGGCCTGGAAGAGCCGCAAGAACGCGAAAGCCCCGACCTGATCGGGGCTTTTTTCGTAGATGCGGAAATCAGTTTCTCGCGACCTGCGGCACCGTCGCCATCACGTACTCGATCTTCGGGGTCGGGACCATGCCCATCCCCTTCACCTTTTCCTCGACCGCCTGGACGGACTGTTCCTGCGCGACCTTGAGCTCGATCTTCTCGCTCGTCTCCTTGAGCTCCGCGATCTCGCGTTCGAGCGTGCGGATCTCGTAGCCCTTGGCGGACGCGGCGTTGATCTGCATCAGGTACCCGGCGCCGAAGGCGGCCACGAGCAGGCAGACGGCGATGAGCGCCGGCTTGCCGCCGAGCCTGAAGCCGGCCTTGCGGGGCATGCGGACCGGACGCCGGGTTTGGAACTTCCTAGGCATGGGATTTCTTGATGGCGACGCGGAGCTTGGCGGACCGCGCGCGGGGGTTGGCTTCGAGCTCCTTCTCCCCCGCCATGATCGGCTTGGGCGTCAGGACCTCGAGCTCCGGGGAGTCTTCAAAGAAGCGTTTGACGATGCGGTCTTCCAGCGAATGGAAGCTGATGACGCCGAGGCGGCCGCCGGGGCGGAGCAGGCGCACGGCCTGCGGGAGCGCCTCGCGGACGTTGCCGAGCTCGTCGTTCACGGCGATGCGGAGGGCCTGGAAGGTCTGCGTGGCCGGGTTGATCTTCGGCTTGCCGCGCCGCGTGCGTTCAGGCACGGCGGAAGCGACGATGGCCGCGAGCTGTCCGGTCGAGACGATCATGGCCTTGCCGCGCGCGCGGACGATGGCCGCGGCGATGCGGCCGGCCGCGCGTTCCTCGCCGTACTCGCGGATCGTCTGGGCGAGGTCCTCCTGGGACCAGCCGTTCACGATGTCGGAGGCGGTGAGGTCGCCCGACGCGTCGTAGCGCATGTCGAGCGGGCTCTCGAAACGGAACGAGAAGCCGCGTTCGGGGTCGTCGATCTGGAAGGACGAGTAGCCGAGGTCGAACAGGACGGCGGAAGCGACTGGGACCGCGTACGCCCGCGCAAAACGCTCCATCTCCCTATAGCTTCCGTGGACAAGCATGGCACGGGAGCCGTAGATGCTGAGCTTTTTCCGCGTCTCCTCCAACGTACGCGCGTCCCATTCGATCCCCAGGAGGCGCCCGTTCGGGGCGATCGCCTCCAGGAATGCCGAGGCGTGTCCGCCTCCGCCGAGCGTCGCATCGACGACGTCGTCTCCGGGTTTCGGTTCGAGATGCGAAAGGACTTCGTCCAGGAGCACCGGGATGTGGACCTTCATACCTACACGCCGAGGCTTCCGAGCTGTTCGGCGATGTCGCCGGAATCCTTCTCGGTCTTCAGCTTGTAGGCGTTCCAGGCCTTCTCGTCCCAGAGCTCGAGGTGGTTGTAGAGGCCGGCCACGACGACGTTCTTCTTCACGCCGGCGTACTGGCGGAGGTAGTCGGGAAGGACGATCCTCCCCTGCTTGTCGATGGCGACGTCCATGGCGCCGGCCAGCATCAGGCGGGCGAAGGCGCGCGAGTTCGACTGGCTCATCGGCATGGCGGCGAGCTTGTCGGCGAGCTTCTGCCACTCGGCGGCGGTGTAGACGTACAGGCAGCCGTCGAGGCCGCGCGTGACGATGGCGCCAGACTCAAGATCCCCGCGAAACTTCACCGGAATCGCGAGGCGTCCTTTGTCATCGAGCGAATGGTGATACTCACCAATAAACATCGTCGTTTTTTGTTGTTTCCCCACTTCTTACCACGATACAACCATTATACTCCACTTTCTCCCACCTGTCTACCCCCGTCCCCCATCCGGAATCTGGGGATAAGGGAAAAGAAAAACCGCCTCAGGGATCGACCATGAGGCGGCTGTCGCGCATGAGGCGCAGGTTGATGCGGAAGCCGTCGGCGCGGGCTTCCTCGATCTTGGAACGGAGCGTTTCCGCCGAGGCGCCGTCCGGCAGGCCCCAGGCTTCCTTGCGGTTCCGGACGGCGTTCGGGTGCGCGTACCACTTGCGATAGCCCTCGAGGATGTCCTCTTGGACGGGGGTCGGCGTGCCGAGCGCCTTCCGCATCGCGGCAATCTCCCCCTCCGCCCGCAGGCAGAAGGAGAAGTCGACGCACTCGGCGTGGATGAAGGATTCCCACAGGTCGCGGTAGCGCGGAGGCGGGAGCGTCCCCATCGAGGCGAGCGACGCGGCGTTGTGGAAGCCTTCGGCCTCGCGCGGCGTGTCGGGCAGGTAGGCGTGGCAGAGGTCGTGGATGACGACGCGCACGAAGAAGTCCGTGGCGACCGTCGGTGAGACACCGAGGATCTTGGGGAAATCCGGCACCCGGTAGGCCACGAGGCGTCCCTTGATGGGATGGGGTCGGCGATCGCCGTCCATGACCCAGTCATGGCCGTAACTGCTGAAGGTCGAGAAGAGCGGGCGGAGATGCAGGGTGCCGGCGGCATGGCCGCCTTCCAGCATCCAGCTCACCTTGGTGTGCGTCGGAAGATACTGCGCCGCGGTCGGCAGGCGGGCGAAGACGGCGGTGTAGCGCCGCAGGATCTCCGGCTCCCCGCGCTCGAGCGCCAGCATGGCGCGATGCGCTTCCGCGTCTTCCGCGTCCGAGGCGGCCTGGAAGAAGTAGAGCGGCATCCCGGACCAGCCCTTGCCGGGCGCGGCGGGAATCCCGTCCAGCCAAGCGCAGGCGGACGCGACGCGCGAGGTGAACCGCGCCGCGTCGAGCCAGGGAGCGCCGAGGCGCGACAGGCGCTCCGGACGCTTCACGTCCGCGATGAGGTCGGCGAGCAGGGCGGTGCGCGCGGGGTCGAGGCGCGAGACGAGCTCGGCGTCCTCTTGCGCCCGCAGGCACTGACGGTCAAAGAGCGTCTTCAGCGGTCCGAACATGTCTCCTCCTTCACGCTGACGCCAGACCGTAACGGAAAAGACCCGTCGCGTCAACGGGTCCTCACGCGTCCTTGTTCCCCAGGAACTTCCTCCCCCGCCGCTTGCGGTGGTAGGAGATGGCGAAGCGATGCGCCTCGTCGCGCGCGTGCTGGAGGATCTTCTTGTAGCGCGTCGCCACGCGGACGAGCTCGGCGGTCTTCTCGCCGTAGACGATGACGTCCTGCTTGCGGTCGAAGCCCTTGGCCAGGCCGATCGTCGGGATCTTGAGGTTCAGCTCGGCAAGCGCCTCCAGGGCGGCGTTCACCTGTCCTCGGCCGCCGTCGATGACGAGCAGGTCCGGCAGCTTCCAGGCCTCGCTCTGGTCGTGCGGACCGGAATGCGCGAAGCGGCGGCGGATGACTTCCTTCATCATCGCGACGTCGTTGGCGCCCTGGACCGTCTTGATGCGGAACTTCTTGTAGAGCGAGGGGCGCGGCAGACCTTCGACGAAGACGACGCCGGAAGCGACCGCCTGCTCGCCGAGCGTGTTCGAGATGTCGTACGCCTCGACGCGGCCGAAGACGTTGATGCCCTCGTCGCGGTTCTCGCGCGGATCGTCTTCCCGCTTGATGACCGAGACGTCCTGGATATGCGTGAGGGCGAACATCAGGTTGCGGAGCTTCGCCGCCTCCTCGAAATTTTCCGCCTTGGCGGCGGCCTTCATCTGCTTCTCCGTCTCCTTCAGCACCTGCGCCTTCTTGCCCTCGAAGAAGAGGACGAGGCGGCGGATGACCTTGGCGTAGTCGCGCTTCGAGACGGCCTCGACGCAGACGCCGGGGCAGAGCTTGATGTGATAGTAGAAGCACGGGCGCTTCTGTCCCGGGTCGCAGTCCGACCAGTGGAACATCTTGCGCGTGAGTTCCAGCGCGGCGCGGAGCGACGTCGAGGACGTGTAGGGGCCGAAGACCTGCTTGAACTTCTTCTTCGGCGTGGCTTCGAGCTCGTACCCGCGGATCAGGACCGGCTTGGGATACGGCTCGTTCGTGATGGCGAGATGCAGGAAGCTCGAATCGTCCTTGCCGATGACGTTGTACGGCGGCTTGAGCTTGCGGATCTCGTTGGCTTCGAGGATGAGCGCCTCGATGGCGGTCGGCACCAGCTGCCAATCGACGGAGGCGATGAGCGGCACCATCTTCTCGATGTGCTCGCCGTGGGGACGCTGCCAATACTGCGGGATGCGGCGCGCCAAGGAAACCGCCTTTCCGACGTACAGCAACGTCCCCTCGGCGTCCTTCATGTAATAGACGCCGGGGCTTTCGGGAATCTCGGGTTCCTTCAGTTTGACGGTCGCCGGCAGTTTCATGCGCATTTGTCATCCCGAGCCGCGCGTTCCAGCGCGGCGGTAGGGATCCCTTCATGAGCGATTCCTACCGCGCGCCTTCGCGCGCTCGGAATGACGGGATCACTTGAGGTACTTCCTGAGGTACTTGCCCGTGATCGACTTCGCGTTTCGGACGACCTCCTCCGGCGTGCCGGTCGCGACGACGATGCCGCCTCGGTCGCCGCCCTCGGGACCGAGGTCGATGATGTGGTCGGCCGTCTTGATGACGTCGAGGTTGTGCTCGATGACGAGGACGGTGTTGCCGTAGTTCACCAGGCGATGCAGCACCTCGAGCAGCTTGTCGATGTCGGCGAAGTGCAGGCCCGTCGTCGGCTCGTCGAGGAGGTAGATGGTGCGTCCGGTCTGGCGCTTGGAGAGCTCGGAGGCGAGCTTCACGCGCTGGGCCTCGCCGCCCGAGAGCGACGTGGCGCTCTGGCCGAGCTCGAGGTAATCGAGGCCGACCTCGCGGAGCAGCTTGATCTTGTCGTGGATCCACGGGACGTCGCGGAAGAACGTCGAGGCTTCCTCGACCGTCATCTTCAGGATGTCGTGGATGGACTTGTCGTTGTACTTCACCTCGAGCGTCTCGCGGTCGAAGCGGCGGCCCTTGCAGACGTCGCACTGCACGTAGACCGTCGGCAGGAAGTGCATCTCGATGGCGATCTGGCCGTTGCCTTCGCAGTTCTCGCAGCGGCCGCCGGGGCGGTTGAAGGAGAAGCGCCCGATCTTGTAGCCGCGCATGCGCGCTTCCGGCGTGGTGGCGAAGAGCTCGCGGATGTGCGTCCAGCTGCCGGTGTAGGTGGCCGGGTTCGAGCGCGGCGTGCGGCCGATGGGCGTCTGGTCGATGACGATGACCTTGTCGAGATGCTCGAGGCCGAGGATCTGCTTGTGCGCGCCGGGGCGGTGCGCGGTGCCGTAGATCTTGTTGGACAGCGACTTCCAGAGCACGTCCTCCATCAGGGTGGACTTGCCGCTTCCGGAGACGCCCGTGAGCGCGATGAACTTGCCGAGCGGGAACTCGACGTCGATGTCCTTGAGGTTGTTCTCGCTCGCGCCCTTGATCCTGATGGACCCCTTGTCCTTGGTGCGGCGCGTGCGCGGGACGGCGATCTTGAGGTCGCCGTTCAGGTACTTCACCGTGAGCGAGCGCTCGTTGGCCTTCCCCTTCTGCAGCACGTCCGGCATCGTCCCCTGCGCGACGACGCTGCCGCCGTGTTTGCCGGCGCCGGGCCCGAAGTCCACGAGGTAGTCGGCGGTGAAGATGGTGTCCTCGTCATGCTCGACGACGATGATGGTGTTGCCGAGGTCGCGGAGATGCGTCAGCGTCTCGAGCAGCTTGTCGTTGTCGCGCTGGTGCAGGCCGATCGTCGGTTCGTCGAGCACGTAGAGCGCGCCGACGAGCTTCGAGCCGATCTGCGAGGCGAGACGGATGCGTTGGGCCTCGCCGCCCGAGAGCGTGCCGGCCTTGCGCGAGAGCGTGAGGTAGTTCAAGCCGACGTCCAGCATGAACTGCAGGCGCGAGGTGATTTCCTTGAGGACCGAGAGCGAGATTTCCTTCTCGGTGTCGTCGAGCTCGAGCCCGCTGAAGAACTCCGCCGCCTCGTCGATCGAGAGCGTGGTGATGTCGAGGATGCTCTTCTTCCCGCCGAGCCAGACGTGCAGCGCTTCCTTGCGCAGGCGCGCGCCATGGCACTCGGCGCAGGGCTTCTCGCTCCAGACGGATTCGGTGCCGAGGCCGTGGCATTCGGGGCAGGCGCCGTACGGGCTGTTGAACGAGAAGAGGCGCGGCTCCACTTCCGGGAAGGAGAAGCCGTCGTTCGGGCAGGCGTATTCGGAGGACATGACGTGCTCCGTGCCGTCGGAATAGATGAAGGTGACGACCCCGTTGGCGCGGTCGAGCGCCGTCTCGACGGCCTCGGCCAGCTGGGAGCGGAAGCCCTTGTTGTTCTCGAGCGGCCAGCCGAGCGGCACGCGGTCGACGAGGAGCTCGATGGTGTGCGTCCCGTACTTGGCGAGGTTGATGCGCTGGCGCAGGTTCTTCCACTTGCCGTCGATGCGCACGTCGGAGAAGCCGGCCGTGTAGAGGTCGTTCAGCATCTGCATGTACTCGCCCTTGCGACCGCGGACGATCGGCGCCAGCACCTGGATGTGGTCGTAGTGGACTTTCTTCTTCTTCAGGAGCGATTCCTTGCCCGCGACCGCCTTGTTCTCGGCGACCTGCGCGGAATGGATGGCCTTGGTGCGTTCGATGGCGGCGTCGACGATCTCCTCCTGCGTGAGCTTGCGGATCTCGTTCTTGCAGACGACGCAATGCGGCCGCCCGACGCGGGCGTAGAGCACGCGCAGGTAGTCGTAGATCTCGGTGATGGTGGCGACGGTCGAGCGCGGGTTGGACGAATGCGCCTTCTGGTCGATGGCGATGGCGGGGCTGAGGCCTTCGATCTCGTCGACGTCCGGCTTCTGCATCTGGCCGAGGAACTGGCGCGCGTAGGCGGAGAGCGATTCGACGTAGCGACGCTGGCCCTCGGCGAAGATGGTATCGAAAGCCAGGCTCGATTTGCCCGAGCCGGAGACGCCCGTGAGGACGATCATTTTGTTGCGCGGCAGCGTGAGATCGATGCCTTTCAGGTTGTGCTCGCGCGCGCCCTTGATGACGATGTGTTCCTGCATAGATGCGGTATGAAGACGGGTGAGCGTACCTGTTGACGGGATTCTTGACAAGACTCGGGGGCGGGCGTATCGTTCACGTTCGTCCGGAGGGCCAGGCTTCCAACCCCCGCCGGAGAAGGAGAAGCGCATGCGTAGACGGAAGTACCGGGAGCGGCGCAATAGCGCCTGGGAACGGAAGTGGCTTCAGCGCGAGCTGGACGCTTCCGGCATGATCCTGAACGGCGTCCCGCGGCGCCGGGCGCTCCCGCCGTCGATCACGGCCGCCATCACGTTCGAACGGGCCGCCGTTCGGACCCCGCGACCCGCCAGGCGCCCGCCGCGCCGCACGGAGGCCACCGTCTTCAACTGACCTTTCCCCTCTTCCGTCCGCCCGTCCCGTTCTCGGGGGCGGGCGTTTTCTTTTTCTTCCGGAGCGCGGCGATCTCGTCGCGGAGCAGCGCCGCGAGCTCGAACTCGAGCGAACGGGCGGCCTCGCGCATCTGTTCCTCCTTCTCGCGCAGGACCTCCTCGACCGGGCGCTTCTCGGCGGCGGCCTCGAGCTGGAGGTTCTTCTTGGCGGCCTTCTCGCGCGCCTTCTCGATCTCGCCGAACATCGAGGTGAGCGCCTTCTTGATGGTCTTCGGCGTGATGCCGTGCGCGGCGTTGTAGGCGAGCTGGCGTTCGCGGCGGCGGTTCGTCTCCTTGATGGCACGCGCGAGGGAGCCCGTGCCCTGGTCGGCGTAGAGCACGACCTGGCCGCCGACGTTGCGGGCCGCGCGGCCGATGGTCTGGATGAGCGACGTCTCGGAGCGGAGGAAGCCTTCCTTGTCGGCGTCGAGGATGGCGACGAGCGAGACTTCCGGCAGGTCCAAGCCTTCGCGCAGCAGGTTCACGCCGATCAGCACGTCGAACACGCCCTTGCGGAACTCGTGCAGGATCTGGATGCGGTCGAGCGTCTGCACGTCCGAGTGGATGTACTTCACCTTCACCTTGAGCGACTCGAGGTACTGCGTGAGGTCCTCGGCCATCTTCTTCGTGAGGGTGGTCGCCATCACGCGCTCGTCCTTCTTGACGCGGTCCTTGATGCGCTCGATCAGGTCCTCGACCTGGCCCTTGTAGCCGCCGGCGGCGTCCTCGGTGACGGGCTTCACGATGACCTCGGGGTCGACGAGGCCGGTCGGGCGGATGATCTGCTCGACGGTCTGCTCGGCATGCTCGGCCTCGTATTTGCCCGGCGTGGCCGAGACGAACAAGGTCGGCGGCATGCGCTCCTCGAACTCCTTCCAGGTGAGCGGGCGGTTGTCGGCGGCGGAGGGCAGGCGGAAGCCGTAGTCGATGAGCGTCTTCTTGCGCGCGGCGTCGCCGGCCGACATGCCGCCCACCTGCGGGATCGTCACGTGCGACTCGTCGATGACGAGCATGAAGTCCTTGGGGAAATACGACAGCAGCGTGTCCGGCGGCGCGCCGGCCGGGCGGCCCGAGAGGATGCGCGAATAGTTCTCGATGCCGTGGCAGAATCCGACCTCCTTCATCATCGCCATGTCGAAGCGCGTGCGGCGCTCGATGCGTTCGGCCTCGAGGAGCTTCCCTTCCTTCCTGAATTTCTCCAGCTGCGCCTTGAGCTCGGCCTCGATCTCGACGAGCGCGCGCTTGCGGTCCTCGACGTCGGTGATGAAGTGCTTGGCCGGGAAGATCCAGACGTCCTCGACGCGCTCGGCGCGCTTGCGCGTGACCGGATCGATGCGGACGATCTCCTCGATCTCGCCCAGGCCCGTCTCGATGCGGTAGATCATCTCCTCGTTCGCCGGCATGACCTCGAGCGTCTCCCCGCGCAGGCGGAACGTGCCGCGCGCGAGGTCGGAGGTCGTGCGCTCGAACTGCATGTCGATGAAGCGCTGGAGGAGTTCCGCGCGCGTGATGCGCTCGCCGCGCTTGAAGTGCAGGAGCGTCTTCTCGTAGGCCTCCGGCGCGCCGAGGCCGTAGATGCAGGAGACCGACGCGACGATGATGCAGTCGCGGCGGGTGAGCAGCGCCTGCGTGGTGGCGTGGCGCAGGCGGTCGATCTCCTGGTTGATCATCGCCTCCTTCTCGATGTAGGTGTCGCTCGAAGGGACGTACGCCTCCGGCTGGTAGTAGTCGTAATAGGAGACGAAATATTCGACGGCGTTGTCCGGGAAGAATTCGCGGAACTCGTTGCAGAGCTGGGCGGCGAGCGTCTTGTTGTGCGCGAGGATCAGGGTCGGCTTCTGGACCTGCTGGATGACGTTCGCGACGGTGAAGGTCTTGCCTGAACCCGTGACGCCGAGGAGCGTCTGCATCCTGTGGCCCGACTTCAAGCCGGCCACGAGCTTCTCGATGGCTTGCGGCTGGTCTCCGGCGGGCCGGTAGTCGGATTTGAGCTTGAACTCCATAGGCGCGTAGCTTCGCTTGCGAGCGGTCACTTCTTCAATAAGATTCCGGCTTCGCCGGAATCCCGCATAAGAACGCAAAATACCGTTTGCCGACGGTCGTGTCAATGATATCAGGGTATTCGATGCTCTGGCGAACACGTCAAATCCGCAAACGCGGCGGAGGCACTGAAACGAAAAAACCGCCCTAGTTGGGGGCGGTCGGGGCGGCCTGGACGGCCGCGGGGTTCGAGGAGTCGTCCTCGAAGATGATGACCTTCGCGGGCGCCTCGGGTTCGGACCGGGGTTCCTGCGGGGGGTCGGGGACGTGGGCGACGCCGCTCACGGAGAGCACGTCGTCGGAGCTGGAGATCATCTGGCCGGAGCCCGAGGCGATGCGAGGACTGTCGTCCTGCGCGGGGGTCGGGGGCGGCTGGGAAGGTACTTCTTCGTTCTCGATCGGCGTGTCGCTGATGTCGAACTTGTCGTGGGTGTCTTCGAGGGCGCGAGGGTCCTCGCCATCCATGGCATCGCCTTCGTCCTGCCACGTCTTCTCGACCGCATCCATCATCGCCGCTTCCTGCTCGTGCGCTTCGGGTTCGGACCGGAGCTGCTGAGAGGTGGCGTGGAAGATGCGGGAGACGACGCGGCCGGCGACGACTTCTTCGATGTAGATGCCGTCGGGGCGTTCGGCGTCGAGCGCCGCGGCGGCGCGCAGGGCGCGGCGTTGGCGGAAGCCGGACACGAATCCGAACAGGATGCCGATGCATCCGGCCGCGAGCGCGGCCAGCATGAGGCGGCTCCAGTAGCCGCGGCTCTCTTCGACCGACGCGCGGTCAGGGACGAAGATCGGGACGGTCTCGCCCGCTTGCGCGGGCGCGTCCGCCGCGCGCGGGGCGGGCAGGACGGACGGCGTGGTCGGAGCGGCGATCGACGGCACGAAGGCCGGCGGCGGCGCGCTGGCGAGCTGTCCGACGGCGGCCTCGCGGCCGTCGTCTTCGGCCGCTTGCGGGGCCTTGGGCTTGGGTCGAGGCTTCACGGACGCGACGGCCACGGTCTTCGAGGGTCGGGCGTCGGGTTCGGACCGGCGCGCCTCCTCGTAGACGACGGCGAGCGCTTCGGCGAGCTCGTTGCCGGTTTCCCGGCGGACCCGGCGCATATGCGACGGGTCGACGCCGAGCGCGGCGACGATCTCGTCGTTGTTCGGCAGCGTCTCGGGGACGTGGATGCGGTGCAGCTTCTCGGCCGCCGCGCGGTTCGCGGCGTTGTGCGCCGCGATCTCCTCGGCGACGTACTTGTCGATCATCTGCTGGGTCGTGAGCGCGGGCTCCTCCGTCACGGTGACAGGGGCCGGCTCGACGACGGCGGCGGGTTCGACGATGGGCGCCTGATCGGCGTCCGGGGACGCGGCCAGGACGGCCGGGTCGGTCACGGAAGCCGGGATCTCCGCGCGGGGCGGAGCCGGAATCGAAGCGGTACGGGCCTGGCGGCCGGCGCAAGCGCCGGTGAGCAGGACGAACACGAGGAACAGCGTCGAAACGGCGTAGGTGCGCATCGTTACCCTCCTAAAAGGCGTCTTTTGAGGCGGATGGTTGGGTTTTCGAAAGACGAGATGGACCCTACCCGTTTTTTCCGGAATTGTCAAGGGAAGCGCCTGGATAGCAAAACAGACCCTGGGGGGGTCTGCGTTCCCGTCGAGCCGGACGGGGCGGTCAGTTCCGCCCGGAGGGGCGGCGCGGATCGTGCGCCTGGTAGCGCTCGATCGCGGTCGTGGGGTTGATGAGGGCGCGCGCCTCAGGGATCCGGGCCGGAACGGCCTCTTCCTTCGTCTCGATGAGACTGGATTGGGCGCGGATCAGGAGGATCTGCGCCTGGATATGGACGGGGCGGACGACGATCGTCACGTGATGATGCCGTTCGACGGCGGGCGCCGCGGACTTCTCGGTCTTGGGGGAAGGGATGGTGAAGAGGAAAGCGATGACGCCGAGGACGATCAGGACGGTGAGCATCGAGGATGCTCCTTTCTTGAAATGGGCGGGATGGATTTCCCGCCGCAGACCCCGACCATGTCGGGAGCTTCGGTGGGCGCAGGACTCTCGAGGGAATCCTGCGGCAGAGGGTTGAAGGTTCAGTGGAGCTCGACGATGCCGCCGGTGGTGATGTAGTCGACGCGGGCGTCGGCCGGGATGGTCGCGTACGACCGGTCGGTCGCGCCCGCGCGGCGCCAGTATAGGCGATCCTCGGTCTCGGAGACCGGACAGCGGTACACGGTCACGGGGACCATGAAGGCCGCGGGCTGGTCGATCTCGGTACGGCCGAGGACCTCGATCCGGGTCACATCATGGGTGATGGCGCACCCTTCGTAGGAAGGCGCTTCGACGCGCTCGAGCGCCGGCGGCGCCAGGTAGACCGGCGCGGCCGCCGGGACGAAGGCGTCGACGACCGTGACGACGCAGTCGACCGGAGCGGAGATGCCGCAGGCCATGGGCGCCGCGGACACGGCCCGGTACCGGACGTAGGCGTTGAAGCCGACGAAGAGCATCGAGGCGACGGTGAAGGCGACGATCGTCCTCAGCAGGAACAGCGCGTACGCCTCGACGGTGCGGTCCTTGGGAACGTTCACTTCACGCTTGAGAAGGTACATGTTGGCCTCCTTGGCCGGTGGTTGTGGGGTCCAGGAACTGGATAGAAGCAGTCTAGCACGTTTTGGCGTTTTTGTCAAGATTTAATGACAGTATTTATCGCTAATGTTAGCGATAAAAAATCGCCTTAAACCAGAGGTCAAGGCGATCCGAGGTCAGCCTTCGCGCGGCCGGAATTTCCAGAGCGCGAAGGCGCCGCACATGAGCAGGATGCCCGCCACGACCCAGATGAACGCGATCGTCTCCCGCGAAGCATCCTTCCCATCGGACAGGAACCACATGAGGACGAGGGCCAGGGCGAAGCCGGTCTTGCCGAGGAGCGACTGCAGCGACCCGAACGTCGCGCGGAAGCGGCTGTCGACGCGCTGCTGCGTGTACGTGCTCATGAGCGGACGGAACAGTCCGCGTCCGAACTCGTGGACGACCAGCGCCGACAGCATGAGCGGCATGCGCGCGACGGCCGTGACGGCCACGAGGCCCGCCCCGGAGAGGAAGAGCGCCAGCGCGATGCCCTCCGCTCCCCTCCCCGCGAACGCGCCATGGCGCCGCGCCAGCCAGCCGGCGGACAGGATGGCGCCCTGGATGGGCACGCAGATCCAGCCGAGATTCGCCTGGCCGACGTCTTCGAGGAAGAACGGCTGCCAGAGATGATTGAAGACGACGACGAGTCCGAGGACCATCGACGCGGCGACCGACCAGAGCAGCGCCGGACGTCCGCGAAGGGCCTGGCAGCTCAGCCGCAGGGCCTCGAGCTCCGTCGGACGGTCATCGATCTCGCCGGCATCGTCCATCACCCGCCAGGCCACGAAGGCCGACGCGGAGACGAAGATGCCGGCGGCGATCCAGCCGAGACGGAGATCGACGGTCCCAAGGAGGCCGCCGAGGATGCCGCCGATGAGGAACCCGACGGCCGCGGCCATCGCCTGGCTGCCGAAGGCGCGCGGGACGAGGTGTTCCTCGCCCCGCTTCTTGAGCGCGTCGGTCACCCAGGCCGATTCGGCCCCGGAGATGAAGGCATGCGCGACGCCCATCGCGATTTCCGCGACGAGGGCCGTCCCGACGCCTCGGACGCCGGCATACATGAAGCAGCTCGCGGCGAAGAGCGTGATGCCGGCGCGCACCGACCAGATGCGGCCGCGGCCGTCCGCCAGCATGCCCGTCGGCAGTTCCATCAGGATGATGGTCAGCCAGAAGACGATGTTGACGAAGGCGATGTCCGCGACGGACATGCCGACCTGGAGCTGCAGGAGCGAGCCGGTGGCGGCGGTCATGCCGATGCCGGTGGCGGCGAGGACTTCATACAGGACCAGCGCGCGGATGGGGTGCATGGACTCTCCTTTCGAAGGAACGAAAAAGGCCCGGGACGATTCCCGGGCCTGTCAGGTGTCGAATACGGCGGCGCGTCGCGCTCATTCGGCATCGTGAGGCTCGGGAATCGCAAGATACGGGTCCTTCGCGGATCCCGTCTGCGCGAGCATGACGATGCGGAAATGCTTGTTCATATCGGTCTCTTTTCCCTATCAAAAAACCGCCCGCGCGTCAAGCGGGGCGGGGTCCGAGGAGCCGTTCGAGATGGCGGTGCTCGATGGTCTTCCGGCGGCGCAGGAGGTTCGCGACCTTCACGAGGTCCGCGCGCCGCGGACCGAGGAGGTCGACGGCGCGGGCGGCGGCGCGCCCCAGGAGCGGGATGGCATACAGCTGGGCGGAGAACTTCTCGGCGGGATCGCCCGTGAGCATGTCCATCACGAGGTTCGCCGAAATGCCGAGCGCGCTCCGGTACGGCATGCCGTAGCGGTACGAGATGCCCCAGGCGAGCACGTGGATGAGGTCGTCGGCGCTGCCGACGTCGCAGGATCCGAGGAGCAGGCGCTCCGCGGCCGCGCCCGCCATCCCCATCGTCATGAGATGCTCGATCTCGACGCGTTCCGGCGGGGAGCTGAGGACATGCAGCGCGAGCGTGTAGCCGCGGAAGTCCCCTTCGGGCAGGACGGTCGCTTTCGCGATCTCGCGGAAGGTCGGCAGCAGCCAGGCGGCCAGGACGTGCCCGGCCTCGTGGACCGTGACCTGGCGCTTATACGCCTCTGAAGCCCGCATCCACCGGATCCGGGCGCGCACCTTGTCGATGCGCCGGCGGAACCAGCTTCGGACGGACATGCCTGCCTCCCATGCTTGAGGACGAAAAGAGCCCTGCCTTCAGTCTGGCAGAGCTCAGCCGTGCAGGTCAAAGACCTGGCCGGGTTCGGGGACGTACGCGTCGATGTGCATGTCGCGCATCAGCTTGCGCGAGAGCGCCTCGGCGGCATGGTCCTCGCCGTGGGTGATCAGCACCACCTTGGGCTTCTTTTCCGCTTCGCCGATCCAGCGGAGGATCTTGGCCTGGTCGGCATGCGCGCTCCAGGCGCCGACGGACCGCACGGTGGCGTTCACGCGCACGTCCTGGCCGTGGATGCGCACCAGCTTCGCGCCTTCGTACAGCTTGCGTCCGATCGTGCCGTAGGCCTGGAAGCCGACGATCATCAGCATCGAGTTCGGATCCGGCAGGTAGCGCGTGAGGTGATGCAGGATGCGCCCGCCCGTCATCATGCCCGCGCCGGCCAGGACGATCTTGGGCGGGACGACCTCGTTGATCTTCTTCGACATGTCGACCGTCTTGGTCGCCAGGAATCCCGGCAGCTTGAAGAGGTCGTGGCCGGAGAGGATCTCCTTCTCCGCCTCGTCGTTGAAGTAGCGGGAGTATTCCTCGTAGACGTGGGTGGCGGCGATGGCCAGCGGGCTGTCGAGGAAGACCGGCACGCGGGGGATCTCGCCGCGCTCGGCGAGGTGATGGAGCGTGAGGACGATCTCCTGCGTGCGCTCGATGGCGAAGGTCGGGATCATCAGCACGCCTTTCTTGGCGACGGTCTCGCGGACCGCGTCGCGGAGGGAGGACATGCGCGTCTCGGGCGCCTCGTGCAGGCGGTCGCCGTAGGTCGATTCGACGACGAGCGCGTCGATGGCCGGCAGGCGCGCGGTCGGGCGCATGAGCGGCACGTCGTCGTTGCCCACGTCGCCGGAGAAGACGATCGTCTTGCCGTCGACGCGGAACTCGATGAACGACGAGCCGAGCACGTGGCCGGCGTCATGGAAGACGGCGGTGATCGCCCCGGCGCAGATCGAGACGGCCTTGCCGTATTCGACGTCCTCGAGCTTCTCGGCCGCGCGTTCGACGTCATGCAGGTCGTACATCGGCTCGATCTTGTCCCGCTTCTTGGCGTCCTTCATCACGTTCAGCATGTCCTTCCAGAGGAGCTGGGCCAACTCGACGGTCGGCGGCGTCGCGAAGATGGGTCCGCGGTAGCCGCGCTTCACGAGCTGGGGCACGCGGCCGACGTGGTCCATGTGCGGATGCGTCACGAAGACGGCATCGATCTCCTGCGGCTTGAACGGGAACGGCAGGAGGTTGCGCTTGCTGTCGCCGTCGCCGCCCTGGAAGATGCCGCAATCGATCAGCACCTTATGGGAGCCGGTCTCGAGCAGATAACAGGTCCCGGTGACCTCCTTGGCCGCGCCGTAAAAGTGGACCTTCATGTCAACAGGATACTCGCCAAACCGAGGAAGGTGAAGAAGCCGACGACGTCGGTCAGGGTGGTGGCGAAGACGGTCGAAGCGAGCGCCGGATCGATCTTGAGACGTTTCATCGTGACAGGGATGAGCACGCCGCCGAGACCGGCGATGAAGAGGTTCACCGTCATGGCGGCGACCAGCACGAGCGCGAGCTTCAGGTCCCGCGTCCAGGCGTAGGCGACGCCGGCGATGATGAGGCCCGTGACCATGCCGTTGGCGGCGCCGGTCAGCATCTGGCGGCCGACGATCTTGGCGAGGTCGAGCGGATGCAGCTGGTTCAGGGCGAGCGCGCGGATGGAGACGCCGAGCGTCTGCGTGACGGCGTTGCCGCCCATGCCGGCGACGATGGGCATGAGCGCCGCGAGGATGACGAGTTCAGCGATGACCTCATCGAACGCGTTCACGACCGCCGCGGCCAGGACGGCGGTGACGAGGTTGACGACGAGCCATGGCAGGCGGCGTTTCATGGAAAGCCAGGCCGGGTCGGTGATGTGCTCGTCTTCCGATGTTCCGGAGAAACGGGACAGGTCTTCCGTCAGCGATTCGCGGATGACGTCGAACATGTCGTCGGCGGTGATGACGCCCATGAGCTTGCCTCGCGGATCGACGACGGGAAGCTCGAAGGCGTCCAGGTCGCTGAACTTGTGGATGACCTCGTCCTGAGGCATCGTCGCCGGAAGCGCTTCGGCCGTACGCTGCATCAGTTCGTTGACGGAAGTGCCCGGCGGCGCCGTCGCGAGGCGCACGAGCGAGACGGCGCCAAGGAGGACGCCCGAAGCGTCCGTCACGTAGACGGTCGCGGACTTCTGGAAATTCGTCGAGGTCGAAAGCGCCTTGCGTACCTCCTCGACGGGCTTTCCCGCCTCGGCGCGCAGGAACTCCGTCTTCATGAGGCCGCCGGCGGTCTCCTCCTCGAACCCGAGGAGCGGCAGGATGCGTTTCGGGTCGGCCTTGCGGAGCGCCTCGATGACCCGCTCCTTGCGGCGGCGGTCGAGGAGCTGGATGAGGTCGACCGCCTCGTCCGACTCCATGCCGCCGATGAACGCCATGAAGCGGTCGCGGCCGAGCTTGCCGAGGATCTTGCGTCGCGCGTGCGGGCTGACTTCCCAGATGACGCGCGCGAGTTTCGCGTCGTCGAGCAACGCGAGCACCTGAAGCTGCTCCCCTTCGGAGAGGTTGTTGACGATGATGGCGAGCTCCTCGGGCCGGATGGCCTTGAGGGCTTCGCGCAGGATGGCGTCATCGCGGCCGAAGAACGTCTTGAACGTCTTGGCGAGAGGACTCAGCTTCTGGAGCGGCATGGCGTCTTCTTTTCACGTCCAGTGTATACTGGATGCACATGCGCCACAACGTGAAAACTTCCCTGTGGACGGCCGGACTGCTCGCCGCGATGGCGTGGCCCGCCTTGGCGGCCGGTCCTGAGGCGCTCGAGGTGTCCGCCGCGGACCTCGCGGCGGCCGGCGTACCCGACGTCACGGAGGTCACGCCTTCCGGCGACCGTTTCGCGCCGCCCATGAAGTACTTCCGCTCCTCCGAAGCGCTTTCCGAAGCCGACGCCAAGAAGGATTGCGGGGACTGCGGCGATCTCATCGCGGTCTATGCGGTCGAGGCGCCGAGCGTCCCCGGCTGGCACGCCGAGAAGTCCCAGCAGTTCGTGAAGATCGGCGGACGGCTCCAGCTGCGCGCCTACATCCCCTCGACCAAGCGCATCGTGACCGTCACCGCCGTGAACGAACAGACGCTCCGGAGGATCTCGGCCCACCTCGTCCAGAAGTTCTCGAAATGAAACGCACGCCCTAGGCGTGCGGTTCTTTTTTGGCGTGGACGCCCGTCGGCAGAGGCTCGTACGGCTGGTCGACGGCGTGGCCGATGTAGCGGAGCATCTCGTGCGGCAGGCCGTTGTCCTCGCAGATGGCCTTGAAGACGCTGTAGCTCCCGCGCGGCGTGCGCGCGAGCGTGCCGCCGGCGAAGTCGACCTCGACGAGGCCGAACTTGGCGGCGAAGCCCTTCTCCCATTCCCAGTTGTCGATCAGCGACCAGAAGAAGTAGCCGCGCACGTCGACGCCGGACTGCACCGCGTGCCACATCTCCTTGATGACGGCCACGAGGTAGCGTTTGCGCCGGTCGTCGTTCGTGCTCGGCAGGCCGTTCTCCGTGACGTAGATCGGCAGGCCGTAGGATTCGAGGTCCTTCAGCACCTTGAAGATGCCGGCCGGGTTCAGTTCCCAGCCCACGTCGCTGGTGTCGCGCCGCTCCTTGCGCACTTCGGCGAAGAAGGTCGTCGGCGGCCAGCCGAACTTCTTGAGGCGGTAGTGGAAGTAGTAGTTGATGCCGAGGAAGTCGTGGTAACCGTGGGTGAAGTAGTAGAAGAGATGGTTCCACCACCAGTCGATGACCCGCGTGCCGATCCAATCCATGAAAGAGTGGCTGTCGTACGCCTCGATCGAGAGCACGTTCTGCGCGAGGCCGACCTGCGCTTCGGGGCGGACCTTCTTGATGGCGCGGTACGCCTTGCGGTGCGCCTTGGCGAGACGGAGCGCGATGACCTGCGAGAGGAACGGGTTCTTCTTCTGCGGAGGCCAGCCGCCGGAGAGGTAGCCTTGGCTCACGTAGACGTTCGGCTCGTTCATCGTGTTCCAGAGATCGACGAGATCGCCGAACTCCTCCGCGACCTTGGCGGCATAGCGTTCGAAGAGCGCGACGGCGCGCGGATGCGTCCAGCCGCCCTTGTCCGCGAACCACTGCGGCACCGAGAAGTGCCAGACGGTCAGCATCACCTTCATGCCGCGCGCGCGGACGGCCTCGATGACCTTGCGGTAGTGCGCGAACTCGGAGGCGCTCCACTCCCCCTCCTTCGGTTCGAGCCGCGCCCACTCGACGGACAGCCGGTGCGCGTTGTTCGACATCCCAGCGGCGAGATCGAGGTCCTCCTCATAGCGGCGGTAGTGGTCGCAGGCGAGGCCGGACTTGGAACCGTCGCTGATCTTGCCGGGCGTCTGCTCCCATTTCCACCAGTCGGCGTTCGTATTGTTCCCCTCCACCTGGTACGCCGCCGTGGCGGTGCCCCAAAGGAACCCTTCCGGGAAATGGCGGGTCTCGTGGACGTGATGATGCGCGTGCTTCTGGTCGGACATGGGTTCAGGCGATCGCCCTGGCGGCCAGGCCGATCAGGAGGATGCCGATGAAGTTGAAGGCGTAGGAGAGCGGGACGAACCAGGCGGTCTTCATCTTCGAGAAGCCCATGAGGCTGATACCGAGCTCGTCGGGGAACGGCGAGGCGATGATGAGGCCGCCGATGAAGAACGAGGCCCATCGGAAGGCGCGCGAACGGATGAGGACCATGAAGCGGACCCAGCCCTCGCTGGCCTTGAGGTGCTCCATGAGGTGCTCGGAGAGGCGGTCGCGGACGAGGAGGAAGATGAGCATGTCGCCGACCACCGATCCGAGCGCGCCGACCGCGGCCGTGATCCACGGGGAACCGGACTGCGCGATCTCGCCCAACGCCACGATGGCGGGCGCTGTCGTGAAGACCGACGTGAAGAACATCCCGGCGAAGAAGCTGCCGATGAGGCGGAGCTTCGGCGTGGCGGTGAGCAGCTGCTCGACGATGCCGGTCGAGACCAAGGCGATCGCGACGAGCAGGCTGAGCGCGATGACCCCGAAGTCCTTGAGCAGGTGCTTCCTGTCAACCATACGCTAGACGTTGAGGCCGAAGGCCTTGCCGATGAAGCCGCCGATCAGGTAGCCGACGATCGCCGCGGCGGACGCGACGACGACCATCTCCATGCCGCCCTTCCAGCGGCTGCGGCCGGTCGCGCGCGCCTTGACGAACCCGATCGTGAAGAGCGCCGCGACGGAGGCGACCACCGCCACCTTGAGCGCCGCGTCCACGGGCAGGAGCAGGAACGGGATGACCGGCACCGCGCCGCCGATGACGTACGAGGCGCCCATGACGAGCGCGCGCGATTTCGGCTCCTCCAGGTCGCCCGTGCCGATGCGCAGCTCCTTGGCCGTCATCTCCTCGAGCCAGAGCTCCTTGTCGGCGGTGATGCGCTTCACGAGGATCGCGATCTCGTCCTCGCTGAAGCCGCGCTGACGGTACATGACGCGCAGCTCCTCCGTCTCCTCCTCCGGCTTGTCCTCGATCTCCTGGCGCTCGTCCTCGATGCGCTTCTCGAGCATCTCGCGGTGCGACTTGTTGGAGAGGTACGAGCCGGCGGCCATCGAGAGCGCCTCGACGGCGATGAGCACGAGGCCCGAGAGCGCGACGATGCGTCCGTCCTCCGTGCCGGCGGCGATGCCGGCCACGGCGCCGAGCGTCGAGACGAGCCCGTCCTCGAGCCCGAAGACGAGCTCGCGGATCGCCTCGAACAGCTTGCCGAAACGGCGGTGCGGGACGTACGTCATATCCTCAAGAGTATATGGTAGAATGCCGCATATGTACATCGTGAAATCCACCGGACAGAGCGAGCGTTTCAACAAGGAAAAGCTCCGCGGCGGCCTCCGGCGCGCCGGCGTCCCGAACCACCTCGTCGACCGCATCGCGAACGCCGTCGGCGAACGCGTGAAGAACGGCACCACGACCCGGGAGATCGCGGCGCTGGTCAACGACCAGCTGAAGCGCGAGAGCCGCGCGCACCTGTACCGCTACACCCTGCGCGAAGGCCTCCTGAAGCTCGGGCCGGCCGGTTTCCAATTCGAGAAATACGTCGGCTCCATCCTGAACGCCTACGGCTACGAGACCTCGTACCCGGAGGAGCTCCACGGCGCCTGCGTCGACCACGAGGTCGACATCCTGGCCAAGAAGGACGGCAAGACGATCATGATCGAGGTGAAGTTCAGGAACGACTTCGACTACTTCGTGAAGCTGCGCGACGTCATGGCCGCCTGGACGCGCTTCCAGGACCTGAACGACGGCGCGAAGCTCGGGAAATGCCCGAAGTTCGATTCGGTCTGGATCGTCACCAACGGCAAGATCTCGTCGCGCTCGATGAAGTTCGGCGAGTGCAAGGGCATCCGCCTGCTCGGCTGGAACTACCCGAAGGACGAGTCGTTCGCGCATTTCGTCGACCACACCGCCCTCTACCCGGTCACGGTCCTGCACGAGCTGAAGCCCAAGGAGCTCGAAGGCCTCGCCGACAAGAACCTGATGCTCTGCCGCGACGTGGCCACGCGCACGTCCAAGCAGCTCGCGCGCGCCGCGGGCCTGCCGGAAGGGCGCGCCGAGACGATCCTGCGGGACTGCCGCCTCGTGATCGATCCCGCGTCGGACCCCCATCGCGCGAGGTTCAGCGCGAAGCCGCGTCCGTGACGAGGAACCTGGTGATGGCCGCCGCGCCGCGCGTATCCCGCGCCGCGCGGTCTTTCGTCATATCGAAGGCGCCGTCGCCGTCGTCGGCGCGCAGGACGGCGTAATAGAACCCCGGCCGCAATCCGCCCTCGACCGGGACGCGGAAAGTATGCGCCTCCCCTTCCGGCAGGAGGCGGCTCACGCCGAGGGCGCTGCGCGGATCGGGGCCTTCGGGGAAGATCGCCACGAACGACGGCGAGGAGTTCGCGGCGTAGGAAACGACGACGTTCGATCCGACCGCCTGATCCTGGACGACCACGACGTTCCGCAGGCGGCGGATGGACGAAAGCGGGCTCTCGATGCCCGGATACGAGGTTTCGGCGAAGAGCCACAAGACCGCCGCGCCGGCGGCGAAGACGGCTCCTGCGGCCGCGTATTCGCGGAATCCCGGTTTCATGCCTTCAGCATACCAGAGGATCGGTCACGCCCAGGGCCGCCACGAGACGACGCCCTCGAACGCGAGATAGGCGCCGACGAGCAGGAGCGCCGAGAGGACGACCGCGCGGAAGACCGCCTGCGGGAGCTTCCGGACGATCGCGCGGCCGCACCAGGCGCCGGCGAGCGACGTCGCGAGAAGCGCCGGAAGGTACGGCCAGACGGACGGGTCGACGCCCTGCGCGACGTAGACCGGGATGCGCGTGAGGTCGGTGGCGATGGCGATGCCGGCGGCGGTCGCGATATAGACCTCCTTCGGCAGGACGAAGGCCGAGAGGAACGCGCCGCGGACCGCGCCGCCGGTGCCGATGACGCCCGCGATGAAGCCTGACGCGGCGCCGCCCGCGACGGCCGTCGGCGCGCCGGGCGGGAGACGGGTCTTCGCGCCCGCCAGGCTCGCCGCCGCGTACGCAGCGACGAACGCGCCGAGCGCCGCCTTGAGGGCGTCCTGCGGGACATGCGGCACCGCGAGCGCGCCGAGCAGGCTGAAGCCGACGCTCGGGAGACCGAACGCGAGCAGCAGCTTCCGGTCGAGCCCGGCGCGGAAGAAGGAGACGCGTCCGAGGTTGCCGAAGACGTGCGCGCAGGCCACGAGGAACAGCGCCTCCGGGAACGGGAAGAACAGGAGGGCGAACGGCAGGAGGATGGTGGACGACCCGAACCCGGCGACCGTCCCGGCGACGTCGGACAGGAACGCGATGGCGAGGAACGCGATGCTCATGCGCCCATCATACCAAAAAAATCCCCGCTCAATTGAGCGAGGACGGTTTCAGCGCGGCGTAGAAGTCGCGGTCGCGCGCGCCGGGATCGGCGTCGCGGGCCCAGAACTCCCCCGTCGACGGCCGGATGACGACGGTCGCCAAGGTGACGCTCGTCGGATTCTGCGCCGGGGTGCGGTGCAGGACGCCGTCGTTGGCCGAGAGATACGCCATCATCTCGTCCGGCGAACGCGGCAGCGCTTCGGGGGCGATGCCCTTCAGCTTGGCGTAGCGCCGGTAGCTGTGCGAGGCGTGTTCCCGCGCGGGGTCCGGCCGCCGGAGCGGCAGGTGCAGCACGTGGTTCGTGTGGCAGGACGCCGGCGCCGTGATCTGCCGGAGCACGATGTCGGCTTCGGAGGTCGCGGCGTTCGAGATCTCGATCGACACGGCGTCATCGAGCGTCCCGTCGGCGACGGTGTAGTGCGTCGTGAGCGCGTTCGGGCGGCCGGACAGGATCCTGACCGCTTCGTCCATGTCCGGCGCGAGCGAGGCTTCGAACTGGCGGACGACCTGCGAGAGCCCGGGCTGGGCCTCGGGCCAGAGCGAGTTGTTGGCGATCGCGACGCCGCGCGCGTTCAGCGACGGCCCGACCGCGGGCAGCTGTCCGGGATACGTCACGCAGGCGACGCGCGGACGGCCGTCGAAGGCGACGTCGAGGGCGAGCATCTTGCCGTAGTAGTGCGGCTCGTAGTCCTCGTTGTGGCCGATGAGCCAGCCGCGCCCCGTGCGCACGACGAGCGTCGAGCACTTCTCGGGCGCCGGAAGGAACTCCGTCGCGATCTCCTCGGAGAACGCGATGACGGCGATCTCATGGAGCGGGGCGCCGACGCCGTCGGCGAGGCCGCGCAGGTATTCCATCGCCGGCGGGAACTGGTCCTGCGCGGCGACGGCGTAGCGGCCCGCGAGGTCGATCATCCTCCGCGCGCTTCCGACCGTCGTGTGCGCGAGCAGGTACGCGACGAGGCGCTCGTACAGCGCGGGGATGTCGTCCCCCGTCGCCCTGCCGACCTGGCGGCCGACCTCTTCGAATCCTCCTTCGAGGCGCAGGATCTTCATGGATGCTCCTTGGTTTCGCGGCAGGGCGACTATCGCAAAAACCGGCCCCCGTGTCCAGGGTGCCGGTTCCGGCGTCTTACATCTTCTGTTCGGGAGCCGCGGCCTTCTTCTCGCCGCCCATCTCCGCGCCGCAGGCCTCGCACTTGGCGCAGCACTTGCCGGCGAAGCACATCGCGACGGCCGAGAGGCCGACCAGGATGTACACGGCGCGCTCGGCCAGCGGCCAGCTGCCGAGGAGCGTCATGACCAGGTTGAACTTCAGGAGTCCGACCAGGCCCCAGTTGAGAGCGCCGACGATCACGAGCGCGCCGGCCACCTTGTGGAGAGCGCACATCTTCATTCCCTTCATCATCATACGGATGAAGCACGAGCTTCTTAGCGAGGCTTAAACGCCTCGACGACCGTCCGAGTATATCACGTTTTCGGCGACTTTTCCACAGCCCCCTTCTTTTTCCAGGCGCGGGCGGCGCGCCAGACGAGGAAGCCGAGCAGGGCGGAGACGCCGAGCAGCGCGAACGAGCCGAAGGCGGGCAGGTAGAAGATGACGTCGTCGTAGGTCATGCGCGTCAGCGGAGCATGAGGAGATGCCACGCGAGAAGGAAGAGCGACGTCCACCAGCCGACGAACGAGACGACGAAGCTCGCGGCGATCTTGGCCTGCAGGACCGACGGCAGGAGCGCGGACGCTTCGCCGTCGCGCTCGCGCTTCAGGAGGACGGGGCTGACGCGGAAAGTCAGGTACAGGCCGTTCAGGACGAGGAGGCACGCGAGCGCGGCCTGGAAGACGCCGACGCCGGAGAGTCCGGACTCGCGGTACGTGACGGCGGCGCCGATGAGCGCGAGCGCGAGGCCGATCCAGATCATCGGCTTCGTGACCTTGTGCGCGCGGATGGTGGCTTCGGTCCAATACGGCGAGCGGCGCGCCAGGAAGCCGTGGATGTCGATGACGCTGACCGCGCCGAGGCCGATGACGAAGCCGGCCATGAAAAGGAAGAGGCCGAGCAGGTCGAGCCAGGGCGCGGCGCGGCCGCCGACGAGCCCGAGCTTGATCTTCGCCACGTCCGCGATGAGCGCGCCGTAGTCCGCGTCGCTGAAATCCTCCGCCGTGCCGATCGCGAGCGCGTAATCGCCGACGTGGCCCAAGGGCTCGAACACGACGACGCGGTACGTGACGCCCGCGCGGACCTGGAACGTCCGCTCGGACTGCGCGTAGAGCCGTTCGACGCTGTACGGCTCGAAGATGACCGTGCGCTCCCCTTCCGGCGCCGGGACGTTCTCGATGGGCTGGGGCGCGGCGTCCTCGCCGAACGAGAAGGACGGCCGGAACGCGGCGTTGGACGGACGGACCGGCACCAGCACCTCGACGGGGATCTCGCCGTCGGACTCCGGCGTGAAGACGTACACGTCGACTTCTCCCGGTTCGACCAGGCGGCCGTAGACGGCCTGCGAGGCGCGGACCGGATCCGCGATTTCGGCCGGCGACGTTTCGGCGATCTCGATGAGAGGCCGATGCGCGAGGACCGGGACCGCGGAGGCCAGGAAGACGGCGGCGGCGAAGAGGGCGCGCGTGATGCTCATAGTACAGGAAGCGTATCATGGAATGCGCTATACTGTCGGCATGCGGCGTCTCGCGTTCCTGATCGTCATCCTCGTCTCGATCGCCGGCGGCTGGTGGTACGTCCGCAGCCGGCCGGATTTGCTGATGCCGATCGAGGACGCGACGGAACGCGTCGCGGAGACGGTGAAGGAGGCGGCGGGCGCCGTCTCCGCGCCGCCGCCGCTGCGCAAGGACGAGGACGCGCCGAACGCGAACCTGACGGTCGACGGCGTCTTCATCGAGACGAACCGCCACCGCGCCGAGAACGGCCGCGCGGCCCTGCGCCACGACGCCACGCTCGACGCTGCCGCCGAAGCCAAGCTGAAGGACATGTTCGAGCGGCAGTACTTCGCGCACGAGTCCCCCACCGGCGAAGGCCCGGCGGACGTCATCGCGGCGTCCGGGTACGCGTACGTCACGGTCGGCGAGAACCTCGCGCTCGGCAACTTCGCCGACGACCGCGAACTGGTGCAGGCGTGGATGGACAGCCCCGGCCACCGCGCGAACATCCTCGAAAGCGCGTTCACGGAGATCGGCATCGCCGTCGGCCGCGGGATGTACGAAGGCCGCATGACCTGGATGGCGGTGCAGGAGTTCGGCAAGCCGCTCTCCGACTGCCCGATCGTGAGCGCGGAGCTCCAGGCGTCGATCGAGTCCGGCAAGGCGCGGCTCGCGGCGCTCGAAGCCGACGCGGAGGCGCTGAGGGCCGAGCTCGAAGCCGAGGACAAGCCGCGCACGCGCGAGGAGCGCGACGCCTACAACGCCAAGGTCGACGCCTACAACGCGCTCGTGCGCGAGATCAACGCGCTGATCGGCAGGATCCAAGGCGAGATCACGGTCTACAACGGGCAGGTGCAGGCCTACAACGCCTGCGCCGAAAGCTGAAAGCCTCCGCGGATGCGGAGGCTTTTCGGTTCCCGGTTCACGGAAGGTCCACGGCGACCGTCGCGGACGCCTCATCGATCGCGACGAGGCGGATGACGGCACCGAAGGCTTCCGCCTGCGTCCGCGTCGCCTGTCCCAGACGGACTTCGAGATGCTCCGACGCGGGCGTATCGAGACTGACGTCGAAGACGGCGGCGAGCTCTCCGGCCCAGACGCATTGGACGTCCGCCGGGCAGCGCGAATCCTCGATGGCCTTGAGCGAGAGGACCAGGCCGCGGAACCAGTACGGCGGCGCGCCCGGCTCGAGCCGCACCGATTCCGGTTCCGCTTCCTCCGGGATCTCTTCGACGAACGTCGTGCCGTCCGCGCGGCATTGGCGCGGATAGGATTCCATGATCGGGTTTCCGGCCGCGGCGCATTCCTCGAACGAGGTGGCGGCCGGCGCCGGAGCGCCGCAGCCCGCGCCGAGCAGGAGGGCGAGCGAGGCGAGGATGGCGTACTTCATAGGGCTCATTCGACGATCTTCGCGACCAAGGCGCCCGCCTCCGAGCGGCTGATCATCACGTCATAGAGCTCCACTTGCGCCGTCTTTCCGGCGCCGCATTCGCCCGGATCCGTCCACTGCGCGACCGGCGCCTCGCGCGCGCGGACGCGCTCCGGATTCGATTCGAAGTAGTCGCCGTGGTTCCGGAACTCGAGACCCCAGGCCGTGCCCGTGTTGGCGTGCCAATGCTCGGCGCGGTCGCACTCCGGACCCGTGAACTTGTGGAACTGTTTCACCGGATACCAGGCCGTGCCGATCTTCAGCATCTCGATGAACCAGGTGTCCTCGAGGTTCCGCGTCTCGATGCCCGAGACGTCGAGCGCGATCTTGGGAGGATGCCGCTCGACCCATTCGGCCTTCGGCGACTGCGCGTATGCCCATTCGATGAAGACGGCGGTGGTGCCGCGGTAGCGGTAGTTGAACATGCGCGCGCCTTCGACCGGATACATGTCGAGCGCGCCGGATTCCGGCGAGAGCGGGTCGTGGACGCCGAGATACGTCTTGCCGTTCGCGCCGAAAGCGCCGACGCCGGACATCATGTGGCCGCCGCCGCGGATCCACTTCCCCTGCGCCGCGTTCCAGGTGTAGTAGCCGATGGCGATCTCGACGGCCTGGCCCTTCTTCAGCTCGACCGCGATCTTGCGGACGATGTCCGGATCGTACTTCGCGCTCTCGATGCGATGCGAATAGATGGGCAGGTCATGCCGCTGGGTGAAGGCGACCTTGGCGGGCAGGACGTTGTCGCGCATGTTCGCGCCGGACGCCTGCTGCCAGCCGAGATCTGGCTTGAGCTCGTTCATCGTCTCCTCCTGCGTGTCCGGCATGCGGTCCTCGAAGCCGTAGCGCTCCGCGAGCCAGTGGAGGCCGTTGGAGATGGAGGTCGGTACGCATTCGTTGTGCGCCTGGAAGCGGTCCGGCACGCCAGGCTGGAAGACCTCGAAATCCGAACCCTCGGCGGGCGGCGTGTCCGCGGCGGGAACGGCGCCGGCGGCGGAGGCGCCCGGGACGTCGCCGCCCGAAGCGTCGGTCATGTAGGCTTCGGCGTCCGGCGTCATGAAACGCTCCTTCGGCGTCGTGGGATCGGGCGTCGCCGGAGCGTCCGCGGGGGCCGGCGCGGCGTCCATGAAGCCGCCCGCGCCGCCATTGTCGGGATGCGCGGTGAAGAGGCCGCCGAAGTCCTCCGTCTTGAAGGAGGAAATCGTCGCTTCCGCGGCGGCGGAGTTCGAGCGGATCTTCCCGTCCCAATCCTCGACCGGTTTCGCGGTCAGCATCGCGACGAGGTCGAAGTGGTTGCGCGTCGGGACGTCGACGTCGACGATCTCGAACGAGAAGGTGTTGGCGCCCTCGATGACCTTGGCGCGCGAGTTCTTCACGAGCCACTCCTCCTGCGTGCCGCCCGTCACGGCGTACGGGGCGATCTTGCCGTCCTTGTTGAGGTCGATGGCGACGTTCGCGATCGCGTAGGCGTCGTCCTTGCGGGCGAACGGCACGGTCACGTGCGCGGCCGGCGTCGGTTCTCCCTTATAGAAGATGCGCGTCGCGGACACTTCGCCGATCAGCGTCATGTCGGGCTTCGGACCGAGCAGGAACCAAAGGCCGACGGCGAGCAGGGCGATGGCGGCGGGCGCGAGACGCTTGTTCCAATGTGGCATCATAGTGCCTTCAGGATACCACCGCCTTCGCCGCGGCGTCACATCGAAAAACCCCGGCGAGTTCACTCGTCGGGGAGGCCGTTGGTGTTCACCTCATGGATGAGGTTCTCGAGCGTGCCGGGCGCTTCCGCCTCGATGTCGTCGATCATCTCGACGAAACGCTCGGCGTCCGCGTCGTCCATCTCCTCGATGAACCGGTCGGCTTCGCGCTTCTTGTCGGCGTCGATCTCGAGCCTGTCGAGCAGGCGCCGGAGCTTCTGTTTGGGCGTCTCTTGGGACAAGGTGCGGCTCCTGTGGAAATCCTTGCCGCCAGTATAGCAAAAGCCGCCCGGAGGCGGCTCATGCGCGGCGTTGCCGTTTCGGCGGCCAGCCGTAGCGCTTCTCGACATAGAGGATCTGCCACCACTTCAGCCCCCAGCGGTAGCCGAGCGCGAGGCCGAGGATCAGGAACGCGAGCGTCAAGGTGTGATGTACGGCGTACCACTGGTTCCACGACAGCCCGAGGCCATAGCGCTCGAAGTCCTTGAGCAGGAGCGCGAGGACCGCCGACTCCAGGAGCGCGTGGGCGATGAGCTGGAGCAGGAAGCCCAGGAACGTGAAGCACAGGATGTAGAAGGCGCGCTTCATGACGCCTGGTACGCGGTGTACTTGTCGCTCTTGCCCTTCGCCTTCTCGACCGGATACTTCCTGGCGTTCTCCGCGAGCTTGTCGTGGACGGCCTGTTCGAGGTCGATGCCGAGGTCGTGCGCCATGAAGAGGAGATAGATCATGACGTCGGCGAGTTCCTTGCGGAGCTCGGCCTTGCCGCCGCCTTCGAGATACTTCGTCACCTGCTCGCCGTTCTTCCAGAGGAAGTGCTCCAAGACCTCGGCCGCCTCGAGCGAGAGGCCGGTCGCGAGATCCTTCGGCGTGTGGAACTGCCGCCAGTCCCGGTCGTCCCGGAAGCGGTTGGCGGCGTCGGTGAGGCGCTGGATGTCGGACATACCGCCTTCATCTTGCCCGAAAATCGTCCGGCATGCCAGGATGGGCGCATCATGCACCTTTTACCCGCGAGGCTCGCGGCCTTGCTCAGCCTGGCGGCGATCCGGCTGGACAAGGCGCGTATCCCCTTGTGGGGATACCATTTCGCGCTCTGGAAGCTCCGCTCGGACCGCCCCGACGCCTTGCGCGACTTCCCGCCCCTGCCGCCGTTCCACCCGCTCTACGCGATGTGGACGTACGTGCCGATCGCGACGTCGATGGCCATCCTCGGTCCCGGCGTACGGCTCGATCGTTCCGGCACGATGCTCGAGCTCTCGAGCATCGACGCCAAGCGCGCGCTCGAAGCGCTCGCCGAAGCGGGCTTCGGAGAGGACATCGAAGCCGCGCGCGAACTCGTCGCCCCGTTCATCGCCTGGTCGCAACCCATCCGGAAGGAGGCCGCCATGGCCCGCAACCCCGCCGACGCCTACGCGGACATCCTGGTCGCCGTCTTCAGCCTCGCGGCCGTGAACCACGGGCATGAACGGACCCGCGTCTCCGATTTCCATCGGCTGCTGGTCGCGCTCCGCAAGGAGTTCCCGCACGACATGCCGGACTTCGACGAGGTCGGGCGCCCGCCGTTCCAGTCGTCGAACCTGCTCTCGGACGCGCTCCATCGCGCGCTCTACGCCGATCCGCCGAGGATCGTCTGCGTCGCCAGCACGTTCCTCGCCGTCGACCGCATGGCGGCGATGCGCAACCTGAACGGCTTCGACGCCTTCACGCGGACGCGTCTCGTCAAAGCCTTCTCGAAGGTCGCCGAACGCTTCGTCGCCCTCCAGCGCGCCGAAGACGACGGCCCGACGCCGCTCTCGAGCGCCTAGCGCTCCGCCTCCCCTCCCGGGAGGTTTTTTTCGAGACGAAAAAGACCCGCCTCCGGAAGAGGCGGGTCGGACGATCAGAGCGACCGCAGGAGGCCGAGGACGACGGCACGCTCGAGCGCTTCCTGCTCGCGCAGCTGCCGCGCCTCCTCGCGCATGCGGAGGAACTCCGTTTCGGGGACATGGAACCACGCGCCGCTCGCGAGCTGGTCGTCCGATGGCGACGGCACGGCCCGGTAGACGACGCGGAGCATCGCCCCGTCCACGCCGACGACGGTCATCGTGGCGCCGGCGCGGATCGTCGACCATTCCGGCCGACGCCGCACGTGGGTGACGCTGGGCGTCTCGCGGAACGGACCGCCGATCCTCTGCGTCTCGTCGATCTTCTCGGCGGGACGGAAGAAGGCTCGGACGCGCCGCACCTTCGGGACCATGCAGATGTCCCCGACCTCGACGAGCCCCTGCGCGGGACTGCCGTCCCATTCGGGCATCCGCTCGTCGTACGGTTCGGCATGTCCGATGAGGCCTTCCGCCGCCAGCCGAAGGTCGTTCGGCGTGGCGAAGACCAGGGCGTCGGAGGGGCATTCGTGCCGGTCGGTCGGCGGATGCGGCGCCTGATACATCGCGAGCGCGCGCACGGCGCGGTCGGAGACGATGCGCAGGACGCCGCCCGGGACGAGCATGAGCGCGTCGCCGTAGCGGTAGGACCGGTCGAGCACCTGGATAGGTTCCGGATTGACGATCCGGACCCACGACGGCCTTTTCACCTTGATGGTTTCGGAGCGCATGGGTTCCCTCCCCTTTGAAGGATCCTCCGCCACTTGAACAGAAAAACGCCCGCCTGTCAATCGGCGGACGTCGGAGGGAAGAGTGCGGCGAGCGCGTCGCAGAGGCCGTAGCCTTTGACGACGGCGCGGGTCGCGCCGGCCTCGACCATCTTGTCGTTGAGGTCCGGCATGGACGAGCAGGCGAAGATCGGCCCGGCGTAGCCGACGCGTCCGCCGCGCAGCCAGAGCACGAGCTTCACGCCGTTGCAGGCGCGTCCCGGTTCCGGGAACGGATCGGCGCCGGCATGATGCGGGAAGCATCCGTCGACGGCGATCGCTTCGAACGGGCCTTGGCTCTCGACGGCCTCGACGGCGTCTTCCAAGGTCTCCGCCGTCACGACGTCGAAATCGCCGTCATGGCGGAGCTTGGCTCGATAGGCTTCGAGGACGAGCTTCTCGTCCTCGACGATCAGGATCTTGTGGGACATCGCAGGCTCCTGGAAAGTCCTGCTCACGTGATACGCCTCGCGCGCCCGGCCGTCAACGGACGACGAGGAGCTCCTCCCAGCTCGTCGTGTACCGCGGCGAACGCCGCTCGGATTTCGGGCGCCAGGAGCGGTCCACCCCCTCCGCGGCGAAACGGAGCGTGCCGGTCCCCCATTCCGCGTTGATGCGATCGACCGCCTTCCACGCGGCTTGGCGTTTCGGGTCGGCTTCGCGGTTCCCGAAGATCTTCAGCTGGTCGGCGTCGGCGGGCGCGAGCTCCGCCAGACGCACCCCGGCCTTCTTATAGAGGAGGCCCGGCTCGTGGACCTCCTCCAGGATGCGGTGCGCGGCGGCGATGAGATCCGGCGTATCGTCGGTCGGGTCGTCGAGGCGGACCGTGAGGCCGGAGGGATACGGCTGGCCGTAGCCCTGGCGGCGCATGCCGACGAAGACCGTGAGGAGCGACGCCTTGAGCCCGTCGGCGCGGAGCGTCTCGGCGGCGGAGGCGACGTGCGTGGCGATGGCCGCCTTCAGGCCCTCGAGCGTCGCGACAGGGCGTCCGAACGATCGCGAACAGATGACGCTCTTGCGATGCTCGCGGACCGAACCGTGCTCGCCGCACGGGATGCCGCGCAGTTCCATCGCCACGCGGAGCGCGGCCGATCCCATGTGCCGCAGGATCCAGGCGTCCGGCAGGTCGCGGAAGGCGCGGGCCGAACGGATGCCGGAACCGAGCAGGAGCCGCGCGTACTGCCGACCGATGCCCCAGAGATCGGAGGGGTCGAACGTCTCGAGCAGGGCGTCCGCCTCCGGATGATCGATGAGCGAAAAGACCCCTTCGAGCCCGGCGTGCTTCTTGGCGAGCTTCGAGGCGGCCTTGGCGAGCGTGCGGGTGGAGCCGAGCCCGATCGAGACCGGGATGCCGACGTTCCGCCCGATGGCGGCGCGGAGCGCGCGGCAGGTTTCGATGACGGAGGCGAGAGGCGCCCTCCCACCATCCCGATCGCTTGCCCTTTCTCCGTCATTCCGACCGAGGAGCGAAGCGACGGGCGGAGGAACCGCTTGCCCGTCACGGGCCGCAAGGGGTTCCTCGACGGCGCTTCGCTCCGCTCGGAATGACGGAGGGAAAGACGCTTCGGTCGGGATGACGAATTTCAGGAACGCTTCGTCGACCGAGTAGATCTCGAAATCCTCCACGTACTCCCCGATCGTCCGCATCACGCGATCCGACATGTCCGCATATAAGGAATGGTTGCCTGAGATCTGGACGACCTTGTTCAGCCTCAGGCAATCCCGCCACTCGAAGGCCGGCGCGCCCATCGGGATGCCCAGCGCCTTGGCCTCGTTCGAACGCGCCACGATGCACCCGTCGTTGGACGACAAGACCACGACCGGACGCCCCTCCAAACTCGGAGTAAAGACCCGCTCGCAGGAAACGAAGAAGTTGTTACAGTCGACCAACGCGTAGACGATCATGCGAAGACGTGGATGGCGTGCGTCACGACGCCCCAGATCTCGAGCTCCTCGTCCCCGGCCGGCGCCCGGAAGCGCTCCATGCGGATCTCGCCGCCGCGCACCGCCACCACGACCTTCCCCGGCGAAGGCCGTTCGGAGCGATCGACGACCAGGATGTCGCCCGCGCGGATGCCGACCTCGCGCTGGGAATCCGAACCGGCGCGCATGAAGAACGTCGCGGCCGGATGGCGGACGCAATGCGCGTTCAGGTCGAGCGGACCGTCGAACTGGCGGCCCTCATGCGGCTGGAAGAATTGGACGGTGGCCATGCTCCCACCCTACGGGACGAAACGGCGAACGGCGCAAGCCGTCCGCCGTTCTTCCTACAACAGCTTCCCGAAGACCGTCCGGACCTTCTTCCTGCCGATGAGCGTCTCCTTGAGCGCCATGAGCGTCGGATACTTCCTCGCGCGATGCCCGAGGACTTCGAGCAGCTGCGGCAGGGAGACCTGGCCTTCGCTTTCGAACGGCGCTTTCCCTTCCTTGGCCCAATGCTCGCCGAGCGTGCGGTTCTTGGAATGCGGACTGAAGCCGGTCGCGACCATGTCGCCGACGCCGGCGACGCCATGGAACGTCTCGCGGCGTCCGCCCAAGTCTTCCAGGATGCCGCCGGCTTCCTCGACCGCCTTGGCCACGAACCAGCCTCGCGCGTTGGCGCCCCAGCCGAGGCCTTCGGTCATGCCGAGGCCGATGGCGTAGACGTTCTTCAGGATCGCCGACCAGACGACGCCGGGGACGTCGTCGCTCGTCTCGATGCGCATCTTGGTGCCGGCGAAGAGCGCCCTCATCTTGCGGAGCGCGGCGGGATCGGCCGAAGCCGCCACGCCGACGCCGGGCTGGCCCCGGAGCAGCTCGTCGGCGAGGAGCGGACCGCCCAGATAGACGAACGGCGTCCTCTCGGGCAAGACCTGGCGCAGGATGCCGTCGGACGCGAGCATCGTCGCCTTCTCGAGGCCCTTCGAGACGGAGACGACGAAGGTCTTCTTCGACAGGTGCGGAGCGGCGGAAGCGCCCGCGTCGCGCAGGCACCAGGACGGCAGGCACAGGAAGACGGCCGCCGCGCCCGGCACGATCTCCGCGATCGGCCTCTGGCGCTTCACCTTCCCGGGGAGCGCGTCCCAGAAGTCGACGCGCGCGCCGTTCTTGCGGAGCACGCTCCCGATGGCCGAACCGATCTTGCCGGCCCCGATCATGACGACGCGTGATGTCAGCATATGCAGGCATTCTACTCCCCCGCCTCCGCCCCGGAAAGACCTTGACTTCAGGGGGTTTTCCTGCTACGTTTCCGCTTCGTTCCTTCATCCCCGAGATCCTCGACAACGCATCGGAAGGAGAAGATCGATGGTGCTGTTCGTCCTCCTGCTCGTCCCCTTGGGACTCGGCCTCGCCGGGCTCCTCCTGGGCCAAGGCCGCGTCACCTGGAAGGAATTCCTGGTGCACGAAGGCGTCATGCTGCTGCTCATCGCCGCGTCCTACTTCATCGCCCTGCACTACAAGAGCTCCGACACGGAGGTCTGGAACGGCACGGTGCGGTCGAAGGACAAGATCCGAGTGGATTGCTGCCACAGCTACTCGTGCGACTGCCGCGAGGTCTGCACCGGTTCCGGCAAGGACCGGAGCTGCCGCACGGAGTGCGACACCTGCTATCGCCACGGCCCGCGCAAGAGCGGCTGGAACGGCGACGTCGCCTGGAACGCCTACTCCTCCAACGGCGAGCGGGTCTACTACGACGGCTGCAACGCGCCTTCGTCGTCCGCGCCGCGCCGCTGGACGGAGATCCGTATCGGCGAACCGACGGCGGTCGAGCATCGCTACGACAACTACATCAAGGGGAATCCCGATTCGATCCTGCGCCGGCAAGGCGCGGCCGAACGGTTCAAGGGACGGCTCCCGTCCTATCCCGAGGTGTACGACCACTACCGCATCCGCCGCTTCATCGCGATCGGCGTGCCGGTCGAAGGCCTCGACGCGCTCGACGAGCGCCTGTCCGAGATCAACGGCCGCCTCGGCGCCCTGAAGAAGGTCAATGTCGTCGTGATCGTCGTGAAGGAAGGCGACCAGCGCTATCTGGAAGCCCTCCGCGAGACCTGGCTCGGCGGCAAGATCAACGACTTCGTCGTGGTCGTCGGCGTGCCGGAACCTCCGGACATCGCCTGGGCCGGCGTCATCTCGTGGACGCGGAACGAGGACCTCAAGGTCCAGGTCCGCGACGAGATCGTCGCGCTCGGAACCTTCGACGGGACGCGCGTCCTCGACATCGTCGAGGCGAACGTCGAGTCGAGGTTCGAGCATCGCCCCATCTCCGACTTCGAGTATCTCAAGTCCACGATCGAGCCTTCGGGCGCGGTCACCTGGACGATCGGGATCCTCGGCGCGCTCATCGCGCTCGGATTGCAGATCTGGTTCTGGTTCCGCGACCCGTTCGGCGACGGCCATGCGCCGTACCGCCGCGCGCGCCGCTTCCCGTAACGTCACGAGACAGAAGGAAAAGGAGAACGAGATGCAGACCAAGAAGCTCCCCGTCGGTTGGATCGTCTTCGGCGTCGTCCTGGCGTTCGGCCTCGCCTACGGCGGCTGCGCCCTGTCGTTCCGCTCGGATTGCGTCGCGGCGGAAGCCGGCATCAAGGCGCAGTACAAGCAGAACCAGAACAACTACGACAACATGTGGAAGAAGTTCAAGGAGATGGCCCAGGTGCCCGAGATGTACGTCGAGGACCTCAAGAAGGTCTACGACGGCGCCATCAAGGCGCGCTACGGCGAGAACGGCTCGCAGGCCGCCATCCAGCTCATCAAGGAGCACAACCCGAACTTCAGCGACGCGCTGTACGTGAAGCTGAGCTCCGCCATCGAGAGCGGCCGCAACGGCTTCGAGGCCGATCAGAAGCAGCTCATCGACAAGAAGCGCCAGTACGAGGTCCTGCTCGGCGGGACCAAGGCGCTGTTCGTCGGATTCTGGTTCGGCTTCCCCCGCATCGACCTCGACCAGTACGACATCGTCACTTCCGACGCGACCCAGGACGTCTTCAAGGAGAAGAAGTCCGACGAGATCGACCTCCGCAAGTGACCCTGCCCCGACATCGCGTCGGGGCTTTTTCGTACGCGAAAAAAAATCCCTCGAACATCAGTTCGAGGGTCCGGTCTTGCCGGCGAGCGCGGAGAGTTCCGCTTCGAGGTACGCCTTGAGTTCCAGGCGATCCTCGGGCGAGAGCTCCATCACGTTCGAGGCGCCCTTGCGCTTCAGGAACGCGCGCGTCGCCGGGAACAGGGAGTTCGCCTCGGCGAGCTTGTCGCGCAGCGCCTCCAGGTCGTCCTTCAGGCCGTCGAGCGCCTCGGCGACCTTGCCGATCGGATCGTCGTCCTCGTCGTCGTTCATCGCGGGCCTCCGGGGTAGGCGGTGATGCTCGTGGCGGGGAAATATTCGATGCGCATCGCGGCGCGCCACCAGGCGCCGTCGAGCGCGCGCTCCTCGGGCGTCGTGAAGCGGTAGCGGTAGAGCGTGGCGCGGACGTACGCGGGCGGCGCGTCCGGGAAGGGGTTCTCGCCGAGGAGCGCCAGCACGGGTTCCGATCCGCGCAGGAGTCCGGCCACGAGCGGCGCGAACCACGGGTTCGCCTCGATCGGCGAGACGGCGGCGTACCACATATGCCAGTCGAGGCGCGGCTGGAACGGCGCGACGAACGACGGCGCGCGCTTCACGTCGCCGGGCTTGTGCGCGAATCCGTACGGCTTCCACTCCACGCCGTCCATCGATCCCTCGATGACGACTTCCTGGCGCGAGGCCGGCACGGTCGGGAAGAGCCCGTACGCGCCGGAGACGCGGAGCGCGTCGGCGGCCGCGGCCAGCGAACGCATGGAGGGCGAGACGGGCGCGGCCGTCTGCGCGATGCCGAAGACGACGAGGACCGCGGCGACGGCGGCGGCGAAGCGTCCGACGACGGCGGGTTCGGATTTCCGCCGCGCCTTCAGCTTCGGCAGGAACCGTTCGAAGACGGCGTCATCGAGCAGGAGGAGGCAGAGCGCGAGCGCGAGCCAGCCGAAGAAGGCGTAGTTGCCGGTCGCGATGACGCAAGCGAGGTAGGCGGCCGCGATCGCGGCGCCCGCGAGACGGAGGCGGCGCGGCATGAAGAATAGGAACGGCACGGCGAGCTCGACCGCGAGCGTGCCGAAGGACGCCGCTTTCAGGAGGCCTTCCGGCAAGTGGTACGCCGACCAGGCGAGCGGTGTCGGCAGGGGCTGGGTCTCGAGGTGGCGCGCGACGGCGGACAAGTCGCGCCACGAAGGATCGCCGTACGCGAGCTTGGCGACTCCGGAGGCGAACAGGACGCGGAAGAGCAGGAAGCGCCCGAGCCAGACGAACGTCGACGGCGCCTCGATGCGGCCGTCCTCGACGCGCGTGCGGCGGAACGGGGCGAGGAAGAGCGCGAGGAAACCCGTCTCGAGCAGGAGCCGGTCCCACTGGAAGCCGGCGAACTCCCCCGCTCCGGACGTCACGACGAGATACAGCACCCAGGCCGCGAGCAGGGTCGGACCGACGAAGCGTCCGGCGAAGGCGGCGAGCGCGGCGGCGGCGCCGAGAAGCGCGACGATCTGGTAGAACGCCGCCGGGAGCGCGGCCGGCAGGATGCCGCCCGTGCCGATCAGGCCCGGCAGCTGCGGCAGCCAGGAGAGGAACGCGACGAGGTAGACGAGCGAGAGGGCGCGCAGGAAGATCCAGACCGTCAGGCCGTACCGCGGGCGCGAGGGTTTCGGGCCCCACAGCAGCCGCGTGGCGTTCAGGAAGAAGCCGCGATGGCGCGCGGCCAAGCGGTAGACGGCTTCGGAGACGGGCGCCACGAACGGCGCGTCATACAGCTTGCGCAGCCAGCCCTTGCCGGGCGCATGCGCCAGGACGCGGAAGACGGCCTGCGCGCCTTCGGAGCGCCGGCCGTCGACGTCGATCAGCTGGACGGACCGCCGGAAGCGGTCGCGCGGGATGTCCGGGAACTTCTCCGCGATCTCCCGCGAAGGCGCGTAGATGACGCGGTCCCCCGTCTCGCTGCGCCAGGCTTCGACCCAGATTCGGCAGAGCGCGCAGTCGTCGTCGTAGATCAGGAGCGCGCGCTCGTCGGCGCGTTCGGCCATAGCTTAGAAGATGACGGGGATCGAAAGGAAGTCGTCGTTCTCCGGAAGTCCGGACGGGTTGTCCTTCATCAGGATGAGCGTGCCCGTCGGCGTCGGCGGCGTCGGATACGTGAGCGTCACGGAATACGGGACGAAATCCTCCGTCATCCATTCGCCCTGCGCCTGCGCCGGAGCGATCGCGAGCTGGTTGCCGTCGCCGTCGAGGAGCTTCACCGGGAAGGACGCCTCGAAGTACCAGTAACCGCGCGCTTCGCCGGTGATCGTGAGCGGGCTCGAGACCTGGTCGCCGGCGGCGACGTTGCCGATCGTGATGAGGTTCGCCTTGGCTTCGGGGCCGTTCGGGTCGAGCGCTTCGACCGGTTCCTCGACGGGCGGGACCGCGGGCGCTGGGGTCGGGGCGGGCGACGGGGAGGCCGGGGCGCAGCCGGCGCCGATGAGGAGCAGGACGGCGGCGGCGGAAAGGAGTTTCTTCATAGGGCGTGTTCGGCGGACTGTTCGTGGAGTGAATGATGGAGGAGCGTGTCGTGGTCGAGGAAGTAGAACGTGCCTTCGAGGCGCTTGCCTTCGAGATAGCGCGGCAGCCAGTGCCGGTCGTCGGGCCACATCTTGTCGAACGGGATGTCGGTCAGGCGGAACCAGCAAGGCTTCATCTCGTCGGTCTCGACGGGTTCGCCGCGGTACTTCACGACGCCGAAGACGTGGACCTCGAGGATCTCGGGGCTCGCGGCGAATTCGAAGCGGAGCTTGCCGCGGCGCTCGAGGACTTCGGCCTCGAGGCCGCATTCCTCCCGGAGTTCGCGGCGGGCGGCGTCCTCGACGGTCTCGCCGATGCCGACCTTGCCGCCGAAGCCGTTCCAGCGGCCGACGCCGAAGCCGCGCTTCTTCATCCCGAGCAGGATATGCGTGTCGGTGTGGAGCACGCAGAGCGTGAGCTGTTTCACCATACGGGGCCATCGTACCAGACCCGAGCCAAAGAAAAAATGACGCCGGCGGCGTCATCCTGAGCGGGGCCGAAGGACCCCTCGTCCGTTCAGATGGGGACGCCTTCGTCCATCTTGGCGATGGCGTCCTCGAGCAGGAACTGGTCTTCGATCCAGACGGCGAAGGCCACCCACGCCTCCGGACGATAGGCGTCCGGATCGCTGGCGTGCGCCTTGGCGGCGCTGCGCCAGACGACGACGGCCATGGCCTCGTCATCCTCCACGGCGGAGCATGGGGCGACCAGCCGCGCGAGCTCGCGGGCCTCTCCCCTGTCCGGCGCGTAGATCGCCTCCGCCAAGAGGAGCAGCTCGCGCGCGATCCTCGGATGCGCCGAGGTGGCGATCGTGCCGGCCTTGAGATCGAAGACGAAACGCGCCTCCTCGTCGTCCGGCGTGCGCAGGATGAGCCCGCGCGCGTCGGCCTGCCTGCGGAATTCCGCGGCGTTCGCGTCCAGTGCCATGCGATTCCCTCCCGAAAGATAAAAGGACCGGGACACCGTACGGCATTCCGGTCCATCGGTCAATCCGCGGGCGTGCCGCGCTCGAGCTCCGCGATCCAGGCGCTGACGGACGCCGAGGTCGGCATGCGCCAGTCGCCGCGCTGGGAGAGCGAGACGGAACCGATCTTCGGGCCGAGCGGCGCCGTCGAGCGCTTGAACTGGCTCCAGAAGAACCGTTTCAGGAACGCCAGGTGCCACGTCCGGATCGTCGCGAGGTCGTACGTCCCCTCGAAGGCCTGGAGGGCCATGCGCGAGATGAACGACGGCGCGAAGCCGAAGCGGAGCGTCCAGTAGGCGAAGAAGTCGCGGAGGTCTTCGGGACCGAGCGTGTCGTTCGTCTTCTGGGCGATCGCGCCGTCCTTGCCGGGCGGCAGGAGCTCCGGGGAGATCTCGCGCGCGCAGATGCGGGTCAGGACGTCCTGCAGTTCGGCGTGCATGGGGCTCGCGAAGATCGTGTCGCGCGTCCATTCGATGAGCGAGCGGACGAGCGTCTTCGGGACGCCGGCGTTCACGTGGTAGTGCGAGACGTGGTCGGCGTAGAGCGTGCACCAGCCGACCATCCCTTCCGAGAGGTCGCCCGTGCCGAGCACGATGCCGCCTTCCTGCGCCGAGGTGGCGAAGAGGAGGTGCTTGCGCGACCAGGCTTGGACGTTCTCGTAGGTGACGTCCTTCACGGCGATGTCGTGGCCGACGGCGGCGAAGGTCGCCTTGGCGAACGGGGCGATCGAGATCTCCTTCGACGACGCGCCGAGGAGGCGCATGAGGGCGCGCGCGTCCTGGTAGGTCCCGACCGTCGTGCCGAAGCCCGGCAGGGTCAGGAACTTCAGGTGCGTGCGCGGCAGGCCGGCCTCGTCGAGCGCGTAGGCGGCGAAGAGCGCCGCCAGGGTCGAATCGAGGCCGCCCGAGACGCCGAGCGTGATGGAACGCTTGTCGGGCGGGAGCTGGTCGAGCACGCGCAGGAGGCAGCTCGCGATGATGTTGAAGGCCTCGCGGCAGCGGTCGTCCCGCGTGGCGGGATCCTTCGGCACGAAGGGCGAGGGATCGATGCGGCGGCGGAACGACGCGTACGGGGCGGCCTCGCGGCGCGCGCCGGTCTTCTCGCGGAACGGGACGCGCCGGAACGCGAAGCGGTGGTCCGCGGCGTTGTCGGCGTGCGTCTCCTCGCGCAGGCGGTCCTGCACGACGGCGCGCAGGTTCAGGTCGGCGAGGATCGTCTCCCCTTCCCGCGCGAAGCGCTTCGTCTCGGCGAGCATCGAGCCGCGCTCGGCGATCATGCCGTGGCCGTCCCAGCCGAGGTCGGAGACGTCCTCGCCGAAGCCGGCGGCGGCGTAGAGGTACGCGCCGACGTACTTGCCGGAGGCGTTCTCGACCAGGTCGCGGCGATAGCCGGCCTTGCCGATCACGGCGTTCGAGGCCGAGAGGTTCGCGAAGACGGTGGCGCCGGCGAGCGCCGCTTTGGCGCTGGGCGGAACCGGCTTCCACAGGTCCTCGCAGATCTCGACGTGCAGGACGAAGTTCTTGTCGTCGCGCGAGGCGAAGAGCAGGTCGCTGCCGATCGGCACCTCGCGGCCGAGGATCTCGACCATGCGGCGCGGAAGCTTCGCCGCTTCCTTGAACCAGCGCTTCTCCTCGAACTCGCCGTAGTTGGGAAGGTACGACTTGGCGGCGGCGCCGAGGATGAGGCCGCGCATGAGCACGACGCCGGCGTTGGCCAGCATCATGCCGTCGACCGCGAGCGGCATCCCCACGACCACGAGCATCTCGGGCCACCGTTCGGAACGGCGGCGGATCGTCTCGAGCGCCGCGAGCGTGGCGGCGAGGAGCGTCTCGTCGCGGAACAGGTCCTTGCAGGAATAGCCGGTCAGCCCCAGCTCGGGACAGACCGCGAGCTGGGCGCCGTCGGCGTAGGCCGCGTCGAGCATCTTGATATGCTCCTCCGCGTTCTTCGCCGGATCGGCGACGTGCACGCGCGGCACGATGACCGCCGCGCGCTTGCAGCCGTGATTCCGGATGTCGAGAAAGTCCTCGTGAAGCATGGGATTCCCCTTTCTTCAGCTCCGGAGTTCCACGAAGGGTGGAGCGCCGGAGAAAAGTGACATGCGGAGCATGTCATCCTGAGCGGAGCGCAGCGGAGCCGAAGGATCCCTGCGCACGTCGTCCTGACTCCAGGCTTTCGCCGGGACAAACTCCGCCGAAGGCGGCTACGACGGATGGTCGGGATGGTCGATGTAGAAGAGGTCGCCTTGCCGGACGGCCTCCGGGAAGCGGCCAGGCCAGCGATGGCTGACCCACTCCGCATCGGCCGCGGTCATGAGGACCTGCTCGCACATGTGCCCCTCGAACTCGCCGAGGGCGCGGGCGATGATGTCCTGCCGGTCGCGCTCGTGGAGGAGCGGCGACGGCGTCAGGAACTGCAGGAGGCGCCCGCGGCGCATGAAGTACTGCAGGCTCGCCTCGTTGTTGCGGAAGCGCGCGGCCGACGACTGCGTGCGGAGGAACCAATTCTCCGGGCTTGCGCACGAGACGGCGAACGGGTTGCGTGCGGCGATCTCGTGCGGGTTCAGGAGGTAGAACCGCTTGCAGAGGTCGGCGTCGATGCGGTGCGGGAAGTTCCCGTACCAGCGGGCGCCGCCGAGCTGGGCGCGGGCGCGGTACTCCATCGCGATCTCCGGACGGCGCGTCCGGAACGCCTCGATCGTGACCGGCACGGTGCGGCCTGGCCGCGTCGGCTCGATCCACGTCTTGTAGAGCGCCTCCCAATCCGCGACGTCGTCCTCATGCAGAGGACGCACGTCGACGCCGGGGCGGAGCAGCTCCGCGCGCAGGCGCTCGGGTTCGAGCTCGCCGTCGGTGCCGGGGCCGAACTCGAAGAGCGTGCAGGGCGGGACGTCCGGCTCGACGGCGGCGCGGAGCGCCATCGCGTCGAACATCGGCGAGAGGACATGGCGGTCCTCCCAGTTCGCGAGGATGTCGCCGCCGGCGTCGACGAGCACGATGCGCTCGACGCCGAGGTGGTGGTACGCCCAGCGCAAGCCGACCGATCCTTCCCCGATCTCGAGGCCGAAGACGTGTTCGATGCCGTACGGCTCGATCTTCCCGATCATCTCCGCGACCTTCGCGTCGATGAAGCCGATGGGCTTCCGGTCCTCGCCGCGGCGCTTCAGGAAGCGCTTCGAGTCGGGACGGACGGTGCCGCGGTAGTATCCGCCGGCGCCTTCGCAGCCGTGGTCATGGAACGGGCTCAGGATGCCGGCGACGTACGCCCGCTTCCACTCCCAGCCGTGGCGCTTCAGCGTCATGGCGGCGAGCAGGCAGGAGAAGACGTCGTTGCCTCCTCCGGTGCCGACGAAGGCGATGCGCTCGCCCTTGAAGGTCGTGTGATCGTGCATGCGGACTCTCCTTGGAAAGGGCGACTGATCTTCGGAAGCCCAACGCGTGAGCTGCCGGAGAAAAGGGCGGTGCCGCGCACCGCCGAGGTCAGACGAACTTGTAGAAGGCGTAGAGCACCATGCCGAGCGTCGACCAGTCGACGTCGTTCGGCATGAGGCCCTCGTGCTGGTCGAGCAGCTGCCGGATCGTACGGACCTCGACCCAGGTGCGCTCGCCTTCGCGCGGACGACCGAGCGGACGCCCGCCGAGGTCCTTGAGGCGGCGCATCTCGTCGTCCTGGAGGCGCGCGACGTAGACGCGGGCGCGATGCGCCGAGAGCGTCGGCATGAGCTGGCGGTCGCCGAGGTCCTTGAGCTTCGAGAGCTCGAGCTTGATGCCCGCCTCCTCGAAGGCCTCGCTGATCGCGACTTCCGCCGGACTGAGCTTCTCCCAGGAACTGCCGCCCGCCGGCTCGCGGACGCAGCCGTCGGAGGTCGCGGCCGAAGGACGGAACTCGCGGATGAGCGCGACTTCGGTGTTGAAGCCGCGATCCTTGCCGAAGAGCACCGTCGCCGAGACGTCGGGGCGGCCGAGCACGATGCCGTCCTTCACGACGCGTCCTTCGGCGCCGACGCGCATGTCGGTCTCGAGCGCCCAGAAGAACAGGCGCTCCTTCGCGCGGCCGATGCGGTACGTCCAGAGGACGCGCGCCTTGAGCAGCTCGTTGCCGGCCGCCTTCTGCGCCGCGTGCCAGCGCCGGAAGATGTCCGTACGCCAGATCTCGATCGGCACGTGCGTCTCCCCGCCTTCGCGGAGGGCGCCCTCGCCGATCATGGCGACCGCCTGCGCGACCGTCGCTTCGAGCGTGTGCGCGATGGGGATGCCGAGCCACTGCGCCTTGGTCCGGAAGTAGCCCATCTTGGGCGTCCCCTTCGGATAGCCGAGCGCGGCCTTGCCGGAATCGAACCACTCGCCCCACTCGATGTTGGTGGTGAAGGCGGGCATGTCCTTCAGGTCGCGCGCGACCCAGAAGACGACGGCATCCGCCCTCCGCAAGCCTTCGTCCTCCCAGAGGATCTGCGGCTCGTAGTTCTCCGGCGTGATGGCGCAGCCGTTCACGTCGCGATCCTCGGGGATGAAGACGACGCCGTCGTACCCGAGGGCTTCGAGATGGCGGAGCGCTTCCGGACGCCACGAGGGCGTCGCGGCGTCGCGCGGCGTCGGGCCGGCCAGGAAGACGCTCTTGGTCCACCGGTCGGGAAACGGTTCGCGGGCGTAGACGACCTGCATGGGCATGGGATGTCCTTTCGTCGAATGAGCGGATGATTCGTCTGGAGCTCCCCATCGAGGATGAGGGGCTTCAGGAAAACCCGAAGGCGCGAGGTCCTTCGGAGGAAAGATCAGGAGAACGCGCGCAGGTAGCGCGCGATCTCGTCGGGCGGACCCGCATGCTTGGCCGGATCGTCGGAGAGCTTGACCGTCGGACGGCCGTCGGCTTCGACGACCTTCATGACCAGCGAGAGCGTCGGCAACCCGACGTCGTTGGTGAGGTCGGTGCCCCAGCCGAAGGCGACGTCGATCCTCTCCGCGAATCGCTCCTGCAGGCGCAAGATGGCGTCGACGTCCAATCCGTCGCTGAAGACGACGGTCTTCGCGCGCGGATCGATGCCCTGTTCGCCGTAGAAGCGGACGACGCGTTCGCCGAACGCGAACGGGTCGCCCGAATCGTGCCGCACCCCGCGCCAGGCCTTGGCGCGCTCGCCCGCGAAATCGCGGAAGAACGCGTCGGCGCCGAAGGTGTCGGAGAGCGCGATCGAGAGGCGTCCGCCGGTCGTCGCGTGCCAGCGATCGAGGACCTGCGCTTGCGAGGCGCGGAGGTCGGCCGCGGTCGCGGCCTCGACCATGAACAGCTCGTGGGCCATGGTGCCGATCGGCGGCAGGCGGTATCGCTTAGCCAACGCGACGTTGGAAGTGCCGTTGAGCTCCGCTGGGAGCCTGGCGCCCATCGCGTTCACCACGTGCTCCTGCCATTCGCGGCTGTAGCGGCGGCGCGTACCGAACTCGATGAGCCGGACGCCCGACCCCTTGAGCCGGCCGATCTTGGCCTCGAGTCGCCGCTCGCCTTCGTCCCAGAGCTCGTCCGGGCGCAGGCCGCGCTCGCGGGCGAGGCCGCGGGCGTACAGCTCGTTGACGATCGAAAGGACGTAGGTCTCCCATAGGATGGCGTCGGTCCAGAGTCCCGAGACGTCCACGCGCAGGCCGTCCGCATCCAGGCCGATCGCGATGCCGGCCAAGTCCATGCGGCGCAAACGCATCTCGAGGAAGCGCGCGTCGAGCGGGAACGTCGGGTTGCTTCCGAGATACGCCAGCTCGTCGTCGTGGAACTTCAGCGTCCGCACGCTCTCGATCTGATCGGTCAGGGCATCGAGCGCGATGCGCTCCGCGAAACGGGCGTCCTTGGTCCGGCAGCGCAGCGCGTACCGCACCGGGATGTCCCATTTCGTGGCCCAGACGTACTGAGCCATCGTGAACTTGTAGAAGTCCGTATCGAGGAGCGTCTCGATGATCGGAGCGTCGCGCATCTACTTCCTCCCTTCGAGGTCGATGATCTTGAGTTCGCGGAGCAGGAGCCCCGTCGAGGTCGTCTCGATCTTCCCTTCGCGCATCAGGGCGAAGGCGTCGTCCCAGGACATCTTGAGGACGTCCATCGATTCGCTGCCGTCGCCGTCGGTCACGACGCGCGAGGCCTCGTGGCCGTCGGCGAGATCGGCGATGAAGAGATGCACGACCTCGCTCGACCCCCCGACGCTCGGGAAGTGCGGGCCGACGCGGACCAGACGGTCCGTGCCGGCGACGAGGCCGGTCTCTTCGCGCAGTTCGCGGACCGCGGCGTCTTCGGGCGGCTCGCCGCCGTCGATCATGCCGGCGGGGCACTCGTAGATGCGCGCCTCGTCGGCGGCGATCTCGTACGCCTCTTCCGGCGTCGTGAATCCGTCGCGCAGGACCTTGGCGATCCAGGCGTGACCGGACTCCAGCAGGCCGAACGGGCGGTTCGAACGGAGCTCGGCGATCATGTACAGCTCGCGCGTCCGGAAGTCGACGGGCAGCACCGCCACGGCGTGGCCGCGATGCAGCATGTCGAAGCGGCGGCCGAGGCCGTCGAGCGCGTAGCTCAGCGTCGTGAGGAAGCCTTTCCGTTCGACGCGGAAACCGCGGTAGACGAGCCGCTCGGGCGACTTTCCGACGTGACCGATCTTGGTGATCATGTGCGCTCCTTAAGACGTGCGTGTCCCGATCTTCCGCCGGCGAAGCTCGTCGGCGGGAGAAAGAGGGCGAGCCCGATGGCTCGCCGGAATCAGGCGGAACGGAGGTCGGCGGACCGGATGACGCGGACGCGCTTCTCGGCGAACTTCGCCTCGATGGCGGCCACCGTGCCCGGGAGACCGACGGGGCGCGTCGCGTCCTCGATGACGACGGCCTCGAAACCTTCCTCGACGGCGTCGAGCGCGGTCCAGCCCACGCAGAAGTCGTAGGCCAGCCCCGTCAGGAAGACGCGTTCGGCCCCGGGGACGCGCGCGCGGATCCGCGCGGCGAGCCCGGTCGGACGCCGCAGGTTGTCGCGGAAGCCCGAGTACGAGTCGCAGAGCGGGTCGATGCCCTTGATCTGCGCGTAGACGTACGCGAGCGGATCGAGCGCGCGGTGCAGGACGTCCTCGCCGGAGCCGATCAGGGCGTGGTCGGGCCAGAGCGTCTGCGCGCCGACCTGGGCCAGGTACGACATCAGCTGGGCGTAGGTGAACTTCGCGCCGCCGGAGATCCCATGGAACTCGTCGTTCCAGTCCTTGGTCGTCTCGGCGTCGAGCGTCGCGTACGGCGCGAGCCCGACATACGAGCTCGCGAGCGAGACGTGGCCGCGCGGATGGCGGTCGAGCGTCAGGAAGCGCCGTTCGCGGGCGAAGTGCCGATGCACCCGCTTCACGACCGGCAGGATCCCGTCGCCGCCCTCGACGGGCAGACCGCCGCCCGGCATGAACGTCGGCTGGATGTCGACGTCGATCAGGACGTCCGTGTCGGGACGCAGGCGCAAGATCCTCGAAGACCGCATCTTCCCCTCCTTTTTCCAGGGTTTCCGTGCAATGAGCGAAGGTCGGACCGTACCAGCGTTTCCGCACGCCGTCAACCGTCCTACAGCACGTCGATGTAGGACAGTTCACGGCGCCGGAAACGGTAGAGTTCGGCCGGCCGATGGGCGCCTTCCGCGCGCTTCTTCCCGGTGGCTTTCAGCAGCCCGAGCGCCAGGATCTTCTTGCGGAAATTGCGCTTGTCGAGCGCGCGCCCGAGGATGGCCTCGTAGACGCCCTGAAGCTCCGAAAGCGTGAAGGCTTCCGGGAGCAGGCTCCAGACGACGTTGGTGTATTCGAGCTTGGCGCGCAGGCGGGCGACGGCGGCCGCGAGGATGCGGTCGTGGTCGTAGGCGAGCCGCTTCGCGCCGGCGACCTCCTGCCACTTCACGCCGGCGTACTTCTCCGAAGTCCGGAGTCCGATGTCCGCGTCCGGCACGAGCGCGAAATGCGCGACGCTCACGACGCGGCCGAACGGATCGCGCCCAGGCGCGTCGAAGGTGGCGAGCTGTTCCAGATACGCGTCCCGCACGCCGGTCTGCGCGAGGAGCGTGCGCCGCGCGGCGCCTTCCGTCGTCTCGCCGTCCTCGAGCAACCCGCCCGGCAGGGCCCAGCGCCCCTCGTACGGCTTCTTCTTCATGCGGATGAGGAGGACCTGAAGCCGGCCGTCCTTCACGGTGAAGATGGCGGCGTCGGCGGCGAGGCGGATGTCCTGGCGCGAAGGGTGGGTCATGGGGATACTTCGTGTTCAATATACAAGAACACCCCTCGCATGCGCAAGGGGCGTCTTCGGTCTCCTTATTCGGCCGCCTTCTCGAGCGGCACCGGCATGATGCCGATCGGGCCGTCCTGCGATCGCAGGAGCTCCTTCGCGAGCGGGACGGTGACGTTCGTGCGCCAGTAGTCCTGCGGCGCGTTCAGCACCGGGAAGACGAGCGCCGGGACGGTCAGTTCGGTGCCGGCGTTCGCGTTCCACTGCCAGACGCGGGTGTACGCGACGGTCGGCGTGCCGAGCTCGACCTCCACGACCTTGGCGCCTTCCGGCATCCAGACGTCGCCGAGCGTGCCGCCCTTCTCCGCGATGGCGACGAGCGCCGCCGCGTCGGTCTCGGCCTCGTAGGACGAGACCTGCAGGTTCTGGAGCGCGAGGTTCCAGAGCCCGGTCGCGCGCTTGTGGCGGACGTTGATGTTGACGTTCATGCCGTGCGGAGCGCCGCCTTCGTCGTAGACGATCTTGCCGTCGACCATCTGCGGGTACACGACGGTCGCGCCGTCGGGGAACCAGAAGCTCGACTTGTCCTCGACGCGCAGGAGCTGGGCGCGCCATTCGTTGCGGACGATCGGGGCGCCGTAGCCGTCCTTGCGGACGCCGAACTCGGCGAGGAAGGCGTCGGCGATGCGGATCGTCTCCTCGTCGGAGAGCATGTCCGCTTCGGTCAGGCGGTAGGCGTTGAAGCAGGCCTCGTCGGCGCACGCGCGCTCGGGGTAGGTCCACGTGAGATAGTTCTCGTAGATGTTGATGGTCCCCTCCTCCGGGTTCACGGTGATGACGTAGCCGTTCTCGCGGCTCTCGGCGATGCTGAAGGACTGTACCGAGGCGTTCCGGGCGCGGCCGAGGTCCATGAGATCGAGATCGAAGTCCAGGAGCGCGCCGACCGGGCCGGTGCCGGCGCCGCCGCGGACGCGGCGGTAGACGTCGACCTGGGCTTCGAGGCCTTCGATGGCCTCTCCCTTATAGACATGCTTGTAGACGGTCGGGACGTAATCGGGCGAGACGATCATCTTGGAGTCGATCGCCGGGCTGCCGCCGGCCATGGGAGGGACGGCCGAGAGCGCGCTGGCGCCGGCGCCGAGTCCTCCGCCGCCCGATTCGGGACGGGCGCCGGAAGTTCCGGTGAGCGGGCCGAAAGCGGAAGCGCCGACGCGCTCGATCCGGGAGAGCGAAGCGACGCGGCCGGAATCATCCGAGGGCGCGCCCATCGGGCGTTCGAGCGTGCTCAGCGAGACCGCTCCGGCCACGGCGATCGCGAGGACCGCGAGGCCGGGCACGAGATACTTGTTGGAAGGCATAGTGAAGAAGTTGATGAAGGCGTTGGACGAGGGCCGGGCCTGGATGCGGAGCTTGAGCTCGCTGCGGAGGCGCGCGACGAACGCCTCGTCGATGGCGGCCTCGGGTTTCGAGGCGAGCAGCTTCTCCGCGAGGGAGCGCAGCGCGGCGCCCTGGGCGCGGAGCTCGGGCTCGAGCGCGTAGATCTCCTCGAGCACGGCGTCGAGATCGATGGTGTTTTTCATAGGATGCGGTGCGTGAAGAGCATGAGCATGAGGATGGCGGACGGCACGTCCTTGCGGAGGCGGGCGATCGTGCGGGAGAACGCCATCTTGCAGGCGTCCTCGGAGCGGCCGGTGAGCTCGGCGATCTCCTTATAGGAGAGGCCGTCCCAGAGCCGGAGGAAGACGAGCTCGCGCTGGTCCTTGGGCAGGGCCTGGAGGTACGGACGGAGCTTCTCGACCCGTTCGCGGGCTTCGGCGTCGCGGGCGACGTCCTCGTCGGAACGGAGGTCCCAGACGTCGTCGATGTCGATCGCGTCGCGGCTGGCGCGGTAGTGGTCGGTGAGCGCGTTCCGGGCGATGCCGTAGATCCAGGCCGAGAAGGTCCCCCGCGCCTCGTCGAAGCTCGAGAGCTTGTCGAGCGCCTTGAGGAAGACCTGGCTGGTCAGGTCCTCGGCGGTCTCGCGGTGCTGGGTACGGTAGTAGACGTACTTGTAGATTTTGCGGACGTAGGCGTCGTAGTGCGCCTCGAAGGCTTTGGGATCCATGGCCGTGGATGCGAGAGTTCTCTCAGCATTGTACTACGGGAAGGCGTCTGTGAGGTAACGGAGGGCTGCCTGACCCTTCCGCTGGACAAGACCGGAAAAATGATGTAGATTGCCTTGAAGCCCGCATATGAAGATCGCCATCAACGTGAGCCGCGACCGGTTCGGCGGCATCACCACCTCCAATGCCCTCCTCTTCGACGCGCTCGACACCGAGCTCGATGCCGTCGTCGGCTTGGAATTGCCCACGCGCCGCACCTATCCCGGCGCGACGCTCTTCTGGAAGTACCCGCCCCACTTCTTCCACCACCATGTCATCAACGGCTTCGACCTGGCCCAGCCGAAGCTCGTCCGCCGCGGCGAGACGCTCGCCTCGTTCGCCCGCCGCTGGAAGCCGGTCGTCGACGACGTCGTCGACATCCTGAAGCGCGAGGCGCCCAACGTCGTGCTCGTGAACGGCACGTACTTCGCGCCCTGGGTGCTGATGCGCGCCGCGAAGAAGCTCGGGCTGCCGATCGTCGTGCGGTACGCCGGCGTCCTCGGCCGCGAGACCGACCACTATCCGCCGGGCGTCCAGCGCGTCTTCCGCCAGATGGAGCGCGAGATCGCCCGCGCCGCCGATCGCATCATCTTCCCCTCGGACCTCTGCCGCCGCATCGTCGAGAAGGAGGTCATGAAAGGCAAGCTTCCGGAATGGACGGTCGTCTCGAATCCGGTGAACGCCCCGCGCGTCCGCCGCGAGGCCCCGACCGGCTCGACGGACATCGCCGCCATCGGGCGCTGGGTCCCCATCAAGAACTTCCCCGCCTTCTTCCGCCTGCACAAGGACCTGAAGCGCGAAGGCTGGAAGCACCGCGCGTTCCTCGTCACCACGCACGCGCGCCTCAAGGGCGCCCCGAAGTCCGTGACGCGCATCCCGCCGATGGACCACGACGAGCTCTGGCGCTTCTACGGCACGCTCGGCCTGCTCGTGATGCCCTCGCGGTTCGAGACCTTCGGCAACGTCGCCGCCGAGGCGCTCGCGACCGGCACGCCCGTGCTGGTCTCGAAGGATACCGGCTTCGCCGAAGTGCTCGTCGCCGCCGGACTCGAGGAGATGGTCGTCGACTTCGCCGACGCGAAGGAAGCCGCGGAACGCGCCAAGCGCCTGTGCGGCAAGCGCGTGCCGGCCGCGAAGCTCGCCGCCGTCCGCCGCATGCTCGACATCAACGCCAACCGCGACCGCATCATGGCGATCCTGCGCGAGATCGCCGAAGAAAAGAACGCCTGAGCGGCGTTCTTTTCTATCCACACTACATCTTGTGGTCTGATGGATTTCGTACTACCATATCTCGTGTAGGGATGTGCATAAGACAGCCTATGAGCGCCTGCCTGAACGAGTATCGCTGCCGCGCGTGCAAGAAGCTCCTCTTCAAGGGCCTGCTGGTCGAAGGCTCCGTCGAGGCGAAGTGCAAGCACTGCCACGCGGTCACGACGGTCGCGGCCTCGCGCTTCAGCCGCCTGCTCTGCATGATCGATCCCTGTCCCAACCGCGTCCCGCACGAACCTAAGGCCTGACCCCACCCAAGAAGCTCCCGAAGCTCGCCCCGGCGAGTTTTTTTTCGTCTCATAACGCCTTCCGTATGCGAACCGCGCTCCCCTCCCCGGCCATCGACGTCGCTTCGACCATCGACGAATATCTCGAACGTTCCGATTGGCGCGTCCATGCCAACGCCAACCAAGGCTACTCGCTCGGCGGCATGATCCTGAACGTCTCCGGGAAGGTCACGGCCTCGTACTGGCTGAACCGCGTCTACCCCGAGGGCGTCCGCCGCGCGCACGTCGAGGGCGATTTCCACATCCACGACCTCGACCTCTTCGCGGGCTACTGCGCCGGCTGGAGCCTGCGCCAGCTGCTCGAGGAAGGCTTCAACGGCGTGCCGGGGCGCGTCGAATCGGGGCCCGCGAAGCACTTCGAGACGGCGCTGGGCCAGATGGTGAACTTCCTCGGCACGCTGCAGAACGAGTGGGCCGGCGCGCAGGCGTTCTCCTCGTTCGACACCTTGCTCGCGCCCTACGTGAAGAACGACGGACTCTCGTACGCGCAGGTCCGCCAGGCGGTCCAGCAGTTCGTCTTCAACCTGAACGTCCCCTCGCGCTGGGGCATGCAGACGCCCTTCACCAACATCACGCTCGACTGGACCGTACCCGCGGATCTCGCGGAGACGAACCCCCGCGTCGCCGGCGTGCCGCAGCCCTACACCTACGCGGACTGCCGTCCGGAGATGGACATGATCAACCGCGCCTTCATCGAGGTGATGACGGCCGGCGACGCCAAGGGCCGCGTCTTCACCTTCCCGATCCCGACCTACAACATCACCAAGGACTTCGTCTGGGATTCCCCGAACGCCGAGCTGCTCTTCGGCATGACGGCGAAATACGGCATCCCCTACTTCCAGAACTTCGTGAACTCGGACCTCGACCCGAAGGACGTCCGCAGCATGTGCTGCCGGCTCCAGCTCGACCTGCGCGCCCTCAAGGCGCGCGGCGGCGGACTCTTCGGCTCGGCGGAGATGACGGGATCGGTCGGCGTCGTGACGATCAATCTCGCGCGCATCGGCTACCTGGCGGACGGCAAGGAGGATTTCCTCCTCCGGCTCGGCGCGCTCATGGATCTGGCGAGGGAATCGCTCGAGATCAAGCGCGTCCAGGTGCAGAAGAACATCGACTCCGGACTGCTCCCCTACACCAAGCGCTACCTCGGCACCCTCCGCAACCACTTCTCGACGATCGGCCTGAACGGCATGAACGAGGCCTGCCGCAACCTCCTGGACGAGGACATCGCCTCGGAAGCCGGACACGCTTTCGCGCACGACATCCTGACGTTCATGCGCGACCGCCTGGTGCGCTACCAGGAAGAGACGGGGCACCTGTACAACCTCGAGGCCACGCCGGCGGAAGGCACCACCTACCGCTTCGCCAAGGAAGACCGCGCGCGCTGGCCGGACATCATCCAGGCCGGCACGCCGCAGGCCCCGTACTACACCAACTCCTCGCACCTGCCGGTCGGGTACACCGACGATCCGCTCGCGGCCCTCGACCACCAGGACGGGCTCCAGACGCGCTATACCGGCGGCACGGTCCTGCATCTCTTCCTCGGAGAGCGCGTGCGCGACTGGAAGACCTGCGCGCGCTTCGTCCGCAAGGTCGCCGAAGGCTACCGGCTCCCCTATTTCACCGTCACGCCGACCTTCAGCGTCTGTCCGACGCACGGCTACCTCTCGGGCGAAGTGCCGGAGTGCGGCGACTGCGGCGCGCGCTGCGAGGTCTGGTCGCGCATCGTCGGCTACTTCCGCCCCGTCGACCAATGGAACGTCGGGAAGAAGAGCGAGTACGTCCAGCGGAAGGAATATGACGTCCCCGTGAAGGAAAAACCCCATGCGCATCGCCGGCATCCAGAGCGTCAGCCTGCTTGATTTTCCCGGACGCGTCGCGTCCATCGTCTTCACGCAGGGCTGCCCGCTCCGCTGCGTCTATTGCCACAACCCCGAGCTGCTGCCGGCGCGCGGCGCGGCATGCATCGACGGCGGCGCGGCGCTCGCGCGCATCGGCGACCGGCGGCTGTTCATCGACGGCGTCGTCGTGACCGGCGGAGAACCGACCATCCATCCCGACCTCCCCGAGTTCCTGGCGTCGATCAAGGCCATCGGCCTCGAGACGAAGCTCGACACGAATGGCGTCAACCCTCGCGTCATCGAACGCGTCCTGAAGGAAGGCCTGGCGGACTACGTCGCGATGGACGTGAAGCACGTCTGGGGGCGGTATCCCGACGTCGCGGGCCGGAGCCAGCCGAAGATCGCCGAGAACTGCGCCGAGACGATGCGCCTTCTCCGCGCCTCGGGCGTCCCGCGCGAGTTCCGCACGACGGTCTATCCCGCCCTGCACGACGCCGACGACCTGCTCGCCATCGCCTCGATGCTCGGCCCCGGAGAGACGTACGCGCTCCAGGAGATCCGGTACGGAGGGACGCTCGTCCCGGATCTGCCCCGGGCGGCGCGGCCCGATCTCGAGACGGTCGCCGAACGCATCCGCGCGGCCGTGCCCGGCCTACGGGTCGAGGTCCGCGCATGATACGATAGGCACACGCCTCTTCCTTCGCTAATTTCTTTCTCGAACCCTATGGAAGCTTCCATGAAAGCGCAGTGGGTGCTGCGCGTCGCGGTCGCCGGTGAATTCCTCGGTCACGGCATCTTCGCCCTGCAAGGCAAGGCGGATTGGATCAAATGGACGTCTCAGCTGACGGGTGCCGACCTGGCGACCGCCGCGACGCTCGTCACCGCGATCGGCGTGCTCGATATCCTCGTCGCCGCGATCGTCCTCCTGAAGCCGGTCCGCGCCGTGTTGCTTTGGGCCGCGCTGTGGGGGGCATGGACCGCGCTCGTGCGCCCGCTCGTGGGCATGCCCGTCTGGGACTTCGTCGAGCGCTGGGCCAACTGGGGAGCGCCGCTCGCCCTGCTCCTGCTCATGGGTTGGCCGAAGACCCGCAAGGAGTGGTTCAAGTGAACATACGGAAAAAGCGCCGCTGAGGCGCTTTTTTCCTTCCGTCAACCGAGCCAGGCGGCGAGCTTCGGACGCTTCTCGAGAGCGAGGAGCTTCGCGAGGCGCGCCTCGATACCGCAGGAACGGCCCGCTTTCGCGGCGGCGAAGTACAGGAGGACGAGCGCGTAGACGACATGGTCATCGACGAGATAGCCGTGCTCCACCTTCGGGAAATCCAGGACCGGCAGCCAGTAGAGGAACATCATGAGCGCGCCCAGGAGCGACGAGAGGCGGACGAACGCGCCGACGATGAGCGAGAGGCCGATCAGCGTGAGACCCCACTCGTTCAGGAAATCGACGACGGGGATCACGGCGTCGGACGCGAGCCAGGCGTAGAAGCCGGAGAACGTCTTGGAACCCATGAGATACCCTTTCGCGGACCATGCCGGGTTCAGCACTTTCGTGATGCCGGCGTAGAAGAAGAGCCAGCCGAGCGCGATGCGGGCGGCGGCGAGGAACGTCTTGTCGGAACGATCGAGCGTCGCGGCGGAGAGCCAAGGCATACGATGGGGTTAGGGTTTCTTCTTGAGGAAGGCGGCCGAGAGGGCCAGGAGCGCGATGTAGAACACGAGGCCGTAGACGCAGGTGGGCAGGCCGAAACCGTAGAGCGCGACGCCGCCGGCGCCGAACCAGCCCGCGGCCTCCTCGACGACGTAGCGTCCGGCGAAGACCGTGCCGAGCGCCGCGACGGCCAGGATGCCCTTCGCCGCCTTCCGCTCCTCAAGCTTCCCGACGCGGCCGAGAAGCGAGATGGCGAGCAGCGCGACGAACATCGCGAAGCCGTAGTAGCAGGCCGGATATCCGAGGAAATAGGGGCACGGCTCATCGAACGCGCACCCCTTCGTGAGCAGCTTCACCCCGCTCAAGTAGCCCGCGAAGGCGGTTCCGGCCGCGGAGAGCGCCAGCGAGGCGTTGAAGAAGGTCTTGGTCGTCATGGTCCGCGGCAAGGCCTCAGGCGGCGCGGTGTCCGAACTCCTCGTCCTCCTGATCGGCGTCGGCGTCCGCTTTCGTGGCATGGACGCGTCCGTCGATGTGGTTCGGCGGCGCGTAGACGGTGGCGATCTTCAGGTCGCCCTGGCCGACGTTGCGGACGTTGTGGCGCGTGCCCGGCATCACGACGAGGACGTCGCCGGCGGCCAGCGGCGAACGCTCGCCGTCGAGGATCGCCTCCCCTTCGCCGGATTTGACGTAGAGCGTCTGCTCGACATGGGCGTGCGTCTCCTCGCCGATCTCGCCTCCTGGGGGGATCGACATCGCGACGAGCTGGGACTTCGCGCCCGTGAAGAGCACCTTGCGGAAGTTCGCGTTCTCCTCGGTCTCGCGATCGATGTGGCGGATGACGACGCTCATACCTTCGGAGGTTCGGGCTTCTTGTCGAGCTTGTCGAGGCGCAGGAGGCGGAAGCCGAAGTAGACGACCGCGGCGATGATGACGAAGTCGACGATCGACGAGACGAAGTGACCCCACTTGAGTTCCGCCGTGCCGATCGTCCATGTCGCGTCCGCCAGCCCGACCTTGCCCAGCGCGAGGCCGACGAGCGGATTGATGACGTCCTCGACGAGCGACGCCACGAGCTTGGAGACCGCGCCGCCGATCAGGAAACCGATGGCCAGCCCGACGACGCCCTTTTCCCGGATGAAGTCGATGAATCCTTGCATAGAGGGTGTGAATAACGTATGCAATAAGTATACGCCCTTTCAACCCGCAGGAGGAGATGATGTCCTGGCCCGATCAGCTCGTGCTCGTGCGCCATGCCGAGTCCGAAGGCAACGTCCGCACCGTCGACGAACGCGCCCAGTACGAGGTCTCGACCCACGCCTATCCGCTCACGGAGCGCGGGCGCGCCCAGGCGCGCGCCACCGGCGATTGGCTCCGCGAGACCTACGGCGCGTTCGACGTCCACTACACCTCGTACTACGTCCGTGCGAAGGAGACCATGGCGCTCATGGCTCCGGAGGCGAAGGTCTACGAGGACGCGCGGCTCGCCGAGGCGAACCGCGGCATCTACCACACCTACACGCGAGACGAGATCGCGCGGCTCTTCCCCAAGGAGCTCGAGCGCAAGGAGCGCGAAGGCCTCTACCATCATCGCCCGCTCGGCGGCGAGAACTGGCCGGACATCGAGCTCCGCGTCCACAGCTTCCTCGGGACGCTCACGCGCGATTGCGGCGGCCGCAAGGTCCTGATCGTCGTGCACGGCTTCTGGCTCATCCTCTTCCAGAAGCTGGTCGAACGCTTCGGCATCGAGGAAGCCGCGCGCCGCTACCGCGAGGAGACGGCCCCGAACGCCTCGGTCACGGCCTACGCCGGCGAGCCGACCCTGCACGGGTCGCGGCTCAAGCCCGTGCGCAAGCACTTCGTCCCCTGGGAAGGCAAGATCTGAAAAGCCCCGGCATCGCCGAGGCTTTTTTCCTTACGCGCCCGCGCGCGCCTTCTGGAGCGCCTGCCCCCACCAGTCGAGCTGGGCGAGCGTCATGCCGAGCTTCTTCTCGTAGACCTCGCCCTGCGTGAAGACGTCGTCCTTGATGGCGAACCAGGGCGCCATCACGTGCACCGCCTCGCGGATGTCGTGCATCTGGAGCTCGCCCGCCACCAGGCGCAGCTGCTCCACCGAGCGCGCGCCGCCGGCGTTGCCGTACGCGACGAAGGCGATCGGCTTGTTGCACCACTCCGTATAGAGGTAGTCGAGGGCGTTCTTCAGCACCGCGGAGTAGCCATGGTTGTATTCGGGCGCGACGACGATGAAGGCGTCCATCGCGGCGATCTTCTTCGACCATTCCTTGGCGAGCGGGACGGAATACTCCCCGTTCAGCGCCATGACCGGCTGCGGCTCGTTGAAAAAGGGCAGCGGCCAATCGCGCAGGTCGACGAGCTCCGCGTTCCAGCCCTCCTTCTTCACGGCATGTTCCATGACCCACGTCCCGATCGGCCCGCTGGCGCGGTTCGGACGGGTGCTGCCGAGGATGACGGCGACGTTCAGCATACGTTCAGTTCTTCTTGAATTTGAGCGACATCGAGTTCACGCAGAAGCGCTTGCCGGTCGTCTCGCGCGGTCCGTCGTCGAAGACGTGGCCGAGATGCGAGCCGCAGCGCGCGCACATGATTTCCGTGCGGACCATCCCGAGCGAGGCGTCCGTCGCGGTCCTGATCTTGGCCGGGTCGACCGCCTGCCAGAAGCTCGGCCAGCCGGAACCGGAATCGTACTTGGCCTCCGAACGGAACAGCTCCGCCCCGCACGCGCGGCACATGTACGTCCCCTTCTCGTCGTTATGATACAGCTCGCCGGAACCGGGCGGCTCCGTCCCCTTCTCGCGGAGGATGCGGTACTCCTCCGGCGTCAGGATCTTCTTCCATTCCTCTTCCGTGCGTTCGATCTTGTTCTCGGTGTCCATATGGCTCAGCGCGCGATCTGATAATACAGCCGCGATCCGTTCGGTCCTTCGGACGACGCGCGGAGCGTGCCCGTGCCTCCGCCCGGCGTCGGCGCCGCGAGGCCTTCGAGCGTCACGCGCGTCTCGGGGTTCTCGAGGTTGGCGTAGAGCGCGCACGCGCCGGCGGCGGAATACGCGTAACGGTAGCCGGACGCCTCGTCGTTCCCGCTCCGAGGATCGCGCGGCGCTTCCGTGAGATAGTTGGTGATCTGCGGATTGGCCGCCGCGAGATCCTCATAGAGGGCCTGCAGATCGTAATCGCCGGGGCCGGCCGCCGGCGCGTAGCAGGAGATGGCGAGCAGGAGGCGTCCCATCTGGTTCAGTTCGACGAGCCTGGCCGCGTCCCGAGCCTTGGCGCGCGCCGGCATCAGCGCGACGAAGACGAACGAGGCCAGGGCGGCGATGATGCCCACGACCACGAGGAGTTCGATGAGGGTGACGCCTTTGCGCATATGGCGGAAGTATAGCACGCCGGAGGATCGGCCGCGCGGAAGCAAAAAGGAGCCCCTCAGGGCTCCGGAAGCGTCTTCTTCCGCGGATAGTGCGTGCCGAGGATGACGTCCCACAGCGGCACCGTCACGTTGAAGTTCCACTTCTGCATCAGCTGGACGTGGTGATGCCGCGCGTGATGGCGGCTGAGCCACCGAAGCGCGCGCCCGATGATCGGGAGGCGCAGCACCCCGTGATCATGGCGCAGATGGTAGCAGAGATGCGTCACCTCGTAGATCGAGGCGTACGAGCCCGCCGTCATGAAGACGACCCAGCCATGCTCCGCGCCGAGGAGCGCTCCGAACGCGAACGCCAGCGGGACCGCGAGCACCGCGATGCCGAGGACGCCGCGCCGCGGCATGAGGACGAAGATCCACTCCTTCCGGCTCGCGACGGCCATGCTGCCGTGGCGGTAGAACATGTGATGCCGCGGCGTGTGCTGGTCGTAGAGGATCTCGAACGGCTTGCGCCGCTTGTGGAGCAGGCCCTTGTGGGCGGCCCACTCGACGAGGTTGGCGAAGACGAAGACGAGGGCGGCGGTCAGGGCGTGCGGCCAGCGGAAATCGTCCACGGCGAGCCAGCCGGCGATCCAGGCCGCCAGACCGATCGAGGCGGTGACGGCGAGATGCAGGAGCGGCGAATACCTCTCCGGCACCTTCGCGAGCTCTTCTGCCAGGAACGCCGCTCCGGGGCGGTCGTGCGTGCCTTCCGGATCCATGGGGTCCTCCTGCGTTGCAAAGGCCAAGCGAACGCGACTTCTCACACGCTAAAACGGTTCCGGCCCGACGTCAATGCGGCGTTGACCGAGGCCGGCATCCACGTTACGATACGCCCGTTCCGCGCGACTGCGGGGAACGCCTTCGGGGATCGTCCAATGGTAGGACAGCGGCCTTTGAAGCCGTCAATCTTGGTTCGAATCCAAGTCCCCGAACCATGGAAAAAGAGCGGTCATGCCGCTCTTTTTTCCGTCTCATCCCGCCGTCGTGACGGGATCGCCGATCCTGTAGTTGATGAAGAAGGCGTCGGGGATGTCGTGGACCTGCTTGGCCCAGCCGGAGCCGTAGAGCTGCGCGGCGAGCTCGGGCGTCGCCACGTGGCGCAGGACGCCGCCGCGGTCGACCGCGTAGACCTTCGGGTCGGTCGTGATCTTCACGAGACGCACGCCCGGCTTGTAGGTGACGTTGCCTCCGAGCATGGCGGCGGCGAGCTCCGCGTCGCTCACCGTGATGACGCCGTCGAACCCCGTGAACCACGAGGCGTAGACCTTGTCGTTCGGGAAGACGTAGCGCTTGCCGTCGGCGCCGCAGTAGTAGACGGCCGGATTGGAAGCGGAACGGATGCGCGAGCCGGCCAGGCACGGCGGATTCGGAGCGGCGACGATGGACTTGTCGACGTCGATCGACGTCACCGCTTCGCGCACGTCGGCGGGACGGAAGGCACCCGGGCGTTCCGCGGCGAGCAGCGTGTGATACGGGTTCACGGCCGCGTCTTCCGGCAGGTGGATCTCGAAATGGAGATGCGGCGCGGTCGCTTCGGCGTTGCCGGAATCCCCGACCCAGCCGATCAGCTGTCCCTTCGAGACGTAGACGCCGCGCTCGATGCCGTAGGCGATGGCGTGCTGCCGTCCGCCGTTCCCGTCGTCGGTGCCGGGCGTGTCGTTGTTCAGGTGGATATAGTGGTACTGGTAGCCGTCATTGTCCTCCAGCACGACCATCCAGCCGTACGACGCTTCCTCTTCCGTCATCCAGCGGACGCGTCCGTCGACCGCGGCCACGACCGGAACCATCTTCGCCGACATGATGTCGATGCCTTCATGCGAACGGCCGCCGGAGCGCCCGTCGTTGAAGGTGTCCGTGAAAGACGCCGGCCCGTCGACGGGGAACCGGATGGGCAGCACGAGCTCCGCCTGCGCGGGCGGGATCGCGGAAAACGCGAGCGCCAGCGCGATCAGGATGCGTTTGGTCATATGCCTCCAGTATAGACGAAATCGCCCGTTTCTCCTTACACTGGCCTCGGCACCTTCCAGGAGGCCGCATGCCCACGATGTCGCGCGCGCTGGTCTATTACTGCACGGATCCGGCGCTGGTCCGCACGTTCTACGGATGCCTCGGACTGGAATTCGTCCAGGAGAAGCACGGCGACGGGCCCGTCCACTACGCCTGCGAGTTCGGCGACGCGTCCGTCCTCGAGCTCTACCCGCGCGGCAAGCGCCGCAAGACCGACCCGGCCGCGCTCGACGACCGCCAGCGGCTGATGCTGACGGTCACCGACTTCGACGCCGTCCTGGCCGCCCTCCAGGCGATGGAAGCGCGGCTGTCGCCCGTGAAGACGTACGACCAGGAACAGGGCCTGCGCTCGGTCCTGACCGTCGACCCCGACGGCCGACAGGTCATGATCCTCGAAGGCGTCGAACCGCCGCCCACCGTCCATTAGCCCCCTCGGGGGCTTTTTTGCTACCCTGCCGGATATGGACCGCGATGCATTCGCCAAGACCGCCGACCGCGCCTTCGCCTCGATCCCGCTCCGTTTCCGCGCCAGGCTCGGCAACGTCGGCATCGTCATCGAGGACTGGCCGACCGACGAACAGAACGCCGTCGGCGCGCATGAGGACGGCGAGGACGCCGGCGACCTGCTGGGCCTCTACGAAGGCGTCTCGCAGGTGGACTTGCCGTACGACGTGAGCGGGATGCTGCCCGACCGCATCTTCCTGTTCCAAGGCCCCATCGAGGACGAGGCTGCGGACACCGACGGCGACGTCTTCCGCGTCGTCCGCGAGACGCTCATCCACGAGATCGGCCACCACTTCGGCATGGACGACGAGGAGATCCACCGCGTCTTCGAGGAGAAATGGGAAAAAGGAAACGGCGCCTGAGGGCGCCGTTTCCGCATCGTCATTTCCTGAGGTACCGCCGCATCGAGAGCGCGGTCGCGAGGAGCGACAGCACGGTCACCGCGCCGAGCTGGTAGCCGAAGATGCGCATCCAGTGCTCGCGGTAGTAGGCCGTGACGCCGACCTCGGCGTCGAAGAAGGCGCGGGCGGCCGGTTCGATGACGTTCAGCGCCGGGAAGACCAGCGCCGCCACGGCGCCGAGCGAGATGAGGTTGAACAGGAAGGTCTCGATCAGGAACGGGATGCGCACGAAATTGCTCGAGGCGCCCACGAGCCGCATGATGGCGATCTCCTCGCGATGGATGTAGATCGAGACGCGGATGGTATTGAAGACGATGAGGAGCGAGATGAGCGCGAAGACCAGGCTGAGGCCGAGCGCGGCGCGCTGGACCTTGGCGGTCACCGACGTCAGCCGCTCGATCAGCACGCGGTGGTCCTGGACCGTCTTGTCCTCGACCAGGCTCTTGATGGCAGGACTCTCGAGCGCCTCGAGGATGGGGCCGTAGCGTCCGGCGTCCTTGGCCTTGATGACGAGCACCGGGCCGAGCGGGTTCTCCCCCACTTCCTGCAGGGCCGCCAGGATCTCCGGCTCCTCCGCGTGGTTCAGCTTGAAGGTCTCGAGCGCCTCCTCGCGCGAGATGAAGACGATGTCCTTCACCTCCGGCAGCGACGTCAGGTTGCCGCGCACGCCGTGCACGCGTTCGTCCGAGACGTCCGGTCCGAAGTACACCGAGATGTCCACGCGGTCCTCGATCACCTGGATCGCGGCGTCGGTGAAGAAGTTCACGATCACCAGCAGGTTGAGCGAGAAGTAGGTCAGGATGAGGATCGAGATCGTCATGAGCGACAATCCCAGGTTCCTCCAGAAATCCTTGAAGGCGAATTTTACGACGCGCGCGGTGGAAAGGATCATGCTCCTCCGTTACGGATCTAGATCAGGTACTTGCCTTCCTCGTGGTCGGCGACGATCTCGCCCGCGTGGATGGTGAGCACGCGCTTGCGGAGCGCGTTCACGACCTCGCGGTTGTGCGTGACCATCACGATCGTGGTGCCGAACTCGTTGATCTTCCGGAAGATGTCGACGATCTCGCTCGTGTGGATCGAGTCGAGGTTGCCCGTCGGCTCATCGGCGACGATGATCTTGGGACGATGCACGAGCGAGCGCGCGATGACGACGCGCTGCTGCTCGCCGCCCGAGAGCTGCTTGGGATAGCGGTCCTCCTTGCCGGCGAGGTTCACGATGCGCAGCACGTGCGGAACGACCTCGCGGATGCGGCGGCCGGGCGCGCCGGCGACCTCGAGCGCGAAGGCGACGTTCTCGTAGACCGTCTTCTTGGGCAGCAGCTTGAAGTCCTGGAAGACGACGCCGATCTGGCGGCGGAGCCCCGGCACGTCCTTGTCGCGGATGCGCCCGATCTCCCAGCCCCCGACCTGGATGGAGCCCGCGGTGGGCGCCTCCTCGGCGATGAGGAGCTTCACGAGCGTGGACTTGCCGGTGCCGCTCTGCCCGACGATGGACACGAACTCGCCCGGCCGGATGTGCAGGTTGACGTTCTTCACCCCGACGATCCCGGGGCCGTACATCTTGCTGACGTTCTTGAGGCGGATCATGAGGATAGTATAGCAGATGTCCGGGCGCGAAAAAACACGGCATCGAGCCGTGTTTCATCATGGAGCCACCTCGGGGAATCGAACCCCGGACCTCTGCTTTACGAAAGCATTGCTCTACCGGCTGAGCTAAGGTGGCGTGGAGCGGGTAACGGGAATCGAACCCGTCTCTCAACCTTGGGAAGGTCGCATACTACCGATGTACTATACCCGCTCGGTGCGCGGCGTCTCGGCGTTTTCGACAGGCATACGGTACCGAAACTGCCGTATCCCGTCAATCCCCAGCCTATTGGACGAAGATGATGATGGAGGCCGTCTTCCGCTGGACCTCGAGGTAGTCGTCGAGGGCGATGGGGCGGACGAGGATCTCGTGGAGGCGGACCTTGGCGGTCTCACCCTCGCCTTGGCGGGAATCGACCCGCAGGACATGGTACCCGAACCGGCTCTTCACGACGCCGCTCGTCTCGCCGTCGGCGAGGGCGAAGGCGGCCGTCTCGACTTCCGGGGCCAAGAGCCCTCGGCCGATCGCTCCCCGGTCGCCGCCGTTCGTCGTGACGGAGGGGTCTTCGCTGTACGCGAGCGCGACGTCCTTGAACGCCTTGCCCGCCCGGAGCTCCGCGAGCGCCGCTTCGGCCTTCTTGCGCTTCTCGACGTTCAGCGCCTCGTCGCCCTGGATGGCGGCCTCGAGCTTCTGGCGGATGAGGAAGGGGTGCAGGACGCGCGTCTTGAACTGCGAGGGGCGCAGGCCGTAGAGCTGTTCGAGCGTCTCGGCGGCGCGGGCTTCGGCGCGGGCCTTGCCGCCGGCCGTGTCGAGCGACGCCTGTTCGAGGATCGTGGAGTCGTAGGTGTCGCGCACGTCTTCCGCGCTCACGACGGCGCCGTAGCGCTCGGCCAGCGCGGCGGCGAGCTCGTCCTTGATGAGGCGGTCGAGCACGCGCGCCTTCAGCTCTTCCTGCGTCGGGAAGACCGATCCCGGGACGGCGCGCTGGCGCTCCGCCTCATAGAAGCGTTCGAGGACCGCGAGGTCTTCCTGGTATTCGGAATAGCGGATGACGCGGCCTTCGACGATCGCGGCGGGATACGGCAGCACTTTCGTGACGACCTGCGCCACGCCTCCGTTCCAGCCGTACCGGTAGAGGCCGAAACCGAAAAGCGCGAGAAGCGCCAAGGCGGCGCCGCCCGCGACCCACGCCGTGCGGCGGCGGGGTTCAGCGGGGACGTGATGCTGGATCTTCGGGTGCTCGGGCGATTGCGACATAGTTCCTGAACGCTTCGGGATCCGTGAAATACGTCCACCATTTCTTCGGGTTGCTCCAGACGGGGCGCGCTTCGGCGGCGGCGCGCGCGGCGTCTTCCGCCGGCCGGGCCTCCTCCTTGCGCACCACGACGGCCTGCTCGCCCTCCTTCTGGAGGCCCAGCTTCATGCGCGCCTCGCGCTCGAGGAACTCCCCGCTCGACAGCGAGGACTCCAGCGCCGAGATCTCGAAGTTGCGCACGCGCAGGCGCTCGGCCTCCTGCTTCAACGCCGAAATTTCGCGGTCGATCTGCCGCGTCCGCAAGGTCTCGCGGACGAAGGCTCCGCCCGCCAGCACGGCGAAAGCGGCCAGTCCGGCGACCAGCAAGCCGAGGCGGCCTTCGGGTCGATCATGCTTCCGCATAGGCGCCTCGATCGTATCACGCGCGCTCCTCGGGAGGAAGCGCGCGGGTCGCGCGCTCGATCTCGGCCTTGAGCAGGCCGAGCTTGCGCGCGTCCATGCGCGAGACGGCGTGCAGGACGTCGCCGAAGCCGCCGCGTCCGCCCTCGCTCCCCTGGAGCTCGGTGATGAGGTCCTGGAGGCGCGCCGGGTGCGGGATGCGCTCCATCGAGAGCGGTTCGTCGCTGCCGGCGGATTCGATGAGCAGGGTGCCGTAGCGGAAGAGCGTGGCGCCCATGCCGCTCACGCGGTAGGCGACCTCCTGGATGCGCGAGAACGGGAGCTCGGTGACGTGGCGGTCGAAGAAGCCGTTCTGGCGGACGATGATGACGCGCCGTTCGGTGACGGCCAGGACGGTCATCCGCCACTTCACGAGGCCGCGCGCGCCGAAGAAGAACCCGAGCGACGCGGAGAGGCCGATCAGGATCTTGCCGAGGAGCTCGAGGCGCAGGAGCGGGACCAGGAAGAAGAACGGCGCCAAGAGGAGCGCCGCGACGAGGATGCCGGGCAGGAGCAGGGTGACGGGCGCCGCGCGCACGACCGCGAGCAGGCTTTCGTCGTCCTTGAGTCCGAGGCGTCGTTCGAGGGCCATATGGTACCAGTATACGTTCTCCGTCGTTCCGAGCGAAGTCGAGGAACCCCTTGCCGTCATGCGAGGCGAGCGATTCCTCCGCTCGCTACGCTCGGTCGGAATGACGTGAAGCGAGCCGTTCGCGGAGCGCTTCGCGCGCGACCTTGCGCTCGTCCCAAGGCGCGAGCTTCCCGCCGCGGCCGACGATGGCCTGTTCGGCGCCTTTGCCGGTCAGGAGGACGACGTCGCCGGGGCCGGCCAGCGCGACGGCCTTGCGGATGGCGTCGCGGCGATCCTCGATCTTGAAGAGCGTCTCCCCTTCCTTCTTGCCGGCTTCGAGGGCGCCGGCCGCGACCTGTCCGATGATGACGTTCGGGTCGTCGTCGTACGGATCCTCGTTCGTGACGATGGCGACGTCGGCCTTCTCCCCCGCCATGCGTCCGAGGATCGGGCGGCGCGCGACGTCGCGGCCACCGCCGGCGGAGCCGAGCACGTGGATGAGCCGCTTGCGCTCCATGCGGTCGATGGCGGCGTAGACCTGCTTCAGCGATTCCGGCTCGGGCGCGTAGTCGACGATGACGGCGAAATCCTGGCCCTCCTCGATGCGCTCGAAGCGTCCGGGCACGTTGTCGACCTTGGCGAGCGCGCGCGCCATCGTCTCGAGCGGGATGCCCTGCGACAGGCCGACGGAGATCGCGGCCAGCGCGTTCAGCACGTTGTAGCGGCCCGGCATCTTCAGCGCGAAGCGGGTCTCGCGCACGATGAAGCTCGAACCGGCCGCTTCCAGCTTCACGTCGAGCGCCTTCACGACGGCCATGGGCCACGTCGCCTTGCCCGCTTCCTTCCCCGCGCCGTCGGCGAGGAACCCGTATTTCTTGTCGGCCGGCGCGTCGAGGAAGTCCCAGGCGTGCTCCGATTCGAGGTTCACGACCGACGTCTTCTTCACGTCGCCGCGCATCGGCAGGGACTTGCGGGGGTGGCGCGTCAGGTGGCGGAAGAGCTTCAGCTTCGCGGCCTTGTAGTTCTCGAACCCGCCATGCGCCTCGATGTGCTCGGGCGTGAGGTTCGTGAAGACCGCGACGTCATACTCGACGCCGAGATGCCGGAACTGGTCGAGGCCTTGCGACGAGGTCTCGATGACGGCGAACCGGCAGCCGGCTTCCGCCATGCGGTGCAGCATCTTCTGGAGGAAGAAGCGGCCGGGCATCGTCATCTTCATGTCGTTCAGGACGTCCTCGCCCGCGATGCGGAAGTTCACGGTCGAGGTGAGGCCAACCTTCTCCCCCGCCTCTTCCAGGATGCGCGCGATGAGGTTCACGACGGTCGTCTTGCCGTTGGTGCCGGTGACCCCGATCACGACCATCCGCTTGGACGGCCAGGCATACCAGGCCGCCGCCAAATACGACAGCGCCCAGTGATAGGCCTGCAGGAGGGGCTTCGGAGCGAGTTTCTTGAGCTTCGACAGCATAGGGTTCAGGATAGCATACACGAGGTTTTGCTATACTGCGCAAGTCATGTCCCGGCCGCTTCTCGAACGCTATCGCCACCTGCTCCCCTCGCTCCTGCTCGCGGGCGGTTTTTTCGTCGATATCCTCACCTTCCGGACGCTCCGCGCGGAGACGACCTTCGCGCTGCTCGGCGGATACGCCTTCGCGGCCGCCGCCGGCGTGGCCCTCGGGGAGCGCGGACCGGGCGTCCTGCGCAAGGCCGTGCCGATGGTGATGCAGTTCGCGTTCGGCGCCCTGCTCAGCTCGGCCTTCCTGTTCTACTGGTTCGGCGGCGCCGTGGCCGCGAGCTGGCCCGTGATGCTGGCGATCGTGGCGCTCCTCGCGCTGAACGAAGGCTTCCGCCGCGTCTTCCTCCGCCCCTCCGTCCAGTTCGGCGTCTTCGCGTTCGCGCTCTTCTCGTACTGCACCCTGCTCTTTCCATACATGCTGCATTCGCTCAGTGCCTGGGTGTTCCTGCTCGGCGGCGCGGTCGCGACCGCCGTCTCGCTGCTCCTGGTCGAGCTCGTGGCGCGCACGGACGCCGCGCGGCGCCCCCTCGCAGGCAGGCTCCGCCTCGTCGCCGCCGGCACCTATGCGGCGTTCGCGCTCCTGTACTTCCTGAACGTCATCCCTCCGATCCCGCTGTCGATCCGCGACGCAGGGGCGTACCACGACGTGGCGGTCCGCGGCGGGGCGTATGTCCTCGACGCGGAGCCTGAAGACCCCCTGCGCCGCCTCTGGCCCGGACAGACGCTCCGCCTGGAGCAGGGCGGCGACGGCCGCATCTACGCCTTCACGGCGATCTACGCGCCGACCGACCTTTCCACGACGATCGTCCACGCGTGGCAGCGGTATGACGAAACGGCCGGGCGCTGGACGGATGCCGGACGCTCGACCTATGAGACGCGCGGCGGCCGGCAGGACGGCTACCGCGGATACTCGTATCGGACCATCTCCGCGCCCGGCCGCTGGCGCGTGATCGTCGAGACGGAACGCGGCCAGGAACTCGGACGGATCCGTTTCACGATGATCGAATAAGCCCCCGGAGGTCCGGGGGCTTTTCCGTCGCGCATCAGCGCAGCTTCTTCGCTTCGGCGCGGAAGCGGTCGCCGCGATCGAACTCGTTCACGAAGAGGCCGAACGAGGCGCAGCCCGGCGAGAGCAGGACCGCTTCGCCGCGCTCGGCGGCCGCGGCGGCGCGCCGGACGGCTTCCTGCATCGAGACGGCGTCGTCCTCGAGCCGCACGCCGGCGCGCGAGAGCGCGGCGCGCATCTTCGGCGTGGCGGTGCCCTTGAAGAGCACGACCTTCTTGGCGCGGCGCTTCACGGCCTTGGCCCAGGCGCCGAAGACGAGTTCCTTGTCGGCGCCGCCGGCGATGAGCACGCCTTTCCTTTTCGCGAACACCGTCTCCATCGCCGCGACGGAGGCTTCCGGCGTGGTGGCGGCGGTGTCGTTCCAATAGGAGACGCCTCGGACGTCGCGCACGCGTTCGAGGCGGTGCGGCACGCCCTTGAAGGCGCGGAGCGCCGCGCGGATCGCGGACGGCTTCGCGCCGCGCAGGTACGCGGCGCCGCCGGCGAGGAGCGCGTTCCAGAGGTTGTGGGCGCCGGGGATCCGGACGTCCTTCGCCTCGAAGAGCGCCGTCTCGATGCCCTGCGAACGGACGACGGCCTTCGCCTCCCGCCAATAGATCCCGTTCTGCTCCTCAGGCAAAGGCCGCATCGAAGCCCAAAACCGCTCGCCGCGGACGCGCGCGCCCATCTTCCTCGTATACGCGTTGTCGTACGGGACGACGGCGACGCCCATCGGCAGCTGCCAGGCGTAGATGAGCTCCTTGGCGGCGGCGTAATCCCTCATGCCGTCATAGCGGTTGAGATGGTCCGGCAGGACGTTGGTCAGCACGGCGATGGCGGGACTCATCTCGACGACCTTGAGGCTCTCGAGCTGCCACGAGGAAAGCTCGAGCGCGACGGGCACGGGCTTCTTCGAGGCCATGAGCGCGTCGAGATGATCGAGCGGCGAGCGGCGGATGTTGCCGGCGACGACGGCGTGCCCGAACGCGCGTTCGAGCATCGCGCCCAGGAGCGCGGTCACCGACGTCTTGCCCTTGGTGCCCGAGACGCCGACGATCGGATGCGGGCACAGCCGGAAGAAGATCGAGATGTCGGACTCGATCGGGATGCCGGCCTTCCTCGCGACGGCGAGGAATCCCGAATCGCGCGGCACGCCGGGGTTCTGGATGATCATGTCGGCGCGCCGGAAATCCTCCTTGCGATGCCGGCCCAGCACGTAGCGCACCGGGTGCGCGCCTTTCACCGCGGCGAGCGCCTCGATGGACGGGGCGAGCTGTTCGCGGGTCTTGAGGTCGGTGATCGTGAGGCGCGCGCCGCGGCGCAGGAGCCACTTGGCGATGCCTAAACCGCCCTGGTTCAGGCCCAGGCCCATCACCGTGATCTTGCGGCCGCGGAACGCGGATGGCGGAGTCTTGTTCATCGCTTCAGGAATTCTTTTTTCGCGAGACGGACGCGCAGCATGGCGTCGGCGACCTCGAGGACCATCGCCGCGTAGCCGGCGAGGCCGCGCAGGAGGCCGCGCTTCTCGATCTTGCGGACCTGGCCGACGCCGAGCGTCGGCACGGAACCGTACGGCAGGCGGTTGGCGCGGCAGTACCAGTTGAGCGCCATCTCGATGCGGAAGCCCTCCAGGAACCGGCGCGGCACGCCGTCGAGCACCTCGCGGCGCAGCGCGCGCTCCCCCGAGAGGAGCGGCAGGTGCGCGATGAGGCGCGTGAGGAGCGGACCGCGGTCGCGCAGGCCGGCGCACATGGCGAGGCGGCCTTCGGCGACCGGCGCGAGAAGCCGTTCGACGTGTTCCGGGCGCAGGCCGATGAAGTCGGCGTCGCAGAGGAAGAGGATCTCCGCGCGCGTCGCGGCCGCGCCCATCTTCACGGCGCCGCCCTTGCCGACGTTCTCGCGGAGCCGGAGCACGCGCGCGCCGGCGGCCGCGGCCTCGTCGGCCGTGCGGTCGGTCGACCCGTCGCTCACGACGATCACCTCGTCGATGCCGCGCGCGGAGGCGAGCGTCCGCACGACGCGGGCGATCGTCTTCTCTTCGTCGAACGCGGGGACGATCGCGGCGGCGCTCATCGCTTCATGGAAAGGTCGTAGAGGACGTCCTCGGCCTTGCGGTAATGGGAGCGGGCCTGGTCGTACTTCGTGCGGAGGTATCCCGAATAGTCCATCGCGTCGAGTCCCGCCATCAGGCGGTCGAGGCGCGCCTTGAACTCGCGCGCGTCCTCGTCGCGGCCTTCCGTGGCGGCGCGGACCATGAGGCGGACGATCTCGCCGGCGGCGTCGCACAGGCCTCCGATCTGCGTCTCCTCGTCGAGGCCCTCGATGGCGGCGACGGAGCCCTTCCAGGCGAGCTGGGCGACGAAGCGCGCTTCGGCGTATTCCTCGAGCGCGGCGCGGTACGACCCCTCGTGCACGAGGCGGGCGTTCTTCGCGGCGCGGCCCCGGATCGCCTCGAGCGCGTCCTCGGCCTCGGCCAGGAGCGCCTTGGCGCCGGCGTCGTCGTCGCGCTGGATGGCGAAGATCGCGCGCTTCGAAGCGGCCTGCGCCTTGGCGGCGAGGCCGATGATCTCGCGGCGCGCGGAGGTGAACGACTCGTGCGCTTCTTTCAGTTCCTGGAGCAGGTCTTTCGAGGCCATAGCGCGCTCACTTTAATGGAAAAACGGCTTGCCGGCAAGGGAAAAGAAAAATGACGCCGTGCGGCGTCATTCCGAGCTTGCCGAGGGACGTGGTCCCCTGTTCCGCCTCAGAAGGCGTTCTCGAACCGGCCGTTTCCCGGCTCCCCGTCGGCCGGGGGCAGGTACTCCTCGACCGCGAGCTGGAGCTCGCCCGTCGCGTACTCCTCGAGCCGCACCACCGTCCGTTTCACGAACGGCAGGCCGCGGTATTCGGTGTACGAGTAGCGCCAGAGCAGCAGGAAGAACGAGAGCGCCGGGATGAGATACGACCAGAAGCCGACTTCCCATCCGAACGCGCTCACCGTGCCGTACGGCACGAACGCGACGGCGGCGTGCACGAGCAGGACGCCGAAGGCCGCGAGCGGCGACTTCCTCCAGTAGAGGGCGATCCGCCGGAAGAAGGCCTCGAGGCGCGGGAACGACGTCGTCGTCGAGACCGTGGGCAGCACCATGTCGCGCTGTTCGACCCAGGTCCCGGGGTTCATGTAGAGCATGACCCGGTCGCCGACGTTGACGTTCTTCACGCCGAGCTGGTGCGTGTGGCCCGCCACGACGTACTTCACGTCGGGGCGCTCCTTGGCGTAGCGCTCGAGCTCCGCGTCGATCATGTCGGCGCTCATCGTGCTCTTCAGGATCTTCAGGATCATCTTGAGGTTCGCCTTGCGGCGGACGCTCAGCTGGTCGATGAAGAACATGTGGAAGAGGACGTCGGCGACGAGGTAGACCCAGATGATCGGCGCCCAGTACGGCGAGCGCGCGGTCGTGAGGATCCAGATCGCGCCGTGGTCCTGGAGCCGCCCCATGTCCGGCATGAAGCGCCGCTTGAGCGTCATGCCCAGGCCGGCGTTCATGTAATAGGTATAGGGGTAGTTCATGAACCGCGGCTTCGGTTCCGGCGCGTCCTCGTCCGAGGCGTTGCGCTTCGCGCGCCAGGCGGTCGCCCAGTCCGAGAAGTACAGCTTGCCCCAGGCCCAGCCGATGATGACGAGCATCGCCGTGAACTCCAGGAGTCCCAGCAGGATGCCGTTCGGCGTGAACAGGGACGCGGGATCCGACAGGAGCGGCAGGAGCGCGCCGTGCGTGATCACGACGACCGCGAAGGCGACGACGAGGATGCTGCCGCCCTTGTGGTCGGTGATGAACATCTCGGCGTCGGACGGGATCGCGTTCAGCGGATCGTGCTCGTCGCCGTGGTAGACGTCGACGGGACCGATGCTTTCCTTGCGCACGAAGCGCACGCGATGCCCCTGCCCCTCGGGCGCGACGGCCGCGCGCATGAGCTCCTGCACCTCGGGCCACGCCAGGTCCTGGTCGTGGTTGCCGATCGTGAGGATGAGCTCCGCGTTCGGGCGGCGCGCGAGGAAGGCGCGCAGGGCGCCGAAGAACTCGGGATGCCCGGCGGCGATGGCGCGGAACTCGTCGAGCGACGCTTCGACGGTCGGCACGGCGCGGTACTTGCCCGCGTACGGCACGGCCATGAAGTCGAAGACGTCGCCGTTGCCGTGAAGCTCGACGATGACGTCGTCCGCGTACCGCTCGTCGATGTGACGAAGCATGCGCGCGAACTCCGCGTCGCTGCGGAAGTCTTCCATCGGGTGCCAGCTGCCGTCGCTGCGGCGGCCTTGGCCGAGATGGAAGTCGCTGAAGATGTAGCGCACCCTCCGGACCTTCGGATCCGGGGCGTTCGCGGACGGCTCGTTCTGCATGTGTCTCGCTCCCGTGTTGAAGGTTCGTTCCGTGAAGGACCGTGCGGCCAGTTCACCCGAAAAAACGCCGTTTGTCAACCCGCGCCGCGGGCGTTACCATGGAGCCATGAAGCGCTGGACGCACAAGGATCACGTACGCGTCGCGGGCCTGATCTTCGGCCTGCTCTTTTTTCCCGGCCTCCAGCTCGCGAGCCGTCCGTTCCTGCAGGAAGGCATCATCACCTTCTGGATCGAACGCTCGCTCGGCATCGAGCGGACCGCCGTCGAGGCGGCGACGTCCACGCCGATCGTCGCGCCGGAGCCGGACCGCACGCGCCCGCTCGCGGTGATGGTCGACAACCATCCGAACGCGCTGCCGCCCTCCGGCACCGACGCGGCCGACGTCGTCTGGGAAGTCCCGGTCGAGGGCGGGCTGACGCGCACCATGCTGGTCTTCCGTTCCGCGGAAGCCGAGGAGATCGGGCCCGTGCGCAGCGCGCGGCCGTATTTCCTGCGCTGGGCGCGCGAGTACGACGCGGTCTACGCGCACGTCGGCGGCAGCGAGGAGGCGCTCAAGGAGCTCGCCGAGGACCGCATCGGCCTCGACGACGCCAACGAGTTCCGCTACGGGTCGTCGTTCCGCCGCGACAGCCGCCGCTCCGCGCCGCACAACACCTATACCTCGACCGCCTCCCTGCGCGCGCTCGCGGACAAGAACGGCTGGGCGACCTCGACCGACGCGATCGACACGACCCTGCGCGGCGACCTGCTCGCCGACGGCTCCCCCGCCGCATCGGCGCTCGTCACGTACGTGCGCAACGGCGAGGAAGCGGAGTTCCGATGGGATGCCGCGGAAGGCGGCTACGCGCTGTGGCGCGGCGGCAAGCGGGCGCTCGCGCGCGACGGCACGCCGATCGTCCCGAAGACGGTCATCGTCATCGAGACCGACATCATCCCCGCCCCCGATCCGCGCGGCCTCGGCCTGATCGGCCTCGACCAGATCGGAAGCGGCAAGGCGACGGTCCTGCGCGACGGCGTCGCGATCGAAGGCACGTGGAAAAAGACCTCCGCGGCGGACCCGACGCGGGTCGACGGCGCCGACGGGAAGAAGATCCCTTTCGCGGAGGGCCAGCTCTGGTACGCGGTCGTCGCGGCGAACCGCGGCGGCGGCGTCGCGATCACTCCTTGAGGCCGAGCGCGATGCGCGCGAGCCGGTCTTCGGGTTCGGGCACCGCGCCGAAGCGGTAGCTGAAGTTGCGCGTGAGGCCGTTCTCGAAACGCGTGCCGCCTCCGATCACCCGCACGCCGGCTTCGCGGAAGGCGTTGCCGCTCCGCTTGAGGAACGCCTTGGCGTCCTCCTCGCCGCACCAGCGCTTGCGGAGGGCGAGCTCCGCCATCGCTTCCGTGTGGAACGCCCAGCCCGCGTCGTAGGGCATGGCGACGAGTTCCGTCTCGCCGTCGCGCTCGAAGACCACCCACTTGAAGAGGCGTTCGCGGTCGGAAGCGCGGTACGGACGGACGCCCGAGGCCTCGATCCACCAGGCGCGCATATCATTCCGCGCAACGGTCGCGCAGGTCGCCCCTGCGGAACGTCCAGCTCCGGATCTCGGGCGAGGCCGTGACGTCGCACGGCGATTCGGCGGCGGCCTCCGGCGGCGCCGCGGAGACGAAGCGTCCGTACGAGGCGAAGACGCGCAGCCGGCAGGTCGCGCCGTCGTCCTCGCCGTGGCCGGTGGCCGCGACGTAGGCGGCGCAGTCGCCGTACTGCACGACATGGTCGGCGATCGCTTCCTCGACGACGCCGCTCGCGTCGGGGAAGAGCCGCTTCGCGAGGGCGAGGCGCGCGTCCCACGTCCAGATCCCGGCGGCGGCCAGGAGGCCGAGCGCGAAAAGTTCGCCCCGCGGCGGCCCATGATGCGTGCGTACGACGCCGATCACGGCGGCCGCGGCCGCGGCGAGCACGGCGAACGCGCCGATGAACGCGGCGGGCTGTTCCCAGGCGAAGGCGAATGGCATACCCGGAAAGTATACCACGAGCCGCGCCGCCCCGATTGACGCGACGCCCGTTTTACGCTATCCTGCACCTGCTTGTCGAAAGGAACGTGTTTTGCGCGACCGCGCAAAACTCCATAAACTGCCATCAAGGCTGGGCCAGCCCAGCCGCGAAGGAAGGAGCGAAGGACATTCGAGAGGGAGGACGGGCTCGGCCCGTCCGACCGGCAGCATGTCCGCGAGCGACGCGGGTCGGTAGCTCAGTCGGTAGAGCAACAGCCTTTTAAGCTGATGGTCCCGGGTTCGATCCCCGGCCGACCCACCAAAAAAGAGCCCACGCGCGTGGGCTCTTTTTCCGTTCAGGCCTGCGGGATGTCCGCCTTGAAATCCTCGTAGCGGGCCTTGAGCTGCTCCTTCACGGCGGAAAGCTCCTCGTCGTCATGGACTTCGCCGAATTCCTCGCGGTCCTGGAGCGTCATGTCGATGACGTCGGACCACTCCTCGTGCGTGTAGGCGCCCTCCGCGAGCGCGCGCTCCTTCACGGCCTGGTACAGCTCTTCGAGATCGAACGTGAGGTTTTCCATACGATTGACATGATGATGGTTCCGTGATACCACGCGGGCAGTCCCTTCCGCAAACGGAGGCCGCATGCGACCGTCCGACGCCGTCAGCTGGACGCCGCCGCCTTGGCGCGTCCTGATCCTCGTCAGCCTGCTCGTCGTCCTGCTCAACGTCTTCGACGCGCTCTCGACGCTCGAGCTCATCCGCCGCGGCGGCGAGGAAGGCAATCCCCTCGCGCGCATCATGCTGCGCTACGGGGACGCCACGTTCTTCTTCTGGAAGACCGGCCTCGCCAGCGCCTGCGCGCTCGCGCTCGCGTGCTTCGCGCGCGTCCATCGCGCCGCCTGGCTGGCCTTCTGGGGCATCATCGCGGTCTATGCCGCGGTCGCGCTGCTCCACGCGTATCTGCTCTGGTTCTTCGCTCCGTCAGCCGCCGGCTGACGGTTTTTCATTTCTCGACCACGACCATCATCTTCGCGCCGTTCTCGACGTCGCCGCCGTTCCAGTCGTGGATGGCGTTCCAGAGCAGCGTCTCGTCGTACAGGAAGTCCGCGCCGCGCCGCGTGCCGGGATCGTGCGAGATGATCTTGCCGTCCTTGGTGTAGCCCTTGGCGACGAGCATATGGAAGCGAGGGCCGTCGCCGGAGAAGTACGGGTTCTTCAGCATCTTGCCGGCCGCCGGCAGGATGACGGCGTTGCCGCGGTCGATCTCGCGCTTCACGTCCTCGATGGAACCGATGGCGACGGCGCGCGCCTTGGCGTAGCCGTAGTAGGCGCGGGCGATCTCGGCGGTCTCTTCCGCGGTCGTGTCCTCGTAGTAGCCGAAGCGTTCCGTCTCCCAGGCGACCATCTCCGTGATCTGGCGGTCGGCCTCGTCAGGCGTGAACGGCCCGGCGCCCGAAAGGTAGGCGTGCACCATCATGAGCGACGCTTCCTCGCAGGCTTCCTGGTACGGCATGCTCCAATCCGCGTGCGGCGCCTGCGGCGTGAACGGCACGGCGAGGTTCGCCTGCTGGGGCGTCGGAGCTGGGGCGACGGGCGGCTTCGGTTCAGGCGCGGGCTCCTCTTCGGGTGCGGGTTCCGGCTGCGCGGCAGGCTCCTCTTCCGGTTCCGGTTCGGGAACCGCTTCCGCAGGCTCCGTTTCCGGTTCAGGGCGCGGCTGGTAGGGCAGGGCCGGCGGGAGCTCCGGCTTCGCGCGCTCGGCGAGCATCTCGCGGATCGGGCCGCGATACGCGAACGCCGCGCCCCCGGCGAGGGCGAGCGCGATCAGGACGGCGATGGCGAGGCGGTTGCGCATGACATGGAAGGATACGCGTTACGAGGCTTCATGTCCAGTGTAGCACGACGAAAAAGACGCGCCGAGGCACGTCTTCATTTCAGCTCGATGACCTGTTCCCAGGGGAAGTTCTCGCGGCCGAAGTGGCCGTAGGCGGCGGTCTCGCGGAAGATCGGCCGGCGGAGGCCCAAGCGCTCGACGATGGCCTTGGGGCGGAAGTCGAAGTACTTGGCGGCGAGCGGCGAGAGGTCGCGGCCGTCCTCGGCGCGGGCGGTCAGCATGACCGGCTCGGCGCGGCCGATGGCGTAGGCCACCGAGACCATGCACTTCTTGGCGTAGCCGGCGGCCACGAGGTTCTTGGCGGCGAAGCGCGCCATGTAGGCGGCCGAGCGGTCGACCTTCGTGGCATCCTTGCCGGAGAAGGCGCCGCCGCCGTGCGGGATGATGCCGCCGTAGGTATCGACCATCAGCTTGCGTCCGGTGAGGCCCGTGTCGGCCGTGAAGCCGCCGACCACGAAGCGCCCGGTCGGGTTCACGAGGATCTCGACGCCGTCGAGGCCGCCGATGACCGGCGCGATGACGCCTTCGGAGATCTTGGCGCGGATCTCCTCCTGGGAGATGTCGGGCGCGTGCTGGGCGGAGACGACGACGGTCGTGACGCGACCGCGGTCCATCGTGACTTGCGTCTTGCCGTCGGGGCGGAGCCAGGCGAAGGCGGCGTCGTGGCGGCGGAGTTCGGCGAGGCGCGTCGAGAGCGCGTGCGCGTGCGCGATGGGCGCCGGCATGAAGCTCTCGGTCTCGGCGGACGCGTAGCCGTACATGATGCCCTGGTCGCCGGCGCCGCCGGTGTCGACGCCCTGCGCGATGTCGCCCGACTGCAGCTCGATGTTGACGAAGACCTCGAGCTCGTCGTCGTAGCCGATCTGCTTGTAGACGTGCTTGGCCATGGCCTCGATGTCGACCTCGCCGGCCGAGGTGACTTCGCCGCCGACCATCAGCATCCCGTGCGAACCGAAGACCTCCAGGGCCACGCGGCTCTGCGGATCGCGCTTGAGGTACTCATCCAGCAAGGCGTCGGCGATCTGGTCGCAGACCTTGTCGGGATGTCCTTCGGTGACGGATTCGGCGGTCTTCATGGGTGTGGATAGCGCAAGGACTTTAGCTCCGGAAAGATAGTGCTGTCAAACGGAAAAATGGTATGATTTCGGCGTATGCGACGCACGACGATCTCCATCATCGCCACGGCCGCCATCCTCGCGATCGGCGCGCTCGTGATCTGGCTCCTCGTCGTCCGCCGTCCGGCGCCCGCGCCGGTGACGGAACCGCCCGTGGCGGAACCCGAACCTCCGGCGGAGGAGGCGGAATTCCATGGCGCGCTGAACCTGTACCTGACCGCGCCCGCGCGGCTCCCCGCCGGCGCCGCGCGCGTCGAGCTCACGCTCGTGAAGGCCTCGCTCGTCGGCGACGGCGGCAAGGAGGTCGCGTTCTTCGAAGGCGCGCGCCGGCTGATGCTGCAGGAAGGCGTGACGGAAAAGCTGCTCAGCGAGCGCGTCCCGAACGGGCGCTGGAACCGCCTCAAGCTCTCCTTCTCCCCCGTCGCCGATCTCGCCTACGCCGACGGGCGCCCGGCCGCCTCCGCCGTCCTCGAACGCCGCGACGCCGCGCTCTCCTTCGACGCCGAAGTGCCCGTGAGCCGCACGCTCGCGCTCTTCGCCCGCACGCCGCTCGAGGCGGAAGCGGGATCCGCCGGCGGCGTCCCGACCCTGAACCTCGTCCCCGACCCCCAGCCCGCCGAACGCTATGTCTTCGGCGCGTTCCTGCTCGACCCGCGCGACCGCGGCGACGTCTGGAACATCGCCGCGCCGTCCCTGGCCGCCGTCGTGAAGGAAGACCTCGGGTTCGACATCACGCGGCAGGAGACCGGATCGACGGGCTTCGTCCCGGCAGAATCCGAACCGGCGCCGCTGCCATAGCGGAAAGAAAAAGCCCCGTCCCGACATGCGTCGGGGCGGGGTTTCGCGTTCATCGGACGAGGCCGATGCTCTTGCGGAAGTCCGCGAGGGGCTTCCGGCGGTCCACGCGCCGGCTGCCCGGCTGGACCTTGTCGTTGCTGTAGAACGTCGTCACCGTGCAGACGATGCGGCCGTTGATCGAGACGATCTTGGCGGCCGCGAAGCCCTGGTCGACGGTCTTCAGCTTGCTGTGCTCGAACGGGCTGCCGTGCTTCATGGTGCCGACCTGGATGCAGGCGCGCTGCCCCAGCTTGGCTTCCCACTCCTCGACGAGCACGCCCGTGTGGAAGTTGCCGATGATCACGACCGGGCAGTCCCGGTAGAGGTTCAGCGCCTTCTGGGCCGAGCTCGAGATGGTCTCCGAACCGCCCATGTGGGGGTGCGTCATGCCCATCGGCATGCCGGACGGCAGCAGGAAGCGGCCGTCCCCGACCGTCTCGATGTGGTCCTTGACCAGATCGAGCGAACCCGGGATGCCCAGCTTCTTGGACGCCAGGTGCGCGTCGAGCCAGCCGGTCAGGTTCGTCCAGATGCGCGACACCATGGTCGCGAGAGGACGCACGCCGCTCCGGCTGATCCAGCCGCAGTGGTTGCCCGGCACGTACCGGAACTTCGGCAGGGTGCTCCGCACGAGCGCCGCGACCTCCTCGGGCCCCTTCGGGGCGGACGCCTTCTGCGCCGCGTCGAAGCGGACCTTGAAGACCTCGAACAGCACGGTGGAGATCATGTCGGCCGCGAGCTCTTCCTGCTCGGTGTTGTCGGCGCCCGCGACGATCTCGCCCTTCATGAGCAGGTCGTGCGAGGTGCCTTCCACGTGATCGCCGGCGCTGACCAGCATCGTCGCGCCCTGCTCGAGCATGACCTTCGGCACGTCCTCGAGGAAGTGCGTGTAGTCGGTGTCGAGCGAGCCGGCGTGCATGCAGCAGATGGCGACGAACACGTCGGTCTTCCGCTCGCCTTCCGGCAGGCGGTAGCGCAGGAAGCGCTGGACCCACGTGAGCTCGAAGTCCCAGCGGTCGGCAAGCGCGTCGTAGACCAGGCCGGGCCAGGTCTTGTAGCGCTTGTTGTCCTTGGTCGCGAGCAGGTCGCGCAGCGTCTTGTGGACCGTGTCCTTCGACAGGCCCGTACGCTCCGCGATGCGGCCCGTCGAGCAGCGGCCGTGCTTCTTCAGCACGTCGATGCACTTGAGCCGCGCCGGCGACAGGTCGCTCGGCGCGCCGATGAAGCCGCGCTCGCGGCTGATCAGGTCCTTGAAGGAGTGGCTGCGCAGCGTCGCGTTGCGGCGATCGCACTCCACCTCCAGCACCTGGACGCCGACCTGGCTCTCGGCCACGCCCGTCTCCTCGAGACGATGCAGGGCCGGGACCGCCACGAAGCCGATGGGCCAGTTGCCCTCGGGCTTCAGGATCGAGACGCCGACGCCGCCGACGACCTGCAGGTCGACCTGCTCGCTCGACGAGGTCTGGCGGCGCTTGTCCTTGATGCGCCGCTGGACCGGAGTCGAGTGGTAATCGCCGCGGAGCCACGTCTGCTTGTCGAGGGTCAGGACCTCGAGGTTGCGCATCTTGGGCGTGTCCTCCCAGAGCGGGAGGCGGTCGCCGCCGGACTTCAGCAGGCGGAGCTCTTCGCGGTCTTCGAGATCGGCGAGCAGGGTCGCCGTCTTCTCGCCGACCGCCTTGTCGTAGGCGGGGCTCGGGATGATGTACAGCTTGACCGGCTTGCCGCGCGCGTCGGTGAAACGCGGGAGGCTCTTGGCCAGCGTGGCCGCCATCTTCTCGGGCGTCAGCTCTTCGAGGGCATCCTCGACCTTGGACCGCTCGCGGGCGAGCTTGGAGATCGCGGTCTGGAGGAGCTTCGCCTTCTTGGCGTCCTCCTCGTACTGCAGCTCCTTGTCCTTGGCCTTGATCTGCCGCTGAAGCTCCTTGAGGCGCTTCTTCAGCGCCGAGGTCTTCTCGGCCACGACCCGTCCGGAGACGAGGCCGCCGGCCAGGACCACGAACGCGACGTCCTCGGTCTTGAAGGTTTCGGCGGCGAGCTCGAGGAGCCCCTGCCGAAACCCGTCAGAACCGAAGTCGATGCGCGACATGAGACCGATACGGACGGTCTTGTCGTTGAGACGCGGGTTCTCGTTCGGCATGACATACTCCTCTGTTGTCCAAAGAACGGTTTAACGAAAAGAACCCTTCACGATGAAGAGCTCCTCTCGAGCACAAGAAAATCGCCTCCTCCGAATGCAGCCATCGCGGTCACTTCAGCCATAGGCGCTTTCTTAATGCGCCTCTAGTATAGGCGCTCAGCTTCATGGCACAACCCTGACTTATCCACAGGATTTAAGGTCAAAAAAATGGGCTAGAGGCCCATGAGTTTGAGAGTCTTCTTCTGTTCCGATTTCGGCCAGCGCGAGAACGGCTTCACCGCCAGGTTCTTGTTCTTGAAGCGGGGGTCGGCCGTGACCTCCGGTCCGATCCAATCCGGGAACGCGTCGGGGTCGAGCGAGTAGCCTTTCGTCGGCGTCTCGATCTCGGCGACGACGAGCCGGGCGTTGTCGCCGCGGAAGACGTCGACTTCCCATGCCAGGCCGTCGAACCCGGCGGCGATCTCGTAGCGCGTCTTCTCGACGATCGCGGCGACGCGCGTCGCGTAGGTCTCGAGCAGCAGGCGGCCGTGCGCGGCGTCGAGCGCCCCGCATTCGATCTCGAGGTCGTCCTCGCCCTTGATCTCGAGGACGTACGACGCGCGGCCGATCTCGCGCACGCGCACCTGGGCGGGAGCGAGCGCGAGGTAGCCTTGCCGGATCTCCTTCCGCAGCGCCGCGCGCTTCTCCCGCGAAGCGTCGAAGCGGCGCTCCAGGACGAGGAACTTCCGCTCGTATTCCTTGCCGGGCGTGAGCTTGGGCATGCCGGGAAGATACCATATTGACGGCGCCCGTAAAGGGAGTACATTGGCTCCTTGCCCTTTCCAACCCCGTCACGCGCCGAAGGAGGCGTCATGCCGCAGAATCACAAGCCCATCCGCCCCTGCGCGGCCGACATCGAATCGTTCAAGCGCATCGTCGAGAAGCGCGACAAGGAGTGGTCGGTCAAGATCGCCCAGGTCGATCCCGACGGCATCGCCAACGGCTTCCAGATCGCCCTCGCGCTGGAAGCCGCCGGCGCCGAGCCGAAGATCTTCTACGACGGCGGCTTCGGCCATCCGCAGAACAAGATCCTGTACAACCGCTTCGAGCTCATGAAGCACATGAAGCCGGGCGCGGAGATGCCGGGGACGGGCAACGTGGCCCTCGCCGACTCGTCGCGCATCGACGACTCGCGCTTCGAGAAGCAGATCGAGAAGGGGCGGTTCGGCGTCATCGTCGACCACCACCTCGAGCACCCCGGCGTGAACGGCGACTGCTTCTCCTACATCCGCACCTGCGGCGCGGCCGCCACCCTCGGCTGGCTGCTCCTCCGCGAGATGAAGCTCGAGATCCCTCCGCACGTGGCGGAGCTCACCGCCGTCGGCATCTTCTCGGACACCGAGCGCCTGACCAGTCCCGCCACCACGTGCGAGGACCGCCAGGCCTTCGTCGAGGCGATGGAGTCGGCGAGCCAGGAGCTGATCGACGAGTGCTTCAACTACGCGCTCCCGGAGCGCTACCTGGAGATCGAGCGCGACATGCTCGAGACCATCGACGTGGTGAACCACGTGCGCGTCGTGCACGCGCCGGAGCTCCTCCGCGAGGACGAGGGCGACTATCTCTCGATCGTCGCCGACCGGCTCCGCCGCGTCGACGGCGCCCACACGATCGTCGTGTGGGGCGTCTGCGGCGACTGGGTCCGCGCCTCGGTGCGTTCGCGCAGCAAGGAGCTGGACCTGACCGCCTTCATCGAGTCGATCTTCGGCAAGAAGAACGGCGGCGCCAAGCACGGCTCCGGCGGCGCCCGCTACCGCCTGCCGCCGCAGATGGCCCCGACCGCGACCTCGGCACCCAAGCTCATCCAGTCGCTCCAGGAGATCACGAAGGAGCATCTCCAGGCCGCGCTCGGCGCGCCGGAGCGCAAGCGCCCGCCCAAGACCGACAAGACCGCCCCGTGAGGCGGTCTTTTTTCGACCTAGTATTCGCTGATGTCGCGGAGCAGGCCCGAGCGCTTCTTCGGCTCGCCGTGCTCGTCGTAGGTGATGGTCGGGAGGTCGTCGTAGGATTCCTCGATGCGGACGTCCTCGACGAGGCCGCCGGAGATCTCCTCGAGGAACTCGGACTTCGGTTCGAACGAGAAGGCGTCGTAGCCGACCGAGAGCGGATACGAGAGGCACAGGTCGCGGCGGGCGCGCGTGCAGGCCACGTAGAAGAGGCGGCGCTCCTCCTCGATGCCGCCCTCGTCGAGCAGGGCGCGCTTGTTCGGGAAGGCGCCTTGCGTCATGTGGATGACGAAGACGGCGTCCCATTCGAGGCCTTTGGCCTGGTGGATGGTGGAGAGCACGACCTTCCCTTCGGAATCGTCTTCCGCGGTCAGGATGCGCGCGTTCTTGCCGGCGGAGGCGATGTCGTCGCGGAGCGCGGCGTCGGCGAGGAAGGCGGCGGCGTCGGGATACGATTCGGCGAAACCGGCGAGCTGTTCGAGGTCTTCCAGGCGGTCGCGGTAGTCCGGATACTCGTTCTCCAGATACGCCTTGTAGTCCGAATCGGCGACGGCACGGAGCATGGACGACGGCGAAGGCCGCGCGTCGAGCAGCGCGTCGTAGACTTCGAGGAAGCGCTTCCAGCCGCCGGAGATGCGGGCGGGCAATCCTGCCACGAGTTCCGGGCCGATGTCGTCCTCATGCGAGGCCGCGCGGACGCGCTCGAAGAGCTTCATGGCGGCGACCGGGCCGATGCCGACCTGGAGCGAGAGCACGCGCATCCAGGCGACCTCGTCGTCCTTGTTGACCATGATCTTGAGGAACGAGATGGCGTCCTTGATGTGGGCGCGGTCGAAGAACTTCGCGCCGCCGCGGTAGTCGTACGGGATGCCGCGCTTCATCAGCTCGAACTCCAGCGCCTGCGAATGGAAGGTGGCGCGGAAGAGCGCGGCCATGCCGCTGAACGGCACGCCCTCGTCGCGCAGTTCGAGCATGCGCTGGGCGATGAATTCGGCCTCCTGCGCGCCGGAGGCGGCGTTCACGAGCGACGGCTTGGCGAACGGCGGGCGCATGCTCTTCAGCTCCTTGGGGAACTGGTTGGCGTTGCGGCCGATGATGTCGTTTGCGAGGTCCAGGATCTCCGGCGTCGAGCGGTAGTTGGTCTCGAGGCGGAAGGTCTTGGCGCCGGGGAAGATGCGGGGGAAGTCGAGGATATTGCGGATGTCGGCGCCGCGGAAGGAGTAGATCGACTGCGCGTCGTCCCCCACCACGAGCACGTTGCCGTGGACGGAGGCGAGCAGGCGCACGATCTCGGCCTGCAGGCGGTTGGTGTCCTGATACTCGTCGACGAGGATGTAGCGGAACTGCTTCGCGTACCGTTCGCGCGATTCCTCGTCCTCGCGGAGCAGGCGCGCGGCGAGCGCGAGGAGGTCGTCGAAATCGACGGCGTTCGAGGCGCGCTTCTTGCGGAGATAGGCGGAGGTGACTTCCTCGATGGACGGCAGGATGTCGCGGAAGCTCGGGTGCTTGGCCTCGACGACGTCGGCGACGGGCATCCCGGCGTTCACGGCGTACGACGCGAGCGACAGGAGCACGGCCGGGCTCGGGAAGCGCTTGGCCTTGGTGTCGACGCCCGCCTCGCGCACGCAGGATTTCATCAGGTCGCGCGCGTCCTCGGCGTCGAGGATCGTGAAGCCTTCGCGCAGGCCGACGCGGACGCCGCGCTCGCGCAGGATGCGGTGGCAGACATGGTGGAAGGTGCCGCCCCACATGCGGCCCGGCTCGGCGCCGATGAGCGAGGAGACGCGTTCGAGCATCTCCTTGGCGGCCTTGTTGGTGAACGTCAAAAGCAGGATCTCGCCGGGCGCGACGCCTTTCCCGATGAGATACGCCACGCGGTAGACGATGGTGCGCGTCTTGCCGGAGCCCGCACCGGCGAGCACCAGGCACGGTCCGTCGCCGTTCTTCACGACGTCGAGCTGTTCGCCGTTGAGTTCCGCGTCGTAGTCGATGGAGAACTCGGGGATGCCTCCGTGCTTCTTGAGGACGTACGTTTTCATGCCGGGAGCGTACCGGAAAAACGGCGAACAGGGCAAATGAAAAACCGCTCTCAGGAGCGGTTCGCGAGGATCTCGCGGATGCGGTCGAGGACGAAGCGACGGACGTTCTCGCCGGGAACTCCCGAGCCGTCCGCCCAGCGGTCGACGGTCGAGGGCGGGACCTTCCCGCAACGGACGCCGATCTCGCGGCGGAGCGCGTCGCGTTCGGGGCCTTCCGGCGCGAGGGCCAGGGCGTCGGCCACGATCTTGGCGAAGCCTTCCTCCGTGCCGTAGGCGTCGATGCGTTTCAGGATCTCTTCGATGGCGCGTTCCTGCATCGTTCCTCCTAGATGAGCTTCAGCGCGGCGCGCACGGCGAGCTTCTTCATCCGGCCGATGCCGAAGACCGAAGCGTAGCGGTCAAGCTGGGGTTCGAGGTAGGTCCAGGCGTCGTGCGTGATGCCCGGAGCTTCGCGGAGCGCGGCGAGGGCGGTCTTCGCCAGGTCCTTGCGGGACCGGACGCGGCCTTCGAGCGCCGCGAACGCTTCCGCGACGAACGGCGTGCCCCAGGCGGCGCTCGCCGGGAGCTCGAAGGCGGCGATGGCGCCGAGCGCGTCGGCGTCGTCCTTCGACACGGCGAGGCGTCCCGCTTCCGCCAGGGCGAAGCGGCGTTCGCGGCCGAAGCCGGCGCCCATCGACTGGAGCGGCCAGTGGAACTGCGCGAACTGCGTCTCGCCGATCTTGCCGGCCTTCCCGAACGCGAGCTCGAGCGCGAGCGCCGAGAGCCCGAGACGGATCCAGGGACCCGGCCGCGAAGGCTCGAGACGTCCGAAGTCCAGGTGCCCGGGCGCGTCGAGGAACGGGTCCGGCTCCTTGAGCTGATATGCGAGGACGCGGATGCAGCTTTCGGCATGCTCGGTCGCGAGGACCGTCACGTTCCGGCGCGGTTCGGCGCCGGAGAGCGATCGGCCGAGCGCGGCCTGGAGCCAGGTGTGGGCGCAGGCGGCCTTGCGGAGCATGGCGAAGAACGGCTGGTCGGCCTTGTCCACGTAGAGTCCGTGGAAGCCGGCCGAACGCAGCGGATGGTACGGGTCTTCGAGCGCTTCCGCGTTGGCGTGCAGGTACTCCGAGACGTTCATGGGACCTCCAAAGGACTGACGCCTGTCTACCCGAAAAACGGCCTCGCGTCAAGCCGACGGGAACGAAAAAGACAGGGGTTCGAGTCCCCTGTCACGCCGCGGGATCCGCGATGAGCAGCTCGTGGATCTTGGCGACGATGGCCTGGCGGTTGAAGTGGTCCGGCGTCTCGGAGCCCGCGCCCCACGCGCGGACTTCCTTGAAGTCGGCGGAGAACGCGCGCATGAGATCGCGGAGGATCTTCTTGTCGATGTCGATGACGTTCCGGACGATGTCCTGGAAGCCGCGCTCGGACTGGTCCCAGGACAGGACGTCCTGAAGGAGCTTCGCCTTCAGCTGCCGCATGACGGCGTCGTCCATCTCACGCCTCCTTCACGCCGAGCTCGGCGGCGAGGCCGCGGAGCTTCTTCACGGCCTCCCGGCGGAAACGCGGGGTCGGCGCGATGAGGCCGTTGGCCACGTGGTGGACGAAGGCGGCGTCGCAGTTGAAGTACGAGGCGATCTTGCGGTCGATATCGCCGCCGACGGTGCGGAAGGCCAGGACGGCGGCCACGAGCTCGGCGAACGCGTCGGGATCCGATTCAGGCTCGCCGCGGAGCGCGATGCGCAGGCGCAGTTCGTGGCGGTCAGGTTTCGTATCGTGCTCGGCCATCAGGCCCTCCTTATCCGCGCTTGCGGACGATGATGTGTTTCGGCCGGGTGCGGGACATCGACGAGATTACGTACGTCAGGCCGTCTTCGTCAAGGGACTCCCCGACTTTCGGCCGGCGTCCGAAGCGCTCGAGGACGTATTCGCCGATCTGGCCCTCGAACGGGATGGCGACGTTGAAGAAATGGTTGATCTTCGCGGCGGGCGTGCCTTCGTCGACCAGGATCTCGTTCTTCGAGATGCGCTTGATGGTCTCGGGCCGCACGTCCTTCTCGTCGGTGATCTCGCCGACGAGCTCCTCGAGCACGTCCTCGAGCGTGACGACGCCGACCATGCGGCCGTCGGCGTCCTCGACGATGGCGAGGTGCTGTTCCTTCTGCTGGAAGAGCGGGAGCAGGTCGTCGGCGGCGAAATCGCTCCGGACGCGCAAGGCTTCCTGCAGGAAGTCGGTCGGCGTCGCCTGGAACTCGTCGCGCGCGGCGGCGGCGATGAGGTCGCGGGTGAGCGCGATGCCGAGGATCTGCTCGGGGGCGTCGCCCGTGACAGGCACGCGCGAATGCCGGAGGTCGAGCACGCGGCGGCGCTGCTCGCCGATCGCGACGTCGCCCGGGATGGTCTCCACGCGGTCGGCCGGCGTCATCATGTCGTCGGCGGTGATGTCGTTCAGGCGGAACACGCGGCGAATCATGGCCGACTCGTCATGCTCGATGGATCCGGCCTCGCGGCCGAGGAGCGCCATCATCTTGATCTCGTCCTCGGAGACCTTCGTCTTCATCGCGTGCGGCACGTGGAACGGCTTGACCATCGTGTTGATGACCCAGAGCACGGGACGGAAGACGCCGATCAGCACGAGGACGACGGGCGCGAGCAGCGGGGCGACGCGGTCGGCGTGGTGCTCGCCGAGGGTCTTGGGGACCAGTTCGGAGAAGATGATGATGGCCAGCGTGAAGGCGGCGAAGAAGACGCCCATGACGGCGGAGGAGAAGACGTCGGCGGCGAGCGCGCCGACCAGGGCGGAACCGACGATGTTCGCGATGTTGTTGATGATGACGATCGTGCCGATGGCGCGCGTCATGTCCTCCTTGATCTTCACGAGCGCCTTGGCGCCCGGCTTCCCGGCCTGCAGCATCGTCCGCGCCCGCGAATACGGGACGCTGAAAAGAGCCGCTTCGGTGCCGGAAGCGACGGCGGACAGCGACATGACGAGGAGCGCGACGAGGATGAGGACGGTCATGGGCGGTATCTTACCACGAGCCTCCGCCGCCTCCGCCGCCTCCGCCTCCGGAGAAGCCTCCGCCGCCCGAACCCGATCCGCTCGAACGCGGCGGCGTCGAGGCGGCGATCATCGACGAGGACCAGCCGCTCAGGCTCTTCTCGAAGGAGACCGGCGACCAGGCGGAACCGATGACGGCGCCCTGGTACCACGTCGGCGGGGGCAGGTTGAGCGGCGCGAAGGCCTTGGCCCAGCGCGCGCCGAGGCCGAACGCCATCGCGAACGGCAAGGTCTTCTCGAACATGTCCTGCGTCTCCATCCACGGGGCGCGGTGCTTCTCGACCGTGGCGATGAACTGCTTGTGCCCTTGCGCGTGCCAGGCGGCGGCATGGCCCTTCACGGTCCACTTGGCCATCGCCGCACCGAAGAGCGCGATGATGAGGCCGCTCGCGGCGATGGCGAGGCCCCAGGCGTTCAGGAGGCCCATGAACAGCGGAACGATCAAGGCGCCGCCGACGGCGACATAGGCGCCGCGGGCCTTCTGCGGATGCTTTTCGAAATATCCCTCCTTCGTGAGGTGCTCGAGGAGCGCCTCTTGGAACTCCTTGGCCTTCATGTGGAACGTGCCCTTGAGCTTCGAGACGGTGACCTGCGCCGGAGGCGGGTTCTCGATGCCGAAGAGGTCGCCGAGCAGCTTCGCCTCGTACGGCTTCACCTCGGCGTCGTTCCGGTAGTCGCGGACGAGATGCAGGACGTGATCGGTGCCCGAGCCGATCTTCGAACCGAGCAGGCCCGGCGTCTTCGTCTCCTCGATGCGCACGTAGCCGCGCACCGCGAGATCGACGATCGTGACGGCCAGGTCGTCCGTGCCCGTCGCCTGCCGCATGACGGCGTGCGCTTCGGCGGGGCGCATGTTCCAGGCGCTCTCGTACTGCGTGACCGTCGCCGGGAACTCCGGATCGTCGCCATGCTTCTTCCAGCGGCGGTACATGAAGGCCAGCGCCGCGAGCGGCAGGAGGATCGGCAGGAACTTCGCCGCGCGCGCGGCGAACGGCACGGGCGGAGGTTCCGCCACGAGGCCCTTCGGGAAGCCGACCGCGACGGTCATGGGCGCGCCCTCGGTCTTGGCGACGAAGCCGACCGCCTCGGCGGATTCGACGATCGTGCAGTCCTCCGCCGTCGAGCCGTAGGCGCCCGTGTAGCAGCGCGCGCCCGTGACCTCGGCGCCTTCCGGCAGGGACACCGTCGCCGAGACCGTCGGCAGCGGCACGTCCCAGCCTTCGCCGGAGACGTTCCAGTAGATCTCGTCGAACTCCGCGAAGCGGCCGATCGCTCCGCGGACCTCGTATTCGATGACGTACTCGTGCGCGCCGCGCAGGGCCGTCTCCTCCTTGCCGATCTTCCAGACGAGCTGATCGCCCTTGCGCGACGCGTCGACGCGCTCCGCCCGGCCGTCGAGCCAGACGCCGTACAGCGAGACCTCGAGGCGGTACGGATTCCCCTGGTCGTCGCGGCCTTCGATCGGGATGTAGCGGAAGATGCCGTGGCGGTCCGCGAGGAACTCCGCGGCGATCGTCTCGCGCACCTCGACGACGCCGTCGGCGCGCACGGCGATGTCCGCGCGGAAACGCTCCATGCGCCAGAGGGCCTGCGCGGAGGCGTCCGCGGGCGCGAGACAGAGCAGGACGGCGATGGCGGCGAGGAAGCGCTTCATATCAGCGGAGGTATTTGCGGTTGGCGTTATGTTCTTCGAGCGTCTTGCCGTAGTAGACCTTGCCCTCGGGATCCGTCAGGAAGTACCAGTACGGGTTCGCTTTCGGGCGGACGGCGGCGACGATGGACGAGAGGCTCGGGTTGCCGATGGGCCCCGGCGGCAGGCCGCGGTACTTATAGGTGTTCCACGGGTGGTCGATGCGCGTCTCCTCGTAGCTCACCGACGGCTTGGAATGCCCGGTGACGTAATTCACGGTCGAATCCGCCTCGAGGCCGCGTCCGGCGTCGACGCGCTTCCAGAAGACGTCGGAAACGAGCGCGCGATCCTCTTCGGTGCGCACCTCGCGCTCGATGACGGAGGCCATCGTGACGATCTCGTGGATCGTGCGGCCGCTCGCCGCGATCTCGGCGCGGAGTTCCGGCGTGAGCTTCGCCTCGAAGTTGGCGAGCATCTTGCGGACGAGCGCCTTCGCGCCGCCGTCGGCGTAGATGCGGTAGGTGTCGGGGAACAGGTAGCCCTCGAGCGAGGACCCGGCCGGCCTGCCCGCGAGCGCGGGATACGAAGCCGTCCAGTCCGGCAGATCCGCCTGGACCATCTCCGCGCTCTTGCCCGCCTCCGCGTAGAACTCCTCGCGCGAGACGATGCCCTCCGCCTGGAGATGATCGGCCATGTCGTCGAGCGTCCAGCCTTCGAGCAGGGTCACGGAAATCTCGTTCGAGACCGGCTTGCCCTTGGCGAGGAGCGCCTCGATCTCCGCGGTCGTCATCGAGGGCGTCAGCTCGTAGGCGCCGGCCTTGAAGGCGTCCTGGTGTCCGCGCCGCCAGACGACGTACATGAAGTAGCGCGGACTGCGGATGAGTCCGGCTTCCTCGAGGCCTTCGGCGATGGCGCGCACGCCGGAACCCTGCGGGACGACGTACAGGACGTCCGAGGGCTCCTTCGCGACGGGCTTGCCCGCCTGCGAGAACACGAAGCCGCCGAAGCCGAGCGCGAGGATGAGGGTGATGAGGATGCCTTTCATGTCAGAGATACTTCTTCATCTTCTTCCGTTCGATCTCCTCGACGAGCTTTTTCACGTCCTGCGCGCGCGACTTCGGGCACGCCAGGATGACGTCCTCCGTCTCGATCAGGATCATGTCCTTGAGCCCCGCGACGGCGATGAGCTTGCCGGTGAAGCTGTAGAGCAGGTTGCCTTCGGAACCGACGGCGAGCGCGCGCCCGCGCGTGACGTTCGCTCCCGGCTTCTTCGCCAGGACGTCGTGGACCGCGCGCCAGTGGCCGACGTCGGCCCAGCCGAAATCCGCGGGCACGACGAGCATCTTCTTCTCTTTCTCGAGCACGCCGTAGTCGATGGAGATCGGGACGATGCGCGCGAAGGCGCGTTCGAGCGTCTTCGCCCTTTTCGGCGTCGTCCAGGACGCGCGGATCGCCTCGAGTTCCTTCCAGGTCTTCGGCAGATGCGTCCTGAAGGCGTGCATGAGCGTCTTGGCCTCCGCGACGATGAGCGTCGGGTTCCAGAGGTACTCCCACTGCGCGACGTACGACTTGGCCGTCTCGAGGTCCGGCTTCTCGCGGAAGCCCTCGACGTCGAAGATCTCGTCATGGCCTTTCGCGCGCCTGAAGCGCATGGCCTGCGAGCCCATCTTGATGTAGCCGTAGCCCGTCTCGGGATACGAAGGACGCACGCCGACGAGCGCGATCCGTCCGGCCTTCTTCGCGGCCTTTTCCGCCGTCCGGAGCACGCGCCAGAATTCCTTCTCGTCCTTCACGTAGGCGTCGGAGTTGATGGTGGCGACCGTCGCCTTCGGATCGCGCGCGAGCGCCACGGCGGCGCCGAAACCGATCGCGGCGGCGGTGTCGCGCTTCATCGGTTCCACGAGCAGGTTGCCGGCAGGGAGCTCGGGCAGGTCCTCGCGGATGAGGTGCGCCTGCGCGGCGCCGGTGACGACGAGGATGCGCGACGCGGGCAGTCCCGCGCGCAGGCGCTTCCAGGTCGAACGCAGGAGCGTGTCCGCGCCGAGGATGGGCTGGAGCTGTTTCGGGATCGATTTCCGGGAGACGGGCCAGAGGCGCGTGCCGCTGCCGCCGGCGAGGAGGATGGCGTACATGTCAGCGGAGGATGAGGAACCAGAACGCGAGGCCGGCGAAGATGCGATAGACGCCGAACGCCGTGAAGTCGTGCGTCCGCACGTAGCCCAGGAACCACTTCACGCTGGCGTACGCGACGACGAACGCCGTCGCCATGCCGAGCGCGAGCAGACCGAACTCGGACGCGCTGAAGGCGAATCCGGATTTCAGGAGGTCGAGCCCGGTCGCGGCGGCCATGGTCGGGATCGCCAGCATGAAGGAGAACTCCACGATCGCCGCGCGCGACCAGCCGAGCCCCATGCCGCCCAGGATCGTGGCGGCCGAACGCGAGACGCCGGGGATCATCGCCACGGACTGCGCGAGGCCGACCAGCACCGCGTCCTTGTAGGACATCGCGGCGAGATCGGCTTTGGGCGCGGCGGAAGGCTTGAAGAGCTTCTCGAAGGCGATGAGCGCGGCGCCGCCCAGCACGAGCGCGGCGACGACGACCGCGGCGTTGCCGAGCAGGTAGGTCTTCACGACGCCGTACAGCGCGAGCCCGATGACCGCGGTCGGCACGAAGGCGGCGGCCACGCGCAGGAAGATCCGCCGGTCGAGCAGGAGGCGCCGCCACGAGACGGCGAGCACCGCCAGGATGGCGCCGAGCTGGACGGCGATGCCGAACGATTTCAGGAACTCCGAATCCGGCACGCGGAGCAGCTCCGAGGCGAGGATGAGGTGCCCCGTCGAGGAGACGGGCAGGAATTCCGTCAGCCCCTCGACGACGCCGAGGGCGATGGCATGGAACCAGGTCATGCCACGTCAGAAGCCTCGCGTGGGGCTTCGATAAACCGCAGCGTCAGCCGAACGGCGGCTTCGCCTTCCCGCGTGCCAAAATCGACAGGCTGGTGATGGGCTTCTGACAGGGTCATGCGTCTTTCCTCTTATACGTGCGGAAGATCGGCAGGAATTCGAGATACGGCTCGATCCCCTTCTTGATCGGCGCGGCGGCGAGGGCGGCGAGCAGGCCGACGATCGCGCCGGCCACGACGTCGGTCGGATAATGGACGCCGGCGGCCACGCGCCCGAACGCCACGAGCGCGGCCATGCAGAGGAGCGCGTTCCCCCACTTCCGGTTGCGGAGCGCGATCGCGCCCGCCAGCGCGAACGCGAGCGTGGCGTGCGCGGACGGGAAGGATTTCTCCGTCGCCATGCGGTCGGCGAGCTTGACCACGTCCTCCAGGACGGCGAACGGCCGCGGGCGGAACCAGAGGTACGCGAACGGGATCTGGACGAGCATGGCGAGGACGGCGGCCCAGAGCGCGTGCGCGAGGTTCTCGACGCGTCCCTCGAAATGCGACGTCTTCCAGGCGACGGCGACATAGCCGGCGATGAGCGCCGCCATGACGAAGATGAGGTAGGTGGCGAGGAAGACGAAGACGGCATCCAGCGCGTCCGACCGTCCGGCCAGGCCGTTGATCGCCCGGAAGCTGGCGAGGTCGATCGACATCAGTGGGCCATCAGGCGGGTGAACAGGTAGACGATCGCGAAGCCGAGCGTGAAGAAGCCGAACTGGCGGATCATCTTCATGCGGTTCCGCTCCTTATGGATCTCCGGGATGAGGTCGGCCGCGGCGATGTAGATGAAGCCGCCGGCCGTCACGGCCAGGAGCGCCGGCAGGGCGCCTTGGACCTGCGTCGAGAAGAAATACGCGAGCAGGGCGCCGGCGAGGCTCGCCATGGCGGAGAGGACGTTGAAGAGGATGGCGCGCTTCGGCGCGACGCCCTTCGAGAGCAGGACGCTGAAGTCCGCGACCTCCTGCGGGATCTCGTGGATGAAGACGGCGATCGTGGTGGCGACGCCGACGGCCGGGCTCACGAGGAACGAGACCGCGATGGCGGCGCCGTCGAGGAAGTTATGGAGCGTGTCGCCGAGCAGGACCATCGTCGGCGAGGTGTGCACGTCGCACTTCTCCTCGTGGCAGTGGTACCAGAGCAGGATCTTCTCGATGGAGAAGAACGCGAGGAACCCGACGAGGACCATGAGGGCCGCCTCGTCGATGGCGTGCTCGCCCCGCAGCTCCTCGTACGCCTCCGCCGCGTGCGGCAGGAGGTCGAGGAACGCCACGGTGAGCAGGGTGCCCGCGGCGAAACTCAGGAAATCGTGGGAACGGTCGTGCGACCAGAGCTTCCCCTTATAGAGCGCGAGCGCCAGGAGCAGGGCGACGAGGCCGGAAAGGGCGCTGGCGGCGATGATCCAGATGAGCGTCATATGGAGGCATCGTACCCGAAACGCCTATTCCTTTCCAGATTCGGCGCTTTTGCGCATCGGCAGGTCGGAGGCGACCCAGGCCGGCTTGTCGATCCTGGTGAAATCGATGGGATCGGTCTCGGTCTTGCCGTAGCCGGGCTTGAGCGAGATCAGGTAGTACTCCCCCGGCCCGACGTGGAAGCTGTAGCGCCCCTCCGCGTCGGTGAGCTTGGATTCGAGGACCTTGTGGTACGGGAGCGAAAGGATGCGGACGACGGCGCCCTTGAGCGGCTTGCGGGTGTCGATGTCGTAGACGGTCCCCTGCGACTTCGGCGTCGCCGGTTCCGCCAGGCGCTTGAAGAGCTGGTAGAGGAAGAGCTGGACGAGGAAGACGATCAGCATCGGCACGCCCGGCGTGACGGCCAGCGCGACGAGGCCGAGCGCGGGACCCGCCGCGGCCAGGGCCTTGCGGAGCGCCTTCTTGTTGCGGTCGGAGAGCAGCACCTTGGCTTCGGCCGCCGTCTCGAACGCGGGGTCCATCGGCACGTTGACCGTCAGCGTCTTGCCGCCTTCCGTCACCTGGATGAGGTTGCCGTGGTAGACGTCCGTATACGGCCCGTCATCGGCGACGTCCGCGACCGAAGCGGCCGGGAACGTGAAGCCCGGCTTCACGGCTTCGAGGCGGTAGCTGCCCGCCGGCGGCGTGAAGGCGAAGCGCCCGTCCTTGTCGGTGACCTTCGTGGCGATCGGACGGTTGGTGCCGGCTTCGACGAGGCGGATGGTGGCGAGGTCGATCGGGACCTTCGTGCCGGCGTGATAGACGACGCCCCAGCCCTGGCGCGTGCGGCGCGTGAGGAAGAGGTACGGCTGGGCGAGGACGAGGAGCAGGAACTGCCCGGCGTTGGCGAGCGGAAGCGCGGTCGCGAACGCGGCCAGGAATCCGGCGATGGAACCGGCGACGGCGACCGGCGCGACCACCGCCTTGTTGGCGGCCTGCACGTCGTCGCGTTCGGCGACCTGGCGCGCGAGCGCGGCCGTCTCCTGGGCGGTGCCGAGCGCGGCGGCGACCTCTTCGGCGGACGGCACGTACGCGCGGAGCTGGGCGAACGCGGAGACGCCGCTCGCGCCCGCCTCCTCGCCGAGCACGCCGGCGTCCGTCAGGAGGTGCGGGCCTTCGGCGAGCGAGCCCGTCGGATATTCGAGCGCGAAGGTCACCTCGTAGCTCGGGCAATCCTCCGAGCACAGGCTGCCGTCGCGCTCTTTCGAGCGGTACAGGTACGGCAGGCCGTTCGGCAGGGCGTTGAACGGGACGTTCAGGAGGTAGATGGCGCCGCGCTCGCCGCCGATCGGCGTGATGCCGGCGTCCGAGATGACCTTCGCCTCGTCGGAACCGAGGACGAGTCCCGCGCTCGGCGCGTCCGGATAGCTGCCGTGCTGCTCGAAATACAGCTCGATGGCGTTGTAGAGCGTGCGGATGTCGGAGACGCGCTTGGCGTCGCGCGCCTTGCCGCGCACGAGCGAATACGACGTCATGCCCGCCACGGAGAGCAGGCCGATGATGGTCGTCGTGATGAGGAGCTCGATCAGCGTGAAGCCCCTTTTCCCGGACGCGGCGTTTTTTTCGGATACGCGCATAGGCGTGCGATGGGACAGGCGTAGCAGCGGGGTCGCCCGGGGATGCAGACGTTGCGGCCGAACTGCACGAAGACGCGGTTCACGTGCAGCCAGAGGTCCTCCGGGATGAGGCGCATGAGCGCCGTCTCCGTCTTCCCGACGTCCGTCGTGCGGACCCAGCCCAGACGGTTGGCGATGCGGTGCACGTGCGTGTCGACGGCGATGGCGGGAACCTTGAAAGCATAGCACAGGACGCAGTTGGCCGTTTTCCGCCCGACGCCCGGCAGCGCCACGAGCTCCTCGCGCGTCCGCGGCACCTTCCCTCCGTAGTCGCGCATGAGGATCGCCGCGATCCCTTTCATCGCGCGCGCCTTGGCGCGGAAGAGGCCGATCTCGGAGAGCGGCTTCTCGATGTCGGACGCCTTGGCGGCGGCGAGGTCGGCGAGCGTCGGGAACTTCGCGCGGAGCTTCGGGTAGACCTTCATCACCTGCTCGTCGCGCGTGCGCGCCGAAAGGACCGTCGCGAGGAGCACGTCCTCGGGACGGTCGAGCTCGACGGCCCCCTTGCCGGGAAACCCGCGCTTCAGCGTGTCGATCACTTTCCGGACCGCGGAGGCTTTTGGCATGTCGGGCAATAGACGGCGCCGCGCTGGGCGACCCAGATCTTCTTGAGCTTCGCGCCGCAGCGGCGGCAGGACTTCCCATCGCGGCCGTAGACCCAAAGGTGCGGCACGTTGCCGCCCTTCTCGCCATAGAGGTCGCGATAGTTGTCGGACGATGAGCCCAGCCGCTTCACGGAAGCCTTGAGCGATTTCAGCGCGCCTTCATAGACGCCCTTCAGTTCCTTTTCCGAAAGCGAGCCCACCGTCCGCTCCGGGTGGACCTTGCCGTACCAGCACGCCTCGTCGGCGTAGATGTTGCCGATGCCCGCGATGCACGACTGTTCCATGAGGAGCGGCTTGATCTTCTTCGAAGGGCGGCTCGTCACGCACATCGTGAAGCGCTTGAACGTGAAGGACGGATCGAGCGGTTCGGGGCCATAGCCTTCCGTATCGAAAATCTCCTTCTCGACGTCCGCCGTCTTCAGGACCTTCAGGAACCCGAACTTACGGACATCCTCGAACCAGAGGTCCTGCTTCTTGTCGAGATGGAACACGACGTGCGCGTGCTTGCCGGGCGCCTCCCCCGCTTTCTTGAGCAGGTACGAACCCGTCATCTTGAGATGCGTGACGAGCGTGAGGCCGTTCGAGAGGTCCGCGAGCAGGAGCTTGGCGCGGCGGCGGAACGCCTTGAACGTCGCCCCGGCGAGCGCGTCGAGGGCTTTCGGCGACGGCTTGATGCGCCCGCCGAAACGGACGTCGACGCCGAGGATCTTCCGCCCGGCGAGCGCCTTTTCCATCTGCCGCCGCAAGGTTTCCACTTCGGGTAGCTCGGGCATATCGTGGCCAGTGTAGTACAATGTCGCCGTATGCGCACCTCCGATTTCGACTACGAACTTCCCGAGAAGCTCATCGCCCAGAAGCCCGCCTCGCCGCGCGAAGCGGCGAAGCTCATGGTCATCGACCGCGTGAAAGACGTCCTGACGCACGCCAAGGTGAAGGACCTCCCCTCTTTCCTGAAGAAGGGCGACGTGATGGTCGTGAACGTGAGCAAGGTCTTCAAGGCGAGGCTGACCGGAAAGCTGGACGACGGGAAGCGATCCGAGATCGAACTCTTCCTCGTCCGTCCTGAGGGGAAATTCTGGCGCGCGCTGGGCCGTCCGGGGCGCAAGCTGGAGCACGGCTCGAAGATCGCCGTCGCGCGCGGGTTCGTCGGGACGGTGCAGTGGAAGGATGCCGACGGGTCGCTCCTCGTCGATTTCGGGATGCCGGCCGCGTCCGTCATCCGCAAGGCGGACCTGCACGGCGACGTGCCGCTGCCGCCCTACATCAAGCGCAAGCCGCGCACGCCCGCCGAATACCAGACGGCCTACGCCAAGACCGTCGGTTCGGTCGCCGCGCCGACGGCCGGGTTCCATCTCACGAAGCGGCTCATCGCGAAGCTGAAGAAGAAGGGCGTGGCGTTCCTGGAGATCACCCTGCATGTCGGGCTCGGCACCTTCATGCCGATCCGTTCCGAGAATCTCGCGGACCACAAGATGCACGCCGAGCAGGTCGAGATCCCGGAGAAGACCGCGCGCGAGATCCTGCGCGCGAAGGTGGAAGGCCGCCGCGTGATCGCCGTGGGCACCACGGCGCTGCGCGCCCTCGAAGGCGCGGCCGAACGCTGCGGCGGGAAGATCTGCGCGTGGCACGGCGACGTCGACCTCTTCATCACGCCGGGCTTCCGGTTCCGCGTCGCCGACGCCCTGATGACGAACTTCCATCTCCCGAAATCCACCCTGCTCGTCCTCGTCTCCGCCTTCGCCGGCCGCGAGCGCATGCTCCGCGCCTATCGGGAGGCGGTGAAGCGCAGATACCGCTTCTTCAGCTACGGCGACGCCACGCTCATCGCCTGACTTGCCTCCGCGGACGTCCGGTGCTGGAATGGGGCCAGCACCTTGAAGGAGGCGCCCATGACCGAAGCCAAGACCCGCGACCTCATGGAGGTCGTCGAGGATCTCGAACGCCGCTTGCCGCCCGACGACGCCCTGCGCGCCGTGACGAACGCGCTGCGCGAATGCGACGCGGAGCTCGAGGAGCACGTCATCCTCGGCGCCGCGCGGAAGCCGCCCCTCACCTGGACGCGCTTCATCGCGCTCGGGAACGTCGCGGGCCGCCCGCATCCCAGCTATGGCATCTACCCCGGCGTCGTCGATGACGACGACCGCGCCGAGCTCCGCCGCGTCGAGGAGATCCTGAAGCGCCGCAAGGTCGCGATGTTCCTCGTCGAGGATATCCTGAAGCTGCGCCCGAGCGGCATCGCCACCGCCGCGCTCGCCCTCTACGGCGAGGACGCCGACGGCGCCGCCGTACTGGTCATCTGCCGGCACCCGGACGTCACGCTCCCCCAAGCCGTCTGCCTCATCCTCGCCGCCGTGATGAGCGCGGCCGAAGACCAGGTCCGCAGGAACTGAACCCGAAGCGCCGCTTCGGGTTTTTCATTGACACGGACGCCGCGAAGTGCTACCAAGCCCGTACGCACCTTCAAGGAGGGATGTCTTGAAACATCCGCTGGACGCAGAGGAGACCTACCTGCTGGCGAACCGCCGGTTCCCCGACGACGGCGACCTCGCCGCCTTCAACCTCATCTACGAGATCCGGAACGGCCTGCTCGTGCCGACCGACCCCGATGCGGTGCCGGACGGCGAGGCGAAGCTGGTCGGCATCGTCGGGTACCTCGATCTCGGCGATGAGTACTGGATCATGCAGACGCTCGGCACGCCCGACGACGCCGACGCCCTGATGCGCGCGATGGAGGAGCGCATCCTCATGCTTCCCGACGCGACGGACGAGGAGCGCGAGGCCGTGCCGACGATCACGCAGGAGTTCCCCACCGCCATCGGCGCCATGGGCGCCTGGCGCACGCCCGACGGCGCCACCCGCTTCGCCGTCTACCGCCACCCCGACGTCGAGCCGCACCACGCCCACGACGTCCTGAAGGGCGTCATCGCGGAGGCCGAAGCCAAGCGCGCGGGCGCCTCGGCGCCTTCGAAGACCATGGTCGAGAACTGACCCCCGGACCTCGTTCCGGGGTTTTTCGTTGACGCGGCGCGCCGAGCGTGGTCAACTGCAGGCTGACCTTTCGGAGGTGCCCGTGAAGCGTTTCGAAGCCGACGACGCGTACCGTCTCGCCAACATGTTCTTTCCCGACGACGGCGACCTCGCCCTCTTCAACCTCGTCATCGAGGTGATGAACGGCAAGCTCCCCTACGAGGTCATCGACGGCCCCGCCGAGGTGGTGGAAGCCGCCGGCACGGACCTCGCCGCCGCGGTCGGGATGGCCACGATCGGCCAATCCCCCTGCCGCATCAGCTGGGTCTTCGACCAGGACCACGCCGACAAGAAGGAGGTCCTCATGGACCTCGTCCGCGGCCTCGCGCTGACGCCGCAAGCGAAGGAGCTCCTGGACCTCGAGCGTCCGCCCTTCACGCTCGCGGCGCTCGCCGCCTGCGAAGGCGAGGACGGGCGCTTCGCCTACGCGCTCTTCCGCCACCCGTCGCTCGACGCGGAGCAGGCGCGCGTGATCGTCCGCGCCGCGTTCCCGGACGAGGAGCCCGAAGCGGACGAGGATCCGCCCGCCAAGAACTGAAAACCGCCCCCGTTCCGGGAGCGGTCTTTTATTCGACGATCCAGCTCCGCTTGAACTCCAGGAACCGGTCCTCGAGGATGGCGGCGCGCATGCGGCGCATGAGATCGAGCAGGAAGTGCAGGTTATGGATGGTGGCGAGGCGGAAGTACGCGAGCTCTTCGGTCTTGAAGAGATGCCGCAGGTACGCGCGCGTATGGCGCGTGCAGGTGGAACAGGCGCATTCCTCGTCGATGGGGCGCGTGTCGCGCTCGAAGACGGCGTTGCCGATCTCGATGCGGTACTTCTTCGCGCGGCCGGCCGCGCGGTCGAAGAGCGCGCCATTCCGGGCGGTGCGCGTCGGCGAGACGCAGTCGAACATGTCGACGCCCGCCTCGACGACGTCGAAGAGGTCTTCCGGCGAGAGGCCGACGCCCATCGTGTAGCGCGCCTTGTCCTCCGGCATCGCGCCCCGGATCCAACCCAGGATCTCGCGCGTCTTGGCCATGTCGTAGCCGACCGATTCGCCGCCGATGGCGAAGCCGTCGAACGGACGGGAGGCGATGAAGTCCGCCGACGCCCGGCGGAGTTCCTCATGCACGCCGCCCTGGACGATGCCGAAGAGCTGCTGCTTGAAGACCGGAGCGTCCGTCTTGTCCTTAAAGGCTTCGAGGCAGCGGTCGGCCCAGCGGTGCGTGCGCTCCATCGCGGCGCGCGCCTCGTCGAGCGAGGCGGCGTCAGAGGTGCACTGGTCGAAGGCCATGATGATGTCGGGGGCCAGCTTCTGCTGGACGCGGATGGCTTCCTCCGGCGTGAAACGGTGCTTCGAACCGTCGAGATGCGAGGTGAAGGTGACGCCGTCCTCGTCGATCTTCACGAGCGAGCCGGTCGACGCCTTCTTGGCACCGAGCGAGAAGACCTGATAGCCGCCGGAGTCGGTCAGGATGGCGCGGTCCCACTTCTGGAACTTGTGGACGCCGCCGAGCGCCTTCACCGCGTCCTCGCCCGGGCGCAGGTGCAGGTGGTAGGTGTTGTTCAGGATGATCTCCGCGCCCAGCGCTTCCATGTCGGCGGCGTCGAGCGACTTCACCGTGGCTTGCGTGCCGACCGGCATGAAGACGGGCGTCAGCACGTCGCCGTGGTCGGTATGCAAAACCCCCGCGCGGGCGCGCGAGTCCTTGCTCGTATGGACGTGGGTGAAGTTCTTGGACATGACACGCCATCATGGACGAAAAAACGCCCGCGGTCAAGCGGACGTCGCGAGATGCGCCTTGATGGCCGCGAGCGCTGCAGGATTGATGAAGTCGCTGTCGAGCTCGTCGGGGCGCTTCCATTCCCACGCCCCGAACTTCTCCGGCTCCATGTTCACGGGCTCCTGCGAGCTTTCGGCGACGAAGACGTGGAGGACGTCGCCTTCGAAGGCGCCTGGGACGGTCCCGAGGCCCGCGATCACCCGCAGGTCCGTGAGACCGACCTCTTCGCGCGCCTCGCGGCGCATGGCGTCTTCAGGCGTCTCGCCGGGTTCGCAGCGGCCGCCCGGCAAGGTCCAGACGGAGATCTCCTTCCATTTTTCCGCGGTGTAGTGCCGCAGACCGACGAGGATGCGGCCTTCGCGCAGGACGGCCGCGACGGCGCAATCTTTTTCCTTCGGTTCCGGAATCGCCATGCGGTCGAGGATAGAGGACGCGACCCTCCGCGTCAAACGCAGAGCTCGGTCGAGAAGTCCTCGTGTCCGCGTCCGGGCCAGCACTGGTGGGTGGAGGCCGACGACGCCACGGCCCAGGCGCCGTCGCGCCATTCGAGGACGGCTTCGACGCGCGAGGCCTTCACCGAATCGTCGAAGAAACCGTCGTGCGTGATCGCGACCGTCGCGCGCAGGCCTTCGACCGCGACGGCGATCTCGCAGGAGCGGTACCGTTCCGGTTCGCCCTCGGAGAGGCAGTCCTCCGGCTTCACGCCCAGGAGCTCCATCGCGCGTTCGCGCGTGAGTTCCGCCGGGCCTTCCGGCGCCTGCGCGGGACGCTTGAGGACGAGGAACGCCGCGCCCAGGAGGACGACGGCCACGCACGCGGCGATGAGGGATTTCTTCGGCATGCTTCCATGATTCACCGTTCCGGAACCCGGGTCAAGGCATTCACCACTCGCCTCTCGGCGCCTTCCGCGACTTCTTCTTCTCGCCCACGATCCGCTTCTGCTCGACGCGCTTCCGCTTCTGCGCGCGGCTGACCTTCGTCGGCGTCCGCTTCTTCCGCGGCGCGAGCGCCCGCGCGACGAGCGCGTTCAGCCGCCGGATGGCTTCCTCCCTGTTCCGCGGCTGCGACCGCTCCGATTCCGCCGCCAGCACGATCTCGTCTTCCTTGTTCAACAGCTTCCCAGCGAACACGCGGATCAAGGCCTTCTGTTCATCCGTAAACGCCGCCGAAGCGCCGACGTTCCACCGCACCTGGGCCTTGCTCGACACCTTGTTCACATTCTGCCCGCCGGGCCCGGAGGAACGGGCGAAGTCGAGGTGGAGTTCGGAGGTGGGGATGTTGGGATTAGAAATCATTCAAATCCCAACTAGAGGGTCGGAGCGAGATACTTCTCAACCAGGGTCTCGTACTCCTCATAAATCTTGGGGTCGATTTTCCAACCGCCTTCGTTCATCATCGGGTGACAGGCCAAGGTCCCGTTCTCAGCAAGATATGGAGCATCAGCAACTTGGAAAAATGGTTTCTGCGTGGAATTTACGAAGACGACCTTCGCATTCCAAAAACTACCGATCTTTTCGAGTCGCGCTCGATCTTTTTTATGAGGAAGGCCATGCATTCGGAACTTCACCTCAACGAAAATCGATTCTCCAGAATCTGTAATCACGATAAAGTCTGGAATAGATCGGATGCGCTCGCCAGCATCACTGTATCTATCAAAAATATTCTTGATCTGCGTCAGGTTTTGAAGAATCGCCTCATAACCAAAGCGGTATACGGTGTTGCCTGATTTTTTCAGCAACTCTTCAACCAACGTTTCAGCCATACGACCCTTGAGCACTGATTCGGGGTCGAAGTTGCTTTCACTCTTGCTGACGTAATCCTTCGTCATATACCTACGACTCAAATCAACGGCCTCCCCGTCATATCCTGCGGCTGAGGAATCCCCATGATGCGGAGCACCGTCGGCGTGACGTCGGAAAGCATCCCGACCGGGGGCGAGAGGCTCAAGTCCCCTCCCACCATTTCCTGCGCTTCGCCGGCCATGCCTTCGAACTGGCGGCCGATGACGATGAGCGGGACGGGGTACGTCGAATGTTCCTTGTCGATGGAACCGGTCTGGAGGTTCACGACTTCCTCGGCGTTGCCGTGGTCGGCGGTGACGACCATGGCGCCGTCCTTGGCGAGCACGGCGTCCGCGATCTTGCCCACGCATTCGTCGACGACCTCGGCGGCTTTCTTGGTGGCCTCGAGGTTTCCGGTATGCCCCACCATGTCGCCGTTGGCGAAGTTCACGGCGATGAGGTCGTAGGTACCCGCGTCGATCTCCTTCAGGATGCGGTCGGTGAGCTCGCGCGCGGACATCTCCGGCTGCTGGTCGTACGACGGCACCTTCGGCGACGGCACGATGGCGCGGTCCTCGCCCGGATACGGATCTTCCTTCATGCCGTTCAGGAAGAACGTCACGTGCGCGTACTTCTCCGTCTCGGCGATGTGCAGCTGCTTCATCCCCGCGTCGGAGACGACCTTGGCGAGGCAGGTGGAGATGGGCTGGGGCGGGAAGGCGACCTCGGCGGGGAGATCCTTCTCGAACTCCGACATCGTCACGAACTTCAGCTCGCGCATGTACGGCCGCTCGAACTTGTCGAAGCTCGGCAGGACGAAGGCCTTCGTGAGCTCGCGGGCGCGGTCCGGGCGGAAGTTGAAGAAGATGACGGAGTCGCCGTCCTTGATGCTGCCGACGGGCTGGCCGCCTTCGGTGATGACGGTCGGCACGAACTCCTCGTCGTAGACCTTGGCTTCGTAGGAGGCCTTGATGGCGGCGATCGGGTCGGTCGCGGTCGCGTCGGCCTTGCCGTCGACCATCGCGCGGTACGCCTTCTCGACGCGGTCCCAGCGGTTGTCGCGGTCCATCGCGTAGAAGCGTCCGGAGAGCGAGGCGACCTTGCCGACGCCGTTCTGCCTCATGCGCTCCATCGCGCGGCCGACGAAGTCGACGCCCGCGTTGAAGGTCGTGTCGCGTCCGTCGAGGATGGCGTGCAGGAAGAGTTCCTTCACGCCGCCGGCCTTGGCCATGTCGAGGAGCGCGAGGAGATGCTCGAGCGAGGCGTGGACGTTGCCGATCGAGGTGAGGCCGACGAGATGCACCTTGCCGCCGTTCAGCTGGGCGTGCTCGAAGGCGCCGAGGATGACACGGTTCCTCGCGAACTCGCCGCTCTGGATGGAGCGGTTGATGCGCGGGAGGCTCTGGTAATACACCTTGCCGGCGCCGATCGTGAGATGGCCCACTTCGGAATTGCCCATCTCGCCCCACATGAGGCCGACCTCTTCGCCCGAGGCGAGGACGGTCATGGCGGGATATTTGGCGGCGAATTCGCGGAGGCGCGGCGTCTCGGCCAGCGCGAGCGCGTTTCCGGAATCCGGCGGAGCGACGCCCCAGCCGTCGAGGATGGCGAGCACGATGGGTTTGGCCATAGTCCTCCTATCGTATGCCTGTTCCGCCTCATTTTCAAGGTCGAAAAAACCGCTTGGTGAAGCGGTTCGCGGTCAGCCGTCGCCGTTCAGGAGCAGGGCGGAGGGCTGGGTCTCGAGCAGGGAGCGGATCGTGAGCGTGCCGGCGTCATAGGCCGCGAGGGTCGCGGCGCTGAAGCGTCCGCCCTGGGCGCTGGCCAGGAGCTGGCGCTCGGTCGCGCCGCAGCGCGCGAGGAACGCCGGCGCGTCGCGGATCATCTCCATGAGCGGCGTGCGGAACATCTTCAGCGCGTCCGTCATCATGGCGGCCATCTCGCCGACCGGCATGGGCAGAAGGTCCGCGGGGATCGCGCCGAACAGCTTCTCGACGAACCCGGAGTCCAGGCAGTGCTCGGTCACGGCCAGCTTGGCCTCCATCATGGCCGGCAGGTCGATCGCGCGATCGAGCTGACCGACGAGCACGGCGGGCAGGTCGTCGACCAGCTCGCGGAAGACGGGCTGGGCCTGCTCGGGCATGCCGGCGGTGAACGCGGGATCGGCCATGAGGCTGTCCCAGATCTTCTTCGTATCCAAAGGTGCGGACATGTTTCCTCCAGGCGCTTTCTACACGAAAAAAGCCGTCCCGTCAAGGGCCGGCTTCAGTCGGACAGCAGCGAACGTCCCGTCATCTCCTCGGGCGGACGGATGCCCATGACGTCGAGGATCGTCGGGGCGACGTCGCCGAGCACGCCGCGCGGCAGTTCGCGGTAGCCCTTGAGCGCCTTGCTCGCGATCACGAACGGCACCGGGTTCACGCTGTGCTCCGTCTCGATGGCGCCCGTCGTGACGTCGATCATCTCCTCGACGTTGCCGTGGTCGGCGGTGACGACGAGCGTGCCGTCCAGCTCCTGGACCGCTTCCCACAGGCGGCCGATGCAGGCGTCGATGACCTCGAGGGCGCGCACGGAGGCGTCGAGATTGCCCGTGTGCGAGACCATGTCCGCGTTCGCGTAGTTCAAGGCGATGAAGTGGTACGCGCCGGTCTTGAGCTTCTTGAGCACCTGCGTCGTGAGCTCCTCGGCCATCATCTCGGGCGCCATGTCGTAGCGCGGGATCTTGAGCGACTCCACCTTGAGGCGCTCCTCGCCGAACTGCGTGTCGGCGTAGCCGCCGTTGAAGAAGAACGTGATGTGCGAGAACTTCTCGGATTCGGCGGCGTAGAGCTGCTTCTTCCCCTGGAGCACGGCGGGCAGGGCGTTCTTGATGTCGCGGCCCGGGTAGGCGGTGAGGACGAAGGGCAGGTCGGGGCCGAAGTCCGTCATGGCGGCGAAGCGCGTGTTGTCCGGCCAACGGCGGCGCGTGAAGGCGCCCGGCACGGCCGTCTCGAAATCCGGCATCACGAGCGCCTTGGTGAGCTGGCGCGCGCGGTCGGAGCGCAGGTTGAAGAAGACGAAGACGTCGTCGTCCTGCGCGACGGCGACAGGTTTCATCTCGCGGTCGACGATGACCGTCGGCAGGATGAACTCGTCCGTCTCGCCGCGGTTGTAGGCCTGGAGGAGCGCCGTCTCGGCCGAGGGCGCCGCGAGGCCTTCGCCGTTCACGATGGCGTGGTACGCGAGCTCGACGCGCTCCCAGTTGCGGTTGCGGTCCATCGGGAAGAAGCGCCCCATCACCGTGGCGATGCGCTCGCCGGGCCGCAGGCGCGACTCGATCTCGTGGATCTGCGCGGGCGCGGCGAAGCGCGGCCCGTCGCGGCCGTCGGTGAAGAGGTGCAGGGCGATGTCGCGGAGCTCCATGCGCCGGCAGGTCTCGAGCAGGCCGTAGAGATGCTCCATCGAGGCGTGCGCGGAGCGGCCGTTCGAGACCATGCCCATGAGATGCACGCGCGTGCCGTACTTCTGCGCGTGCTTGAGCGCCTCGATGATGGCCGTGTTCTTGAAGAACGTGCCGTCCTCGATGGCCTCGTTGATGTAGACCGCGTCCTGCTTCACGATGCGGCCCGCGCCGAGGTTCATGTGGCCCGCTTCGGAATTGCCCGGCTGGCCCTTGGGAAGCCCGACGTGGCGTCCGTGCGCGAAAAGCTCCGTGTGGGGATAGTGCTCCCACAGGTCCATCATGGTCGGCATCGCGGCCATGAGCACCGCGTTGCCTTGGAGCCCGGCCGGCGCCGAACCGAAGCCGTCGCAGATGGCCAGCACCACGGGCTTCACCTTGTCTCCCCCTTTGTCGGGCATCAGGCTTCGGTTTCGTCTTCGATCTCCGTCAGGCGGTTGTACTTCTCGAGGCGCTCGCTGCGCGAGAGCGATCCGGTCTTGATGAACTCCGCGCCGGTCGCGACCGCGAGGTCGGCGATGAAGGTGTCGGCGGTCTCTCCGGAGCGGTGCGAGACGGCGACCTTGTAGCCGTGCTGCTGCGCCATGCGGATGGCGTCGATGGTCTCGGAGAGCGAGCCGATCTGGTTCACCTTGATCAGGATGGCGTTGGCCACGCCCTCGCGGATGCCCTTGCGCAGGCGCTCGACGTTCGTGACGAAGAGGTCGTCGCCGACGAGCGCGAGCTTCTTGCCGAGCGCGTCCGTCAGGAGCTTCCAGCCGTCCCAGTCGTCTTCGGCGCAGCCGTCCTCGAGCGAGATGAGCGGATACTTGGCGGCGAGCGCCTTCCACATCGCGACCATGCCCTTGGCGTCGAGCTTCTTGCCGTCGGTCTTGAGGATATACTTCTTCTTTTTCGCGTCGTAGAACTCGGAGGCGGCCGGGTCGGTGCCGAAGGCCACGTCCTTGCCGAGCTTGTACTTGGCCTTGCGCACGGCCGCGGCCATGAGCTCGAAGGCCTGCGCGTTCTTCTTCAGTTTCGGCGCGAAGCCGCCTTCGTCGCCGACGCCGACGGAGAAGCCCTTGTCCTTCAGGATGCCGCGCAGCGCATGGAAGACTTCCGAGCCGCAGCGGAGGCGGTCGCGGAACTTCCGCTGCTTCGGGATGATCATGCATTCCTGAAAGTCGATGCTCCAGCCGGCGTGCGCGCCGCCGTTCATGACGTTCATCATCGGGAGCGGCAGGCGGTACGCGTCGCGCGGAAGGTCGTAGACGTCGCGAAGGTAGCGGTAGAGCGGGAGGCCGAGCGAGGTGGCGCCGGCGCGGGCGGCGGCCAAGGAGACGCCGAGGATGGCGTTGGCGCCGAGCTTCTCCTTGTTGTGCGTGCCGTCGAGGTCGCGCATCTTGCCGTCGATCTTGCGCTGTTCCTGCACCTCCATGCCGCGGAGCGCGTCGGCGATGGGGCCGTCGACGTTCCTGATGGCCTTCAGCACCCCGAGCCCGCGGTAGCGGCGCTTGTCGCCGTCGCGCATCTCGAGCGCCTCATGGACGCCGGTGGAAGCGCCCGAAGGCACCGAGGCCTTGGCCACGGTGCCGTCGGAGAGCGTCATCTTCACCTCGACGGTCGGGTTGCCGCGCGAATCGAGGATCTCGCGGCCTTTGATTTCCCTGATGGTGGGCATCGTCGGTCGTTACGGGAGGATTTCGTAGAGGACGGTGACGTTCACGACGACGTCCTGCGATCCGGATTCGACGGTCGGGTTGGAGGCGCCGCCGCCGAGGCCCATGGCCGCGTCGCGGTAGTAGACCGGCGCGGAGTAGCCTTCGCTCTCGCTGAAGCCGACGACCTTGCCGAGCTTCACGCCTGCCGCGTCGGCCAAGGCCTGCGCCTTGGACTTCGCCGCTTCGAGGCCCTTGAGGCGCGCCTGCTGGCGGAGTTCCTCCGGCTCGTCGATGTCGAAGGTCACGCCGCCGACCTGGTTGGCGCCGAGTTCGCCGACCGCGGCGAGCACGTCGCCGATCTTGGAGAGGTCGCGCACCTTCACGCCGACGTTCTGCGTCACCTGGAAGCCGCGCTCCACCTGGCGGTTGTCGATCCAGTCGTACTGCGGGTAGATGGAATAGTTCGTGGTCTTGATGTCCTCGTCCGCGACGCCGAACTCCTTGACCTTGGCGATGATGGCGTTCATCTTCGCCGTGTTCTCCTTCTGCGCCTCGGCGACGGACTTCTTCTCGGTCATCACGCCGACGGAGATCGAGGCGATGTCCGGCAGCGCCGTCACCTTGCCTTCGGCGGAGATGGCGATCGTGTCGCGCTGGGATTCGGGCCGTCCGATGTAGTCGTGCTCCTTGGCGGCGTTGCGCGCGAGGAGCGCGAGGTAGACGGCGCCGACGGCGAGGACGACGCCCCAGATCGGCTTCATGAAGCGCCGGCCGAAACCGTGATGGCCGCGGCCGCAGCCGCCCTTACCGCACGCGCATCCTTCGTTCATGGGCATGTTCTCCATAGGGAAAGGTTAGGTTCGTTCTTCGATGATGAGAGGGGCGATGCCGGGCAGGACCTTGCCTTCGAGGAACTCGAGCATGGCGCCGCCGCCGGTCGAGACGTGGTCGACGCAGTCCGCGAGGCCGGTCCGCGCGAGCGCCTGGACCGTTTCGCCGCCGCCGACCACGCCGAAGGTCTTGCCTTTCGAACGTGCCGCGACCAGCCGCCCGAGCGCGAGCGTGCCGTGGCTGAAGCGCGGCTGTTCGAACCAGCCGAGCGGCCCGTTCCAGACGATCATCTTCGCCGAGCGGATATATGAGGAGTACGCGGAGATCGTCTTGGGGCCGATGTCGAGGATCGCCTCATGGTCTTGGCAGAGGTCGAACGGCTCGTTCTGGAGATCGACGACCTGCAGCTTGCCCTTGGGATCCTTCGGGTCGGCGATGATGACGTCGTGCGGGAGGATCAGCTTCTTGTAATACGGATGCTTCATGAGCGCGACGGCGGCTTCGAGATCCTCGTCGCTGCAGCTGGTCGCGCCGATGCAGTGGCTCATGGCCTTGTAGAAGGGGGCGATGAGCGCGCCGCCGAGGAGCACGCGGTCCGCGACGGAGAGCATCTGCGAGATGACGCCGATCTTCGACGAGACTTTCGCGCCGCCCATGATCACGAGGTACGGGCGCTCGGGCGTCTCGAGCGCGCGGGTGAGCGCCTCGGTCTCGGCGGCCAGGAGCGGTCCGGCGTAGGACGGCAGGTAGCGGGTGATGCCGACGTTCGAGGCGGCCGCGCGGTGGGCCACGCCGAAGGCCTCGTTCACGTAGACCTCCGCCAGCCGCGAAAGGGATTCGGCGAAGGCGAGGTCGTTGGCTTCCTCCCCCTTCTTGAAACGCAGGTTCTCGAGCATCACGACGTCGCCGTCCTTCATCGCCGCGACGGCCTCCTCCGCCTCGGCGCCGACGCAGTCCGCGATCTTCAGGACGGGCGCGTGCGCGAGCTGGGAGAGCCGCTTGGCCACGGCGTCGGTCTTGAGCGCGGCGACCTTCTTCCCGTCCGGGCGCCCCAGGTGCGTGGCGAGGATGACGCGCGCGCCGGCCTTGCGGAGCTTCTCGACGGTCGGGACGACGCGGCGGATGCGCCAATCCTCTTCCGCGCCGACCTTGCCGCGCGCGACGGGCACGTTGAAATCGACGCGCACGAGCACGCGCTTGCCTTTCAGCGATCGGTAGTCTTCGAGGACGCGGAGCGGCATATCAGAGGTTGTTGCGGCGGAAGGACGTGAGCGGCGCGCTGATGAGCTTCCAGGCGCTCTTCCACGGCAGGGTCTTGATGAAATAGCGGATGTCGGCGGCGAGGCGGATGGGCCAGACGACGTAGCCCCGGAAACGGAAGCCGAAGACCTCGGCGATGCCCCAGGCGCCGCCCATCGGGACGAGCGCGTGCATGTGCGGGAAGGCGTATTTCGCCGGCGGCCGTCCGGACATCGCGTTCGCGACGTTCTCCGCGACGACCTTGGCCTGGTGGATGGCGGCCTGCGCGAGCTGCGGCACGGGACGCTTGCTCGCGGGATCCATGAGCGCGGCGCAGTCGCCGACGGCCCAGACGGATTTCTGTCCGCGGACGAGCATCGTCTCGTCGACCTCGATCTTGCCGCGCGCGTCGACGGAGAGGCCGAGCGCCTTCACGACCGGATTCGCGCGGAAGCCGCCGCACCAGACGAGCAGGTCGGTCGTGATCTCCTTCTCGCGTTCCTTCTTGAAGTCGCAGACGAGCATGTCTTCCGTCTCGCCCGGCTTGAGCGGGCGCGGCGCGAGCACGACATGATCCTTGTGCGCGCCCTTGATGCAGGTATCGAGGAGCAGTTTCACGCCGAGCTTCTCGAGCCGCGCGCGCGCCCAGCCGGACATGTCCTTGTGGAAGGTCTGGAGCGGGCGTGGCGAGGCCTCGACGAGTTCGATGGAGTATTCGGCCGCGCCGAGCATCCCCTTCTTCACCTGCGTGCGCATGAACGCGGCGGCTTCGCAGGCGAACTCGACGCCGGTGGGGCCGGCGCCGCCGACCAGCACGCGGATGAACGGGATCTCGTTGCGCCGCTTCTGCGCGACCAGCTCGCGCAGCTTGCGGTTCACGATCATCGCGTCGCGCAGGGTGTACATCGGGTGGCCGTGCTGTTCGAGCCCTTCGATGCCGTAGAAATCCGGCACGGCGCCGACCGCGACGACGAGGTGGTCGAACGGCAGCGCGCGCTCGTCGGCGAGCTTCACGGCCTTCATCGCCCAATCGACGCCGAGGACTTCCTGGTATTCGACGCGCACGCCGCGCGCCGCGAGGTGCGTCCTCAGGTCCTCGTACGGCGTCGCGATGCCGGCCTTGAGCCGGTCTTCCTCCGCCTCGCCGGTCGCCACCTCGTAGAGCCACGGGCGGTAGAGGTGGTGCGTGCACTTGTCGACGACGACGATCTCGCAGCCGGACCGCTTACCGAGCCGTTTCGAAAGCTCGACGGCGGCCGAAAGGCCTCCGAATCCCGCGCCGAGGATGACGATGCGTTCACAGCTCTTGGGATCCTCCATATCGGCTCCACTATACCATTTACGGCCTAATACCGCACCGTAAGATGCACGATTTCCGGCGGGCAGAAAAGGCGGGCGCGGGGGCCGGATTCGCCGGCGCCGGCGCCGATCACGAGCGTCGCCTCCCCCACGCGGAAGACGCCGCGGTCGTAGCGGCGGCCGAGGTGGTGCGGCAGCGGCATGACCGATCCGATGAACGGCAGGCGGATCTGCCCGGCGTGCGTGTGGCCCGAAAGGAAGACCGTCGGCGCGGTCCGGCCCTTGAGGAGCTCGGCGGCGGGCGGCGCGAGGTCGGGATTGTGGAGCATGGCGACGAGCGGGACGTCCGCCGGGATGCCGCGGAAGGCGGCGTCGAGGTCCGTCTCGCCGTACCAGTCGTCGTCGGCGCCCGCGACGGCGACTTCGCCGCCGGCGTGCGGCAGGCGCTTCGAAAGGTTGAGGAGGAGCGGCACGCCCTCGCGGCCGAACCAGGCGCGCGCTTCGGCGTCCGCCTTGTATTCGTCGTGGTTGCCGAGGATGGCGTAGACGCCGAGCTTCGCGGAGAACTCCTTGAGCGGCAGGAGCTTCGGGAGGTCCTTCGCGCTCTCGTGCAGGAAATCGCCGCCGAGCAGGACGACGTCGGGCTTCAGCCGCGCCGTCGCTTGCGCCAGCCGGCGCACCCATGCGCTTGCTTTATAGGGACCGACGTGGATGTCGGAGACGAAGGCGACGCGCAGCGCCCGCTCCCCCGTCCCGATCTCGTAGCGCGTCGTCTTCAAGAGGTGCGGCTCGACGAACGATCCGTAGAGCAGGACGAGGAGCGGCAGGACCGCCCATTCCGTCACGACGTTCGCGGCCCAGGCGAAAAACAAACATCCCGCGGCGATGATGAGGTCGTAGACCCACCACGGGATGCCGTGGCCGTAGACCGGTTTCGAATACCGGGCCGGCATCGCTATTTGATGGACGCGCCGACGCGCTCGACCATCTCGCCGAGGCGGCAGGAGTAGCCCCACTCGTTGTCGTACCAGGCGATGACCTTCACGAGGTCGCCGTCGACCACCTGCGTCAGGTTGACGTCGACGATGGACGAGTACGGGTTCTTGATGAAGTCCGACGAGACGAGCTCTTCCTCGGTCCACGTCATCACGCCCTCGTAGCGCTTGGTGGCGCAGGCCGCCTTGATGGCCTTGTTCACTTCCTCGACCGTCGTCTTCCTGCCGACGACGAAGGTGAAGTCGGAGAGCGAGACGACGGAGGTCGGCACGCGGAGCGAGAGGCCGTCGAAGAGGCCCTTGAGTTCGGGGATCGTCTCGGTGACGGCGATGGCGGCGCCGGTGGAGGTCGGGATGATGTTGGCGGCGGCGGCGCGGGCGCGGCGGAGGTCCTTGTGCGGGCCGTCCTGGAGCACCTGGTCGGCGGTGTAGCTGTGGATCGTGGACATCATCGCCTTCTTGATGCCGAACTTGGAATGGATGACGGCGGCCACCGGCGCGATGCAGTTGGTGGTGCAGGAGGCGTTGTTGATGATGTTCGACTTGCCCTTATAGTCGTGTCCGTTCACGCCCAGGACGTAGGTCGGGATCTCGCCGCCCTTGGCGGGGGCCGAAAGCACGACGCGCTTGGCGCCGGCGGTGAGGTGCTGGGAGGCGCCCTTCTCGTCGGTGAAGCGGCCCGTCGATTCGATGACGACGTCGATCTTGAGGTCCTTCCAAGGAAGCTTCGTCGGATCCTTCTCCGCGCAGACGATGATCTTCTTGCCGCCGACGTAGAGGTTCTTCTCGTCGTACGTCACTTCCTTCTCGTACGCGCCGTAGTTGGTGTCGTGCTTCAGGAGGTGCGCGAGCGTCTTGGTGTCGGTCAGGTCGTTCACGGCGACGAACTCGAGGTTCTTCAGGCGGCCGAAGGAGGCCTTGAAGGTGTTGCGGCCGATGCGGCCGAAGCCGTTGATGGCGACGCGGATCATGGCGTGGGGGTTAGCGCTGCTTCAGAGGAATAGAATCGGACGTCGGTGAGGAAGGCGGCGAAGGCGGCGGGATCGAGATCGGTCGCGCGGATGACGAGGGCTCGCTCCCCCATCGGCACGTAGGCGGTCTGGCGGCGGACGCGGCCGCGTTCGAATCCGGCGGCGAAGAGCGCGGGGCGTCCGTCGACGGCGATGTCGTAGAGCGCGGGTCGGCTCCCGGCATGATCGGCCGCCGCGGCGTCGGCGATGCCCTTCCCTTCATAGAGCGGGATCGCCTCGACGAGCACTCCGCCGCCTTCGCGCCCGGCCAGGTCCAGCTCCTTCAAGGAGCGGCCGAGGCGCACGCGCAGGGGGTCGGCGTCGTCCACGAGCCAGCCCGGCGGCGCGGCGTACGCGTAGCCGAGCGTCCGGTTGTCGTGGCGCGTCCAGAGCGCGGGGTCGAGCGCGACAGGTTCGTCGATGGACGTCACGTCCGCGGCGGAGGCGACGACGAACGGGCGGAGCGAGGAAAGCCAGATGCCGAAAAGCCCGTATGCGGCGACCAGGGCGACGAGCGCATATTCAACGACCGGCGATAACGTATGCTTCACCCTCCACAGAGACATACGCAGACAGTATAGGCGCGGCCGAGGCGAGCGTGAAGTGAATGAAAAACCCCGCCGCTCGCGCTTCGGGGTTCAGTCGGAGGCCGTGAAGGTGCAGCCTTCGTGCGGCGAGAGGCGCAGGACCGCGAGGTCCTCGTCGCGCAGCGCGTAGGCGTGATGGTCGTGGAGCGTGATGCCGTAGAGCCCGCGGTTGATCATCGGGTTCATGAGCGCCGTGCCGCAGACCGGTCCGGCCTCGGGATGCGCGGGGACGTCGGGGCCATCGCAGTCCGTCGGCACGTGGTGCCAGATGCCGAGCTGGTGCCCGACCTCGTGGGCGATCGTCGGCCAAAGGATGTCTTCGGAGATCGGCGTGCCGCCGAACTTCCGGAGGCAACCGATCATGAGGACGATCTCGCCGCCGACCCAGGCGCGTCCGAGCGCGTAGTTCCCGTCGGCGTCTTCCTCGCAGGCGTCCGTGCCGGCGCGGATGCGGATGAGCGCCTCGAGCGGATCGTCGACCTGCGCGCAGAGCACGCCTTCCGGGCGCCAAGCCTCGCAGGCCTCGCGCGCGAGCGTGGCCGGGAGCTCCGGGTGCGGCTCGATCCAGAAGGTCGCGGTGCGGAACTCCGACGGTTCGGCCTCGTAGAGGTCGTACGACGGGATATCGTCGCCGCAAGCGGCGAGCGCCGAAAGGAACAGGAGCGTCCGGTGCATGCGTCACCTCCGCCTCGACGCTAGCGCGCCATGAGGCCCGCGTCAACGAAAAGACCGCCCGTTCAGGGGCGGTCGGCGGGCGTGCGGTACACGCAGTCCGGATGATCCTTGTGCTCCACGTCGTCGACGAGGACCGAGTACTTCTTGTTGCGCACGTCGAAGGCGAGCGCGTCGACGGGCGTCACGACGGTGACGTCCTTGTCGTAGTACGGGTTCATGACCGCGACGCCGCAGACCTTCTTGCCGGACGGATGCGCCTTGGCGCCTTCGCACTTCGGCAGGTACGGCACGTGGTCCCAGATGCCGAGCTGGTGCCCGATCTCGTGGGTCATGACCGCCGTGAACTGGTGCGCGTCGTAGACGCCCTTCTCCTGGGTCAGGCAGCGCATCATCATCTTGATGTCGCCGCCGGAGTAGGCCCAGGCGAGCGTGGTGCGCTTCTTGTCGTCCTTGGGATCGTCGGGCGTGTCCATGTCGTCCATGAGCACGCACTCGCCGTCGTCGGCGTAGACGCGGATGTCGGCGAACGCCTTCGAAGGCGCCTCGACGCACGTCACGTTCTTCGCCTTCCAGGGCGCGCAGCCCTTGAAGACGAGCGCCTTGGGCATCCGCGGGTCGTCCTCGACCCAGACGTCGATGACGTACGGGACGTCGGACGGGTCGGGCACGTAGCCCTTGGGCTTCTGGCTTCCGCCGCACGAGGTCGCGGTCCATGCCGCGAAGGCCAGGATCAGGGTGTTCGCGCGCATGGCTTCCTCCTGTGAAAGGTCCTTCCCCACGATACCAGCGGAAACGAAAAACCGCCTGTGGGCGGTTTTCGCGGCGATCAGCCGGGGACCTGGTTGTGGGATTCCATGGCGAAGCGCGTGAAGCGCTTGACCTGGATGTTCTCGCCCATCTTGGCGATGGACTCCTTGACCACGTCCTCGACGGTCTTGTCCTCGTCCTTGATGTAGGCCTGGTTCAGGAGGCAGACCTCCCCGTACCACTTGCCGAGCTTGCCCTCGACGATCTTGGCGACCATCTCGGCGGGCTTGTTCGAGCCGATGAACTCTTCGGCGTAGATCTCCTTCTCCTTCTCGATGACCTCCGCGGGGATCGCGTCGGGCGAGACGTAGAGCGGGTTCATCGCGGCGATCTGGAGCGCGAGCGCGTGGCAGAGCTCCTTGAAGCCGTCGGTGCGGGCGACGAAGTCGGTCTCGCAGAGGACCTCGACCATCGCGCCCATCTTGCCGTTGCCGTGGACGTAGGCGTAGACGAGGCCTTCGGACGTCTGGCGGTCGGACTTGGATCCGGCCTTGGCGATGCCCTTCTTGCGGAGGAGCTCGGCCGCGGCGGCCATGTCGCCGTTCGCCTCTTCGAGCGCTTTCTTGCACTCGACGATGCCCGCGCCGGTCATGGCGCGGAGTTCGGAAACCATCTTGGCGTCGATCATAGGAGGAACGAAAGGTTAATGGAGGTCCGCTCGCTTACGCGGTGATGACGCGCGAGGCGCCTTCCGACGGCGCGGCCTTGGCGGCTTCGGCCTTCTGGGCGACGGCGTTCTTCTCGCGGAGCTTCTTGCCCTCGTTGACGGCCTCGGCCATGAGGCGGGTGATGAGCTCGATGGACTTCACGGCGTCGTCGTTGGCCGGGATGCCGTAGGCGATGTCCTCGGGGTTGACGTTGGAGTCGAGCATGGCGAAGATCGGGACCTTCTTGTCGCCCGCTTCCTCGACCGCGGTCTTCTCGTGCTTGGCGTCGACGACGTAGAGGGCGTCCGGGAGCTTCGTGAGGGACGCGATGCCTCCCACCTTGCGCTCCATGTCCGCGATCTCGCGGTCGATGACGACGCGCTCCTTCTTGGTGTACTTGTCGAATCCGCCGGAAGCGGCCTTCGCGCGGTACTCGTTGAGCTTCTTGATGAGCTTCGAGATCTCCGGGAAGTTGGTGAACGTGCCGCCGAGCCAGCGCGTCGTGATGTACGGCATGCCGCACTCGTTCGCGTACTTCTCGACGATGCCGGAGGCCTGGCGCTTGGTGCCGAGGAAGACGATGACGCCGCCCTTCGCGACCATGTCGCGGGCCGCATCGAGCGCTTCCTTGAGCTTCGTGACGGTGGCTTCGAGGTTGATGATGTGGATGCCGTTCCTGGAGCCGAAGAGGAAGGGCTTCATCTTGGGATGCCACTTGGAGACCTGGTGGCCGAAATGGGCGCCGGTCTTCAAGAGCTCCACGAGTTCGGGGATCTCGTACATAAAAGAGAGTGTTACTCCTTTTATCACCTTCCCGGCAGGGGCGGCCGTATCCTTGCGCCACGTGGCAGGATGGCCGTTCCCAGGAGTCGCGCCGGAAATGTGAGGTTAATAATGCTCGGAGTATAGGGAAAGCCTCGCGGACTGTCAAGGCTAAAGAAAAGCCCCCTAGCGGAGGGGGCAGGAGCTCGATTCGGCGAGCCATTTGAGGGAGCGGACCCCGAGGGCCTTGTAGCCGTCGGGGAAGCGCCAGGTCGGGTAGTTCTGGATGTCGAGCGCGTCGCACTCCGGGATGTTGCCGAAGGTGCCTTCCGGCTGGCAGTCGGTATAGGGCACGTCGGGCGCGTCCTTGCCGAAGAGCTCGAGCTGGTCGTGGCAGGGCTTGCACCAGTGGGCGCCGAAGAGGCGCATCCCCTTGCGTTTGAGGCACTTGGCGAGGGATTCCGGAGCGGCCGGGATCGGCTTGGCGTCGCCGGTCGTGGCCGGGGCGGCGCAGGAAAGGGCGGCCGTGAAGGCGAGGGTCAGGCAGGCGACGAGGCGGGGCATGGGGCCTCCTTCCGTCCCTTACCCTAGCCCACTCTTGCCAACTCCGCCAAGCCCTGCTATGCTCCCCGTCGTATTCAATCGTCTTCCCTATGAAAGCGGAAACCCACCCGACGTATTACCCGGAAGCCAAGGTCGCCTGCGCCTGCGGCAACACCTTCACGACCGGCGCGACCGTCAAGGAGATCCATGTCGAACTTTGCTCCGCCTGCCACCCGTTCTACACCGGCAAGCAGAAGCTGATCGACACCTCCCGCCGCGTCGAGAAGTTCCAGGAGCGCACCACGAAGAAGGCCGCCGAAGGCACGAAGGCCACCGGCAAGAAGGCCCGCACCGTGAAGCGCACCGCGCTGAAGGCCGCCAAGGCCGCGAAGTAGCTTCGTCGCAGAACCCCGCTGAAGCGGGGTTTTGCTTATCTTGAGCTATACTGAAACCCGCATGAACTTCCTCACCGAAATCCAGAAGAAGCGCGCGCGCTTCGCCGAAGTCGAAAGGCTCCTGTCCACGCCGGAGGTGATTTCGGACACCCGGAAATCCCGCTCGCTGGGCGAGGAGTACAGCGACCTGCGCGACCTGCTCGAGATCGCCGAGCGCTACGAGTCGCTCGAGAAGGCCGTCGCCGAAGCCGAGAAGACGCTGAAGGAGGAGAGCGATCCCGAGATGCGCGCGTATGCCGAGTCGGAGACGGCGCGGCTCCAGGAAGCGTTCGCTTCGGCGCGCCTCGCGCTCGAGGACGCGCTCGTGGAACCGGACCCGCTCGACAAGAAGAACACCATCATCGAGATCCGCGCAGGCGTCGGCGGCGACGAGGCTTCGCTCTTCGCCGGCGAACTCTTCCGCATGTACGTCCGCTACGCCGAACGGAAGGGCTGGAAGGTCGCCGCCATCTCGGAGAGCCGCAACGACCTGGGCGGCTTCAAGGAAGCCATCTTCAGCCTGCAGGGCAAGAACGTCTACCGCGAGATGAAGTACGAGACGGGCGTCCACCGCGTCCAGCGCGTGCCCGAGACCGAGAAGGCCGGCCGCGTGCACACGTCCACCGTGACCGTCGCGGCGATGCCGGAGGCCGAGGAGATCGACATCAAGATCGACCCCAAGGACATCCGCGTCGACACCTTCCTCGCGGGCGGCCACGGCGGACAGGGCGTGAACACGACTTACTCGGCCGTGCGCATCACCTATCTCCCCACCGGCATGATCGTCGGCTGTCAGGACGAGCGCAGCCAGATCCAGAACCGCGAGAAGGCCATGGCCGTGCTCCGCGCGCGCCTCTTCGCCATCGAGGAGGAGAAGCGCCGCGCCGCGCAGGACGCCGCGCGCCTCGGGCAGATCGGCACCGGCGGCCGCTCCGAGAAGATCCGCACCTACAACTTCCCGCAGGACCGCCTGACCGACCACCGCATCAAGAAGTCCTGGCACAATCTCCCCGGCATCCTGGCCGGGGAACTCGACGACATCTTCCGCGCCCTCCACGAAGCGGAACGCGCGGGCACCTTCGGGACCGGCGACGATGCGGACGAGGAATGACGGGTACGGGAGCGCGTCCGCTCGCTGGCGCCGGGAAGAGGAATTTCGCTGTCGGAACGGACGCTGCGCTCGCGGACGCGCTCCCGTACCCTTTTGAGAAATAAGAAAGAAGACGATGAAGGCTGTCATCTTCGCGGCGGGCCTCGGCACCAGGCTCCGGCCGCTGACCGACAACCTGCCGAAGCCGATGATCGAGGTGGGCGGCAAGCCGATCCTCCAGCGCACGCTGGAGGCGCTTCCGGCGTCCGTCGCCGAGACGATCGTCGTGGTCGGTTATAAAGGAGACGCCATCCGCGCCCATCTCGCGGGCGTCCCCGCCGTCCGCTTCGTCGAGCAATCCGAACTCCTGGGCACGTACGACGCGCTGATGCGCGCGCATCCGCACCTCGACGACGCGCCTTTCCTCGCCCTGAACGGCGACGACCTGTACGCGAAGGAGGATCTCGAACGCCTCGCCGCCTCGGACCCCTTCACCATGCTCGCGCATCGCGTGCCGAACCCGAGCCCGTACAGCCATCTCGCGTCCCGGAACGGGCTTCTCGACCGCATCGTCTTCCAGAAGGACGCCGAAGCGCTCCCGGCCAAGGACGTCTACGTCGGCGCCTGCCTGCTCGACCAGAGATTCTTCGCGCTCGAACCCGGGATGACGCCCGGCGGCGAGTTCGGACTGCCGCACACGCTCGAGAAGCACCTGAACAAGATTCCTGTGCGCATCCTCGCCTCCACGTCCTGGATGCCGATCGGCACGCCGGAGGAGTTGGAGGCGGCCCGCGCGCGCTTCGTCTCCTGAGGCCCGCCCTTGACGGAGGGCCGGACCTCGTGTATGGTCCTGCCTACGAACCTTCGTTTCGGTCCGGGACCGGCGGCGCCGGACCTGCGCGTGATGGATGCCAACCCCTCCCCCCATCGGCATCTTCCGCGCGGAGTTCGCCCGCCGGCTCCTGGACCCCTTTCATGGAGGCGAGGGTCCTTTACCCGCCACGTCGGCTCCTGCGACGTCGTTGGGCTCCGCCTCCAACCTTTCCCCCAAGCTCCGCCCTCGCGGAGCTTCTTTTTTTCCCGTAGGCTGTCCGCATATGACCGTCCGCGAACTGGCCGCCTCGGCGGCCGACCGCCTGAAGCGCGCACGCATCCCCGAACCCCGCCGCGAAGCGGAGTCGCTCTTGGCGCACGCGCTCGGCAGGGACGGCGCCTGGATCGTCGGCCATGCCGATGACGCCGTGCCGTCCGCCGAGGCCAAGGCCTATGCCGCGATGATCGCCCGCCGCGCGACGCACGAGCCGTTCGCCTACGTCGTCGGCGAGCGCTGGTTCTACGGACGGAAGTTCCGCGTGACGAAGGATGTCCTCATCCCGCGGCCCGAGACGGAACTGCTCATCGAAGCCGTCCTCGCCGCCGCGCCGAACGGCTCGTCGGAGATCCTCGACATCGGCACGGGCTCCGGCGCGATCGGCCTCACCCTCGCCGCGGAGCTCCCCAAGGCGAAGGCCGTCCTCTATGACATCTCGAAGCGGGCGCTCGACGTCGCCCGCCTGAACGCCCGCGCGCTGAAGCTCGGGCGGCGCGTCCGCCTCGGCCGGCACGACATCCTGAAGATGACGCTCCCCGAACCGAAGGGCGGCTTCCGCATCCTCGCCGCCAACCTGCCCTACCTGCCGCTCGCGTCGTGGGCCAAGGCCGCCCCCGAGGTGCGCCTGCGCGAACCGAAGCTCGCGCTGGTCTCCGGCAAGGACGGGCTCGACCACTACCGCGCGCTGTACAAGAGCCTTGCGCGGTGGAAGCGCGGACCCGAGCTCCTCGCCCTCGAAGCCGATCCCGGACAGTTCGCGGAGCTCCGGCGCATGACGGCCGCGCTCCTGCCGGGCGCCGGGATCGAAGTCCGCAAGGACCTCCACGGCGACGAGCGCATCCTCGTCGCGTCCAAACGAAAACGCCCCTGACAGGGGCGTTCGTCGTTCCGGGAATCTTATTCCTTGGCGGCGGCTTCGGCGGCGGCCTTCTCGGCTTCCGCGGCGGCCTTCACTTCGGCTTCGGTCTTCACGGCCGTGACGTCGATCGGCGCGGCGTTCTCCATCGCCTTCAGCTGGTCTTCGGTCATCGGGGCTTCGATCTTCACGATCACCTCGTCGGCGTTCTCGAGGATCTCGATGCCGGCGGGGACCGCGAGGTCCTTGACCGTGATCATGTCGTCGAACGACTTCAGGACGGAGACGTCCACGTCGATCGAGTGGACCAGGTCGGTCGGGAGACATTCGACCAGGACGCTGTCGAGGGTCTTCACGATGGAACCGCCCTGCTCCTTCACCGCCGGCGATTCGCCGATGAAGTTGAGCGCGATCTCCGTCTTGAGCTTCTCCTTCAGGTTGACCTGGTAGAAGTCGACGTGGGTGTAGCGGTTCGACAGCGGGTCGACCTGCCAGTCCTTCACGAGCGCCTTCACCGTGCCGTCGCCCTCGATCTCGAGGTCGAGGAGGGTCGACTCGCCCGCGGCCCTGAAGGCCTTGTGGAACGAGTTGTAGTCGGCCATCACGTTCTTGTTCTCCGTGCCGTGTCCGTAGATCACGCCGGGGACCAGGCTCTGCAGCCTGAGCTTCTTGGCCTTCACCGAAGCGTCGCGCTTCTTCAGGGCCAGTTTGATCGCTTCCATCGCCATAGGGCTACTCTGCGATTAATCGTTATGGGCGGATGATACGAAAGAAGGCCTCCCCTGTCAAGGGGAAGCCTTCCTGGCCGGACGGACGTTAGATGTACTCGAGCACCGCGTCGATGAAGTCCTTCTCGCCGTCGTCGGTCAGCAGCTGGTGGACGCTGATGACGTCGTCGGTGGTGACGGGGGCTTCGTGCTTGCTGAACTTGCGTACGTCGTCGTACGTCAGGTCGGTGATGAGGCCGACCGAGGAGACGCCGGCGTTGGAGACCAACACGAGCGCGAGGATGGAGTTCCAGCACTTCTTGCACCGGATGTGCAGGAGGTGGCCGTCCTCTTTCTCTCCCAAGACCCGGGCTTCCATCGGATTGTAGTTCGTTTCGCACATGGGGCAAAACGAGATCATCCGGAGGCCGTCCTGATAATAGCTCGGCGTAGATTGTGAAAGCGGAGCCATACGCAGTCTTGTGACGAACGTTTGTTTTACGACCACACTATACCATTTTTGTCGACCCTTGTCGAGGGGATAAGTGGCGAGCCAGCCTTAAAACGACGCGACCATGCTGGCGCAGCCATCCCGGCGAACGCCGGGATCCATGCCCGGAAAAACAAAAAAGACGTCCGTGATGGACGTCGTGGGGTCAGCCGTGCGCGACGGGACCGAAGTCGATGAGCGTGGCGACGAGCGCCTCGACCTGCGCGATGAGCCGCTCGTAGCTGCCGTCGTTGTCGATGACGATCCGGCAGCGCGCGCGGACGAGGTCGAGCTGGCGCTCGCTCTCGGCCATCTCCTGGGCGTCGAAGTCCTCGCGAGACATCATCTGCTCGCCGGCCTTCTCCTTGCGCTCCTTGAGGCGCGCGTAGCGGACGTCGGCCGAAGCCTCGATCCAGACCATGATGAAGCGGTCGCCGTAGGCGGACTCGAGCAGGTCGCTGTCGTCGAGCCGGCGGACGCCGTCGATGGTGACGTGCGCCGAAGCGGCGAGCTCGCACTTCCGGGCCATGACGCGAGCCAGGCAATCCTGGCCGAAGCGCTCCCGAAGGACGGTCGAAAGCTCCTGGAGCGTGGGGCGCGCGACGTTCTCGCGCGGGACGCCGCACGCCTGGTGGATCTCGTACAGCACGTCGGAATACGTGTGCTTCGGGGCGGTGAGCAGCCCTGCCGCATGCGTGGTCGCGGTCCCCTTCCCGGAGCCGTTCCGGCCTGCGAAGGCGATGATGCTCTTGCTCATGGGTGTCCTCCTCGTCGGTGGATCGTCTCGGAATCCGTAGGGCCAGTCGGCGCCGTCCGCCATCGATCGCTCCTGGTGTTCAAGGTGCTGCCCGGAACCTATCAGAAGAAGCGGCGCCCGTCAACCTTCGCGACGCGCGCCGTTCATCGATGACGATGCTGAACATCTTTCTTGTTCACCCTCACGAACGCCGTACGGCGATGTTCTGCATGAGCGCGATGAGCGAGAAATGCATGATGAGCGAGCTGCCGCCGTAGCTCACGAACGGCAGCGCGAGGCCCGTGACCGGCAGGATGCCGGAGGCGACGCCGATGTTCACGAAGATCTCGGCGGCGAAGAGCACCGACGTGCCGATCACGAGGAAGAGCGTGAAGTCGTCGCGGCAGGAGCGCGCCAGGACGTAGAGCCGCTGGAAGACCATGGCGAAGAGTCCGAGCAGGATGGCGACGCCGACGAAGCCGAGCTCCTCGGCGATGACCGAGAAGATGAAGTCCGTACGCGCTTCCGGCAGGAAGCGGAGCTGGCTCTGGGAACCGGAGGCGATGCCGCGGCCGGTCCACTGCCCCGCGCCGATGGCGATGACCGACTGCGTGACGTTGTAGCCCTGGCCGAACGGGTCGCTCGTCGGATCCATGAACGTCATGATGCGCTCCTTCTGGTACGGGCGCAGGAGGAACGACCACGCGCCGATGAAGAAGACGGCCGCGACGAGGAACATGGTGAGGAGGTGCCGCGCGCGGAGTCCGGAGATGAGCACCGTGCCGAACCAGATCGACGCGAGGATGACCGAGCCGCCGAGGTCCGGCTGAAGCACGACGAGCAGCAGCATGACCGCCACCGTCACGGCGCTCTGGATGACGACGCGGATGTCCTTCGTGTAGCGGCCGTGCGTGGCGAGGAACTTGGCCATGAGGACGATGAGCACGACCTTCGCGACTTCGACCGGCTGGAAGCCGACGGGCCCGAGGTAGAGCCAGCCGCGCGTGCCGCGGATCGTCTGGCCGAAGAAGAGCGTCGCGGCCAGGAGCGTCGTGATGCCCGCGTACATCGGCACCGTGATGAAGGCCAGCCAGCGGTAATGGAAGCTCACGCCGCCGACGAAGACGACGAGGAGCCCCAGCGCGAAGAAGAAGAGCTGCTTGCGGAAGCTCGCGAAGTCGGTCTCGACGCCGAGGCCGATCGAGTAGAGCGCCAAGAGCCCGAGACCCGTGAGCAGGACGGCGGCGCCGAGCAGCAGCCAGTCGAATTTGCGGTAGGCGTTCAGCGTGCGTTGCAGCATGCGCGAAAGTTCCCTACGATACTAGTCGAACGAACCCCTAAAGACAACCATGCGCACCACGATCATCATCGCCCTCATCGCCCTGCTCCTCGGAGCGGGCTCGGCCTCCTGGCTCATGACCCGCGGCAAGGGCGGCGGCACGGTCATCGACGCCGGCCGCGACGCCGTCGTCCAGGAGATGCGGAGCCTCGGCCGGCTCGAGACGTCGTCCTTCAGCATCGAGAAGATCATCGAGGCGCGGAAGGACGAGGGCGGACCCTGGCGCGACATCCTCTTCGGGGACAAGCTGCTCCTCATCGCGAACGGCGAGGTGGTCGCCGGCTACGACCTGAGCGGCCTCACGGAGGACGACATCGAGAAGGCCGGCGACGGGCTCCGCGTGAAGCTCCCCGCCCCTGAGATCTTCTCGGTCCGCCTCGACAACGAGAAGACGCGCGTCTACGACCGCGACCAGGGCCTGCTCGCGCGCGGCGACAAGGACCTGGAATCGGAGGCGCGCCTCGCGGCCGAACAGTCCATCCGCGACGCCGCCTGCGCCGCCGGCATCCTGCGCGAGGCGGAGGAGAACGCGGTGAAGCAGCTCGGCGCCGTGCTCGGCGCGCTCGGCTTCCCGGACAGCGTCATCCAAAGCCCGCCCGGATCGTGCTGAACGAAAAAAGAGGTCCCGATCAGGTCGGGACCTTTTTATGTTGCGGCTTGCGGAGCATCGCCATCCTGCGATGCTCGCTCATGTCCACCCAGTCCTTCTCGAGAAGCCCGGCGTCGACCATGAGGCGCATGATCTTGAGATACGCGTCCCAGTCGAGACGCGTCTCGAGATAGAGGTGGTGATGACCGGGCGTGCCGGACGGCACGAGGTTGGCCGGTACGGACAGGCAGACGGACGCGTCCGTCAGCAGGCCGCTGTCGGACGAGGCGCGATAGCCCTCGATGCCCTCGACGTCCGGACGCCGTTCATGCCGCCGCGCTTCCCGTCCGGCGAACCCGTGCGGGATGAGCTTCTCCTCCTCCATGCCATGCAGCAGCCGAAGCCACGCCGCGCGCGGCACGGTCTTCCTGAAACCTAGCCGCCGGGTGACCGGCCGCCAGGCGACCTCGAAGTCGAGATCGAAGAGCGGCGCATGCCATCGTCCGGCCGGACGGTTGGAAGGGTCGTCGGACGGCGTCCACTCCCCTTCGCACAGCGAGGCGACGAACGGGCCGTCCCGATCCAGGCCGAAACCCGTGCCCCCGCCTTCCGCCTGGTACTTCGAGAGCGGCATCATCCGCGCCGAGCGGCATTCGTCGCAGCTGGGTTCGAGACGGCGGCGGGCGCGCGCGCAGACGTAGCAGATGACCTTCCATGACGTGCGCAGGCCGCCGTCCGTTCCGCTCCGTCGGACCGAACGCCGGGCGAGCGCCGCGGCGCCTGCGATGGCCGCGAGCATGACGAGGGGGAACAAGGGATCCATCGCGTCTCCTTGGAAAAAGAAAGGGCCGTACGCGGAACGTACGGCCTTCTTCGCGTCCCTGTCAATCCGCCGGCGAGCGGTAGACGCTCTCGTCGTAGATGTTGATGTCGGGGACGATCTCGACGCGCGAGACGAGGGGCAGGACCTGGTACCAGAACAGCTGCATGTCGCGGCGCTCCCCCGCATCGAGGCGGTCGACGCGGAGCGTGTTCACGCCGACCACCGCGTCGCCGCGGTAGAGCAGCACGAGGAGATCGATGTCGTAGTAGCCGAAGGCCGTATGGTTCGCGAGCGTGAAGTCCGCGCGCGAGACGGGCGTCGTGGCCAAGGGATCGGACGGGACGAAGACGGGGTTCTCGGCGCGGATGTCGAGGCGCGTGTCGTAGACCGCCTGCTGGGATTCGGCGCCGAAGGTGCCGGCGCGATGCCAGAGCCGCCGCTCGATCTTGAGCTCGACCGAAGCGCCGCCGTCGGCCGGCGCGCCGAGGTACGCGAGGTACTTCGCCTGGCCGGGCAGGACGAACGTCTCGAGCGAAGGCAGCTCCACGCCGCCGACCACGAAACGGTACTCGACCTCCGCCCAGAAGCGCTCATTGCGGTTCTCGATGGGCGCCAGGATGTCGATCTTCCCCGAAGCGCCCGGCAGGACGAACGGCGCGCCGAGCTGGACCTCCTGGAGACCGACGCCCGCGAAGCGCCCGTAGTTCGGCCCCGTCATCTGGCGGATCGCCTGCTCTTCCTTCAAGCCGCCCAGCGCCAGCCAGTCGGCGAAACCCCACAGGCCGATCATGAGCAGGATCGCGTCGAAGGCGACGAAAACGCCGATCGCGGCCTTGCGGACCTGATCGCGATGATTCACCCACCACTCGCTCCAGCGGAGCTCGGACTCGGTGACGCCGCCGACGGATTCGAAGCCGCCCAACTGCTTGTCAGCCATACCTTATAAAGTATACCATAAGGTCGTTCTAACCTCTCCCACCGCTATGGCCAAAGACGAAAAGAAGCCCGCGTCCGCATACGGCTCCCAGCAGATCCAGGTGCTCGAAGGCCTCGATCCGGTGCGCAAGCGCCCGGGCATGTACATCGGCTCGACCGGCCCCGAAGGCCTCCACCATCTCATCTGGGAGATCGTCGACAACTGCATCGACGAAGCCATGGCGGGGTACGCGAAGACCATCACCGTGCGGCTCCAGCCGGACGACGTCGTGTCCGTCGAGGACGACGGCCGCGGCATCCCGGTCGACACGCACAAGGACTACAAGGTCTCGGCGCTCGAACTCGTCTTCACCAAGCTCCACGCCGGCGGCAAGTTCGGCGGCGGCGGATATAAGGTCTCGGGCGGACTCCACGGCGTCGGCGCCTCGGTCGTCAACGCGCTTTCGACGTATCTCAAGGCCGAGGTGAAGCGCGACGGACAGCTCTGGGTGCAGGAATATAAGGTGGGCAAGGTGCAGGGCAAGGTGAAGGCGGTCGGCAAGGCCAAGGGCACCGGCACGACCGTCACCTTCAAGGCCGACGGCACCATCTTCACCACGACCGAATACAACCCGAAGGTCATCCTCGACCGCATGCGCCAGCAGTCGTACCTGACGAAGGGCATCAAGATGGTGTTCATCGACGAGCGCGACCCGAAGGACGTCTTCACCTACTGCTTCTACTTCGAGGGCGGCGTGCAGTCGTACGTGCGCCACCTGAACCGCACCAAGGCGCCGAAGCACGACTCCATCTTCTACTGCCACAAGCAGGTCGACGGCATCGACATCGAGATCGGCCTCCAGTACGTCGACGACTATAAGGAGACGCTCTTCGCTTTCGCCAACAACATCTCGAACCCCGAAGGCGGCACGCACGTCGCCGGCTTCCGCACGTCGCTCACCCGCATCCTGAACGCCTACGCGCGCAAGCAGGGCTACCTGAAGGAGAAGGACGACAACCTGACGGGCGAAGACACGCGCGAAGGGCTCACCGCCGTCATCTCGGTCAAGGTCTCCGAGCCGCAGTTCGAAGGCCAGACCAAGGCCAAGCTCGGCAACCCCGAGGTCCAGCCCGCCGTCGCCACCGCCTTCGCCGAAGCGCTCGAGATCTACCTCGAGGAGCACCCGGCCGATTCCCGCGCCATCCTCGAGAAGTGCCTCTTGGCCGCCCGCGCCCGCATGGCCGCCCGCGCCGCGCGCGACACCGTGCTGCGCAAGGGCGCGCTCGAGGGGCTCACGCTCCCGGGCAAGCTCGCCGACTGCTCCACCAAGGACGCGGCCCGCTCCGAGCTCTACATCGTCGAGGGCGACTCCGCCGGCGGCTCCGCCAAGCAGGGCCGCAACCGCGAGTTCCAGGCCATCCTCCCGCTCCGCGGCAAGATCCTGAACGTCGAACGCGCGCGCCTCGACAAGATGCTGGGCAACGACGCCGTGAAGTCGCTCATCATCGCCATCGGCACCAACATCGGCGAGGCCTTCAAGATCGAGGACCTGCGCTACAACCGCATCATCCTCATGACCGACGCGGACGTCGACGGCGCGCACATCCGCACGCTGCTCCTCACGCTCTTCTACCGCTACCTCCCCGACCTCATCACCCAGGGCCACCTCTACATCGCCCAGCCTCCCCTCTTCCGCCTGCAGTCCGGCAAGGACGTCCGCTACGCCTACGACGAAGGCGCGAAGGAAGCCATCCTGAAGGAGATGCTCGACGCCAAGAACGCCAAGAAGGACGCGAAGGCCGCCAAGGGCAAGAAGCAGGAAGAGGAGGCGCCGGCCGAAGAGATGACGAACGCCGAACTCGAAGCCTCCTCCGACGCGCCGGGCGAAGGCGAGATGGGCGAAGTCACCTCCGTCGGCGGCATCGCCATCCAGCGCTACAAGGGCCTCGGCGAGATGAACCCCGACCAGCTCTGGAGCACGACGATGGATCCGACGACGCGCGTCATGAAGCAGGTCACGGTCGACGACGCTGACAAGGCCAACCAGGTGTTCGACATCCTGATGGGCTCCGAGGTCGAACCGCGCAAGAACTTCATCCAGACCCATGCCAAGAAGGTGAAGAACCTGGACATCTAGGCGCGAAAGCCCCTCCCCGACGAGGGGCTTTTGACATCCTGCCGCAGGCGTGCTATAAAGGGAGCGAACAGGACCCCACCCGGGTCCTTTTAAAAAACTTCGCGCGTATGAACCTCAAGGAAAACAAGCTCGTCAAGTACTTTTATGAGGCTAAGGAGGAGCTCGAGAAGGTGACCTGGCCGACCCGCAAGGAGACGATCATGTCGACCCTCATCGTCATCGCCGTGTCCGTGGGCACCGCGGTCTTCCTCGGCGCGCTCGACTTCGGCCTGAACAAGGGCCTCTCGGCGCTGATCGCCGGCTAAGGCTATGCCGAAGCAGACACTCCAACAGGGGCGCCGCTGGTACGCCATCCATACCTACTCCGGCTACGAGGAGAACGTCTCCGACAACCTGAAGCAGCGCATCGAGTCGCTCGACATGCAGGACAAGATCTTCGGGGTGATGATCCCGAAGGAGAAGAAGATCAAGATCAAGAACGGCAAGCGCCGCACCGTCGAGGAGAAGATCTTCCCGGGCTACGTGCTGGTCGAGATGATCGTGACCGACGACTCCTGGTACGTCGTGCGCAACACGCCGAACGTCACGGGCTTCATCGGCACCGGCACCACGCCGACCCCGCTTTCCGAAGAGGAAGTGAAGTCGCTCCAGAAGCGCATGGGCGTGGACGAGCCGGAGTACAAGATCGACGTCGAGGTCGGGGCGCCCGTCTCGATCGCCGACGGCCCGTTCAAGGGCTTCGAAGGCAAGGTCGCCGACATCGACGAGGCCCGCGGCAAGATCAAGGTCCTCATCAACATGTTCGGCCGCGAGACCTCCATCGAGCTCGACTTCCTCCAGGTGAAAAAGATCTGAACGCGGGAACAACGCCGTTGTTCATCGAAAAAACGCCTCGGCAGATGCCGGGGCGTTCGCGTTTCAGGCGAGCGGGAGGTCGGGCGCGATCTCCGCGCGCTGCCATTCGATCATGGCCCAGATGCCGAAGGGCCAGAGCGGCAGGAAGGCGAGCATGAGGAGGCCGGCGACGGCGAAGGCCGCCAGGGCTTGGAGCGTTTCGAGCACGTGCGACTCCTTTCGGGAGCAAGGTCCCGCCTCGACGGTAGGCCGGGCCTCCCCTCTTGTCAATCCGCGGAAGTCCTGCTATATTCCCGTCGTTGCGCGGTGCGGCGTTAAGCCGGCTTCTCTCCAAAGCAACACGACAGATTCACCGCAAAAAATCCTATGGCCAAGAAAGTCAAAGCGATCGTGAAGGTCCAGGCCCCCGCCGGCAAGGCGACTCCCGCCCCGCCGATCGGTCCGACCCTCGGTCAGCACGGCGTGAACATCGCGGACTTCGTCCAGAAGTTCAACGCCGCCACCGCCAAGATGGCCGGCGACATCATCCCCGCCGTCCTGACGATCTACGAGGACCGCACGTTCGACTTCGTCCTCAAGACGCCGCCGGCGTCCACCCTCCTCATGAAGGCCGCCGGCCTCGAGAAGGGCTCCGGCAAGCCGCTCCAGGAGAAGGTCGGCAAGGTCACGAAGGCCCAGATCCGCGAGATCGCGGAGAAGAAGCTCCCGGACCTGAACACCACCTCCATCGAGAGCGCCATGCGCACCATCGAGGGCACCGCCCGCCAGATGGGACTCGAGGTGAAGCCGTAACGGAGAAAAAGACCCGCGAGGGTCTTTTTTCGTCGTGGACGAAAATGCGTCAGCTGACGCAAATCGGTCCATGGCATTTTTTTGACTTTCAGCCCCGCATTTGGCACGCTTGCGGTATATGAAGAACACCATCCGTCAGATCTACTTCTACGCGGCGACGCTGATCTTCCTGATCATGACCGTCATCGCGGCCGTCTCGCTGGTCAACCTGACCATGAAGACGTACGTCCTCACCAAGGCCGACGGCGCCTACGGCCCGAAGTGCGACGAGTCCGGCCTCACCTATTACGAGCCCCGGCCGATGCCGGTCGAGCCCGTGAAGGACGGCGAACCGGCCAAGGAACTGACGGCGGAGGAGAAGGCCCAGCGCAAGGCCGACTGCGAGAAGGCCATCGCCGACCAGAAGGCCGCCGACCGCCAGCGCGAACTGGCCCAGAGCCTCTCGATGCTGATCGTGGCCGCTCCCCTGTTCTGGCTCCACTTCAAGTGGGTGCAGAAGGAGCGCGAGACCGAGCTCAAGATGGGGGAAAACGGCAAGCAGGCCTAGCCCTTGCCAAGAATGCCCGCTTCCGCTAGGATGCGGGCATTAACGTTTAAGCACGTGGGAGTACCCCTGCGCCAAGGCTCGGGGTACGACTGACCACGCTTCATATGAAGAAAGGCAAGAAGTACGTCGAAGCGGCCAAGCTGATCGAACCCGGCAAGATCTACGGCACGGAGGAAGCCATGGCGCTCGCCAAGCAGACCTCCAAGACGAAGTTCGACGGATCGGTGGAAGTCCACCTCCGCCTGGGCATCGACCCGAAGAAGTCCGACCAGCAGGTCCGCGGCACCATCGTCCTTCCGCACGGCACCGGCAAGACCCGCAAGGTCATCGCCTTCGTCGCCGCCGACAAGGAGAAGGAGGCCAAGGAAGCCGGCGCCGACGCCATCGGCACGCAGGAGACGATCGAAGAGATCGCCAAGACCGGCAAGTTCGAGTGGGACCTCGCGGTCGCCACGCCGGACATGATGCCGAAGCTCGCCAAGGTCGCGAAGGTCCTCGGTCCCAAGGGCCTCATGCCGAACCCGAAGTCCGACACCGTCGGCACCAACGTCACGAAGATGGTCTCGGAACTCAAGAAGGGCAAGCTCGCCTTCAAGACCGACGACTACGGCATCGTGCACACGGTCATCGGCAAGGTCTCGTTCGACGCCAAGGCGCTCGCCGAGAACTACGAAGTCCTCCTCGAGACGATCCGCAAGGCCAAGCCTTCCTCGTCCAAGGGCGTCTTCCTCAAGAACGTGACGGTCGCGACCACCATGGGTCCGGCCATCCGCACGGTCTAAGCGAAAGAAAAAAGACCGGCCCCGTCAGGGGTCGGTTTTCGTTTCCGCGTCGGCGTAGACCGGAACGGCGTGGTCGTCGAACGGGACGTGGTCCCAGCCGTAGTAGAGGAACGGGGCGTTCCCGTCATGCGAGAAGCGCGGATGATGCGCCAGGCGCCGGATGCCGAGGTGGCCGAGCGCATGCGGGACGCCCGGGAGCTCGTAGCCCGGGAGCCAGACGCGCGGCACGATGCGGCCGTCCATGCGCGCGATCCAGAGCGGGAAGTGCGCGGCCGCCGCGAGGATCCCCGCATGGGGACGCTCGGTGCCGGGCGGCAGCTTGAACGGCGAGGTGCCGCAGAGCCGCACGCACTGCGGGTCCGGTTCGGGCCAGCCGTGTCCGAGGTCGATGACCCTCCAGCCGAGGCCGGGGCGATGGACGTGGCCGGGAGCCAGCGCGAGCCGCACGTCGGAGGCGAGGCCGAAGAGGTGGCACGGCCTGAAGCCCTGTTCGGCGACGAGGACGGCCATGAGCTCGTCGAAGGTCCGGCGGACGCCCGGCGTGCCGTCGCGCCCGTCCGGCAGGCCGATCTCGAGGACCAACACCTTCAGCTGGAGCTTGCCGTCGGCCGGAGCTTCCGGCGCCGGCGGGACCTCGCGGGCGAGATCGTCGATGTCGTCGTCGGTGAAGCCCCAGCCGCGCGCGGCGTTCCAGCGCATCAGGTTGAGGAGCTGGACGCGCGGGGCGACGAACATCGCGGCGCGCTCCGCATCGCGGAGCGCATGCTCGCGGCGGACGTCGTCCGTCAGCACGGCCCACTTGCCGAAGAGGAAATCGCGGTAGCCGGCGTCGGGATCGTCCATGACGTCCCTGAGCGCCGCGGCGGCCCGGAGCATCCGGGCGATCTGGGCGTCGGAAAAGCGTCGCTGCTTCATGGAAGTCTCTCGAACCTCCTTCGGTTCCGAAAGGACCGAGGCAACCTCATCATACTTGCCGAGCCGGCGTCAAAACGCTAAGGTTGGAACGATATGCCCACCACCCAACGGCCTTCCTGGGACGACTACTTCATGAGCATCGCCAAGATCGTGGCGACGCGCGGCACCTGCGACCGCCTCCAGGTCGGCGCGCTCCTGGTGAAAGGCAACCGCATCATCGCGACCGGCTACAACGGCGCGCCCCCGGGCATGCCGCACTGCGACGGAGCGGACGGCCACCAGATGGAGAACGGCCACTGCATCCGCACGGTCCATGCCGAGGAGAACTGCCTCCTGCAGGCGGCGGTCCTGGGCGGCCAGGGCACGACCGGTTCCACGCTCTACACCACGCACTCCCCCTGCCACCACTGCTTCAAGGCCGCCGCCGTCGCCGGCGTGAAGCGCATCGTGGCCGGCGCGGAATACCGGTCCGCCGCGGTGGTCGAAGCCCTCAAGCACGCGAGCGTCGCCTTCGACTTCTACCAGCCGTCGCCCGAATGGACCGAACGGCTCGCCAAGGCCTTCACGGCCCCTCTCGAGAATTACGTCTCCAAGGCATGAACGACAAGATCATCATCGGACTGGTCGGCGAAGCCGCGGCGGGCAAAGGCACCGTCGCCGCGTTCCTGACCGAGAAATACGGCGCCTCCACCCACACCTTCTCGAAGGCGATGAAGGAATGCGTCGCGCGCCTGTACCTGCCGCTCTCGCGCGAGAACCTCACCAAGTTCTCGACGCTCACCCGCGAGGCCTTCGGCCAGGATCTCTATGCCCGCGTCGTCGCCAAGGACTGCGAGGCCGACGCGCATGACATCATCGTCGTCGACGGCATCCGCCTCGACGCCGACATGGTGGCGCTCAAGGGCTTCCCCGGCTTCCATCTCATCTACGTCACCGCTCCCGTCGAGATCCGCTGGCAGCGCGCGCGGAAGCGCGGCGAGAAGGCCGGCGAATCCGACATGTCGCTGGAAGACTTCAAGAAGGAGGAGCTCCTGCCGACGGAACTCGCCATCAAGGAGATCGGCGCGCGCGCCGAGTTCACGGTCCCGAACGACGGCGACTTCGCCGAGCTCTACACCTCGATGGAATCCATCCTGAACTACATCAAGGCCGGCGATTTCGACCACCCGCACCCGCATCGCAACAAGCTGCACCCTTCCTCCTAACCGTCATTCCGACCGACGAGCGCAGCGAGGAGCGGAGGAACCGCTTGCCTCGTATGAACCGAAAGGGGTTCCTCGGCTTCGCTCGGAACGACACGCCCATGAAAGCCCGCATCACCCGCCTCCGCGACGACGTGCCGCTCCCGAAGTACGAGACTCCGGGGGCGTGCTGTTTCGATCTCGTCTGCGTCGAGGACGCCACGATCGCGCCGAAGGCCATCGCCGACCTGCCGACCGGCCTCGTCTTCTGCGTCCCCGACGGCTACATGCTCCTCGTCGCTCCCCGCTCGTCGACGCCCGTGAAGAAGGGCCTCACCATGCCGCACGGCATCGGCATCATCGATCAGGACTTCTGCGGCCCCGGCGACGAGCTGAAGCTCCGCGTCATGAACTTCACCGACGCGCCGGTGGAGCTCAAGAAGGGCGATCGCGTATGCCAGGCCGGCTTCGTCCGCGTCGACCGCGCCGAATGGGAAGAGGGCGAAGCGGCCTCGGAAACGACCCGTGGAGGCCTCGGTTCGACCGGCAAATGACTGTTGATAACTCAGGTTTGTAGGGCGGTGCGGCTTCTGCGAAGATAGGCGCACCGTTCTTTCGTTCAAGGGTAAAGGAGCCACCTATGAAGTTCTCGGACGAGGAAAAAGCGCAGCTTTCGAAGTACGTCACCGACACCGAGGGCGACATCTTCGCCGTGACGAACCTCCCCGGCATCGTCGGCGCCGTCTACGCCCGGTACAGCCGGGCGCAGGGCGGCTTCCGCGAGACGCTCCTCAAGGAGTTCATCAAGGACGGCAACATCGACGTCGTGAAGGCGGGCGACCTGATCGAGCGCGTGCTGATCGCGTTCGGCGACGACTCCGTCGGCGAGCTCGAAGGCACGCACATGTCGTTCGAGAACATGTCCATCCTCGCCACCAAGGAGATCGAGGACCGGCGCATCGGCGGCTCGCCCATCGAGCAGTCCACGCGCTACGTCTTCTACGACCGCAAGGGCGACGACGGGAACTTCCGCTACTGCCGCGACGCCAAGGTCATGGCCTCGAAGCACGCGCAGGCGTACGTCGAGACGATGGACTTCATCTTCGCGACGTACTGCGAGCTGGTCGAGCCGATGAAGGCCTACTACATGGGCCTGAAGTCCATCGACGAGGCCTCGTACGACGTCGTCGGCGACGGCGTGAAGCGGCATCTGGCCGAGCTGACGGACGAGAAGCACAGGAAGGCCTTCTCGATCACGTACAACTCCGACATCCGCACCAAGGCCTGCGACACGCTCCGCGCCCTCCTGCCGATCGCGACCCTCACCAACGTGGGCGTCTTCGGCAACGGCCGCTTCTTCCAGAACGTGCTCACGCACTGCCACTCGTCCCCCATCGACGAGGTCCGCGCCCTCGCCGCGAAGGCGCAGTCCGAACTCGCCAAGATCATCCCCCGCTACGTCCAGCGCGCCAAGCCGAACGCCTACGCCATGGCGACGCGCGCGAACATGGACACGCTCGCGAAGGTCCTCTTCGCCGGGCTCGCGCCGGAGGACGGCAAGGAAGTCGACCTGCTCGATCGCGGCGGCGACTTCATCACGAAGGCCATCCATGCCGGCCGGGTGATCCACGCGCAGTCGGTCGAGGACGCCATCCTCGCGGAGGAAGACAACCTCGCCATGGCGCTCATGCTCTACCCGCACCTGCCGCACCCCCTGCGCCAGATCCGCGACGTCGTGCGCGGCCTGTCGGAGGAAAAGAAGGTCCTCATCCGCGAGACGTACATCGGCGACCGCAAGACGCGCCGCGACCGCCCCGGCCGCGCGCTCGAAGCGGGCTACCGCTACACCTTCGACCTGGTGACCGACTTCGGGACCTATAAGGACCTGGAGCGCCACCGCATGATGACGCAGTCGCGCCAGCGCTTCACGCCGACGCTCGGCTTCAACATGCCGGAGGACCTCGTCCGCGCCGGATACGCCGCCAAGGCCGAGGCCTGCGTCGAGAAGGCGATCGCGCTCCACGAGGCGCTCCGCGAGGAGTTCCCCGAAGCCGCGTCCTATGCGACGCTCCACGGCTCCCGCGTCCGCTGGACCATGGGCATCAACGACCGCGCGCTCATGCACATGATCGAACTGCGCACGACCCCGCAGGGACACCCGTCCTACCGCCGGATCTGCGCGATGATGCATGACGCCGTCGCGGCCCGCTCCGCCTGGCGCGGCGCGGCCATGAAGTTCGCCGATCACGGCGAGTATTTCTGGAGCCGCGCGGATTCCGAGGCCAAGCAGAGGGTCAAGGAAGCCGCGCTCGAAACCAAGGAGTGAACCATGCCGCGAGGCAAACTCATCGTCATCGACGGCGGAGACGGCTCCGGCAAGACCAAGCAGACCGAGCTTCTCGTCGCGCGCGGCACGAAGGAAGGCAAGCCGTTCGGCACGCTCTCCTACCCCCGTTACGAGAAGAAGACCGGCATCGTCGTGAAGGCGTACCTGAACGGCGAATTCGGCCCTCCGCTGGACGTCCCGGCCGAACAGGCCTCGATGCTCTATGCCGTCGACCGGTGGGCTTCCTATAAGGAGGGGGACTTCGCCGAGCTCGAGCAGGGGCGCCACATGATCGCCAACCGGTATTCCGGCTCGAACATGGGGCACCAAGGCTCGAAGATCGACGACCCGGCCAAGCGCACCGCGTTCTTCAAGTGGAACGACGCGCTCGAGCACGAGTTCTTCGGCATCCCCCGCCCCGACCTCAACATCATCCTGCACGTCCCGGCCGACATCTCGATCTCGCTGATCGACGGCCGCGGCAACGCCAAGGACGGCCACGAGAACGTCGAGCACCTGCGACGCGCCGAGGCCACCTACCTCGAGCTCGCCCGCACGTTCCCCGGCTTCGTCCTGATCGAATGCGTGAAGGACGGCAAGCTCCTCCCCCCGGAGGACATCCACGAGCTCGTCTGGGCCGAAGTCAGCAAGGCGCTGGCGGCCTGACGCACCGTCCGAACGGCCCCTCACGGGGTCTTTTTTTATGCGGAAACACCTGCTAGAGTGGCCATACTATGACTTTGGAGCCCGTAATCGGGCTGGAAATCCACGTCCAGCTCAAGACCAAATCCAAGATGTTCTGCGGGTGCGACAACCGCGCCGAGGACGCGCCGCCGAACACCGCCGTCTGCCCCGTCTGCATGGGCCACCCCGGCACCCTCCCCGTCGCCAACCGCCAGGCGATCGAGTTCGGCACGCTCGCCTCGCTCGCCCTCGGCTGCCGCATCACCAAGGAGTCGAAGTTCGACCGCAAGAACTACTTCTACCCCGACCTGCCGAAGGGCTATCAGATCTCCCAGTTCGACAAGCCTGTCGGCGTCGAGGGCAAGATGACCCTCGAGAACCCGCTCGCCAAGGAAGGAGAACGGAAGGTCTTCACGATCGGCATCACGCGCCTTCACCTCGAAGAGGACGCCGCCAAGCTCCAGCACGCTTCCGACGGCGCCTCGTCGCTCGTCGACTTCAACCGCGCCGGCACGCCGCTGGCCGAGATCGTCACGGAACCGGATTTCGCCTCCCCCGCCGAGGCCAAGGTCTTCCTCCATGAGCTCCGCCTCATCATGCGCACGCTCGGCGTCTCGGACGCCGACATGGAGAAGGGACACCTGCGCTGCGACGCGAACGTCAGCCTCCGCGAGGTCATCGACGACCCCGCCGTCGAGCGCGAGACGGTCCTGCGCTTCAACCCCAAGACGGAAGTGAAGAACCTGAACTCCTTCAAGTCCGTCGAGCGCGCGCTCGAATACGAGATCGTCCGGCAGACCGCCCTCTGGAACGCCGGCACGCCGCCGATGCAGACCACGACGCGCGGCTGGGACGACGACAAGCAGATCACCGTCCTCCAGCGCGTGAAGGAAGGCATGGCCGACTACCGCTACTTCCCGGAACCGGACCTTCCCCCGCTCGCGCTCGCCTCGATCGAGATGGACGTGCGCGCCAGGATGCCGGAGCTCCCCGAGGCCAAGCGCCAGCGCTTCCGCGACGAATACGCCTTCACCCCGGCCGACGCCAAGCAGATCGTCGACAACCCCTACCTCGCGGACTTCACCGAGAAGGTCATGTCCGAACTCCAGGCATGGCTCGACGCCTCGGACGAGAAGGAGCCCTGGGAGGCGCAGAAGGCGAAGTTCGCCAAGCTCGTCTCCGGCTGGATGCTCTCGAAGCTCCTCGGCATGCTCTCCGAAATCGGCTCCGACATCCGCATCATGAAGATCACGCCCGAAGACTTCGCCGAGTTCGTCGCGATGGTCCATCAGGGCAAGATCAACAGCACCGCGGCCCAGGAAGTCCTCCGCACGATGCTCGAGGCCGGACAGGACCCCTCGCAGATCGTCGCCGAAAAGGGGCTCGAGCAGGTCTCCGACGTCGGCGACCTGGAGCTCGCCTGCGACAACGTCATCCTCGCGAACGCCAAGGTGGTCGATGACTACAAGGGCGGCACGAAGAACGCCATCATGTTCCTGGTCGGCCAGGTCATGAAGGAGACGCGAGGCAAGGCCAAGCCCGACCTCGTCCGCGAGATCCTCGAAGCGAAACTCGGTAACGTCTAACCACCACGCATATGGCCCGCAGCAACGCCGCCGAAGCCTGGCAGCCGCAGGAAGATCCGAAGGACGGCATCGAGGAGCTCCCGCAGGATCTCCTGAAGGAAGTCCCGCCGCCGACGCCGGAGAACAAGGACATGAAGGAGGCCCTCGAGAGCCTCCAGGAACTCTCCGAAACGCGCGAAGACGACGCGATGCGGCGCGAGCGCGAGGAAGCCTCCGCGGCCGCGACGGCGGAGATCCGGAAGACCATCGCCGAGCGCGACAAGGCGGCGCTGGAACGCGCGCGCCGCGCCCTGGGCGCGAGCGTCCTCCGCGAGCTTCCGCCCGAGGACGTGAAGATCGACGCCGAGAGCAGCTGGGCCAACCAGGCCGAACGCGATCTCGGCCCTCGCAAGAAGGCGGAACCGCCGCCGATCCCGGCCGCCGCCAAGAAGCCGGAGGCGAAGAAGCCCTGGTACAAGCGCCTGTTCGGATCCAAAGGCTGAAGACGGAAAAGGACCCCGCGAGGGGTCCTTTCGTTTCCGGCAAGGGGCCGCAGGATTGCGGACGACCGCGACGAGGCGCGCCCGTCCCCTGAGAATCAGTGCGGCGGCGTGAGAAGTAGCCGACGCTCCGAAAAAACCTGCGGCCCTCTGCCGGACTGGAGGATTCTAGCACCGCGCCATGGGCGGTTCAAGATTCCCATGTGGACGAAAACGAAATCCCCTTCGCGCGTGGCGAAGGGGATGCGGAAGGGTTAGGCGGCCTTGGAAGGCAGGATCTTGAAGATGCCGGTGCCGCACACGGGGCAGACGCCCTTGAGCGCAGGGCGCGTCTTGCCGCCCTTGGCGGGCATCTGGACCTCTTGCGCGTCTTTGATCTCGCGCTTTTCCTTGCACTTCACGCAGTAACCCATGGTGGGTTCCATACGGGATCGTTATGAATTCTGCGCTTACTATAGCATAAAATAAGGCTTCCCGCAAGGGCCATGACGCTTATTTCGCTTATTTGAGCCAAATTAAGGCTCGGCGCAGGACAGCTTCCGGACGCCCGTACCACTCGACCTTATTTATGCGGCGCCACCAGGTCATCTGGCGCTTGGCGTACCGCCGCGTGTCCGCCTTGATGGCGTCGACAGCTTCCGCGAGCCCCCGTTTTCCCTCAAGGTGCTCTTTCAGCTCGTGATATCCGATGCCGCTCATGGACGGAAGTTCCCATGCGTGGCGCTTCGCGAGCCGCCGCGCCTCCTCGACGAGACCCGCCCTCAGCATCGCGTCGACGCGGCGAGCGATGCGGCGATCGAGTTCCTCCTTGCCGGGGTCGATGCCGACGACGAGCGCGTCGAAGAGCGGCTTCCCTTTCCCTTGCTGGGCGCCGAAGGGCTTGCCGGTCGCACGGATGACTTCCAGCGCGCGCGTCGCGTAGCGCGGGTTCGGGCCGATGCGCGCGGCGTAATCGGGATCGAGCTTCTTCAGCCTCTTCAGGATCCACTCCGCGCCCTTCCCTTCCAAATGCGCGCGGTAGGCCGGGTCCGGCGGCACCTCCGGGATCTCAAGGTTCTCGACGATGGCGCGTACGTACAGTCCCGTGCCGCCGACGACGATCGGAAGTCGGCCGCGCTTCAGGATGGAGCGGATGGCCCGGATGGCGCGGCGCTTGTAGTCCGCCAAGGTCAGCGTCTTCGAGGGCGGCACGACGTCGATGAGATGGTGCGGGACGCCCGCCGTCTCTTTCGGGGTCGGCTTCGCCGTCCCGATGTCCATGCCCTTGTACAGCAAGCGCGAGTCCGCGGAGACGATCTCTCCGCCGACCTTCTTGGCCAGCTTCACGGCCAGGGCGGATTTTCCGGACGCGGTCGGACCGACGATGACGACGATCCGCGGCAGGCTCTTCGGCGGCATAGGCTTGCACCTTAGCGAAGAACGGCCTTCTTTGCTATACTAGGCCTGAAATCATCCATTCATCCACACGCCTATGGCCCGCGCACGACACCACGAAGCGCCGATGGCTGAAGCGCCGAACGAAAGCCGCAAATTCGACGTTTCCGACCTTGAAACCACCGCCGCCGAGACCCCGAAAGCCAGGAAGAAGCGCGCCGAGGCGAAACATGAACCCTTGAAGATCGCCAAGCCCGTCTCGACGGAAGATTCGCTCCCTGGCGTCCACGAGAAGAAGACGCGCAAGCGCACCGGCAAGAGATCCGCCGATCTCGAGGCGCCGTCCGGAAAGTCGGAGGTCCAGGAAGCGCTCGACATGGTCCGCGAGACGGCCGAGGAGAGCGAGTGGGACGCGAAGATCGCCAAGGCCAAGGCCGCCCTCGAGGCGCCCGTGGAAGTCGCGGACGAGGACGTGATCTCCGCCGAGGAGGAACCGTACGCCGAGATCAGCATCGAGCACGCGAAAGACGACGACAAGGAGCTGAGCGAGGACGAGCGCGCGCTCGCCGCCTACCGCGAGGCGCATCCGGTCCTGACCGATGCCGAAGGCTACCGCAAGCTCGGGCTGAAACAGCAGGCCGACGAGGCGCTCTCGAAGGGCTACGAGGCGCGGAAGAAGCGCGAGGCCAAGGAGGCCGCCGCGAAGGAGCCCCTCGCGCCGTCCGGATTCACCGAGAAGGAAGAGGCCTGGTTCAAGCAGGGCGAAGAGGACGACGCCAAGCGGATGGCCGAGGCCCGCGCCACGATCGAACGCGGCGGCAAGGCCGAATCCCTGGTGGAGACGCCCGACGAGGTCGACGCCAACGTGCGCCAGGCCGAAGCGATGATCGCCAAGGGCGAGCTGAACCCGAAGATGTTCGACGTCAACGACTTCCGCTACCTGCTGATCGAGAAGACGCGCCTCGACCGCGAACTCGAGCACGCCGGCTGGTGGGCCGCCCGCAAGCTCCGCGCCGAACTGCGCGAGACGCAGAAGAGCCTTTCCGACTACGAGAAGCAGATCGGCAACGTCCACCGCGAACGCCACGACGAGCGCCAGGACGCCGCCTACGCCGCGCTCAAGCCCGGACAGAAGAAGGCCGCCGACCGGAAGAGCTCCCTCTGGAGCCGCATCCTCGGCCGCTGATCCGGAACGAAAAACCCCGCCGATGAGGCGGGGTTTCGGTTTCAGGGCTTGAGCGCGCGCGTCACGGTCTCCTCCGCGATCCGCGCCAGGAGGTCGCCGAGCGTCATCTCGACGGCGTCCTTCGTGCCGCGGACGCGCACGGCGAGCTTCACGCCGTCGTGCCACTCCCCGCTCTCAGGGATCTCCTTGTCGCCGAGCACGAGGCCGTAGGGCACGCGCATCTTCTCGGCGCCGCGGACCTTCTTGCCGACGGATTCGTCGGAGGCGTCGAGCCAGGCGCGCAGGCCGCGCGCGGCGAAGAGGTCGCGGAGCTTGGCCGCGGGCTCGAGGTGGCGTTCGGCCACCGGCAGGAGCGCCAGCTGTTCGGGCGCGAGCCAGGTCGGGAAGAAGCCGGCGGTATGCTCGATCATCACGCTCATGAAGCGTTCGATGGCGCCCATGATGGCGCAGTGGATCATGAGGACCTGCTCCTTCTCGCCCTTCTCGTTGGTGAAGGCCAGGCCGAAGCTGCGCGGCTGGTTGAAGTCGAGCTGGATCGTGGCCACCTGCCAGGTGCGGCCGATGGAGTCCTTGGCCATGAAGTCGATCTTCGGGCCGTAGAAGGCCGCTTCGCCGGGGCCGTCCGTCCAGGCGGAACCGACGCGCGCCTCGACGATCTCGCGGAGCGAGGCTTCCGCCTTCTCCCAATCCTCCGGCGCGCCGAGGTACTTCTCCGGCTGGGCGGGATCGCGGCGCGAAAGGCGCACCGAGAGCTCGAAGCCGAAGGTGCCGTAGAACTTCGAGATGATGTCCCAGATCTTCTCCGCCTCCTCGCGGACCTGGTCGATGCGGCAGAAGACGTGCGCGTCGTCCTGGGTGATGGAGAGGACGCGCGAGAGACCGGAAAGCTCGCCGGTCTGCTCGTCGCGATAGACCATCGTGGTCTCGCAGTACCGCACCGGCATCTGGCGGTAGCTCTTCGGCTCGGACGCGAAGATCTGCGTGTGGTGCGGGCAGTTCATCGGCTTCATCGCGAAGAGGTGCTTGTCGCGCGTCTCGATCTTGAAGAGGTCCTCGGCGTATTTCGCCCAGTGGCCGGAGGTCTCGTAGAGGTCCTTCTTCGTGATGTGCGGGATGGCGACCTTCTGGTAGCCGTGGACCTTGCGGAGCTCCCAGACGTAGTCGTTCAGCAGTTCCCGGAGCATCGTGCCGCGCGGGGTCCAGAGCGGCAGGCCGGGACCGACGAGGTCGGAGAACGTGAAGAGGCCCTGCTCCTTGCCGATCTTGCGGTGGTCGCGCTTCTCGGCCTCCTCGAGCATCTTGAGATGCGCGTCGAGCTCCTCCTGCGTGGCGAATGCCCAGCCGTAGACGCGCTGGAGCTGGGCGTTCTCCGCCTTGCCGCGCCAGAACGCGCCGGAGACGCTCTTCAGCTTGATGGCGCCGACCTGTCCGGAGCGCTCGACGTGCGGGCCGCGGCAGAGGTCGACGAAGTCCCCCGTCCAGTAGAGCGACGCCGTCGCGGCGTCGCCGAGATCCTGCGCCTCCTCGTCCTTCAGGTTGGTGGTGCCGTGCTTCTTGAGGTCGGTCAGCAGGTCCACCTTGAAGTCCTGCCCGCGCTCCTTGAAGAACGCGATGGCGTCGTCGAGCGGCATCTCCTCGCGGCGGAAGTCGAGGTTCTCGGCCTTGAGGGCCGCGATGGTCTTCTCGAGCGCCTTGAAATCGTCCGTGGTGAGCGGGCGCGGGAGCTGCATGTCGTAATAGAAGCCGTTCTCGATGACGGGACCGACGCCGAGCTTGGCGTCCGGGAACATCCTCATGATCGCGGCAGCCAGGAGGTGCGCGGACGAGTGCCGCATCCGGTCCAATTCGTCGTAGTCGGCCGGTTTTTTCGCTGCCATAGCAGGCGTTTCAGGATACGATTACCGGTTTACCTTAGCATAAGGGGCCGAAAACCGAAAAGCCCCGCTTTCGCGGGGCTTCTGCCTACTTTTCGATCTTGAACTCGATATGGTCGGCCAGGTCCGGCATGCGCTTGATCCAGAAGGGCCGGAACTTCACGTCGACCTTCTCGACCCCCTCGATGCCGGCGAAGTATTCGCCGACCGCGTCGAGGTCCAAGCCGCGGAGCTTGGTGGCGTCGAAGAGCGGGCTCTCCAGGGAGACGCGGGATTCGCCGCGGACGGCCACGCGGAGCGCGGCTTCGCCGGCGGCGGCGTCGATGTCCTCGACCTCGTATTCCGCGGTGCCGGCGCTGACACCGACCAGTTCGCGGTCGGACGTCAGGCCGCGGCGCAAGTCCTCGCCGGCGATCTCGACGGCCTTGTCGGCGTCGAAGGCGGCCGTGCGGACGCGGAGGGTCAGGCGGATCGTGACGCCGTCGGCCGTCTCGCCGGCGGCGGCGGACTGGAAGCGGCTGGCGTCCTCCACCTCGAAGGCTTCTCCGGACCATGCGCCCTCGATCTTCGCGGCGAGCTCTTCCTTGGCCTGGGCGACGAGCTCCTCGCGGAGCGCGGCTTCGGTCCGGTCGACGTCGGCCTGGCTGATGACGCCGGTCGAGACGCGTCCGCCCTTCATGGCTTCGTCGCTCTCGGCGTAGATGACCTGCTGGAGCGCGGCGTTCAGGCCAGGGATGGTGAAGCGCGACGGGCCGATGTCGCCTTCGGCGCCGGGCTGGTCGGCATAGACTTCCGTCTTGATCCGTCCGTTCGCCGGCACGTTGACGCGCGCCTTGATGCGGAACAGGACGCCCTCGGGCGTGAGGAGGCGGGTGGTGGCCACGAGCGTCTGATCGGCGTCGGATTCGTTGATGAGGGTGGCGAAGCCGGTCGCGATGCCGTCGGCGACGGTGGCTTCGGAAGGCTCGCCGGTCTTCTCCCCCGCGACGGTGACCTCGGCCACCTCGCCGCGGACCTCGTCGGCGCCGTCGGGTTCGGCGGTGACGGTCAGCACCCGTTCGGTCGTGACGGCGGCGCGTCGCGGATGCACCGTGACGGTCGCGCGGGCGTAGGCCACGTACATGACGAGCACGCCCACGATGAGCGCCAGCGCGACGAACGCGACGGCGATCTTGCGATAGAGCCCGGTCTTCACGATGGGGCGCAGATCCTCGCGGTCGGCCTCATGCTCGTCTTCCGGTTCCTCGAGGATGTCCTCGACTTCCATCTTCGGCATGCGCTTGCTCTGGAGGAGGACCTTGGGCGGGACGGAAAGGTCCGCGTCGTCCTTGTGCAGCATCGGCGGCCATTCGTCGTTCACGGGCTCCTCGCCGAGGCGGATCTCCGGTTCGATGGAGATCCTCTGCGGGGCGGGGGCGGAGGGTTGGATAGGGATGCTGGTGCCGGCCGGTTTCGGCGGAGGCGCGACGGCGGGGCTCGGAGCAGGCTTCGGCACCACGTCGATCATCGACGAAAGCTTCTGCTCCGGCGGAAGGCCCGGGTACGCGACAGGAGGCGCCGCGGGCTTCTTGGCCGCGGGCTTCTTCGTCGTGCGTTTCTTTTTCGGAACGGCCTCAAGGGCGCCCTCGCCGGGCGTCCCCTCGTCCGCCGCCTTTTTCCTCCTGGGCGACATATCGGTTCAAGTATAGCACACCCCCGGGCCGCGGGGCCATCAGGCGGCGCGATCGATGGCGCTGCGCGCCTCGATGGCCTTGCGGCGCTCGTCTTCCGCCTTGCGGAGCGATTCCTGCAGCTTGGCGATGCGGTGCTCCTGCATGTCGACGATGCCTTCCATGTCCTTCAGGCGGTCGGTCAGGAACGCCACCTTCACCTGCGCGGCGAGGAGCGCGTCCAGGACTTCCTTCTTGCCGCTCTCCTTCGCGCGCGCTTCGGTGACCTTCTCGAGCACGAAGTCGATGATCTGCTCGTCGAGCGCGTCCCCTTCCAGTTCGGAACCGGCCAGGGCCATCAGCTTCTCCTTGCCGCCGGCCTCGGCGAAGATCGCCTTGCCCGAGAACGTGATCATGGATTCGACCTGCATGCGCCGCTTTTCGCTCGAGGCGTACTCCGGCGAGCGCAATTCGCCGATGAGAAGCTCGAAGCGCGAGAACGCCTTGTTGTATTCGATGCCGACGTCGGCGGCCTGGGTCATGAGCTCCGCCTTGGCGTTGCTGACGCGCGCCGGGTCCGCGAGTTCGTCCGGCGAATACTTCCCGTCGCGGACGGCGAGGCCGTGGAGGTCCTCCAACATCCTGCGGTCCGAGCGCCCGTAGTTGAAGGCGAGGCGCGTGGGCGCATATTCGTCGCGGGACTTGGCGCCGGCCGGGATCGGCGCGGAGAGTTCGCGCAATTCTTCGAGCGCCGACTCCACCTTGCGGGCGGCCGCGTCGCCGCCTTCGACCTGGATCGTGAACTCGTCGCCGCCGTAGCGGTAGACGGTGCCCTGCACGCCGGCGAGCTTCACGGCCTCCTCCATGAGCGAGGCGGCGGTCTTGAGCGCGACGTCGCCGACCTCGCTGCCGCCCATCTGGTCGAAATACTTGAGGAAGCCCATGTCGACGAACAGCGTGGCGACGTCCTTCCCCTCTTCGAGCGCCTTCTCGAGGTGCTCATAGTGGACGCCGCGGCCCAGGAGGCCCGTGCCCTTGTCGCGCCGCGCGGATTCGATCTGGTATTCCAGGCGCGCGGACTGCGCCTTGAGCGCGAGCATCTCGCCTTCGGCCCCGGACGCGCCCGCGGCCAGCGCTTCGGCCGCCTCCATCGCCTCGCGCTTCGCGGTCATGATGCGCTCGCCGTCGGTCATGGCGGCCACGGCCTTGGGGGTTTCGGCGCCCTCGAACGGCTGGATGTCCGGCGCGATGTTGCGGGCGCGGACGCGCGCGTCGATCGTCTCCTTGATGGCGTCGTCGACCTTGCGGCCGCCGGCGAAGCGCTTCTCGACCGTGCGCACGGAAATCTCCTCGGCCGCGCCGGCGTAGCGGCCTTCGGCGACCGCGGCCTTGAAGCCTTCGTAGGTGCCGAACTCGGAGTCCTGGAACGATTTCTTCGCGTAGTTCTCGAAGAAGTCCGAGGCCTCCTTGCGCGCGGCGTCCTTCGCCGCCTTCTCCTCCTCGGTGCCCTCCGGCAGGGCTTCGGCCGCCTCGATCTTCGAGCGCACGCGCTCGGCGCGCGTGAAGAGCTTGTTGGTCTCGAGGTCCCAATCGCCGGCGCGCTTCATCACCTCGACGATCTCGCGCGCGGCGTCCTCGCCGGGTTCGAACTTGCCTTCCTTCGGGAGCTCCGCCTGCACGTGGTTCACGAGCTCGATGACGTTCGCGAAATCGAGGCCGCGCACCGTGAGCGGCGCGGCGTCCTTCACGCCCTCGACCTTCGGCTCGGCCTCCTGCATCTTCGCCACCAGCGCCCCGAACTCCTTGAGCGGCAGCGAAGCGATGTCGACCATGAAGGTGTTCCCGTCGTAGCGGTAGATCTGGTAGTCGGATTTCAGGTTGCCGCCTTCCTGCAGGAGCGCCTCGTTGACGGCCTTCTCGACGGCGGCGGCGGTCTCGCCGAGCGCGGCGTCTCCGGCGGCGTGGCCTCCGCCCTCCTTATTGAAGCGGTCGAGCTCGCCCATGTTGACCAGCATGAAGCGGCGGTCCTTCAGGGACTCCGCCATCTTCAGCTCGCCGGACTCGTCCGCCTCGATGCCGGGCTTCCCGTCCGGACCGGGCTCGAACATCTCCTGGATGCGGCGGCCGAACTTCTTGAACTGGAAGGCGCCTGCGTTGTCGTGTTCCGCGAGGAAAAGTTCCTGCTTCTTGCGCGCGACCTCGAGGCGCAGGGCGGACGCCTCGTCGTCCGGGCGTTCCTGGACTCCGCGTTCGGCGTCGAAGACCTCGTTCTCGATCTGGGCCTTCTCCATCATCCCCGCGCGGCTGTAGCGCTTCAGTTCCTCCGCCCGGCTCCGTTCCAGGTTGTCTTCCATAGCATGCGTTAATTCCACCCCGTTATACCACGGCCCCAAAAATCAAAAAAGCCGTTTTTTAGGCGGCTTTCTGCGTCCTGAGGACGGTCGCGTGGACCGTGTCGTTCGTGAGGTCCGGCATGCGGACCCGGAGTCCGGCCAAGAGGGCGCGCGCATCTTCTTCCAGCATGGAAGAGAAGAGGTCACGCATATCCCTGAGCGTCTTGATGTCCCGCCCCGTAAGGCGGGAGACGATACGCTTGGCTCGGGAATATCCCCCGAGCCGACGAGAGTCCAGGGCCGTATCGAGCAGCTCCTGGGTGGTCTCGGGCCGGATCTTCGGGCGATCTTGCATGACGATGCCTCCAAAACGATAGAAAGAGCCCCCGGACGGGGGCTCGCTTCCCCAATCCAGGACCGGGCACCTTAGACGAAAACGGGAGAAATGTCAAGAGGGCACCGGCCAGGCGCCCGCGCGCTGGCGCCGGGAAGGGGTTGTTCGCCGTTGGAACGGACGCTGCGCGCGCGGGCGCCCGGCCGATGCCCTCTGAGGGGATGGGGGATCAGGCGGCGCGGCCGTTCTTGGCGGCTTGGGCGCGGAAGCCTTCGGATTCGGCGATGACGTCGATGTCGCGGAGGAAGGCGCGGATCTCGGCGAGTTCGGCGAAGCTCTCATGCAGGTCTTTGATGAGGCCGTCGACGTCGAAGAGGCGCCAGTCAGACAGTTCCGTGCGGTTGCCGGGCATCCAGACATGCGCCATATCACCGGCGAAACCCACCAACAGCTCCCCTTCGCCTTGGAACTTGCCGACGCTCTCCGACAGGTGGTGCATGACGTCGGGCGGCAGGATAAGACGCGCTTCATGCTGATCGTCCGAAGAGACCACGAACGCGCGAGAGAAATCCGGGCTTTCCAGCTGGACTTCCGTCAGCCCGATGCCTCGCGCTCCGTGTCCCAGCTGGAACTTCGCGCCACGCTCGCGGACGTACGTCGTACCGGAGAATCGGAACGGAAGCTTGATCCGCAGGTACCAGCCGCGGAACGTCGTGGCGTGGGTGTTCTTGCCGGTCTTGAAGGTCGCGGTCGCGCGCCAGGCCGTGAACGGGATACGGCCGTCGAAGACCCCCGTGATGTTGTCGGGCAGGAGCCTGACGTCGGTGCACTCCGGCAGGATCGGCGACCGCATGGGCGCGTACGACGCATAGTAGCTCGGCTCCCGCACCAGACGGCAACCGAAGCGCTCAAGCAGCTTCTCCATCACGATGAGCTGGTTCGGGTCCTTCACTATCGGCCCTTTCGCCCACATCTGCAGGATGAAGAGGAAGGCCAACAGGCCCCAGGCGAACATCACGGCGGCGATCGACAGGGCCGCGATGCTGATCCCTTGGGTTTGGGCGGCCTCCTCCGGGATGCTCAGGATGACCAGGGGCGTGCAGATCAGGAGGATGAGCGGCAGGACGGGGAGGAGCGGGATGGTGACGACGCGCGCGATCCGCCCGCGCCGCTCCTTCTCCAAGGCCAGCTTCAGGTTCGTCTCGACCTGGCCGATGAGCTTCGGCTTGATTTCCGTCTCGAAGACGGACGCGAAACCTCGCTCATCGGCCGTCCGTTCGTCGAAACGCGCCCCGCGGAAGCTTTCCCGGATGGCCTCCGCTTTCCTCGCGAACTCAGCTTCGGTCATACGCTCACCATCATACACCCTGGAGCATCTTCACGTTCCCCATGCCGATCTGCTTCTCGATGGCGGCGAGGGCGTCGTGGGACGGGTCGATCTGGTAGGAGGTCTCGACGCGCTGGTAGCCGTTCTCGGCGCGGACGTCGAGCGCGACGCGCGTGCCGCCGGGATACTTGGCGAGCACGGCCTTCAGGTTCGCGACGGCGGAGGGCGGGAGCTTCGAAGGGAGCGTGATGCGCACCTCCCCTTTTCCGGTCGGCGCGGGCGGACGATGCATCTGGAGCATCATCTCGGAGCTCACCTGGTCGCCCTTGAAGTGCGCCTTGTAGACGGGAATGGTCTGCGGCGTGATCTGCCAGCCGCGGTCGGCCAGGAACTTCGGCTCGTCGTCCTTGCGCGACATCTTGCCGGTCACGACGAGGTTCGCGCCCTCGATCCAGACAGCGCCGTTCTCCTTGAAGACGCTCGGGAAGACGAGGCATTCGGCCTGGCCGCTCGTGTCGGTGATGGTGGCGAAGAGCATCGGCTCGCCGGACTTCTTCGTGATGATCTGCTTCACGGCCGTGACGGTGCCGCCCACGCGGATCGGCATGCGGTCGGCGGACTCCAGCGCCTTGGCGATGGGCGTCAGGAGATCGCCGAACTCCTTGGCATGCGCCTCGAACGGGTGCGCGGTGACGTACAGGCCGAGCAGCTCCTTCTCCCAGAGGAGCTTCTCCTCCTGCGTGGCGGGCGGCGCATTCCGAAGCCCCAGCGATTGCACGAGCTCGGTGCCGGCGGGCACGACGAAGGCGAAGAGCGTCGACTGGCCGTTGTCGCGTTCCTTGATGAGGTTCTTGTTGTAGGTGGTGAGGACGTCGAGGTTCTCGAGGATCTGCCGCCGCTCCCCCAGCGCGTCGAGCGCGCCGGACTTGGCGAGCGCTTCGAGCGACTTCTTGTTGAAGGCCTTGCCCGGGATGCGGCCGGCGAAGTCCGCGAGATCCTTGAAGGGGCCGTTCGCGCGGCGCTCCTCGATGATGGCCTTCACGGTGTCCTCGCCCAGGTTCTTGATGGCGCCGAGGCCGAAGCGGATCGTATTGTCGTCGATGTACGTGAAGCCGGCCTCGGAGCTGTTGGCGTCCGGAGCGAGCACCTCGATGCCCATCGCCTTGCATTCGCGCACCGCGAGCGCGATCGTGTCGGTGTCGCCGGATTCGGCGGTCATGAGCGCCGTCATGTATTCCGCCGGGAAGTTGGCCTTCATGTAGGCCGTCTGGTACGCGACGACGGCGTAGGAGGCGGCGTGCGCCTTGTTGAAGCCGTAGGCGGCGAAGGGCTTGATGAGTTCCCAAAGCTCGAGCGTCTTGGCCTGGGTGAGCCCGTGCGCGACGCAGCCTTCCTTGAACTTGATCTCCTGCTTGGCCATCTCCTCCGGGATCTTCTTGCCCATGGCCTTGCGGAACTTGTCGGCCTCGAGCCAGTCGTAGCCCGCGAGGTTGATGGCGGTGAGGAGCACGTCGTCCTGGTAGACGAGCATGCCGTACGACATCTGAAGATACTCCTTCATCCTTGGATCGAGGTACTTGATGAGCCTCGGGTCCTGCTTGCGCTTGATGAAGTCCGGGATGATTTCGATCGGGCCCGGACGATACAAGGCCACCATGGCCATGATGTCTTCGAGGCACGTCGGCTTCAGCTGCATCAGGTACTTCGTCATGCCGTCGCCGTTCAGCTGGAAGAGGCCCATCGTCTTGCCGGCGGCGAGCATCTCGAAGGTCTTCTTGTCCTTCCAGTCCATGTGGACCAGGTCGATCTCCGCGCCCTTCGTCTTCTTCGCGAGATCGATGGCGTATTCCAGGATGGAAAGGTTGCGGATGCCGAGGAAGTCCATCTTGAGGACGCCGGCGGCTTCCACCGCGTTCATCTCGTACTGCGTGATGATGGCCTCGCCGCCCGCTTCGCGCTGGAGGGGCGTGTATTCGACGAGCGGCTTGTCCGAGATGACGACGCCGGCGGCGTGCACCGAACAGTGCCGCGCGTTGCCTTCGATCTGCTTGGCGAGGTCGATCTGGCGCTTCACTTCCGGTTCGGTCTCGTAGCGGTGCCGGAACTCGGGCGTCTCCTTGAGCGCACGGTCGATCGTCATGGCGAAGCCTTGCTGGCCGAACGGGATGGACTTGGCGAGCTGGTCGCAGAAGGCCACCGGGTAGCCGAGCGCTCGGCCGACGTCGCGCACCGAAGCGCGCGCGGCCATCGTCCCGAAGGTGCAGATCTGCGCCACGCGGTCGTAGCCGTATTTCTTCTTCACGTATTCAAGCACTTCGCCGCGCCGGTGGTCGGCGAAGTCCATATCGATATCGGGGGCGGAGGGGCGGAGCGGATTCAGGAAGCGCTCGAACGGCAGGTTGAAGTCGAGCGGGTTCACCGTGACGATGCCGATCGAGAAGGCCATGAGCGAACCGGCGGCGCTTCCACGGGTGGTGGAGACGATGCCTTCGCGGCGCGCCCACGACGCGTAGTCGGCGACGACGAGGAAGTATGTGGCGTACCCTTTCTTCTCGACGATGTCGAGCTCGTAGTTCAGGCGATCGATCTCCGTCTGGTTCAGCTCGCGCTTCAGGATGTTCCGCAGGCCCTCGAAGGAGATCTTCTTGAGGTATTCGTTGGCGGTGAGCCCGTCGGGGATCTCGTAGACCGGGAAGTTCCACTTGCCGAGCTCGAGCTTCACGTCGCAGCGCTCCGCGATCTTCGCGTTGTTCTCGAGCGCTTCGGGAATATCCTTGAACGCCTCCTCCATCTCCTCGGGCGACGTCATCGAAAGATCATAGTCCGCCGCGACGGAGCGTTCGCGCTCTTCCAAGGTGCGATTGTCCTTGATGCACAAAAGCAGCGACCGCGCCTCGGCCTCTTCCGGTTTCAGGTAATAGACGTTCCGCGACGCGACGACGCCCACGCCGAACTCCTTCCCGAGCGCGATGAACCGATCGTTCTGATCCTTCTGGTCCGGACTGTCGGGCTGATGGACGAGCTCGAAGAAGAAATTCTCCTTGCCGAAGATGTCGAGATATTCCTTCACGCGTTCCTTGGCCGCCTCCGGATTCGTCTCCGCCAAAAACTTCCCGATATCCGAACGCGGCCCGGCCAACGCGATCAGCCCCTTCCCGTGCTGGCGCAGGAGGTTGCGGTCGATGCGGGGGCGATAGTAGAAGCCGTCGAGATACGCGACCGACGCCAGCTTCATCAGGTTCTTGTACCCCTCCATGTTCTCGGCCAAGAGGACGAGACGCCCGTTCTTGTCGTCGATGCGATGCCTCTTCAACTCGATCGTCTCGACCGCCACAAAGGCGTCATACCCGAAGATCGGCTTGATCTCCGCCTTGGCGCACTCCTGCGCAAACTCGATCGCCCCGAACATGTTGGCGTTGTCGGTCAGCGCGAGCGCCGCGGACCCCTGCGCCTTCGCGAATTTCACCAACTTATCAACCTGAGGCAAGGCCTCGAGGAGGCTGTAGTGGGAGTGGGTGTGGAGGTGGGTGAAGCGGGCGCCCATATATCCTGAGTGTACCCGATATTACAGGAGGAGGGGCGAACGGGGCAAAGTTGGGGCTTTGAATATCGTGACAGACATCCATGGGGCACCTTTCCTAGATCCGCCATAAACGAAAACTCCCCTTTCGGGGAGTTTTCGACGAAGCCTCGCGGCTGGTCGTTTGGCACGCCTTGACTCTGGTATCGTACCGGATCATGGCCTTTCGGTCAAGACTCCGGTGGTGGAGCGGAGGGGTATCGAACCCCCAAGGCACGATGTCAAGGCGTACCCACGGACCATCCGTCCGCCCCACTTCTGGGTCCTAGCAGAAGTCAGCGCCTAGGTGTCAATAGATCCCTCGGCTGCGCTCGAGATGACAAGGTCGAGAGTGGACCCCGGCCGGAGTTCTTCCCGGTGAAAGCCGGGACCGGGGTGGTATGTATTTTCTCCCTTCCCCCAAACGGACCGGCAGCGCGCGCTCGCGCAGCGTCCGTTCCAACAGCGACATACCTCTTCCCGGCGCCAGCGAGCGCGCGCTGCCGGTCCGTCACTCCCCAATCGTACCCCTCACCAACTCCCCCGCCGGCTCATACGTCGCAATGATCACGCCCTTAGGTGTGATTTTCGAATCCGTCATCTTCCACGCCCTCGGCAGCGTCCCGTCGGCGAAGAGGCGCTTGCCAGTGCCGATCGTCACCGGATGCGTCCAGACGATCATCCGGTCGACGAGTTCGTGCTTCAAGAGCGTCTGGATGAGGTTGCCGCTGCCCCAGACCCACAGGTCCGGCGCGTCCATCTCCTTCAGCTTCTTGAGCTTCTCGACGACGTCGCCGCTGATGCATTCCGTGTTGTTCCACTCCGGCGTGAAGGCTTCGTGCGAGACGACGTACTTCTTGTTGGCGTTGAACGGCACCGCCACTTCCTGCTCGACCTGCGCCTTCGGCCAGTAGCCGGCGAAGATGTCGTAGGTGACGCGGCCGAGCAGCATCTCGAAGGGCAGTTTCATGAAGTCATCGACCAGCTTGCCGCCCACCTCGTCCATCAAGCCATACTGCCAGCCGCCGTACTTGAAACCGTTCTCCGTGTCTTCCGCCGGTCCGCCGGGCGCCTGCATGACGCCGTCGAGCGTGACGAAGGTCGTGGTGATGATCTTGCGCATATGACGCCAGCATAAACGAAAACTCCCCTTTCGGGGAGTTTTCGACTGGTTTCGATCCCAAGTGGGCTGCGAACCGGCCTTGCCATGGCTATACGATAGCCTATTCACCGCATGCTTGTCAACGCGGTGGTGGACCCGAGGGGAATCGAACCCCCGAGACCAGACTGGCAAGGCCGGTCCGTCCACCAGGAATCTCGGGCCCACGGCTGGGTCCTAGCAGAAAGCACCCTCCGGATGTCAACGGGGTACGCAAAAGAGCGCCGTGAGGCGCTCTTCGCGGGGGCCAGACCTGATACCAGGCAGCCGAGTCCACCAGCCGCATGTTGCGGCATCCCAACGCTAACACTGTTCGCCATCGTTCACGCAAGACCCGGCCGCAGCCGCGCGCGCTGACCCGCTCCATTACCCCCTCTCCACCGCTCAGCGGGAACGGGAAAGTCCGTGAACGCAGCGTCCGTTCCGACAGCGAACGACCTCTTCCCGGCGCCAGTGAGCGGACTTGCCCGTTAACGCACGACCCTAAAACCATCCGTCACCGAAAAAATCCCTTCGACGTCGTACTTCCTCCAGTGATCCGTGCTCAGGCGTTCGATCGGCGTGAGGACGCCGTTGCCCGAGACGCGGTCGCCGACCTGGTGCGGTTCGGGGATGCTGGACATCAGCATGGTGTCGAAGACGTAGTGGGTGCCGTCGTCGAGACGAAGGCCGATGGCGCATTCCTTGGTGGGCGGAACTCCCGGGGCGTGCGGCAGGCAGACGAGCGTGCCCGTGATCGAGGCCCGCTGGGGCGAGGGATCGGTCTCCTGCATCTGGCGGAAACGCTGCAGTCCCTGAAACCCGAACGCGAGCAGAAGGAAAAGTCCGACGACGATGAAAAGACGGTTCTTGCGCGTCGTCATGCGGATGTTTTCACTCGTACCAGCTTCCCTTTCCGCTTCACGATGTTCTTGTAGTCCCACTGGATCTTCTTGGAAGCGGCGAGCCAGCGGCGGAGCGCGGCGAGCTTGATGTCCTTCGCGTCGGTGAAGCGCGCTTCGGCGGCCTTGAAGGTGCCCTCCGGTTTCAGACCCTCTTCCTTGAACGACTGTCCGCTCCAGAAGAGGAGGCGCACGCCGTCCTTCAGCTTGTGGTAGCCGACGATGGGATTGCCGTCCAAGAACCAGACCGGGCTGCCGTGCCAGATCCTGCTCTCGGCTTTCGGGAGCGCCTTCTCGATCTCGCGCTTCAGCGCGTCGCAGATCGCCTTGTCGGTTTTCGTCTGCCCCTTGTTGTACGCCGCGATGGTCATGAAGTCGGCTTTCATAGCAGATGTTTCTTGAAATCGATGATGCGATCGTCTTCGTCGAGCTTGATGCCTTCCTTCTTGTAGAGCCTGAGCCGTTCGGCGCGATGTTCCTTGCTCATCCAGACGCGCCCGTCAGCGTAGACGATGCGATGATACGGGATTCCCTTCACGCCGCGCTGTTCCGCCTTCCACAGGATGGAGGTGATGCTCTGCGACGCCATCGTTCCCCCGCCCGCCGCCCGCGCGAGACGGCCGTACGTCGTGACGCGCCCCTTCGGAATCTCGAGAGCGTAGCGGATCACCTTCTCACTGAACACGTTCCGTTTCTTCATAAGATTCGTCTTTTCTACCTCCACCCTCACTGAGGGGTCAGCCAGCGCTCGCGAGCGCAGCGTCCGTTCCAACAGCGACATTCCTCTTTCCCACCTCCACACAGGGCTGGGCGGTGCCCGCCGGCGCAGCGTCCGTTCAAACAGCGACATACCCCTTCCCGGCGCCAGCTGGTGGGCACCGCCCGGCCCGAACCGCCTCTTCCCGGCGCCAGCGAGCGAGCGCTGGCTGACCCCGATTCCCCATCAGCATAGACGAAAAAGACCCTCGGAGCGAGGGTCTAGAGCTTCATGCGAGCGGCCGTGAGCGCCGAGAGGACGAGGTCCGCCGCGGATTCCTCCGTGACGTCCCGTACGGCGACGGCGTGGTCGGCGGAGGCGGCGTAGAGCGCTTCGCGTTCGTCGTAGAGCTCGCGGAACGTGCGGCCTTTCAGCCCGACGATGCCGCGTCCCGAAGGATCGACGCGCGCCTCGATGACGGCGGCCGGCACGTACAGCCAGACGACGCGCGCGACGCGCTTCAGGAAACGCATGGCGTCCTCCGCGTAGACGACGCTTCCGCCCGGCGCGATGACGGCACGGTCGATGCCCGCGAGGGCGAGGATGGCGGCGGCTTCGGCGCGGACGAACGCCTCGTCGCCGAGGCGGTCGAGGATGGCCTGGAGCGGTTCGCCGTGCATGGCCTCGAGGCGCTTGTCGACGTCCACGAAGGCGTACCCCAGGCGCTTCGCCAGCAAGGAACCGACCCGGGACTTCCCGGATCCGGACATCCCGATCAGTGCAAGGTTCATGGCCGGAGCATACCAAAAACTCCCCTTTCGGGAAGTCATTGGTATTGGATGAAGCTCGGGCGCGGCGTGAGGTCCAGGATCTCCTTCGGCGTGTAGAGCCGCGAGCCTTCCCATTTGCGGTCGTTCTTGTAGAAGAGCTTGAAGCCGGTGAACTGCACGGGTTCGGAGACGATGTAGGCCTGATACGTGCTGAGCTTGTTCGACATCCCGCCCCAGCCGTCCATGTCCATCACGACCTGCACCTCCGGCGTCGGCGCGATGTCCGTCGCCTGCGTGACCATCGGGCGCGTGTAGCGGTGGACGACGAGCACCTTGGGCGGCAGGTTCTCGGCGCGCACGATGTCCGAAAGGTACGCGATCGCCTCGTTCACTTCCGCCGCCGAGACGGTGCCGACGACCGTGCCGGGCGCGGCCTTGCGGCGCTTCATCGCGAACTCGGGGTCGATGGCGAGATGCACCTGCGGCATCTTGAGGTACGGCTCGAGCGTCCGGATTTCCGTCATCACGTCCGAGAGCCCGGCCTGCACCTCCAGGATGACGATGCCGTCCACCTTTTCCGCCAGCGCGACGGCCTTGTCGATCTCCGTATGCGGCATCCGCGCGCGGTACATGCCGTCCTTCCCGGCGCCGGCCTGCGCGACGATGGCGATGTAGTCGATGGCGGGCATGACGGGCGTCTCCGGGTCGGCCTCTTCCCAGGCGGCGATCTCCTTCCGGAACATCTCGAGCATCGTCTCCTCCGGATACTCGCCGAGGACGCCCATGCCCTTCGCGTAGAAGTTGCCGTAGTACGCGACGATGCGCTTGAAGGGCAGGATGGCGCCGAGCTCCGGATACGGCGCCTCCGCGGGCCAGAGGAGCCCGTCGGTGTTCGTGGCGCTTTCGGGGACCTGCGCCAAGATGCGCATGCGGCGGTCGTAGTCGGCCTTGTCGATCGTGGGCGGAGGCGGCGGCGCCACGACCACGGCAGGCTTCACGTCGCGATCCTCGCGCACGACCAGCACGACGCCCCCGAGGAACGCCAAGAGCGCCACGGCGGCGAAGGCGGGGACGGAATACTGCTTGATGCGCGGGTCCATGCCGACAGTGTACCAGAAACGCCCCCTTCCGGAGGCGTTTCGTCTTTTCCTGACCCCTTTCCACCCCGAGGGTGCGGCAGGGCTTCGGAGCGAGCGAGGACTGTCTGAGGCAGGGCGAGCGCGCGCTGACGCGCGAGCCCGGTTCCCCGGCGAATGCCGGGGAAGCCGAGTTCCGCAGCGAGCGTAGAAGCCTCGTCGGGCCCGACCCTACTTCTTCTTGGAAGCCTTCGGCTTCTTCTTGTTCCTCTGCTGGGCGTTGTTGCCTTTGGCCATAGGGATGGGTGAAGGATTATCGGAGACAGTATACGACGCCGACGCGGAATGAAAAAGCCGCCCCTCGGAAGGGACGGTCAGTCGAGGGTCGGCAGTTCGCAGACCCAGACGCCGGCGTTGTTCATGAAGCCGTGGAGCCGCGGGATGGAGAGGACGTGGCCGAGTTCCGCGACGGAATCGTCGGTGGCGTCCACCTGGATGAACTCGGGATCCTCCGCCTTCGGCGGAAGCGGGAGCTTGTCCTTGATGGCGCCGCGCCAGTATCCGCTCCGCTCGGGCGTGGGCGTCACGCGGAACTTGCGGCACGCCATCTCAAGTGAGCGGGCATGGGTGACGCCGTAGAGCTCGCAGCGGAAGCTCGTCGTGTTCCCGATGGTCGCGATCAGGCCGTAGACCTTCATGCGTCTCCCGTGCGCTTGCCGTAGTCCCTGGGCGTCTCGCCGTCCGGCGCGAGGAAGCCGACGAGCAGGTAGGCCACGAGGCCGGCGCCGTATCCGAAGAGCAGGAGGAGGAAGACGACGCGGACGATCCAGGTCGGCACGCCGAGGCGGTAGGCCAGCCCGGCGCACACGCCCTTCACGATGCCGGCGTCCGGCAGGTTCTTGTAGGCCTTGAGCTCGCGGTTCACTTTGGCGAGCGGCTCGGGAGCGGACATGCGTGACTCCTTGGTTGAAGGTGCTGAGGCGAATCTAGACGAAAAAAACCGCACGGTCAAGCCGTGCGGGATGCGGGCGGGCGGCGTCCGGTGCGGACATCGAAGTCCCTCGGGAGGCGCCGGTACGGACGGACGAACGTCGCCGCGAGCAGGTAGTAGGCGATCGTGAGGCCGGCGAGGAGGAACGCGCCCAGGACGAAGAGGGCGCGGACCTTCCAGACCCGCAGGCCGAAACGGTAGGCCAGTCCGGCGCAGACGCCGGCGACGCGGCCGCGTCCGGGGACGCGTTTCCAGCGGATGAGCTGGCCGTCGTTCTCGCGGAGCGTCTTCGCCAGCGCGTGGACGTCGGTGGAGCCGGGAGGGAGAACCGTCTCCCGGCGCAGGACGGGGAGCTGTCGGTCTTTCCTCATCGGAGCCTCCTGAATGAGCTTCCCCAGACTACCGCTTTTGCGCGCCTGCGTCAATCCTGTAGAGTGGCCTCAGCACTTTCAAGGAGGCCGCCGTGGCACGAAGAAGCCGCAACCGCCGCAGGCCGTCCGGCCCGACGGGCATGGTCACCGAGCGCAGGCTCACCGAGTACCTCAAGCACCAGCGCGTCGTCTTCGGCACCTCGCCGCTCCTCGACCACGCCCACAAGGTCGACGCCCTGGTCCACGAGATCAAGCCCATCTCCGGCTTCTACGAACCGATCGCGCTCCAGATCACCCAGAAGCGCGACGAGGCCGAGAAGATCCGCACGTTCTTCGAGAAGGCGGCCTTCGCGACCAAGGGCCCGCTCCTCTACGCCGAGATCGACGGGCGCGTCACGCCCAGCACCGCAGCCGGCGTCCGGAACGCCCTCGCGGCCCTCTGGCTCGAAGTCCCCCGCAACGCCGGACGCGAGCACCGCATCGTCGTGCGCGCCAGCGGCCAGTACGAATGGCTCCCCGCCCACCCCAAGCCGAAGCCGGCCGGAAAACGCCGGAAAACGTAAAACCCCGCGCCTTGCGACGCGGGGCTTTTCTTTTCCTTACAGGACCGAGTCCTTCATCGCCTTGGCGAGGCGGAACTTCACGACGGTCTTCGCGGCGATCTTTACCGGCTGGCCCGTGGCCGGGTTGCGGCCCATGCGCTCCTTGCGGTGCATCTTCACGAGCTTGCCGAAGCCCGGGAGGACGAACTCACCGGCCTTCTTGACCTCGGTCTCGGCCAGCTTGGCGAGGTTCTCGAGGAACATGCCGGCGTCTTTCTTGGAGAGGCCGCACTTCTCGGCCATCGCGGCCACGACCTGGGACTTGGACATCTTCGCCATACGAATCTCTATGTGGATAAGTCTTAGTACAGAAGGAAGTATAGCAACTCTTCCGCAACCGAGCCAACGTTTACAGGGGTTTTCGTCAAGACGCTACATGAGCGGCTCGTCCTGCGTCCCCTGTTCGACGTCGTCGATGTCTTCGCCGTGCTGGGCGCGGTCTTCCGCGATCTCCTTGTCCATCTCCGCGTCTTCCTTGAGGTCGGCGATGTCGGGCTCCGCCGGCTTGCACCATTCGTCGAAGCCGCCGAGCAGGAATTCCACGTTGGAATAGCCCTTGGCCTTGAGATGCTCGAACGTTTCCGGGGCCAAACCGCGCTCTTCGCCGATGACGATGACGTAGGCGGCCTTGTCGGCCACGAGCGATTCGATGTTGCCTTCGAGCTCGCGGAGCGGCACGTGGACCGAGCCTTCGACGTGGCCCGCCTCGTAATCGGCGGCGTCGCGGACGTCAATCAGGACGTGTTCCTTCCCGTTCTCCTGGATCTTCCTCAAGTCCCGGCAGCTGATGGCCGGAAGTCCGTGCTGGGTTTCCATAGGCGTCTTGGTGAATCTTCCCGCAAAGGATAGCAGTTCCGGGCCGAAAACCGAAACCCCGGCCGGAGCCGGGGCAGGAGCGTCACATCAGGTCTTCCGAATCCTCGTCATCGAGCTCTTCCTCGATGCGGCGCTTCACCTTGGCCGCCTTCTTCTTGATCTTGGACGCCACGCGCTCGGCCTGCTCGACCGCCTTCTCCTTGCGCTTGGCCAGGTAACCGCTCAGCATCTTGAACCCGGCCGCCGCGACGCCGAAGGATCCGAGCGATGCTTCGACCTTCTCGCGGACCGTGCGGACGGCGTCGTCGATGGCGGCGATGCGGTCGCGGATGTCGGAGACGGCGTTCGAGGCGTCGCGCAGGATCGTGATGACGTAATACAGCGCCCAGCACACGAAGGCCGTGAACCAGAGGATGCTGAAGGCCAGCACGAGGTACAGGATGTCCTTGGAAGATTCGAGATACATAGGCTTCCCTCGCTCAAGGCGAAGATTTCCCTCCTAAAGCCTTACGCCGGACAGTATATCACTTCTGGAGCCGTTCGGCGACCTTGGCCTCGAGATTCGCCAGCTCGCCCAGCGGCGCCTCGCCGTCCTGGGCCTCGAGCAGCTCGATGGCCTCGTTGACCTCCGCGAGCAGGTCGCGGAGCTCGTCGTCGTCCGGTTCCTGGAGCAGCTTCTCCTCCAGGCTCTCGCGGTGGCTCGCGAGCTTGGCGATCAGGTCGTCCACTTCGTTGACGTCGGACATATCAGCTCAGCTTTTTCGAGAGTTCCGCCGCCCGCATCTGCCAGTCCTCGATGGTCTGGGCGTACTGGACGAGCTCTTCCGGATCGACGCCGGCGTTGTCGAAGTCGGCGAGGACCGGGTCGAGCGCCGCGACGCCGGACTTGGCGTCGTCGACGAGCGGCTGCCACTCCTCGGCCTCTCCCCCTTCCTGAAGCTTCTCCTCGAAGGCCAGGACGAGCTGGCGGAGCTTATCGAGCGTCTCGCGGACCTCGTCGTGCTGTCGCTGGACGAACGCGCTGCGGGTGGACATAGGTGCTTCGTTATGAACGGATTTCGGCGCCGAAGGCCTCCTTCAGCCGCGCGCGGAGCGTCTCCATCACGCGGTCGACCTCCTCGGCCTTGAGCGTTCGGTCGTCGGCGCCGAACGCGAGGTGATAGGCCATGCTCTTCTTCCCTTCCCCGAGGTTCTTGCCCTCGTAGACGTCGAAGAGGGCGGCGTCCTTGAGCATCGGGTCGGCGTTCCGGAGCTTCTCGACGATGGCGGCGTGCTCGGTGCGGCGGCCGACCACGAACGCGAGGTCGCGCTTCACGCGGGGGAATTCGGAGACGGGGGTGTAGAATTTGGCTTCACGGGCGAGGCCGGCGAGCATGGCGAAGTCGAGGCTGACGCCGGCGACGCGGCGCTCGATGCCGAAGCGCTTCAGGTAGTCGGGATGGAACTCGCCGAAGCCGCCGAGCGTCTCGCCGCCGACCTCGATCGTCGCGGAGCGGCCCGGGTGCCAGACGGCGTTGCCTTCGTCGTCGCGCGTGAACTTCGCGCCGCGGACGCCGAACTCCTCGAGCAAGGCCTCGACGACGCCCTTCACGGCGAGCGTGTCGCGGCCGTCCTCATGGCGGCTCCAGGAGGCGATGACGAGGCGCGGGGCTTCGAGCGGAAGATCGCCCTTGCGCGGGACGTAGACGTTGGCCAGCTCGAAACAGCGGCCTTCGACGGCTTCTTCCTGGTTCTTGGCGATGACGTCCAGCACGCTGCCGACGAGGCGATCGCGCATGAACTCGTATTCTTCGGACAAGGGGTTGCTGACGCGGAGCATGTCGGAGGCGCCGCAGTCGGACTTCGCGGCGAGCTCCTTCGAGATGAAGGAGTAGGTCATCAGCTCGACATGGCCCCAGGCCTTGAGGAGGCGCTTGGCGCGGTCTTCCCAGACGAGCGCCTTGTCGGCTTCGGCGAGCGGCAGTTTGCCTTCGGGGATGACCGACGGGAGGTTGCCGTAGCCGTGGACGCGGGCGACTTCCTCGACGAGGTCGCGCTCGCCTTCGATGTCATGATCGCGCCAGAACGGGACGGTCACGCGCCACTTCGCGCCGGAGGCCGCCACCTTGAAACCGAGGTCGACGAGGATGCGTTTCATCTCCTTGGCGGGGATGTCGACGCCGATCAGCTTGGCGGCGACGGCGGGGCGGAACGGGAAGACGAGCGGCTTGTAGGCGGACGCGCGCGCGTCGACGATCTTCGAGGCGACCTCGGCGCCGCAAAGTTCGGCGGCGAGTTCGGCCGCGCGCGCGAGCGCGATGGACGTGGACTCGGTCGACAGGCCCTTCTCGTAGAGCTTGGAGGAATCGGAATGCAGATTCAGGTCGCGCGCGGTGCGGCGGACGGAGACGGCGTCGAAGGTGGCGGACTCGAAGACGATGGTCGTCGTCTTTTCGGTGGCGCCGGAATCCTCGCCGCCCATCACGCCGGCCACGGCCACCGGCTTCTCGGCGTCGGCGATGACGAGCTGTCCGGCCTTGAGCTCGTAGGCGTTGCCGTCGAGCGCCTTCAGCGTCTCCCCCGCCGCGGCCTCGCGCACGACGATCTTCTTGCCGGCGATCTTTTCGTAGTCGAAGACGTGCATCGGCTGTCCGAGCTCGAGGCGCACGTAGTTCGTGATGTCGACGAGATTGTTGATGGAGCGCACGCCGGCGGAGGCGAGGCGCGCCTTCATCCAGGCGGGGCTTTCCCCGACCTTGGCGTTCCGCATCACCACGGCCTGGTAGCGCGGGCAGAGCTTCTTGGCTTTCAGCTCGACCGCGAGCGCTTCCGGCTTCGCGCCGGAGGCGGCCTTCGGCATCTTCGGCGCCTTCCAGGTCATGGGCGCCTTCAGGATCGCCGAGGCCTCCATCGCCATGCCGAGCAGGCAGTAGGCGTCGGGGCGGTTGGACGTCACCTCCACGTCGAAGACGACGTCATCGAGCTTCAGCGCTTCGGCGAGCGGGGTGCCCGGCGCGGCCTTGAGCGGCGAGAGGTCGACGATCTCCTTCTCGCCTTGCTTCGGGAACATGTCGACGAGGCCGATCTCGTCGGCGCCGCAGATCATGCCGTACGAGGCGACGCCGCGGAGCGCCGCTTCCTTGATCTCGACCGGCTCGCCTTCGCCGTGCCATTTCACCCAGGCGCCCGGGAGCGCGACGGCGACGAGCATCCCCTCTTCGAGGTTGGAGCCGCCGCAGACGATGTCCTTCGTCATCGCGCCGAGGTCGGTCTCGACGACGCGGAGCTTGTCGGCGTTCGGATGCGGCTTCACCTTCAGGATCTTGCCGACCACGACCTTGTCGAGCGACGCGCCGGCGGCGTGGATGCGCTCGATCGAGGGGCCGGACAGCGAAAGACGCGCCGCGAATTCCTGCGGCGTCTGCTTCAGCTTCACGTAGTCCTTCAGCCAGTTGTAGGAGACGAGGAGGTTCATGGGTTCGCGGAGCGGCGCAGGACGGCGGCGCCGATCAAGAGACAGACGAGCGCGAGGGCGCAGAGGGCGCCGAAGGGCGCGGCCAGGAAGCGGACATCGAACGTGAGGGACCAGCCGGAGAGCGCGAGGGCGAGCAATGCGGCGCAGGCGACGCGGCCCAGGAGCCGGCCGTGTCGGACGCGGTCCTCGCCGGAGAGTCCAGGCATGCGCAGGGCCGCGAAGACGCGGACGAGGGCCGAAGCGACGAAACCAGCGAGCCACGCGGCGCACAGCAGGAACGCGATGAAGGCGATGGTGAAGGCGGCTGTCATCATCCGTTCGTCGTCGCGGGCGAAGCGGGCGTAGACGTTCATCCAGCCGCCGAGGGCGAGCGCGGCGAGGCTGGCGAAGCCGAGCGCGGTCGCCATCCGCGAAAGACTCGCTTCTTTCCCGTAGAAACCGTGGGGTAGAGGCATGGAATCAGCGCCAGTTCACCAGCACGATGGCGGCCACCGCGAAGGTCATGCCGAGGTAATTCTTCCAGGTCAGGTGGTCCTGGAAGAAGTAGACGCCGGAGATGGCCGCGAGCAGGACGCCGAAGACGCCGAGCAGGATGATGGTCTTCGAGAGTTCCATCTTGGAGAGACCGTACATCAGGAGGACGAAGCCGACGCCGGCGGGGATGAGCGTCAGCAGGAACTTCCAGGAGAGGAGCGTCTGCCACGAGAAGCCGCGGCCCTTCAGCACGAACTTCTGGCCCGTGTCGGCGACCGTGTAGAAGAACTGCGCGAGGAAGATGGCGACGATGGCCGGCATATCAGAATTGCGTGAGGAAACGGAAGTCGTTCTTGTAGAGATGGCGGATGTCGTCGATCTTCACGCCTTCGCGCATCATCATCGTGCGCTCGACGCCCCAGCCGAAGGCGAAGCCGCTCCACTTCTCCGGATCGACGCCGCAGGCCGTGAGGACGTTCGGGTGGACCATGCCGGCGCCGCCGAGCTCGAGCCAGCCTTCCTTGCAGACGCGGCACTTCGCCTCGCCCTGCTTGCCGGTGCCGCCGCAGAGGTCGCAGGAGATGTCGATCTCGAACGACGGTTCGGTGAAGCGGAAGTGGAAGGGGCGGAGCCGCGTCTTGCGGCCGCGGCCGAAGAATTCCTTGGCGAAGTGGTCGAGCACGCCCTTGAGATGCGTGACGGAGACGTCCTTGTCGATCATCAATCCCTCGAACTGATGGAACATCGGGACGTGCGTGACGTCGCTCTGGCGGCGGTACGTCTTCGAGATGTTGATCATCCGGATGGGGAGCTTCCCCTTCTTCAGCTCGCGGATCTGTCCGGAGGAGGTGTGCGGGGTGAGGACCATCTTCCCCCACTTCGCGTCCTCGGGCGCGTCCATGAAGAACGTCTCCCACTCGTCGCGCGCGGGGTGATCCTTCGGCATGTTGAGCGCCTCGAAGGCGTACCAGTCCCACTCGACTTCGGGATAGCGCACGCGCGTGAAGCCGATCTTCTCGAAGATGCCGGTCACGGCGGCGATGGCGTCGGTGACGATGTGGACGTGGCCCTGCGGCGGGCGGATGCCGGGCTGCGTGAGGTCCATCCATTCGGTCGTCGCGATGGCGCCGCGCTTCTCGGCCTCAAGCGCCGCGCGGCGGTCGGCCAGGGCGCGGTCGACGGCCTGCTTCACCTCGTTGGCGAACTTGCCCATGGCCGGGCGCTCGTGCGCCGGCAAACCGGCCACGCCTTGCATCAAAGCGGCCATCACGCCCTTGCGTCCCAGATACTTGATCTCGGCGGCCTCGAGTTCGGCCGCGTCCTTGGCGGCCGCGAACGCCGCGGACGCCTCGGTTTTCAGCTGTTCAAGCTTGTCTTTCATACGGCCACTTTAAGGGAAAGGCCGTATTTTGTCGACATTGTTGCCATGTCGGATACGGGTGTGCGTTTATTCCCACGGACCGGGAGTCGTAACCGACTTGGATTCTTTATTTACCACCCCGGCGGAGGCCGGGGTCCACTCTCAATGCCGTACTTCATCTACATCATGACTGACCGTCCGAAAGGCACCATGTACGTCGGCTTCACATCAGATTTGAGAAAACGTGTGTACGAACAGCGAACGGAGGCAGTCGATGGGTTCACGAAGCGGTACAGTTTGAAATGGCTCGTACATTACGAAATGGGTGATGATCACGATGCGATGCTTCAACGCGAGAAGCGGTTGAAAGAATGGAATCGCATTTGGAAATTCAGGTTGATAGAAGAAAAAAATCCCGCGTGGCGGGATTTGTGGGAGGACATCATTGATTAGCACGGATACAATCTTCCTCCGTACTCACATGTTTGGACATCGCTATAACTATCCGGTACCTGGCTGGCAGGTTGTTTCTTGATATAGACAGCCATGACGATGCTGATGGCGCACACGATTAGAAATGCCAATAAGGTATTGCGCTGCTGAATGCTTTCAGCCTGTTTTTTCGCAATTTCGATAAGTTCGGATTTTTCTAGGTTAGAGAAGTCTTGGTTCATATTTCCCGACTTTCATGCGTGGACCCCGGCCTCCGCCGGGGTGGTAAATTTATCGACTACACTACCCCGAAGAGGCCCTTGAGCGCCTCGAAAATCTGCTCACGGTACCGCGCGAGGTCCTTGATCGTCACGAGGACGACGAGGCCGAGGAGGAGGAAGAAGGCGATGCGATGGGTGACGGCTTCGACGATGGGGCGCACGCCGCGGCCGCGGAACTTCTCGATGATGATGAAGAGGAGGCGGCCGCCGTCGAGTGCGGGGATGGGCAGGATGTTGATGACGGCGAGGTTCACGGAGAGGAGCGCGGCGAACTGCATGAGATAGGTGAACCCGAGCTTGGCGGCCTGTCCGGTGAGGACCGCGATGCCGACGGGGCCGGAGAATTCGACGCCGGGCTTCTGCCCGACGAAGAGCCCCTTCACGAGGTCCGCGAGCGAAAGGACGATCTCCTTCACGTAGAAGCCGGAGGCGTAGACGCCCTTGGGCAGGGCTTCGTACCAGGGGTACGAGACGATGGCCGATTCGACGAGCGCGACGCCCATGATCTTTCGGCCCGTCGCCTCATCGAGCTTCGGGACGAGTTCCGCGGCGACGGTCTCCTTGCCGCGGCGGAGCTCCACGCGGACGCCCGCTTCGGCGGCGTTCACGACCTCCTGGATCTCCTCGATGCGGCCGAACGCCTGCCCTTCGACGGAGACGATGACGTCGCCGGTCCTGAAACCGGCTTCGGCGGCGGGCGAGTCCGGCAGGACCTCGATGACCTGCACGCGCGGATCGCGGACGCGGGCGGACTCCGGCAGCCCTTCGACGAGCTGGGGCACGCCGGCCATGAAGCCGACGGCGAAGAGCGTCGAGGAGAGCACGAGGTTCATGAAGACGCCGGCGCAGATGACGATGGCGCGCTGCCAGGCCGGCTTGTGCGCGAAGGTGCCGGGGCCCGTCGCTTCGGGATCGTCCTCGCCCTTGATCTTCACGAAGCCGCCGAGCGGGATCCAGTTGATCGACCAGACGGTCTTCCCCTTCTTCACGCTCCAGGCGCGCGGCGGGAAACCGATGCCGAACTCCTCGACGTCGATGCCGAAGAAGCGCGCGGCCAGATAATGGCCGAGCTCATGCACGAGCACGAGGACCGCGAGGACGACGATGAAGAGGAGGACGGTCGGGGCGAAGGCGAGGAGGGTTTCCATATCTCTACCGTCATTCCGACCGAGCGTAGCGAGTGGAGGAACCGCTTGCGTGACAAGGGGGCAAGGGGTTCCTCGGCTTCGCTGCGCTCCGCTCGGAATGACGATGGTTAAGAGGCGATATCAGCTTTCGTTACTCCGATGGGGGCGCCGATCCAGGAGGAGCCGATCGCGGCGAAGGCGGGCGTCGGATCGGTGACGTGATAGGAGGCGCTTCCGCCGCGGTCGAGCGCGGCTTCGAGCGCCGCGTCTTCCCCAAGTGTAGCACGGAACTCCGCGATGACGGCTTCGGCGGAATCGATGAGCGCGACTCCCTCCCCCATCGCGGCGGCGATCTTCCCCTTGAGGATCGGGAAGTGCGTGCAACCGAGGATGAGCGCGTCGACGGAGGCTTCGCGGATGGGCGCGACGTACTTCGCGACGGCGGAGGCGGTCTCGGGCGCCTCGACCCAGCCTTCCTCGACGAGCGCGATGAGGAGCTGGGCGTGCCGCGCGACGACTTCGACGGACGGATCGGCGGCCTTGAGCATCTTCTCGTACACGCCGCTCCCGACGGTCGCGCGCGTGCCGATGAGGCCGACGCGTTTCGTCTTGGAGGCGGCGAGCGCCGCGCGGACGGCCGGGCCGACGACTTCGAAAATCGGCAGGCCGGGATGCCGCGCCTTCAGATGCTGAGACGCGAGCGACGACGCGGTATTACAGGCGATGATGATGGCTTTGGCACCTTTCGAGATGAGGAAGTCCGCGCAGTCCTCGGCGTAGCGGCGGATCGTTTCGGGACTCTTGGTGCCGTACGGCGCGCGAGCGGTGTCGCCGAGGTACACGTACGACAACTCCGGCCGCGCGGCGCGGAGCGCGCGGACGACGGTGAGTCCGCCGATGCCGGAATCGAAGATGCCGATCATATGGACAGTGTAGCCTATCCCGTGATACTCCTCACGGCAACCGCACCTTGGAAGGAGAACGACGATGGGCCACCCGATGGACGGCTACTACGACGGCCAGCGCGCCGAATCCGACCGGCGCTGGAAGCGCATCCACGCGATGCGCGAGAAGCTGCCGACCCTGCCGATGAGCGCGTTCGTCGCCTCCGACGCGTTCCACATCTGCGCCGTGATGGAACCCGCCATCCTCGAGAAGGCGTTCGACAAGGAGAAGAAGCTCGACGCCGCGCTCGACCGCCTCGAGGCCGTGGTCGCCTCGCGCACCAAGTCCGACAAGAAGCCCTCGCGCGCCCGGCGCCGTCGCCCCTGACGGCGCTTTTTTCATGGACGAAAAAGCCCGCGGTCAGCGCGGGCGTTGCGGGAGCAGGTGCTCGATGAGCGGGATGTCCGTGAACAGGAAGTCCGCGATCGTCTTCCCGTCCGGGATGACGTGGTGCGCGATCGGCTCGAGGCCTTCGCGCGGCGAGAGCCGGTGCGGCACGCCCACGACGAGCATGCCGGCGGCCTTGGCGGCGGTCGCGCCCTGGACCGAATCCTCGAACGCCACGCAGGCGCCCGCCCTCACGTGGAGGATCTTGGCGGCGAGCAGGTACGGCGCGGGATGCGGCTTGCGGGCGGCGAGGCCTTCGGTGTCGGCGGTGACGATGGCGCCGGGGTAGAAGAACTTCTTGAACCCGAGCGCGTCGAGCGCGTAGCGCGCGTGCCAGTCGGTCGCCGAGGTGACGAGCCCGTGCGGCGCGCCGGTGGCGAAGCTCTTCCGGATCGCGGCGTCGGCGCCGGGCATCGGCTTCAGCTCGGCCGCCATGCGCTCCTTGAGGCGCGCGGTGAAGCGCGCGTAGAACGCCTTGGGGTCTTCGGCGATGCCGAAACGCGCCAGCAATTCCGGGACTTTCTCGTCTTCGGGCGTGCCGATGATGCCGAGATAGTCGTCGAAGGTGAAGGCCTGCCCATAGGCGGCCAGCATCTCGACCCAGACCTCGAAGAGGAGCTCTTCGGTGTCGGCGAGCGTGCCGTCGAGGTCGTAGAAGACCGCCTGGATCCGCGTGCAAAGGAGTTGGTAGACGTGCACCGGCGCTTTCCCTCCGTCAAGCGTTAATGAACGACACGAGTTCTGCTTTCTTCGCTTCCATCGCTTCGCGCGTCGCGGCTTCGACGTTCAGTCTGAGCAGCGGCTCGGTGTTCGACGCGCGAATGCTACACCACCAGTCCCCGAAGTCAAGACGGAGGCCGTCGATTTCGGTGACGGTCTTCGCCGCGGGCGCGTACGCCTCCCGGAGAGCGGCCATTTTCGCCTTCGCGTCGGCCACCTTGAAGTTAATCTCCCCCGAGTGCGCGTAGCGGCGGAAGGGCGCGACGAGCTCGGAGAGCGGCTTGCCCTGGCGCGAGAGCAGCTGGAGCGTGAGGAGCATGACGTAATCGGTGTTCTCGGCGCTGAAGAATTCGCGGAAATAGAAATGCCCGGAGAGCTCGCCGCCGAAGACGCCGCCGTTGGCGCGGAGGATAGGCTTGATGAGCGCGTGGCCCGTGGGCGTCATGACGGGCGTGCCGCCAGAGACCTTGATCTCCTCCGGCGCGACGTTGCCGCAGCTCACGTTATAGGTGACGGCATCGCCGATGTTCCCCGGCAGGAGCACATGCGCCAGCATGGCGATGATCTGATCGGCGCGGACGATCTCGCCCTTCTCGTCGACCAGGCCGATGCGGTCGGAATCGCCGTCGAGCGCGATGCCGACGTCGGCGCCGACCTCCTTGATCTTGGCCTGGAGGTCCTTCAGCGTCTCGGTCTTGAGCGGATTCGCCTCGTGGTTCGGGAAGGTGCCGTCCGGTTCCCAGAAGAGCTCATGCACCTCGACCTCCGGCAACGCCTCGAAGATCTTCGGCAGGATGACGCCGCCCATGCCGTTGCCGGCGTCGACCACGACCTTCAGTTTCTTGATCGTGTCCGCCGGCACGAGCGCGAAGAGCCGCTCGAGATAGTCCGGCACGATGTCGGTCTGGATGAGCGTCCCCTCTTTCGCGTCGGGGAACTCCCCTTTCTCGACGAGCGCCTGCAGTTCCTCCATGCCGCTCCCCTTGCCGATCGGCATCGCGTCGCCGTGGACCATCTTGAAGCCGTTGTACTCCGAAGGGTTGTGCGAGGCCGTGACCATGATGCCCGCGTCGTGCAGGTCGTAGTCGGAGACGGAGAAGTAGAACATCGGCGTCGAGACCATGCCGACGTCGATGACGTCCGCGCCCTGCAGCATCATCCCGCGCGTCAGCGCCGCGAAGTAGCCCGGCGATGAGCCGCGCATGTCGCGTCCGGCCACGATCACCTTGGCGCCGGTGTGGAGCACGAAGGCCCGCCCGAGCGCCTCGCAGAACTCGTCGTCGAAGTCCTTCCCGACGAGCCCGCGGATGTCGTATGCCTTGAAGATGGAGGGGTTGTAGTCCATAATGGAGCCATCTTAACTACACCCGGGAAATAACGCTATATGACAGCATTGTACGTCATCTTGGGCGTCGCCATCCTCGCCGGCCTCTGGCTCTGGTCGGTCTACAACGGATTGGTCACGCTGAACGTCCGCACGGAAGAGGCCTGGTCCGACATCGAGGTCCAGCTCAAGCGCCGCTACGACCTCATCCCGAACCTCGTGAACACGGTGAAGGGCTACGCCACGCATGAGTCCGCCGCGTTCGAGAACGTGACGAAGGCCCGCGCCGCCGCCATGGGCGCGCAGACGCCCGGCGAGCACGCCGCCGCGGAGAACATGCTCTCCTCCACGCTGAAGTCGCTCTTCGCGGTCAGCGAGGCCTACCCGGACCTGAAGGCCAACCAGAACTTCCTCGATCTCCAGCACGAGCTGCGCGACGCGGAAGACAAGATCCAGGCCTCCCGCCGCTTCTACAACGCCAACGCCCGCGACCTGAACATCAAGATGCAGGTCTTCCCCAGCAACCTGGTCGCCCAGTCCCTCGGGTTCAAGAAGCGCGACTTCTTCGACCTCCCGGACAACGACGCCGCCCAGCAGAACGTCGAAGTGAAGTTCTGACGAAAGAAAAAGGCCGCCTCTCGGGGCGGTCTTTCGTTTTCAGCGGCGCATGCGGGCGAGGATGCCTTGGATGGCGTCGACGCGGATGACGACTTCCATGTGGTCGAGGAGCGGATCGACGTGGGCGGCGCAGCGCGGCGCCTTCGGGAACGGCGCGGAGACGTCGGCGGCGTCCTTGCACTTCAGCGCCTTCGCGAGCGCGCGCGTCTGCGCGTGGCGCGACTGGGCGCCGACGAGCGTGAGGCGGCGGCTCTTGGAGCCGCGGTACCACGTCGCCAGGCGCTTCGCCGAGTCGGCGTAGAGCGCGTCGAGCGCGACGACGTGCGCGAGGCGGTCGTCGGAAAGCCACTCGCGGATGACGTAGATGCCGCCGCTGTGCGCGATGGCCGCGACCTTCGGCGGCGGCCGGGTACCGCCCTGCTTGCGGATCGACGAGAGCAGCGCGTCGAGCGACGTCCACTTCACCTTGCCGCGGTTGTTCACCGGGGCCTCGACGGCGACGAAGAGCGCGGAGAGGCCGCTCGCGGCGAACTGCGCGGGCAGGCCGTGCGCGTCCCAGATGCAATCGAGATACGGCCGCTTGCCGACGCACCGGTCGTAGCCGATGTCGTGGCCGTGCACGTAGACGACCGTGACGGCCGTCTTCGGGTCGTAGCCGGCGGGCGTCCAGAGATGCACGTTCCCCCGGCCCTTGCCGGCGGCGTAGCACCAGTGTTCCCCGCCTTCCTCGGCGACGGGCTTCTTGGGACAGCCGGCGGCCGAGGCCTTGCTTGCGGACACGAATGCGGCCAAGGAAAAGGCCAAGATCAGCGGAATCAGGCGCATGGAATCTCCAGGAAAGGACCGCTCCGCATCTTACGCCTCGCCGGGAAAAGGAAAAGACCGCCCTGCGAGGGGCGGTCATGCCCAGTCGGCCTGAGGCCGCTCGGCTTCGAGACGGTCGTAGGCGGCGATGAGCTGCGCATGGGTGAAGCCCAGCGCCAGGAGCAGCCGCAAGGCCTGCCGGACGTCGTGGTCGGAAGCGATATCGACTTCCTCGCCGAGCATGAGACAGCGGCGAAGCCACGTGCGGCAGACGTGCCTGCCGATGCGGCGCGCCTTGAGGAGCGCGATCATCGCGTCCTTGGCCGTGAGGGAAAGCGCGGCGTTCTCGCGATACATGTCAGGACTCCTTTCCGTGGAAGATGGGGGCCTTGCCGCGGTCGTCGCGGAGGCGCATGCGCGCGTACCAGCGATGATACGCCGGCGCCGCGCGATGCAGCGCGAGCGTCGCGAGACCGAAGCCTTGGAGCAGGAAGAGGTGCTCGAGGAAGAGCGTCCGCGCGCCGGCGACGCGCGCCGAAGCTTCGGCGAAGCCCAGCGAGATCGCGAGCGCGGCAGCGTAGTCGAGCGGGAACTTCCCGAAGACCCAGCGGCTCCGCGCGTGCCACCAGACGCCGTCCTTCGTGAAACGTCCCGCGTAGTGCGGATTCAGGACGAACCAGAAGTAATCCCAGAGCGGGCACCAGGCGAAGTACAGCGCCCAGGCCTTCAGCTCCCCCGCCCCGGTCCACGGCACGCCCATGAGGAAGTGCGCGTGGAAGAGCAGGACCGGGAAGAAGAACATGAACGCGTGATAGCCGGTGAGCGGTTTGCCGTTCATGAGGACGCCGTACAGGCGGCCCCAGAATCCGGTCGTCCGGTACCAGGTCGGCATCTTCTCCGCCCAGCCGTAGCGGCCTTCGGACTCGATCTCGATGCAGGCGATGACGGCCGCGAACAGCGACCAGAACAGGACGTTGCCGATCTGCAGGGCCATGCGGCCTCCTTTTCGGGTTCCGATGCAAGGAACGACCGCTGAAATTAGCGCAAATACCGTCCGGCGTCAACCGGAAGTTATCCAATTGTCCCTGAGCCTAAAAAACGGTAGAATGCGTGCGTATCCGACGCATTATAGATGTATCGCGCGTTCCATGTACTCCCAAATCACCGCCAACAAGCGAAAAAGCGTCCTGCTCATCCTCCTGTTCCTCGGCTTGGTCATCGGTCTCGGCTGGCTCATCGACGCCTCGTACGATTCCGGCGGCATCATCACCCTGATCGCCCTCGGCTACGCGATCGTGACCGCGCTCGTGAGCTACTACTCCGGCGACAAGATGGCGCTCTGGGCCTCGGGCGCGCGGGAGATCAAGAAAGAGGATTCCCCGGAACTCTGGCGGCTCGTCGAGAACCTCTGCATCGCGGGCGGACAGCCGATGCCGAAGGTCCACATCATCGACGACCCGGCGCCGAACGCCTTCGCCACCGGGCGCGACCCGAAGACCTCCTCCGTCGCCTTCACGACCGGCCTCCTCCAGCGCCTCGACCGGACCGAACTCGAAGGCGTCGTCGCGCATGAGCTCTCTCACATCAGGAACTACGACATCCGCGTCATGACGATCGTCGTCGTGCTGGTCGGCGTCGTCGCGGTCATGGCCGACCTCTTCCTGCGCATCAGCTGGAGCGGCGGCAACCGCAAGCGCGAAGGCGGCAACGTCCTCCTCATCCTCGGTCTCGTCGCCATCATCCTGGCGCCCATCATCGCCAACCTCGTGAAGCTCGCCGTCTCGCGGAGGCGCGAATACCTGGCGGACGCCTCGGGCGCGCTGCTGACGAGATATCCCGAAGGACTGGCCCGCGCGCTCGAGAAGATCTCGTCCTACGAAGGCCCGATGAAGCACGCGCACTCCGCCACCGCCCACATGTTCATCTCGAACCCGTTCGGGAGGGGCGGCTGGGCGGCCGGCCTCACCTCCACGCATCCCCCGGTCGAGAAGCGCATCGCGGCGCTCAGGCAGATGGGAACGACGACCTAACGATGCATGTCATTCCGAGCGAGGCATTCCAGCCGAGCGACAGGAATCGCTTTTAAAAGGGATCCCTAACGCCCCGCACCGCGGGGCTCGGGATGACGCATAAGCAACCACCATGAACGCGGAAATCCTCGACAAGTTCTCCACGCATCTCAAGAACGCCCTCGTCCGCGCGTACGCGCTCGCGCAGGAGCTGCGCCAGCCGGCCATCGAGCCGCGCCACCTGATGTACGCGCTCGCCGCGCAGAAGGGATCGATCGCCTCCGAAGTGCTGACCAAGCTCGGGCTCTCGTCCGACGACATCAAGCGCTTCGTCGCGGAGCGCGCCGACGGCAAGCCGTTCGCGCCTCCGGCGCTCGACGCCGCGGCCGCCGACGCCTCGCCGAAGCTCTCGGCGGAAGCGAAGCGCACGATCGAGAAGGCCGTGCTCACCGCCAGCCAGCACGAGCACAAGTACGTCGGCACGGAGCACCTCCTCTCCGCCATCCTGCAGGTCTCGGGCGACGCGCTCGAGCCGTACTTCGAATCGCGCGGCATCCCGCTCAAGGCCGTGAAGGACCAGATCGCGGGCGTACTGAAGTCCACCTCGAAGTTCCCCGACATGACGGAGACCTTCGGCGCCAAGAAGGGCGAGACCAAGGACGCGAAGAAGGACGCCAAGGGCAAGGCCAAATCCCCTGCCGCGGGCAAGGCCGCCAAGACCCCGGCGCTCGACTTCTTCGGCGTCGACATGACCGACAAGAAGTACGTCCAGAAGCTCGAGGACGTCATCGGCCGCGAGAAGGAGGTCGAGCGCATGATCCAGGTGCTCTGCCGCAAGACCAAGAACAACCCCGTCCTCCTGGGCGAACCCGGCGTCGGCAAGACCGCCATCGTCGAAGGCCTCGCCAAGAAGCTCGCGGCCGGACAGGTGCCGCCAGCGCTCGAAGGCAAGCGCATCATCTCGGTGGACCTCGGCCTGATCATCGCTGGCACCATCTATCGCGGCGAATTCGAATCGAGGCTCAAGCAGATCATCGACGAGGTGAAGGCGCATCCGGAGATCGTCCTCTTCATCGACGAGCTCCACATGATCATGGGCGCCGGCGCCGCCTCCGGCTCCATCGACGCCGCCAACATCCTGAAGCCCGCGCTCGCCCGCGGCGAGATCCGCTGCATCGGCGCGACCACCATCGCCGAATACAAGAAGCACATCGAGGCCGACGGCGCGCTCGAACGCCGCTTCCAGTCCGTGCAGGTCGCCGAGCCGACGCCGGAACAGGCCGTGCACATCCTGAAGGGCCTGCGCGAGTCGTTCGAGAACTTCCACGGCATCAAGATCGGCGACGCCGCCATCGAGGCCGCCGTGCAGATGTCGGTGCGCTACATGCAGGACCGCTTCCTGCCGGACAAGGCCATCGACCTCGTCGACGAGGCCGCCGCGATGCTGCGCGTGAACGAAGGCCAGGATCCGCAGGCGCTCCAGACGCGCGAGGTCGAAGGCAAGCTCGAGGACGTGCGCGCCAAGAAGCGCGAGGCCGTCGTCGGCGAGAACTTCACCGAAGCGCTCGCGCTCAAGGAGCACGAGAAGGCGCTCAAGAAGAAGATGGAGACGCTCGAACGCGGCCGCGCGGACGAGCCGCAGACGGAAGTCACCGCCGCCGACGTCGCCAAGGTCGTCGCGCGCTCGACCGGCGTGCCCGTCGAGGATCTGGTCTTCGAGGAGAAGCGCCAGCTCGTCGATCTCGAGGAGAAGCTCAAGGCCCGCGTGGTCGGCCAGGACGAGGCCGTGAAATCGGTCGCCGAATCCATCCGCCGCGCCCGCCTCGGCCTCGCGAGCCCCAACCGCCCGCTCGCCTCCTTCCTGTTCATGGGCCCCTCGGGCGTGGGCAAGACGGAGCTCGCCAAGGCCATCGCCGAGACCGTCTTCCGCGACAAGGAAGCCTTCGTGCGCGTCGACATGTCGGAGTTCACCGAGAGCTTCAACATCTCGAAGCTCATCGGCTCCCCCGCCGGCTACGTCGGCTACCGCGACTCGAACAAGTTCGCCGACGCCGTGAAGCGCCGTCCGTATTCGGTCGTGCTCTTCGACGAGCTCGAGAAGGCGCATCCCGACATCCTGAACCTCTTCCTGCAGATCTTCGAGGACGGCCACCTCACCGACGCCACCGGCAAGAAGATCAACTTCAAGAACACGATCATCATCATGACGTCGAACGTCGGTTCGGAGCATCTCCGCACCGCCACGGTCGGCTTCGGCACCGGCGCGAGCAAGGACGCGACCATGGCCGAGAAGTTCCAGGACGTGAAGAGCTCGATGCTCCAGGACCTCGAGCGCCAGTTCCGCCCCGAGTTCGTGAACCGCATCGACAAGGTCATCCTCTTCCGCCCGCTCGACCTCGCGAGCTTGCAGAAGATCGTGAGCCTCCACATGAACGACCTGAACCGCCGCCTCGAGGCCGAGCACCGCATCAAGATCGCCCTCACGGCCCAGGGCCAGAAGCTCCTCGCCGAGAAGAGCTTCATCCCCCTGCAAGGCGCGCGCGGCGTCCGCAAGACCATCCAGGAGATGGTCGAGAACCTCGTCGCCGAACGCCTCTTGGGCGGCGCGCACGCGCCCGGAGAGACGGTGCGCCTGACGGTCAAAGATGATACACTTATCGTGAAGCCTTAGCGTTTTTCGTATGGCTGAGCCGGGAGGATCGGCACCGTCGCGGAGGGATCTGGCCAATGAGGCCCGGCTTCGCGTCGCGCGCCGAGAATCCCCTCCCGCCGCCCAGCCGGGACCGAACATGAGCGACCAGGCGGCCGAACAGGCGCGCGCGATGCGGACGGAACGCTCTTCCGACGAAGCCGCTCGGCAGAACATCGAGCGCCGCCAGGGCATCACGCAGAAGGCCGGCGTGCAGATCGACCGCCGGCGCGTCGAGTACACGCCCGAGACGCAGGTCGGGGACCTCTCGATCTCCCGCGGGCGCATGGTGACCGAGCGCGAGGAGATGGGCGCCGGGGCGCGCGACCGCGGCGCCGGAGCGGCGCTCCGGCAGCAGCGCTTCGAAGGCCAGCTGAACCGCCAGCGGCGCAAGATCGGGAAGCCCGGCGGAGGCGGCGGGGTCTCGCCCCAACAGGCCATGAACCTCGCCAAGAAGAACCCGTACGCGATGGCGGCCACGACGGCGCTCTCCGGTCTGCAGGGGAACTTCTCCACCGCGGAGATCACCCAATCCTTCGGCCGCGGCTGCGTCCGGGCGCTCTGGGCCAACCTCTGGCTGACCTTCGGCCACGCCATCTACTTCATCGGCATCATCTTCTTCCTCTCCTGGAGCTCGAGGTTCGCCAGGCGGTACCTGCCGCAGCTCGGAGAAGAATGGTTCCCGGCCGAACTCCTGAAGATGATCCCGAAGGTCGTCCTCATCCCCCTCAAGCTCGCGGAACTCGTCGGCATCCTCTTCGTCCTGTTCTGGGTCCTGCTCCTGGACATCACCTGCATCGGCCTCTTCGCCCTCATGCTCGGCATCATCCTCACGGCGGCCGGCGCCGTCTGAACGCTATGATCAAGAAAATCGCCCTCATCATCCTGTTCCTCGGCGCCACGGTCGGCATGGCGTTCCTGCTGTTCCGTTTCTTCTTCGCGGGCCCGGAGGCCGAACCTCCGGTGACCGAACCTCCGGTGACGACGCCGGGCGGCGGATTGCCGACGGCCGGCGAAGGCACGCTGCCGGACGGCACGATCGTCGGACCGGACGGACTTCCGATCTCGCCTGGGACCGTCACGCCGGGCGGACAGCCCACGGAACCGACGGCGCCCGCCGTCGCGGTCGGCGAACCCGGCGCGATCGCGACCGTCGCGTTCGCCACGAACGCCGGACTCGACTACTACAACGCGGCCGACGGCCGCTTCTACCGCATCGACGGCGACGGCAATTCCGTCCGGCTCTCGGACCGCAGCTTCCCGGAAATCCAGGACGCGACCTTCGCGCAGGACGGCAGCAAGGCCGTCATCGAGTTCCCCGACGCCTCGAAGATCGTCTACGACTTCGAGGCGGAGACGCAGATCACGCTCCCGAAGCATTGGGAGGACTTCGCCTTCAGCGCCGACAGCGACAGCTTCGTCGCCAAGTCCATCGGCCTCGATCCTTCCAACCGCTGGCTCGTGCTCGCCGCTTCCGACGGCTCGAGCGCGCGGCTGATCGAACCCCTCGGCGAGAACGCCGACAAGGTCACGGTCAGCGTCTCCCCCGACGCGTCCATCCTCGCCTTCTCCGCCACCGCCGACCCTGTCGGCTTCGACACGCGCGACCTCCTGCCCATCGGCCCGAACGGCGAGAACCTGAAGGCGATGCGCGTCGAGGGGTTCGACTTCATCCCCCAGTGGTCGCCGGACGGGAAGCGCCTGGTCTACAGCACGGCCTCGAGCATCGACGACTTCCTGCCGGCGATCTGGGTCACCCGCGCCGACGGCAACCAGGTCGGCGGCAGCCGCGTGAAGCTGAACGTGCGCACCTGGGCCGACAAGTGCACCTTCGCCGGTCCGGACGTCATGTACTGCGCGGAACCGCAGAGCCTGCCCTCCGGCGCGGGCCTCCAGCGCGACATCGCCGACGGCACGGAGGACCGCATCCTCCGCATCGACCTCGTCTCCGGCGCGACGAGGAAGGTCAGTCCCGAGGATTTCGGCCTGACGGTGAAATCCCTGAGCGTGTCCGACGACGGCTCCGAGCTCTTCGTCGTCGGCCAGTCCGGCGCCATCACCAAAGTCGAACTCTTCTGATATGCATTGGAAAAGCCGCCTGTTCACCCTCGGAACGGCCCTGATCGGTTTCGGCGTGCTCGCGGCCTACTGGACGGCCGCGACCGAGCCCGCGCCGGAGGAGCCGGTCGCGGAAGAGGCGGAAGCCCCCTCCCCCATCACGACGCCGTTCGTGACCGTCGTCGATCCCTCCAAAGGCCCGAAGGACGCCGAGGTGACGATCGTCGAGTTCGGCGATCACGCCTGCCCGTACTGCAAGTCCACGCAGGATGCCGTCGACCGCCTGCTCGCCGCCCATCCGTCGCGCGTGCGATTCGTCTGGAAGTCCGCGCCGAGCCCCCTGCACGCCGGCGCCGACGTCGCCGCCGCGGCGGCGCTCTGCGCGCATCGGCAAGGGAAGTTCTGGGAGTACCACGAGCTGCTGTTCGAGAACCCCTCGATGTTCGATCAGGCCTCGATGGTCATCCTCGCGAGCGACCTCCGCCTCGACGGCGCCGCCTTCGGGGAATGCCTCGCGAGCGGCGCGACGCGGCCGCTCGTCGAACGCACGGTGCTGGAGGCGCGGGCGCTCGGATTGACAGGCGTCCCGACCGTCTTCGTGAACGGCATGCGCTACGAAGGCGCCATGAACTATGAGCAGCTCCTTGCGGCTGCGGGCCTCTAGCCTCATCGTCATCGCCGCGGCCGCCGCCGCGGCCCTTTTGGGCTTCCCGCGCGGCGTCGAAGCCTCCGGCTGCCCGACCTCCCCCGTCGCCGAACTCGGCGGCCTCCACTGGTGCTACAAGCACAGCGTCGCGGCCGGGAACGTGCATCTCTGGACGCCGCCGGGCTACAAGGCCGACTCCGCCGTCACCGTGGTCTACATCCACGGCCTCGACATCGGGGGCTCGGACACCTGCAGTAAGAAGCGCCCGTACGTCGATTGTATCTGGGACGCATCGGATCACGGCATCGTCAGCCAGTTCGCGGCGAGCGGCGTGAACGCGCTCTTCGTGGCCGTCGAAGGCCAGATCCTCTCGGCCAAGACTGAATCCCTCCGCTGGTCGTCGCTCAACACCCTGCTCGCCTCGATCAACGACAAGGGCAAGACCGCCGCGCCGCCAGCCGTCACCGTGATCGGCCACAGCGCCGGCATGTACACCGCCCGCGCGCTCGCGAACGACGGGCGCACGAAGCATCTGGTGTCGGTCGACTGGGTCGCCGACTCGCTCAAAGGCTCCGTCTCGTCCTGGTACCGCCAGGGCGGCGAGCGGAAGCTGACCTTGATCGGAGGCTCGAAGAATCAACAAGCCCTCATGGACGAGATGAGCGCCGAGCTCCCCTGCCGGCAGGCGGCGAGCCCGTCGAGCCTGTCGGCTGAGGATACGTCCGCCCGCTGCCTGTACCTCAGGACCGGGCTCGGCCACATGCGCCCCGTCTTCGACAAGAAGCACATCCCGCTGGCGATCAGGCGCTCGACGTCCGTCGCGTCCGACCCGACGGCGCCGGGTTCGCCGACGGGCGGGACGACGGGCGGAGGCGTCATCACGCGGACCGTGGAGGACGGGGTCATCGACGCGCCGCTCCTCGAGATCCCGATTCCGGGCGTGGAACTCTCCTCCGCGTTCCGCGAGAGCGGGACGCTCACCATCCCCTGGCTCGCCCAGTACGTCGGGGGCGTCTACACCTTCCTGCTCTCGATCGCCGGCATGGTGGCAGGCGTCATGATGGTCATCGGCGGCTTCCAGTACGTCACCTCCGGCGGCGACAAGACGCGGATCTCCGCGGGGAAGCAGCGGATCGTGAACGCCCTGACGGGCCTCGTGCTGGCGTTCAGCTCGTACGTCATCCTCTACACCATCAATCCGAACCTCGTCTCGTTCGAAGGCCTGAAGATCACCGGCGTCGAGACGGAACTGGTGAGCGACGCGGTCAACGGCGAGAACGAGGACAACCTCAACTTCGTGTCGCAGGCGCCGCCGGGCGAGCCTTCGGGGGGCGGGCCCTCCGGGGCCGCGCCGAGCCCCATCTGCCGCAACGAGGCGGACTGCCAGCGATATTGCTCCAAGTGCAATTCGAAGACCTGCGACGCGTCGGTGCCGACGGTCTCGCCTGGCATGGCGAGCCCGTCCGACGTGCAGACCATCCCGAGCGACATCCCCGGCGTGACCGGCTACGGCAGGAAGACCTCGCGCGACACCATCGCCTTGCTCCGCGTGGTCGGACCCATGTTCGCCAAGGACGGCTTCAAGCTCGCGATCGGATCGGGCTATCGCGACCTGCACGGCCAGCTCGTCCTCGCCTGCAACTCCTGGAAGGCGAACGACGGCAAGCAGGAGGGCGGCTACATCGCGACGCCGGGCGCGTCGTTCCACGGTGTCGGATACGCCATCGACGTCCAGCTCTGGAAGGACGGCGAGCGTGTCACCCTGAGCGGCGATTCCAAGGGCCAGCAGCAGGAGGACCCCGCGGAGGCGAAGTATCTGGCGGAGACGATGCTCAAGGCGGGCTTCCGCCGCCTGAACAACGAGATCTGGCACTTCGAGCCGGCGACCGCGCCCGCGACGAAATGCCGCTGCTACAAGATCGAGGACTGCTCGATGCCCCCGAACGTGAAATGCTGATATGTCCAAGCTGAACCGAACGCGCACGGCCGTCGCCCGCGCCATCGTCATCGCCGGGCTCCTGCTCGGACCCGCCGCGCTCGCGCAGGAAGCGCCGCGGCTCGAGGTCCCCGTCCCCGGCATCGAGCTCACGCCGCTCATCCGCGACGACAGTTCCATCACCGTCCCCTGGCTCGCGCAGTACATCGCCGGCGCGTACACCTTCCTGATCTCCATCGCCGGCCTGCTCGCGTCCGTGATGATGATCGTCGGCGGCTTCCAGTACGTCACCTCGGCCGGCGACAAGGGGAAGCTCGGCGCGGCCAAGACGCGTATCGTGAACGCGCTCATCGGGCTCGTCCTCGCCTTCGGGTCGTACGCCATCCTGTACGCCATCAACCCGGGGCTCGTGGCCTTCAACGGCCTGAAGATCTCGTTCGTGAAGACGGATGCGATGCTGGACTCCCTCATGGAGTCGACGGCGGCGACGGGGCCGCAGGGATCGACGCCCGGCCAAGCGCCGCCGCCTTCATCCACGGGCGCGCCGAGCACCCCCGACGGCCCCTATACCGGGACGATCTACAAGACCTGCCCGTTGACGCTCGCGGACACCAGCATGAACGGGATTCCGGAGTTCATGAACCAGATCCGGGCCGGCATGGGGACGATCGTGGACGCCAAGACGCCCATGGACAAGGCCGTGCAGATCGGCAATATCGCGGCCGCCTGCAAGATGCACCTCGGGAACTGCGGCAAGAGCGTCGGCACGTTCTTCGCGCTCGCGGGCGTCCTGAACAAGCCGACCTGCAACCAGAACTCGACGAACAACAAGGACTGCAACTCCTGGCCGGACGTCACGGTACACAGCGTCCCCGATACGAGGTTCGTCTGGTGGGCGCGGTGCGACAACGAACAGGCCATTTCGATCAAGGACGAGGCGGCCTGCGCCTCTCCGGGGCCGTGGAAGCGCGTGCCTGGCGGTTCGCCCTGCAACGGCGAATGCATGTGCACGCGCTCCGATTGCGTCTCCGGGAACTTCGCGGCGACCGCGAAGGTCGGGAAAGACCTCCTTGAATACGCCAAGACGCAGCCGAAGATGGCCGGCTGGCCGGACAGCTGGGTCAAGGACCTGAAGCGCGGGGACTGGGTCATCATGTACAACGGCAACGACGACAAGACCGGCGGCCATTCCGCCATGTTCGTGGCCTGGGCCGACAAGGATCACATGATCTCGCTGAACGGCGACGCCCGGAACGGCGTGAGGTACGGGACGCAATGCATCACCTCCGGATGCATCAATAAGCCGCTGGGGTGGGGCATGTGGAATCCGGTCACCCGGATCCTGCGCCAGAGCGTCCGTTGACACGTTCGCCCTCCCCTCCTCTAGAATGCGGACATGAGTTCCAAGACCGCGACGCTCTTCCTCTGCACCAAATGCGACGCCCAGTCCACCAAGTGGAGCGGGCGTTGTTTGGAATGCGGCGGCTGGGGCACCGTCGTCGAGTCGGCGGCGGAAGCGCCGAAGGCCTCCCCCGCCGGCGCGCTGTCCAAGAGCGCGGCCAAGCCAGGCGCCGTCGTCTCGCTCCAGGGCCTCAAGGGCAAGAAGGCCGAACGGCGGCCGACCGGCATCGGCGAGCTCGATCGCGTGCTGGGCGGCGGCATCGTCCCCGGGTCGCTCATCCTCATCTCCGGCGAGCCCGGCATCGGCAAGTCGACGCTCCTCCTCCAGGTCGCCGCCAAGGTCGCGGACGTCCTCTATATCTCCGGCGAGGAATCCGCCGAGCAGATCGCGCTCCGCTTCGAGCGCCTCGGCATCGCCGCGCCGACCCTGAAGTTCTCCCCCGAGACGGACGTCCCCACCATCCTCGCCACCATCGAAGCCGAGAAGCCCTCGCTCGCCGTCATCGACTCGGTCCAGACGCTCGCGGCGGCCGACGTCGGCGGCGAAGCGGGCGGCCCTTCCCAGCTCCGCGGCATCACCGCGGGGCTCATGGAGTTCGCCAAGCGCACCGGCATCCCGCTCCTCCTGGTCGGACAGATCACCAAGGACGGCGCCATCGCCGGCCCGAAGACGCTCGAGCACCTGGTCGACGTCGTCGTCTCCTTCGAAGGCGACCGCTCCTCGAGCTACCGCCTGCTCCGCACGACCAAGAACCGCTTCGGCGCCACGGACGAAGTCGGCGTCTTCGAGATGACGGGCTCCGGGCTCCAGGAGGTGGCGAACCCTTCGTCGTTCTTCCTCACGGAGCGGAGCAAGGACGCGCCCGGGTCGGTCGTCACCTGCATCATGGAAGGCACGCGGCCGATCCTGGTCGAGATCCAGGCGCTCGCCTCGCGCACGACCTTCGGCTATCCGCAGCGCCGCGCCTCGGGTTTCGACGCGAACCGCCTGCAGGTGCTCCTCGCCGTGATGACGGAGCGCCTCGGCATCCCCACGCAGACGCATGACGTCCACCTGAACGTCGCGGGCGGCTACAAGGTGAAGGAGCCGGCCGCCGACGCCGCGGTCGTGCTGGCGGTCGCCTCCGCGCTCTCCGGCAAGGCCCTCCCCCACGACCTCGTGGCGATCGGGGAGGTCGGACTCGGCGGCGAGCTCCGCGCGGTGCCGATGCTCGACAAGCGCGAGGCGGAGGCGAAGCGGCTGAACTTCACGAACGTCGCCAGCGCGAAAGGCGCCAAGCACATGAAAGACGTCGTCCTGAAACTCTTCCCTTGACGGGAGGAGTTTTTCGAACCATCATGTCCGCATCGAAGGAGGAACCGTGACCCTGCACAAGATCCTTATCCGTCTCAAGGCCGGCTGGTCCTGGAACGGCGCCAACTATCCCGGCTACGACGCCCTGCCCAGCGACCGCGCGCGCGAGCTCTTCCGGCTCAAGCACGTGCTGCTCCACTTCAACAAGCAGATCGGCACCGCGGCCGCCGCCGTCGAGCGGGCCGAGCACCGCGCGGACGACAAGGGCCCGCCGCACGAGAAGCGCGTCGAGACCTGCGGCAAGCTCCTCGCGCTCGCCCTCCAGCTCGCCGACCTCTCCGGCGTGCGCCCGGAGGAGCTCGAGAAGTGGATCGCCAAGAACCATCCCCTGCCCAAGGACCTCGACGACGAGACCTCCTGACTCACTCGAGATGCACCGTCTCGGCTTCGGCCGAGATTTTCTTTTTGAGCGCGCGGTGCGCGGCGAGGTCCGGGTCGGCCTCCATGAGCGCGGCGACGGACGCCTTGGCCTCCTCGATGAGGGCGGTATCGTCCGGGCGGAACCGCTTGAGTTCCGCGAAACCGGATTGTTCCTCGCCGAACAGGCTGCCGGGCCCGCGGAAGCGGAGATCGAGCTCGGAAAGCTCGAAGCAATCCTTCGCGCGGACGAAGGCCTGCAGGCGCAGGGCGGCCTGCGGAGCGCCGTGGGTGGCGGCCAGGAAACAGCGCGACGGGAGCGCGCTGCGGCCGACGCGGCCGCGCAGCTGGTGGAGCTGGGCGAGTCCGAAGCGCTCGGCGCCCTCGACGATCATCGTCGTGGCCTTGGGCACGTCGACGCCGACCTCGATGACGGTGGTCGAGACGAGCACGTCCGTCGCGCCGTCGGCGAACTCGGCCATGACGGCGCGCTTCTCCGGCGCCTTCATGCGTCCATGCAGGAGCGCGATCGCGAGATCGGGAAGCTCCGCGCGCAGGCGCTCGACCTCCTCCTCCGCGGATTTCACCCCGAGCGCGTCCGACGGCTCGATGAGCGGGCAGACCACGAACGTCTTGCGCCCCTCCGCCGCCTCGCGCCTCACGTGCGCGAGCATCGCTTTCCTTCCGTGCCCCCCGACGAGTTCGGTGGCGACCGGCGTGCGTCCGGGCGGCATCTCGCGGAGCGCGGAAAAATCGACGTCGCCGTAGAGGGCGAGCGCGAGCGAGCGCGGGATGGGCGTCGCGGTCATCGACAGGAAGTGCGGGATCTCGCCGTCGGCGGGCGGCGGCAGCTTCGCCAAGAGTTCCTGGCGCTGGGCGACGCCGAAGCGATGCTGTTCGTCGACCACGACGAGCGCCACATGCTTGGGCGCGAACCCTTTCGAGAGGAGCGCGTGCGTGCCGACCACGATGGCCGCCCCGTCGTGGTCGTCCTTGCGCGAGGCGGTGCGGAGCGCCGCGCGGAACGGCGTGCCTTCGAGCAGGCGGCTCACGGTGGCGAAGTGCTGTTCGGCCAGGATCTCGGTGGGCGCCATGAGCAGGCTCTTCTGCCCGACGAGCGCGCAGGCGTGCATGGCCATCGCGGCCACGACCGTCTTGCCGCTGCCGACGTCCCCTTCGACGAGCCTCTGCATCGGACGCCCGCTGCCGAGGTCCTGCAGGATGCGCCAGACGACACGCTTCTGGTCGCCCGTCATCGCGAACGGCAAGGACGCCACGAAGGCGCGCGTCGCGGCCTCGTCGAACGGGATGGACGGCCCCTTCTTCAGCTCCAGCGCGCGCCGCGCCCAGGCGCCGCGGAGCTGGAAGAGGAAGAGCTCCTCGAACCGGAAGCGGCGGTCGGCGGCGTCGGCGGCGGCCATCGCGTCGGGGAAATGGATGGCGCGGAGCGCCTCGCGGAGGCCGAGGACGCCGGACCGCTCGAGGACGGATTCCGGAAGCGTCTCCTCGAGCGCATCCACGGCCGGAAGCGCCGCGTGCAGGAGCGCGCGGATCTGCTTGGGCGTGAGGTCTCCGGACGACGGATAGACCGGCACGAGGCGTCCGGTGTGGACCGGCGCGGAGGCGGATTCCTTCTCGTAGGTGGGGTTCACGAGCTCGAGGCCCCACGGCGTCGATTCCAGCTTGCCGGACATGAGCACGCGGTCGCCCGGCTTCAGGACCTTGGCGATGAACGGCTGGCGGAACCAGACGACCTTGGCCGACCCCGTCTCGTCGGAGACCGTCGCCTCGGTGAGGAGCATCCCCTTCTTGGCCGAGCGGCGCGAACGGATCATGTCGATGCGGACCCGGACCGTCACCGGCCCCTCGGACGGCCCCGTGAGCGGAGCGGCTTTCGAGAGGTCGTCATAGCGGAACGGAAGATGGAAAAGCAGGTCACGCGCGGTGACGATCCCCATCCCCTTCAGTTGCCGGGCCAGCCGGGCCCCGAGCCTGCCGAGCTCGGAAACGGGCGTCTGCGGCGAAATCCCCATAGGCAGGGGCAGTATAGCACCCGCCCATGGCGAACAGGCCAGGGTTGACTTCCCCCAGGTATTCCGATACAGTATCCCCGTTCCAGAGGTCCGTTCCGCGCGACCGCGCGGAACACCTTGAACCGCCATCAAGGCTGGGCCTGCCCAGCCGCGAAGGAGGAGCGACTGACGAGCGTTAGGGAGCGTGGGCTCAGCCCGCGCGACCGGCAGCTCGTCAGGTAGCGACGTCGTGAGCCCATAGCTCAGCTGGATAGAGCGCAGCCCTGCGAAGGCTGAGGTCGAACGTTCGAATCGTTCTGGGCTCACCATGCGAAAAACAGCGGTCACCCGCTGTTTTTGCTTTGCCGCCTAGAGCTTGAAGACGCGTCCGAGCAGGTCCCCCAGCGGCTCTTCGGACTTCCCGTTCTCGTCGAGATAGTCGAGAAGCGCCCGCCGCACCTCGACAGGGTCGGCGTCCTCGAACGGGACGACGATCCGGGGCGTGAGGGCGTTCTTGTGCTCGATATAGAGGTTCTTGACGTACGGCGGCTCGTACACGATCCAGAAGTCCTTGAGCTCCTTGTACGGCACGAACAGCTCCCCGACGGCGACGCCGCGCGTCGTGACCTGGAACATGAGGCGCTCCGGCTCGCGCAGGGTCGAGAGGCCGATGATGACGCCGAACATCACGATGATGATCGCGAAGAGGAAGTTCTGCGTGATGATCGCGTAGAGGATGAGCCCGACGCCTGCGAGGACCGCGGCGGCATACCAGACGGGGCCCCGCTGGTGGCGCTCATATTCGTCGATCAGCCAGCCGAAAATCGTCTCACCTACCTCGGCGGCTTCCTGTTCCTCCAGGATGTCCTCCTGCGTTTCCACTGCCATATGGCCCCAGTATACCACCTTTACAACCCCCGCAAAACCCCGTAGGATAGGCCTGCTAGAAGAGGAATCGTCCTGCGCGACCGCGCGGGACACCCTGAACCGCCATCAAGGCTGGGCCTGCCCAGCCGCGAAGGAGGAGCGGCCGGCACGCGACAGGGAGGACGGGCTCGGCCCGTCCGACCGAGAGCGGGTCGGGTAAGCGACGTGGAGGGTTGCGCCGAATGGTAAGGCAGCAGTTTGCTAAACTGCGACCGGGCAACTGGTCTTGTGGGTTCGATCCCCACACCCTCCGCCAAGAAGACTCCACATCGTGGAGTCTTCTTTTTGACGCGTATCGGGGATCGAAGCCGACGGACGGAAAGTCAACTGCTTGGCTTTCCGGACGCGGCGGGCGAGGGAGGAGGCGTGAGCGATCGACCGAAGGGAGCCGCGAACGCCGGGGGACGAGGATCCCCACACCCTCCGCCAGCAAAAAGACCTCATCGCGAGATGGGGTCTTTTTTCGTTCATGTGATGGCGGAGGGGGTGAGATTCGAACTCACGGCCCGCTTGCGCGGGCTACGGTTTTCAAGACCGTTGCCTTAAACCGCTCGGCCACCCCTCCCGGCGCACTCAGCCTAACATGGGCCCTATCGGCCGTGAAGCTTCGGTTTCGCCGTCCTCGCCGTCCCTCCCCCACGCGAGCGCGAAAGCGTCGACGCGGCCTGCCCCGGCGGCGCGCAGGACGGACGCGCATTCCCGGATCGTCGCGCCGCTCGTGCGGACGTCGTCCACGAGCAGGAACGACCGGTCGCGAAGGGCCGCCGGCAGAGGCGCGCAGGCGAAGGCGCCATGCACGTTCGCGCGGCGGTCCGCGGCGCGGGTCTGCGCCTCCGTGCGGCGCGGACGATGGAGCAGGCCCGGCGCGAACCTGCGGCCCGTCGCCTCGGCCAGCGCGCGGGCGAGCGCCTCCGCCTGGTTGAACCCGCGCTGGCGGAGCCTCGCCGGATGGAGCGGCACCGCGGCTACGGCCGCATCGGGCGCGAAGATCCCTCCGCTCGACCGGACGGCGCGCCGCACGAGCGTCTCGAGCGCCGGCAGCGCGCACGTCCATCCCTCATACTTCACGTCATGCAGGAGGCGGCGGACGAGCGGCTGGGCGTACGCGAAACCGGCCAGCGTGCGCATGCCGCCGTCCTCGTAGACGCGGCGGGAAGGGACGACGCCGGCCAGGCAGGCCTCGCAGGCATGCGCGCCCGGCGCTCCGCACGCCGCGCATTCGAGCGGAAAGAGGATATCCAAAACGCGCCCCATACGGGCGCGTTCATACGCGAGGGCGGACCCGCGCGTCAACTAGTCTTCCCAGACGGCCGCGTCCACCAGCCAGTTCTCGCCCGATCGGAGGAGTTCCATGCGCAGGGTGCGGTAGGCGATGGCCGGCGCGGCGGTGCCCGTCGAACGCTCCTGCTGGAGCGTGACGGCGATGACGGCCTCGTCATCGGTCATGCTGCGCACGTCCGTCGAGACCTTCACGCTCGTGACGCCCTCATACGGCTGTCCCGGCGCCGTCTGCGCCGTCGCCAGGAACGCCTCGGTGCGGCTGCGGTAGCCGGCCGACATGACGGGCAGGAGGTCGCGAAGATTGCGGTAGTCGCCTTGGTTCGAATAGCTTCCATACCGTTCCGCGAACAGTTCCGCCATCTGGCGGCCGGCCGTATTCCCCGGGGTGGGGGCCGGCGCGACGATCAGCGGGTTCGCGAAGACTTCCGCCGGCTGGGCGGGCTCCCCGATGTCCGTCGGCGCCTCGATGATGCCGGTCGTCGTATCCGGCTGGGGCGCTACCCTGCCCGCGAGCCAGATGATGACCGCCACGATGATGGCGATGAGGAGCAGGATCAGCCCGACGATGAGGATGGCGCGTCTTCGTGGTGTCATACGTTGGATTTGCCTTCAGCGGCGGCCAAGAGCTGCTCGTCGAGCTCCTTCTTGGCGTTCTCGATCTCGAGGAGCTGGCGCGGATCGGAGGTGATGATCTGGTCCTCGGCGTAGGAGGCGACGACCTTGATGGCCGCGTGGCGCGGTCCGGCGAAGAAGATGCCTTCGCCGACGCCGGCCTCGAGGAGCAGGAACTTCTCGCCTTCGGTGAGCAGGAAGGTCTTCTGCACGAGGTCGACCGAGGCCGACGACTGCTTGAGCAGCACCTGCATCGAGGAGTTCGTGACGATGGCCTGGCCGTACGGGGAGCGCAGGAAGTCGTTCACGTCCTGCGTGATGGTCGTGACGCCCAGGTAATACTTGCGGCAGCGCTTGACTAGGGCGAAAATGAACTTCGCGGAGTCGTCGTGCTGCATGAGCCACCAGGCCTCGTCGATCACCAGGATGCGCTTCTTGCGTTCCGAGCGGACGATGTTCCAGATGTAGTTGACGATGGTGTAGACGGCGAGCGGGCGCAGCTCGTCCTCCAGGTCGCGGACGGAGAAGACCACGAGCTTGTTGTTCATCTCGACCGTCGTCGGCGAGTTGAGGAGGCCCGAGAACGTGCCGTCGATGTACTTGCGGAGCTTGATCTGCAGGTCCTCCGTGCCGGTGATGCCTTCGAGCACCTGCTGGAAGTCCGACATGATCGGCGGCTCGACCGTGGCGAGGTCGACGCCCGGGACGATGTCCTTCTTGGCGTACGTCTCGAGCAAGGCGCGGTCGATGATGGAATCCTCGGCGGTCGTCATCTGGCCGAACATGATGCGCATGAGGCCCTTCACCGCGATGACGGCCGAGCGGATGATGTCCTCGGAGCGCACGTCCTCCCCTACCGGGCGCGGCAGGTCGAAGACGTTCAGCTTGGCGTCCGACGCCAGCGAGATGTTGATGTAGGTGCCGCTCACCGCGTCGGAAAGGTGCTTGTACTCCATTTCCGGGTCGATGATGATGACCTCGATGCCGACCATGAGCGAGCGCAGCACCTCGAGCTTCACGGTGTAGCTCTTGCCGGCGCCGGAGGTGGCGAACACGACCGCGTTGGCGTTCTGGAGCGAGAAGCGGTCGAAGAGGATGAGGCTGTTGTTGTGCCGGTTGATGCCGTAGAGGATGCCGTTGTCGGAGGTGAGGTCCGCGGACACGAACGGGAAGCCCGAGGCGATGGGGCTCGTGTTCATGTTGAAGGTGATCATCAGCTCGTCGTTGCCGATCGGCAGCGTGGAGTTGAAGCCCTGTTCCGCCTGGTAGAGCACGCGCTTGGTGTAGATGAGGCGCGCGCCGAAGATGCCTTCGATCTGGTTAGTGAGCTCGTCGAGCTCCTTCTCGGACGGCGCGTAGAGCGTGACGTAGAGCGCGAACTGGAAGAAGTGCTCGATGCCCTGCGTCAGGTCGTCGCGTAGCTTCTCGATGTCGCGGAGGGCCGTCTCGCGCAGAGGGTCGCGCGCCGCGCCCTTCTCGGCGTCGCCCATGATCTGGGCCTCGAGGATGCCGACCTTGTTCTTCAGCTGCTTCAGGATGACCTCCGGCTGGACGGGGTAGAAGAACATCGACACGTCCATCGTCGCCGAGAAGTTGATGATCGGCGTGAACCAGCCCATCGAGAGGTAGCGCGGGTACGTCACGACGAAGACCGTCCGCGCGAACAGGTCGCCGAGGCGGATCTTGTCGGGCTTGACCTCCATGCCGGCGGGCGCGATGAGGTCGCGGATGGTGACGACGCCCTTGCGGTAGACGCGCTCCTCCTCGAGCTTGATGCGCTCCTCCTGCGCGAGGCGCTTGCGCTCCTCGGGGGTCAGGCCCTTTTTCGCCTGCTTGGGCGCGGGCGCGACGTCCTGTTTGACGGATGCGGGCGTGAATGCCATAGCGGTTTACGCTTCGACCTGGACCTCGCCGACCTTCGGCAGCTTCTGCGTGTCCATGGACTGCGGGTTGTAGGACGAATAATACAGCTCGATGAGGCTTTGGGTGTCGAGCATCGCGTTCGCGAGGCTCATCGAGTTCAGGCTGGCGCGCACCGAATCCACCTTGATCATCAGGTCCTTCTTGCGCTGCTGGAACTGCTCTTCCCGCAGCTTCGCGGAGACGAGCGGCGAGAGCACTTCCGACATGCGCGCGAAGAAGCCTTTGCGCTGGGAGGTGGCCGGGTTGTACGGCACGACGACGATGAACTTCTTCTGCATGATCTCGCCGAGCGTGACGAGCTCGCCCACGAACTGGCGGTAGTCGGCGATCTGGTTGCGGAGGAGCTCGTTGTCCTGCGTCTTCTCCTGCTCCTTGAGGCGGTTCAGGTAGTCGTCGACGTTCAGCTTACGCGACTGCACGAGGATCTGCACCGGGGACTCGAGCGAGTTCAGGAACGAGATGTAGCCGCCGATGATGGCCTGCTGCTCGTCTTCCGACTTGAGCGAGAAGTTGATGCTGGAGACGAGCAGGACCGCGCGGAGCGTGCCGTCCTTCATGACGACGATGTCCTCGCGGATCTCGGCGATGTCCAAATAGCGCTGGGTCGAGGCGGCAGGCTTCGATCCGGCGAGCTTCTTGCTCTGCATCAGCTGTTCGGTGGCCATAGGTCCTCCTTCTGACGCTTAATCCTCCGGGTGATAGACGCCGCCGGTGTTCACGACGAGCGCCAGCTCCGAGAGCCGGGACGTGGTCGGCGCTTCCTTGTAGATCTTCGGCGGGGGCGGGGGCGGGACCTCGACCTTGGCGAGCGCGATGATCTCGGCGTCGGTGAGTTCCTTGTTCCAGACCCGGACGTCCGGGCGGCGGAACGTCTGGAAGAAGTTCAGCAGGAAATAGTGGAACGGCTGTCCGTTGATGCGGACGAACGCCAAGGTCAGCGCGGCGCCGAGGAGCGGCAGGTCGATGGCGATCGCGTACCAGATGCCGTTCACCGGGTCCACCGCGATCAGGATCCGGTAGATGATGAACAGGAGCAACGCCGTGACCATGATGATGGCGAACTGGCGGGTCGTGATCGGCCCGAGGATCTTGTCCTCCACGTCGATGAATTGCGGGACGACGAACTGTGACATGAGGTCATTTTAGCACAGATTCCAGGACCGCGCCTCCCCCACCCTCGTCATTCCGAGTGAAGCCGAGGAACCCCTTGCGATTCGTGCGGCGCAAGCGGTTCCTCCGCTCGCTGCGCTCGGTCGGAATGACGGAAGGGGCTAATACCGGAGCTGTCTGCTGAGCGCGGCGACCGCTTGGAACTCCTCCGGCGTGAGATACGGCTTCTTCCCGGCCTGGCGGGCGGCGACGGCATCCTTGAGCGGCAGGCCGTTCAACCCCTCCCCCATCAGTTCCAGATAGGTGCGGACGACTTCGGAGGCTCCCCAGGCGGCGATGGCTTCCGTACGGCGCGTGTAGGACTGTTCGGCCAGGACGTCGATCTTGTCCTTGATCTTGACGCAAGCCTCGGCCGGATCCTTCGAGAGGCGGCGGAAGTCGACGATCGTGATGGCGCGAAGCTCCTCGACCGGACCGGTCAGGCGGGCCATCGGCCTCACGTCGTCCATGCGCGGCTTGGGCGCGTCCATGCCGCCCTGGACCTGCGGCCGGACGATGGCGCCCGGGACGGGGCGGACGATCGTGAGCGGCGGCGCGGCGGGTTTCGGGGCGGGCGGGGCGACGTTCGGCAGCGGCACGATTTCCGGAGCGCGCATCTCGGGCGGGACGGGATTCGATGTCGCGATCGGCAGGTTCGGCGGCACGGCGGAGGCGGCGACGGCCGGTTCCGCGGGCATCGGAGCGGGCGCCGAAGGCGGCGCCTCAGGCGCGTTCTTCATCGCCTTCTTGGATTTGGAGACGATGCTCCGGTAGAGGCGTTCTAGTTCGGTCTCCGCGCCCTCTTTCGCCTGGACCTCGCTTTCGATCTTCTTCTCGCGCTCCTTCTCCACCCATTCCGTCTTCTCGGCGGCCGCTTCGGCGACATGCGCGTCGTGCACGCTCTTCAGCTTCGCCTGGATGGCGTTCAGCACCGCGCGCGCGGCGTCCTGGCTGAGGCCGAGTCCGCCCAGCTCCTTCGGCTGGACCATCGTCTCGAGCGTCTCCATCTGGTCGCGGACGTCGCGCAGGCGGTTGGCGATGACGGTCTTGATGCGCTTGGCCATCGCCTCGTCGTCGGTGGCGAGGCCGGAGGCGCGATAGATCTCGTCGATCGACGCCTCGATCTTGCGGGCGACCTCGTCGGCCTGCTCCACGCCGCGCGCGGGCAGGACGACTTGCTTGAACTTCTCGATCTCGGCTTCGTCTTCGGGCTTGATCGTCGAAAAATCCTCCTTTTGCGGAGCCTTCGCGGCCGGGGCGGGCGCGGGCGCCTCCCCTGCCGCAGGCGCGGCGCTGGACATGGCGCGCGTGGGCGAGTGCGGCGTCGGGTCGATGACGACGGAGCGCGTCTCCTCGCGCACCTCTTCGAGCACGCGAGCGGCGGTCGTGGGGTCGAAACCGAGGCCGCCGATCTTTTCGGGGCGCGTCAGGACTTCCTTGGTCTGCTCCTCGGTGCGGACGCCGGCCAGGAACGATTCGACGACCCCGCGCAGGCGCGCCTGGGTCCTCGGCTCGGCGACGGCGCCGATGGATTCCTTCACGACCTCCTCGGCCGCTTCGCCCGGCGTGCGGTGCTCGATCTGCACGCGGAAATCCGGGTACGCGGTCGGGTCGGCGCCGAGCGCGCGGACGAGCCCGTCCACGTCGCCGATCCACTTGTCGAGCGGCAGGAGGCGGAAGCCGAGGATGTCCGCCGCGAGGCGCTTCGAGGCGGCCTCATCGAGTCCGAAACGCGCCTTCACCTCGTCGAGCAGGCGCGGGAGCTCGATGGCCTTCACGAAGAGCTGGCGGAGAAGGTCGAACAGGGCCGCTTCCTGCGGCTCCGTGAGCGCGTTGCGCTCGATGATCATCTCGTTGAGTTCGCCGGCCCGTTCCGAATACAGGTAGTCCTGCACCGGGCCGGGGAGCTCGGCGATCTTGAGCTGGAGCTCGTCGGTGAGGGTCATAGGTCAGGTCACGCCTGGCGGCCGCCAGGGCGGTTTCCCTTCTTTCCTTTTTCGCCCGTGTCGAACTTGACGCCCTTCACGTCGGCGACGGTCCTGGCGATGGCGGTGTCGAGCTGTTCGAGGCGCTTCTCGAAGCCCTTCGCGGCCGATTTGAGCGCTTCGAGTTCCGGCGCGGGCATCGGGAGAGTGCCCTTGTCCGCGAAGTCGATGCGTTCCAGCATGCCGTCGAGGCTCTTCATGGCTTCGGCGCGCTGCGTCATCGATGTCTGGAGCTTTTCCATGGAACCCTTGAGCCCCGCGATCTGTTCGTTCATCGCCTCGGAGGGCGCGGCCGCGGCGGCGGCCTGCATGGCGGCGACCTGCTTGCCCAGCTCCACGATGACCTTCGGCGCCTCGTCCGTGAGCTTGCCGCGCTCGACTTCGCGGACGCCGGCGGCCCGCTTCTCCATCTCGGCGACCGACGGCAGGGTGTGGTCGTTCATGCCGCCCTTCCTGGCGTTGCGGACCTTTTCCGGGTTGACGGAACCGACCAGAAGAGCGATCTCTTTGCTCGCGTCTTTGCGATCAGGATCGGTCACGGACACGTGGCGGCCGAAGGCGTTCAAATCGATCTGATCGGCGTTCTGCTTGATGGCGGCCTGGAGCTTGCTGTCGGTGCTGATGCTCGCGGCCGAAAGCGAGCCGACGGAAACGGCGTCGGGGAGCGCGGCCAAGAACTTGGCGGAGTCGCCGGAAGCGAGCGCTTCCTGAAGGCGCGCGTCGGCGCGGCTCTTCAGCGCATCGCCGCCCTTGCCCACGGCCTCTCCGCGAGCCTTAGCGTCGCCGCGCGTCTTGTCGAGCACGTGGTCTGCCACCTTGTCGTCCTTGTACCAGCTCGCCGGAATGTCCCCCGCTCCGAGTTTGGACAACTGATCCGGCTTGAGGGCCGCCAGCATGCTCGCCTGTTGGTCATCCGAACCGTCCGTCGCGAGCTTCTTCAGTTGGCCCGCCGTCATGTGCGGCATGAACGTGGCGATGTCCCCCTTGCCGAGGCCGCCGATGTCGTCGTTCGACATCTTCGGGGTGATCTCCTTGAGGTCCGCATCGCCGATCTTTCCCTCTTGCATGAGCTGCGGGGCGAACTTCTGCTTGAACTCCGTCAACGTCTTCTTCAGGTTGGGATCTTTCGAAGCTTCGTCGCTCAGCTTATCGAACGCCGAAGTCACGAAGGAGTTGTCGTTCTTCGCCCACTGGAGCGCATTCTTGTCGGTCATCATCGTGCCGACGGCGTCCTGCAGTCCTTTGCCCTTCGAGCCGCGGATCAGCGAATTGAGCGCGAAGGCGCCGTCTCCGGACTTGCCGAGAGAAGCCGCGACGCCCGGATTCTTCAGCCCGACGTCCAGCATCGAGGACAGCCGCTTCTTATCGACATCATCAAGCTTTCCTTTCTTGGAAAGCGAGTTGAGGCTTCGGTTGAACGCCCCGGGACTGAGCCGTGCCATGTCCTCAGGCGTGCCGGCGAACTTCTCGCGGAAGTTCTGCCGTTCCTTCTTCCAGCTCTCCCCTTTCAGGACGGCCGCACGGCCGAGACCGCCGACGAGCGGGACGCGGGCGAGCATCTTGCCGCCGCCGGTCAGGACCGGCTGGGCCGCCATCTTCAGGCCGCCGGTGGCGACGGCGCGTCCGGCCTTCGTGATGCCGCCGCGCACCGAGTTCGCGAACCCGGAACCGATCACGCCGCTCGAGCCCGCCTTCTGCAGGCCGGCGAACATGATGCAGATCGCGATGATCATGTTCATGATGGTGTCGGCCGTGCCGGCTTCCGTCGGGATCTTCTTGTCGGCCCCGCCGCCGCCGCCCGTCCGGTTCGCGGCGGCGTCGCGTTCGCCCGCTCCGGCGTAACTCGCCGGGAAGCCCTGGCTCGCGAATCCGCCGGGGCCGACCTGCTGGACGCTGGCCAGCGCGAGCCACATGAAGAACGCGATGATCGGGCCGGAGATGATGTACTTGCGGAACTCCTTCCACCAGTCGGCGTAGTAGCCGCTCGCGGACGGGATGGCGCTGGCGAGGAAGGCCAGGGGCGAGAGGATGATGAGGATCCAGAGCATCACGACGCGGAAGAGCAGCATGACGAGCAGGACCAGCGTGACGCAGACCGCGATGGCGGCGAGGATGAACGCGAACATCATGGCGACCACCATGCCGAAGTCGTAGCTGCCGGTGCCGGACTGGCCCAGCGCCAGGAGCTTGTTGATCTGGTAGGCGTTCATGAAGTTGCCCGCGGCCGTCTCCTTGAAGGCGTTCACGAACGTGAGCATCACCACCTGGCCCATGTCGATGAAGAGGCCGCAGATGGTCTTCGAGAAGTTGATGACGACCGCCATGATCAGCAGGCGCTGGAGGTTCTTGCTGTAATGGTAGGTGCTCGAACCCAGGATGGTGCCGAAGGCGATGATCAGCAGCATCACGATGAAGAACATGTTGGCGAGGTCGCGCGTGACGACCCAGCCGAGCTGGACCGCGGTCGGTCCGGGCGAGACGAAGTTGAAGAACTGCGCGACGCGGATGACCGCCTCCACCTCCAGCACCAGGATCCAGCCCATGAGGGCGGTGAGGAGCTGGAAGATCTTGACGAAGATCATCGCCACGCAGGAGAGCGGGTCCGAGATGCCGCAGGCCTCGGCCGGCGCCGGCACCGCCATCATGAGGACGGCGAAGGAGCCGACGAGCGCGAACGCGCGCAAGAGCCCCGCCCTCTTCGTGAGGGCGGAGCGGAGCGCGTCGAGGCTGCGGCGGAGGAGGTTCATAGGATGCGTCGTGCGTCAGGGGCCGAGGAACAGGGGGAAGGCGAACACCGGGAAGAAGGAACCCGATCCCCCGCCGACGACCGCGCTGCCGGGCGAAGCGGCTTCGGCGTCTTCGATGGTCGGCGCCAGGCGGATCTCGCCGGCGAACTCCGTCCACGGCCGGGCGTTCGCCGGGGAGTCGGCGAGGTCGCAGCCGTCCTTGTAGGCGCCGCCGGACTGCGCGCAGCCCGCGCCGGTGCAGTTGCACCAGCCCCAGTTGTCGACGATCTGGACCTTCGGGCGGTAGATGCAGATCGGGGAGCCTCCGACCATGCGATAGCACGGCGCGTTGGTGGCCGCCTCGGGCGAGCCGGCGCAGAGCGGCATGGCGTTCAGGTCCCTGGCGGAGCAGGTGTAGGTATGGTCGAACTGGAACGGGGCTGCGCTGCAGGCGCCCGGCGTGTTGCCGAAGCGCGCCACGCCGGCGACGCATTCGGCGTTGCCCGGGCAGTCCGCGGCGCTGTCGCAGGTGAGCCCGTTCATGCCGCGGCATTCGCCGATGGCGTTCTCGTCCGTCGTGTCCGGCGAGCAGACCGGTTTCTGGTTGCGGTACCAGCCCTTGCTGGGCGGTTCGGCCGGGGTGAAGTCGCCCCACGAGATCGTCCGCTGGAGGATCGGCATCGAGTTATGCGAGGCCCAGCCGTAGAAGCGCGCGGAGACCGCGAGCGTCCCGTCGGCGCCGAGCACCGCGCCGTCGTCCTTGCCGTTGATCGTGAGGCTGTCCATGATGCCGGGCTCGCAGATGCCGGCGGCGTCGCAGGTGGCCAGGTCGACCGACGCGATGCGCGGCGGGTGCCAGATGCCGTCGCCGCGTTCGGCCAAGCTGTTGAGGTCCGCGACGCCGGACTCGTCGTATGCCGCGCCGCCGGGGGTCGTGTCGTCGTCGACCAGCTCGTACACGCCGCCGGAACCGCTCGTCTGAAGCTTCAAGTAGCGCCACACGCCGTAGACCTTCCGGAAGAGGCGCCGGAGGCTCGAATCACGCTGTGCGGCCGGAAGGTCTTCGGGGCGTTCGCGCAGATAGGTCGCGCCCTGCGTGAAGTCCGTCTGCGTGCACTGCTCGAAGTTCGGGTCGACGCGGCGCGCGACATAGGTCCACGGCGATACGGGGACGCCCTCCTTGTTGGTAGGCGCCGACGTCACCGAACCGATGGCGCCGTACGGCTGGCAAGCGTCCGCGAAGCCCATGCCGCGGTTGTTCACGTCGGCGATCATGCGGCTCTGGAAGGACTCGATGGGGTTGACCGTGTCCGTGAAGGCGACCGTCGCGCCGAACTCGCCGCGCTCGTCCACCTGCACGACTTCCTGGCAGCCCGGCTTGAAGACGAAGCCCATGCGGATGATGCCGAAGGCGCCCTCGTCGCTGCCGTCGCGCGCGGCCACGCGGACCGACTGCAGGCGGCCGTTCTGATCGAACGTGGCGGAAAGCACGATGATGCCTTCGCCGTCGGAAGGATCCACCTTGAAATTGTTGCCCTCGTTCAGGTGGAAGACGCTGTTGAAGCGCCCCTTATCGGGGTTGCCGTCGTTTCCAGTGACCTGGGACTCGGAGACCGGGAAGGCGTCGTTGCTGTCGTTGTCTTCGTTGTCGATGTTGTCGTCGTCCTCGTCGTTGCAGTCGCCGATGACGTTCTGGTGGGGGTTGGTCGGGATGTCCGTGTAGGGGCCGCCAGGCGCGCCGGTGCCGCGCGTCCGGACCTCGCCGAGTTCGAGGTCGAGGACCTGGTCGTAGATGTCGTCCGTGACCTGGAAGTAGATGCTCGAGAGCTGCTGGCGATACATCGGCGGGCCCACGTACGGGTAATCGATGTACGTGGAATCGACCGAGCCGCCGTCGGCGACCTCGTAGCAGCCGAGGATGCCCTTCGCGTCCGAGTCGATATACCAATCCGCGACCGCCTGCGTGCACTTGCCCGGCTCGGAAGCGGACTTGTAGCCCTGGCAGACGAAGTCCGAACCGCAGGTGCCCTGGACCCCGTTCGCCGCCGTGCAAGTCACGACGCACTTCGAGGGCTGGCCATCGACGGTGCAGTCCCGCTGCTGCAGACGGTACGAGGCGCTCGACGTCGAAGGCCAGACGCACCACTTGCCGTTCTCCTCGTCCTCGCAATCCTTGTCCTGCGACCGCGCGCTGGCGGCCCCGTTGCTGACGGTGCCGGGGCCGAAGTAGTTCATGATGTCCATGTCGCGGTAGTCGAAGACGGTATCGCCGTTCGTGTCGACCGCGAAGTTCTCGTTCCTATTGCTCGACGTCGGGGACGTGTGGACCGACGGGATGTCGAACATCAACGCCCAGCTCGCCTGATCGCCGACGCAGTAGAAGCGGCGGTCTTCCGTCGCGAAGTAGCCGGCGCTCTGGTACTGGTTGTAGATGTCGCGCGAACCGCCGACGAGGCCCACCGGGCGCCAGGTCAGGCAGGCGTATTCGTCGGCGCGGCCGTTGATCGGCCTCGTGTAGTCGCGTTCGATGCACTGGCCCTCGTAGCCGACCACGCGGTCGAGCTTGCCCAGCCGGACGCACTGCGCGCCATCGTCGCAGCCCGGGAGCGCGAAGCCGCCGAAGACCGGGTCCGGATTGACCTTCTTCGTGCAGCAGGAGAGGTTCGACTTCGTGCGCGCGCCGGTGGCGAGCGGGTCGCATTCGAAGCCGTCGAAGGCGCCCGTCACGCAGTAGCCCTGCGGGATGTCCTCGCTCCCGGCCGGCAGATACTTGGTCTGGCTGCCGTAGCGCGCGATGAAGTAGCTGCACTCGCACGTCGAGACCTCGACGCCGTTCACGAGGCGCCGCTGGCAGACGTTGGCGCCGCCGAAGGCAGGGCTCGGCCCGATCAAGGTCGGATTCCCGCCGTTCAATTCCGCGCCGTCGTAGTTCCAGCCGGACGGATCGGCCACGGTCGAAGGGAACGGGGCGTTCTCCTGAGGGTATGCGCGGCAGGACGCGCCGGGATAGCCGGCGGCGGTCTGCGCCTGGGTCAGCTGGTTCGGGTTGGTGATGAGACGGCTGCCGTCGATCGGATAGACGCAAGAGCGGGTCTCGCCCGAAGGGCAGGCCACGAGGTTCCCGTCGGTGCCGCACGCGCCGAGGCAGGTGCCGCGGTCGGATGCCGGACCGCAGCCGGAGCCGTAGGCGCCCGTGCAGGTGCCGCCGACGCGCACGAGGCGCATATCAGGGTTGGCGGAGGAAGGGCCGATGTTGACGGTCACGAGCTGTTCCACCGGGTACCGGTTCGGGATCGCGTAGCCGGAGTACTCCATCCCCTGCCAGCCCGTGTCGCGGCTGGCGTAGAGGCCGTCGGTCAGCAGGCGGTTGCCGTACGAACTCTCGACGTAGCGGATGCAGCGCGTCACGTTTCCGACGCGCTCGAACTCGGCGCACAGGCTGTAGGCGGTGCAGACGTTCTGGTAGGTGCCGCTCGACGGGTTGAAGACCGTCTCGCTGGTGCGGCAGTCGAGCCACTCGCCGCACTGGCGGTCGCGCTTCACGCGGATGACGACGTTCGCGCTGTTGTCCGCCGTGCTGACCGGCGCCACCAGGGCACCGTTCTCGGCTTCCGAGATCGCGTACGTCGCGGCGGCGTCATACGTCTTCTTGAGGTCGTCCGTCTGCCAGAAGAGCACGCAGGAAGAGGCGTCGTTGGCGGAGGCCGGCGAACGCTGGAGGCTCGCCCGGCCCTGGCAGGTGGCGGTATCGAGCCGGTCGTTCATGATGGCGTAATACGCCTTGCCGGTGCCGTTGGGACCGGAGAGGTCGACCGGATCGATGAACTCCTTGCACATGTCGTAGCGGTTCTCGCAGGTGCCGACCCAGCCGTCGTACTGGGCGTCGGAGTTCTTCCAGACGCCGTAGCGCGAACCGGCCTCGAGGAATCCGGGGTCGCACGGCTCGTTCGAACCCTTGCGGAACCAGCCGCTGGCGTTGATGCCGGTGGTGGCGACCGACGCGATCTCGCGGAACTCGCAGGTGCGCGTGTCCGGGTCCTTGAAGTGGACCTGCGCGCCGTCGGCGCGGCGGGTGAAGGACTGGCAGAACTCCTCCGTCTTCCGGCAGAGCGTCGTGTCGTAGGTGTCCGGCAGGTTCTTGTAGTAGCGCGCCGTCCAGCTCGCGACCGAAAGGCGGTCGGGTTTCATGGTCCGATCGCCCAGCTGGGTGCAGCCCAGCGCGGTCTCCGCGCAGCGGAAGGCCGGATCGTTCACGAGGTAGACGATGCCGTCGCCCTGGACGCGGACCGTGTCGCCTTCAGGGCTGATGTTGGCGGCGGCGACGTCGGTATCGGCGTCGTAGCGGCAGCTCGTGGCGCCGCGCGTCACCTGGCAGACGTCTTCGCCTCCGATGGCGCACGGGCAGCTGACGGCGTTGCAGACGGCGGCGTTCGTGCAGACGGCCTTGAAGGTCGCCGGGAAGGGTGAGGCGGTGTTGCGGGTGTCGTAAAGCGCCTCGCAGCCGACCGCTTCGGCGCGGCAAAGCTTGGCGAACGACTTGAAGTGCGCGAGCGCGTTCTCGCGGTCGCGGTAGGCGCGGCAGCCGAGCATGTACTGGGGCGCGGGGTCGCCCGTCGGCGATTGATCGCAGGCCGCCGGCGTCTCCCACGAATTCTCGACCAGGAAGATGCTGCCGGTGACTTCGCGCAGTTCGACGTTGTCGATGAAGTACGTCGGGGCGCCGGCGCCCGTCCGTGCGATGATCAGGTGCTCGTCGGCCGCGAGGCTCCGCACGACCTCGACGGGCCCGACCTGGTACGGCCTCCACTCCGTCGTCAGGGCGACGGGGGCGGCCGCGTTCCGGACGCGGTCGAAGGTGAAGGCGGCGTCGCCCGCCTGGCTCAGGCGGACATCAAGGTCGCCCGTGCCCTTGGCCCAGAAGTTCAGGATGTACTGGCGTCCGCGCACGACCGTACCGCGCACGTCCTTCACGACGGACGCGCGGGTCAGCTTGAGCGAGCGTCCGCCCTGCGAGACGGCTTCCGTGCTGTTGACGACGTCGCCGGCCGCGCCGCCGCCTGGCGTCGCGGTCCAGCCGTCGGTGGTGCCGGTCTCGAAGGTGTCGGAGAAGGCGATGCGGACGTTGCGCGACGCGTTACCGGAGTAGGCGCGGCAGCCGGCGGCTTCGGCGCGGCACGAGACGCTCTCGGCGGCGTAGGAGCGGTAGCGGCACTCGCCGTTCCTCCACAATCCCCCATGGGCGCGGCACTCCGGTTCGGTCGTCGTCGTGATGCGGTACTCCTTGCAGTCCTCGGTGGAGACGACGGTCTTCGAATACAGGCGGTAGTGGATGTTGCCGGCCTCGTCGTAGAACTCGCGGCAGTCCGGATTGACGCCGACGAGCGCCTTCTCGCACGACGCTTCCGCGACGCTGATCGCGTCGTCGGCGCAGACGGGCAGGCCCGAGACGTCATGGGCGAGCTTCGTGCACGGCGCGTTGCCGCCCGAAGGATCCGCCGCGGAGATGGCGGCGTTCTCGATGTTGCTGCGGAGCAGGGCCCACGTGCGGAGCTGGAAGCCGCGCGCGTCGTTGCCTTCCCAGGTGTAGTAGGTTCCGGAGCGAGGTCCGGGGGCGGCGCAGAGACGCAGGTACGAGTAGTACTCGCGCGCTTCCCCGCCGGCGGCGAGGCGCTCGATGTTGGTGAATTCGGAACAGCCGGCTTCGGCGGCGGTGCAGGCGGCGGCCGTCGACGGGATCAGGAACAGCGGGAAGCGGGCGTCACTGAAGTTCGACGGCTCCTGGCGGAACGTGTCATAGCCCGCGCACTCGTTCGGGCAGAGGTCGGCGTCGGTCGTGACGGCCGGGACGGTCGATCCCCCGTCGACCGGAGCGTAGGCGTTGCAGCCGACCTCGTCGCGACGGCAGGAGGGCGCGTAGTTCGCGCATTCCGCGGGCGGATTGGCGCCCACGCAGTTGAGGCCCTGCGGCGCCTTCTTCAGCGAGACGCGCGCGGCGGAACCGGAGTAGTCCTCGTGGAACGGCGTCGGATTCACGGACAGCTCGAGCTGGACCGCGTCCGCGAGCAAGCGCGGCGCGTCGGCCGTCGCCCTGAGGCGCACTTCGATCGAGCCGACTTCCGTCGGGGTCGTGAACATGCACGCGGAGCGCTCGTACGCCTGGCCGGCCGCGAGCGAGAGCTGCATCGCGGTGCCGGAGATCGCGCAGCCGCTGACCGTGAGCGGAGCGATGGCCGCGCCGGTCGAGTCGCGGAGCTGAAGCGTCGCCGTACCCGTCGTCCCGCCGGATCCGTCGAGCTGCGTGCGGATCGAGAAGCTGTAGGCCGCGTCGGCGAGAAGGCCCTGCACCTCCTGCGTGATCGGGACGTTCGTGAGCGCATATGCGGACGCGCCGTCATCGCCGAGCAAGGTGCCGCTCTCGTAGCGCGCGGCTTGCGCGCCTTCCCAAAACGCGGGCACGTCGCCCTTCGCGGTCTCGAAGCTCGGGTTCCGGAGCATGTTGAGCGTGCCGGTCGAAAGACGGACGAACTCGGTGCAGCCCGCGTCGTCGGCGGAGCACGTTTCGGCCTTGCCGTTCAGGAGGACGGCGTCGCCGGCGGCGATCGAATACGATGCGCCGAAGAAGCCGATCTCGTCGAACCAGGTGCGGTTGCCGACGGCGGCGTTGGAGGTGAGCGTCAGCGTGGCGGCCGTGGCGTCGGCGGGCAGGGTGACCTCGCAGATGCCCGAAAGGTAGCCGAGTCCGGAGGAGATGACGTCGAGTTCGATGCCGGTGCCGCCGCCCGTGATGTCGCAGGTGGAGCTCAGGTCGTTCGTCGCCACGCTCGCGCCCTGGGCGTTCAGGAACGCGACGCGGACCGTCCCGATGGCGGAGGTGCCTTCATCCTCCTGGAGGACGGAGACGGAAAGGCGGTATGCGGTGCCCGGCAGGAGGCCGCCGATCGAGGCGCTCGCGTTCGAACCGGCATCGAGGCCGATCGCGGAGGAGCCCATCATCGACAAGCGCCCGCCGCGGTGGTAGCCGGCGGAAGCCGAGAGGTTCCAGTCGCGCGGATCGCCGTCGACGGCGTCCTCGAAGCCGGAGTTCGGCACGGAGTTCTGCGAGAGGCTGTACTGGCGGCAGCCGGCGTTCTGCGAGTTGCAGGGCCCGGCGTCGAGCGTGTTCGAGAGGAAGGAGAACGTCGCTCCGTCGACGCGGCGATAGGTGGTGCAGCTCGCGTACTGCGCGGGGCAGGCGTCGGCGTCGAACTTCCAGGCGCTCTTCTCGCGGACGCAGTAGCCGTAGCCGCCGACGCAGTTGCCGGAAGCGTCTTCGGCGACGCACGTGGCGACGTCGACGCAGCTCTGGACGCGCGCGGGCGACTGGGAGCTGAGCGGCAGCGGTCCCGGGCCGAGCTGGCGGCAGGTGGCGACCGGATACTTCAAGACCCACTCCGGGTCGATGAGGTGGCACCACGGGTGGAGCGGGTCGGGCAGCTTGGATTCGTCGACGATCTGCGGACCGCCGGGGTTCGCGGGGTCGTCCATCATCGGGCAGTCGTTGAAGCGGTCCATCGCCTCGCCGAGCGTCACCGGGCGGTTCGCGTCGTTGAACGGCGAGTTCGCGGCGAGCTCCCAGCCGATCGGGATGATGCGCGCCTTGCGGAGCTTCACGAGGTTGCTGTAGCAGAACGCCTCGTTATAGCAGGTGAAGTCCAGGTTCTTGCGGTGCGTGAGCGGCAAAAGCTGCCAGCCGCGGCTCAGGAAGCCCTGCTGGACGGCCTGGCGGAGCGTGACCGGACGCCCTTGGTCGGCGAGCGAGACGGCCGTGTAGAACTGCTGGTCCATCACGCAGTTGTTCGGCGAGCGGCTGTCGGTGGGGCAGGCGGCGAAATCCGTCAGCTCGCTGTAGTTGCTGAGCGACAGGATCTTCGGCGTGAGGAGGGAGGCGTTGGCGAGTTCGGCGCCGGCGCGGCCGCCGAGCGGAGGCGCGCCTTCGAACGTGAGGCTCAGGTCGTCCGCACCGACCTCGAGGCCGAGGATGTCGCTCACGGAAATCAGGCCCTTCTCGAAGACCTTCTTCATCAGGCTTTCCGTCAGCGTGCCGGCGAACGTCTTCAGAGCCGGGGTCAGCACGGCGAAGGCGCCGGAGCCGATGGCGCCGATGCCGACGGCCTTCGTGTCATCCTTCACCTTGAAGCCTTCCTGGACGCTGTAATCGAAGGTCGTCTTCACCGTCTGCGCGGGCGTCTTGGTGACGCCGGAGATCTTGTCGGTGACGGACTTGAAGCCCTGGCCGACCGTGTATTCGATGCCGGACGTGTACTTGCGGAGGTTGATCTCCTTGAGCGCCACGTTGTTGATCTCGATGGCGGCGGCGAGCGAGCTCTCGCCGGGCGAGAACATCACGCCGACGTTGTCGAGCACCGTTGCCGGGTCCTGCGTCGTGAACGTCTCCCAGTTGGTGGAGATGCTGTCCCAGGTGCACTTCGGGGTCGGGAGGTTGGTCGTGACGCCCATGCCCGGCAGGCTCTTCAGGAATCCGAGCTTGAGATTCAGCGCGAGGCGCGGGTTCGAGGGGGCGCAAAGGTTGACGCCGTATTTCTTGAGGAAATCCGAATTCTGGCTGATCGATCCGAGGATCTCGCCGGCCGCGTCGGCGCCGACGCTCTTGAAGTAGCGTCCCGGCGAATCGAAGATGAGCGGGACCTGGCCCTTGCCGCCGGCCGCGACATAGACGGCCGCGTCATACGCCACTTTCTGCGCGAAATAGTTGAGGCCGTTCAGGAGCGCGATCGCCGCCGTGTTCTGGAGCGCGACGCGCCACGTAGCCTTCGCCTCCTCCTTCACCGCGACGGTGGTCTGGGTCGTCTGCTGGGCGAGGTCCTGCGCCTTGAGGCCCGTCTGGACCGTGGTTTCCGCGGCATCCTTCGCTTCCAACCCCGCCTGGATGATCTGGCCCTGCGAGGTCGCGGGCTGGGCGGCCGCCTGCCGCGCGACGCCGAAGACGCCAAAGGCGCCGGTCGCGAGGACCGTCGCCGCGAGCACGATGGACAGCTGGATTTTCCTCAGGAACAGGCTCCGACCGCGCATAGGTTATGGTTCGAGGTCGCCTTGCGCTTCCGCCAGCGATTGGCGGTAGAGCTCGAGCAACGTCGTGTCATCGATCCCTTCAAGGTCTTCCGCGGAGACGCCGGACTGCAGCAGCATCAGGCGTATCTCGTCCGGACTCGGGTTCAGCAGCTGTTCGAGGATCTCCTGCTCCTGCGCCTCGAGGCTGGAGGAGGCCGTCGCGGAAGCCGTCGCTTCGCCGAAGGTGTCCGCATAGGCCGCGCAGGCCTTGCCCTTCGGACAGTTCGGATCCTCGCCGGCGGCGAGTTCCGTCATGTCGTCGGCGCCGTCGGAGTCGGAGTCGGGGAGGTACGGGCTGGTCTGGTAGACGAAGCTTTCGTCGTAGTCGTTCAGTCCGTCCAAGTCGGTGTCCTTCGCTTTCAGTCCTTCGACGCGTTCGGCCTCGATCTGATCCGGCGTCTTGAATTTTTCGCCCGTGGTCGCGAACGCTTCGCTGAAGGATCCGCGCCATTGCATCACGCCGAGCGCGATGCCGACGATGCCCATAAGCAAAACAACCCACGCCCCAGCGCGGTGCCTTTGGGGCAGTTCGTCCGTGATCGTCGGATCATCGGGCATGCGCCCATGATATCACATCCGCTGAGCCAAAGTAATCCACTGCGCGAGCGAAGTTTCCTCCGGACGGGCTTCGGGAGCGATGCCGGCGGCGCGCAGGCGCTCGGCGGCAGCGTCGCCCAGGACGGACGAGAGCGTGTTCTTCAGTTGGCGGCGTTTTTCGGAGAAGCCTGCGGCAAGAAGTCGGAAAAATTGGGCTTCCTGGGGACCTGCGAGGGCGACGGACGGGCGGATATCGAGGCGTACGACGCAGGAACGGACCTTCGGAGGGGGCGAAAAGGCTCCGGGAGGCACGTCGAAGAGGACGTGGGCGTCCGCATAATATCCACAGAACGCCGCGAGGCGGTTCATGCCGCCCTTCTTGGCGACGATGCGCTCCCCTACTTCCTTCTGGAGCATCAGCGTGACGGACGTCGGGCCCTTGCCGGTCGCGGAGCGCATCGGCAGGAAGCGTTCGAGCGTCTTCGTCGTGATCTCGTATGGAAGGTTCGCCACGAGCTTCCAATCGGCGCCGAGCTTCGCTTCGAGATCATCCGGACCGAGGTCGAGCGCGGAGGCGCGGACGAGTTCGACGTTGGCGGGGAGCCCCTCTTCGACGAGGAGCGCGTGGAGGCGGCGGTCGATCTCGACGGTCAGCACCTTGCCGGCGGCTTCGGCGAGCGCGCGCGTGAGGACGCCGCGTCCGGGGCCGATCTCGAGCACGGCATCGCCCTTCGCGACGCCCGAACCCTCGACGATCCTGCGGATGATGCTTCGGTCGGTCAGGAAATGCTGGCCGTAGCGGCGGATGGCCATATCAAGGGAGCTTGGCGTAGAGGAGCGAGGCGAGGGCGGCGAGCAGGAAGAAGACCGTGAAATCGCCCGGGAACATGAGGGTCAGGACGAGGCAGACCGCCATGAAGACGGCCTTCCCGAGGATGACGGCCATCTCGTACATGATGAGGCGCTCGAACAGCACCCCCTTGCCGATGCGTTCGTAGACGACGGCCATCATCGGGATGCCGAGGAGCGAACGCGAGGCGCGGTAGAAGAAATCGCCGAAGAGGACGCCCTGCGGACCCGAGAGGAAGATGCGGACGATCCACGAGGCGGAGGTGAAGACGGCGCCGGTGCGCAGGACGGCGTGGCGGCTCTGGAGGTCGGAGAGGCGTCCGATGAAGAGCATCGTGAGCGTCGTGAGCAGGATGGAGACCGAGACGATGACGCCGGTCGAGGCGTAGCCCTTGAGCGCGACGAAGAGGAAGATCGGCCAGATGACCATCGCGACGAATTCCTCGCCGTAGCCGGACATCGCGAGCACGTCGCCGCGGTTCTCCTTCTTGAAGACGCGCTTCAGCGCCGGCAGGTAGGCGAAGCCGTCCTTCGAACGCTCCTCGGGGATCGAGAGGAGCGGGATGTTCGAGGCGAGGATGAGCAGGCTCGCGACGATGAAGGCGGCCGGGAAGCCGGCGACGGAAATCATCACGCCGCCGAAGGTCGGACCCAGGATGGTCGCGAACGAGGAGAGGCTGGCGAGGTTCGAGATCTCCCTCCCCCGCTCGCCGTCGTGGCCGTACTTCACCATTTCCGCGTGGAAGGCCGGCCAATACAGGATCTTCTGGACCGAGAAGGCGGCCACGGCGAGCGCGATGAAGCCCGGGTGCTGGGGAATGGCGAAGAGCGCGAGGTAGTAGACGATGAGGAACGGACTCGAATACAGGATGGAGTGCTGGAACCCGAGACGGCCGACGTAGCGCGCGCCGAGCGGCAGGAGGAAGAACGTGAGCGCGTAGATGGCGAAGTAGTAGAGGCAGATGGACGCGAGCGGCCAGCCGAGGGAGTACAGGTAGATCGGTTCGAAGAGGCTGATGGCGGAGACCGCGAAGTTCAGGAGGGCGGTCGCCGACATCAAACCCTTCACCTGGCGCGAGGCGTGCGTGGCGAGGAGGCGTTCGAAAACGTCGCGGAAGGCGGTCATAGCGATTTCATGAGCGCGCGGTGCAGGTCGTCTTCGGAGACGGCGCCTTCGCGCAGGATTTCCATGACGCCGCCGGAGGAGCGGACGATCGTGGAGACGGGCGTCTTCTTCGAGGGCCCCGCATCGAGAACGAGGTCGGGCAGCGCGCCGAGATCGGCCAGCACGGAGGGGACGTCATACGCGGTCGCCTTGCCGGAGCGGTTGGCGGAAGTGGAGACGACGGGGCGGCCGAGCGCTTTCGCGAGCGCGGCGGCGACGGGGTGCGGGCTCACGCGGACGGCGAGCTCGCGCTTCTTCGAGGCGACGCCGGGCGCGAGACGCACGGCGGCGGGCGCGACGAGCGTGAGCGACCCCGGCCAGTAGGCGGCCGCGAGCGCGCGGGCGTAGCGGTCGAGCTTCAGGAAGCGACCCACCATCGCCGCCGACGCCGCGATCATCGGCAGGGGTTTCGAGGCATCGCGCCTCTTCACGGAAAAAAGCCGTTTCACGGCCTTGGCGGATGCGGGATCGCAGCCGAGCGCGTACGCGGTCTCCGTCGGATAGACGACGAGCCCGCCCGACTTCAAGACGGCGGCGGCCTTCGCGAGCGCCGCGGCATCGGGCTTTTTCGGATCGATGCGGATGAGGAGCATGTCAGCGCCTCGTCTTGAACCAGGCGGCGGTGCGGCGGATGCCGAGGGCGAGGCCGATCTCCGGCTTCCAGCCGAGGTCCTTCTTCGCCTTCGAGGCGTCGAGGGAGCTGCGGCGGACGTCGCCTTTCGGCGCGGGACCCTTGCCGAAGCCCTTCGTCCAGCCGAACGCGGCGGCGATCTCACGCGCGACGGCGTTCACGCTCGTCTCCTTGCCGGTGGCGATATGCCAGACGCCGGACTTCGAGGCCTTGAGCGCCTTGACGTTCGCTTCGACGACGTCGTCGACGTAGACGAAATCGCGCGTCTGCTTGCCGCCGCCGAAGATCTTCGGCTTCTTCCCGTCGAGCAGCATCTTGCAGAAGACGCCGATGACGCCGCCCTCCCCTTTCTGGTCCTGGCGCGGGCCGTAGACGTTGGCGTAGCGGAGCGCGGCATAGCCGAGGCCGAACTGGCCGCGCGCGGCGGCGAGATAGTGCTCGAACGCGAGCTTCGCGACGCCGTAGGGCGTGAGGGGCGAGGGCGCTTCGGTTTCCTTCGTCGGGAAGGAGTCCGTGTCGTGATAGATGGCGCCGCCGGAGCTCGAGAACACGAACCGCTTCACGCCGTGGCGGAGGCAGGCCTGGAGCAGGGCGAGCGAGCCGTGGATGTTGGTCTCGGCGTCGCGGATCGGATCGGCGACGGAGACGCGCGCGTCGATATGCGCGGCGAGGTGGAAGACGGCGAAGGGCTTCTCGGCGGCGAAGACGACGTCGAGGCGCGGGCTCCCGAGGGCGATGCCGTAGAAACGCGCCGCCGGGTTCAGGTATTCGCGGCGGCCGTTCGAGAGGTCGTCCACGACCGCGACCGAAAAGCCTTCCGCCAAGAGGCGGTCGACGAGCGTCGAGCCGATGAATCCGGCGCCGCCGGTGACGAGGACGCGCTTATTCTTCGTCGTCATCTTCTTGGGCATGGGATGCGAGATAGGCTTCAGGGTCGCGGAGCCATTTGAGGTAGGCCTCGATGAACGGTTCGAGGGCTCCTCCCAGGACGCCGTCGGTGTCGCTGGACTTCAGCTTGGTGCGGTGGTCTTTGACCATGCGGTACGGCTGGAGGACGTACGAGCGCGACTGGCTCCCCCATTCGGCGCTGTGATATTCGCCGCGGATGCCCTGCATCTCCTTCTGATGCTTCTCTTCCTCGATGAGCGCGAGCTTGGCCTTCAGCATCTTCATGGCGCTCTCGCGGTTCTGGATCTGGGAGCGCTCGTTCTGGCACGTCGTCATGATGCCGGTCGGGACGTGGACGATGCGGACGGCCGAGTAGGTCGTGTTCACGCCTTGGCCGCCGTGGCCGCCGGAGAGGAACGTGTCGATGCGCAAATCCTTAGGATCGATCTTCACGTCTTCCGTATCGCCGATGTCAGGCATGACCTCGATCAGCGCGAAGGAGGTGTGGCGCGCCTTGGCGGCGTCGAACGGCGAGATGCGCACGAGGCGGTGCACGCCGTGCTCGCTCTTCAGCCAGCCGTAGGCGTGGCGTCCTACGACTTCGATCGTCGCGCCCTTGAGGCCGGCCTCCTGGCCCTTGGCCTCGTTCAGCATGCGGACGGTCCAGCCCTTCTTCTCGCAGAAGCGCGTGATCATGCGGAAGAGCATCTCGGTCCAATCCTGGGCCTCGGTGCCGCCGGAGCCGGAATGGAACGTGACGATGGCGTTGTGCGCGTCGTAGCGGCCGTTGAAGAGCACGAGGAACTCGAGCTCGGTGAACGTCTTCTCCATCTCGGCCATCTGCTTCTCGATCTCGGGCCGGAATTCGGCCTCTTCGTCGGGCTTGAGGCCGGAGGCGAGGCCGACGAGGTCGTCGGCGCCTTTCTCCAGCTCGTCCCAGGTCTCGAGCTCCCGGCGGATTTCGGCGACCTGCTGGGCGATGACTTTGGCGCGGTCCGGCGCGTTCCAGAACGCCGGATCCTGCATCTGCTCCTCGTACTTCTTCAGTTCGTCGCGGGTGGCGGCGTCGTCAAAGCAACCTCCGCGTGGAGGCGATCTTCGCGCGGAGGGTTTCAACCCGTTCAAGGATATCTTTCATAAAACTTTCCTGTCATTCCAGCGAACGCTGGAATCCATTTCATTAACGTATTGGATTCCCTGCTTTCGCAGGGATGACATGGCTATTCAGAGCTTAATCTGTTTCGCGTACTTGGCGAGGACCGGTAGCTCCCAGGATTCCCCGTTCAGTGTCTTCACGATCGCCATCACGTTGATGACGAGGAGCGAGAGCCAGGCGGCCCAGCCGACGAACGGGATCCAGGCGAAGAACGAGACGGCGATCCAGGTCACGAACAGCGCGATGCCCTGCTTGGCGTGGAACTGGCAGAAGGGGCTCGACTTCTTCGCCATCGGGACGAGGAAGAGCAGGAGCACGTAGGAAAGCGCCGCGGTGACGCGATGGTCTTTGACGTCTTGGTTCATACCCGGACAGTCTATCATTTTTCGGCCTTTGTTTCAAGGGGAAAACCGAAACCGGCCGCGAGGGCCGGTCGGGGGCGTCAGATGAGTTCCTGGTCCTCCTGGAAGCGGAAGCTTTTCAGGATCGCGTCGAGCGCGGCGCGGACCGAGGCCTGGTCCTCCTCCGTGAACTCGCGGATGGTGCCGGGTTCGTAGACCTCGTAGACGGTGCTCGTGATGCGCGTGGCGAGCTCGTAGCAGTTCCCGTTCCGGAAGCTGCGGTAGTTCCAGCCGTCGAGGCGGTGGCTCATGGCGGCGTCGGCGAAGGCGAAGGAGGAGAAGACCGTCTCGCCGAGCATCACGGCGCCGTGCGCGGTCTCGGCGGGCTGGACGGCCAGGCATTCGGCTTCCGTCTCGATGTCGCCGCGGAGGTGGATGGAGAAGGCGGCGTTCCCGAAGGTGGTGCCCGCGAGTTCGGGCGGCGCGTACGGGAAGCAGACGAGCGCGTGCGCGGGATCGCAGACCGGGATGTACCCGAGCGCCTCCATCTCCGCGCGGTTCCGGATCGGGACGATGGCGGACGGATACTTGAGCAGGAGATCGTGCTCGGCGTCGAGGAAGAGGCTCGTGCCCGGCTCCTCGGGCGCCATGAGGCGTCCGGTGTCGACCGTCGGTTCCACCTGGCCGGTCACGGAGGTCGGGTACGCCGACGCGTCGCCGTCCTTCCTGGCGACATGCCAGACCAGCGCCGTCATGACGATGGCGGCGAACAGGCCGGAATAGACGACGCCGCGCGCGGTGGAAGGCTTCATATGCCGACAGTATACCAAAAGACCGGCCTGAGCGGGCCGGTCTTTCCGTTCGGGCTAGAAATCCATGCCCATGCCTCCGCCGTGGCCGCCGCCCGCGGGGGCGGCTTCCTTCTTCTCGGGGAGCTCCGCGACGACGGCTTCGGTCGTGAGGAACATCACGGCGACCGAGACGGCGTTCTGGAGGGCGTTGCGCGTCACTTTGACGGGGTCGACGATGCCGGAGGCCAGCATGTCGTCGACGAACGTCTCGGACTTCGCGTCGTAGCCGGCGCGCTTGTTCGATCCCATCTTGGCGGCGACGGAGGTGACGATGTCGAGGCCGTTCTTGCCGGCGTTCTTGGCGATCTGCATCATCGGGCTTTCGAGGACGGTCGCGACGATCTCGCGGCCGACGTGGCGCGAGGCGGCGACGGACGAGGCGTCCTTGGCCTTCTCTTCGCCGAGCTCGACCTTCGCGCGCAGGAGGGCGGAGCCGCCGCCGGCGACGATGCCGGATTCGAGGGCGGCCTTGGTGGCGTTGACGGCGTCCTCGATCAGGAACTTCTTCTCCTTCATCTCGGACTCGGTCGCGGCGCCGACCTTGATGACGGCCACGCCGCCGGTCAGCTTCGCCAGGCGCTCCTGAAGCTTCTCCTTGTCGAAGTCGGAGGTCGCGGCGTCCAACTCATTGCGGATCTCGGCGATGCGGGCCTTGATGTCCGCTTCGCCGCCCTTGCCGCCGACGATCGTCGTCTTGTCCTTGGTGGCGGCGACGCGGGAGGCGCGGCCGAGGTCGGCGAGTTCCGCGTTCTCGAGCTTGAGGCCGATCTCGTCGGAGACGAGCTTGCCGCCCGTGAGCGTCGCGATGTCCTTCAGCATCTCCTTGCGGCGGTCGCCGTAGCCCGGGGCCTTCACGGCCAGGACGTTGAAGGCGCCGCGCAGCTTGTTGATGACGAGGGTCGTGAGCGCTTCGCCGTCGACGTCTTCGGCGACGATGACGAGCTCCTTCCTGCCGGTGGCGGCGACCTTCTCGAGCAGCGGGAGGATCTCCTGGATGGAGGAGATCTTCTTGTCGGTGATGAGGAGGTGCGCGTCGTTGAAGACGGCCTCCATGCGCTCGGGGTTCGTGACCATGTAGCCGGAGACGTAGCCGCGGTCGAACTGCATGCCTTCCACGTGCTCGGTCTCGATGCCGACGCCCTGGGATTCCTCGACGGTGACGACGCCGTCCTTGCCGACCTTCATCATCAGGTCCGCGAGGAGGTTGCCGACTTCCTCGTCATTGTTGGCGGAAATCGTGGCGACCTGGGCGATGCGGTCGCGGTTGCCGGCGATCTGCTCGGCCTGGGCGTCGAGGTTCTTCGCGACCTGCTCGACGTAGTCCTGCATCCCCGCGCGCATGGCGTGGACATCGACTTCGAAGCGGGAGGACTTGATCCTCTCGAAGCCGAGGCTGATGAGCTCCTGCGCCAAGAGCGTGGCGGTGGTGGTGCCGTCGCCGACGGAATCGTTGGTCTTGGAGGCGGCCTCGCGGACGAGTTCCGCGCCCATCTGCTCCGTCTTGTCGGACAGCTCCACTTCCTTCGCGACGGTCACGCCGTCCTTGGTGACGATCGGCGCGCCGTAGCCGCGGGCGATGACGACGTTCTTGCCCTTGGGGCCGAGGGTCGCCTTGACCGCGTCCGCGAGCTTATCGACGCCGGCCTTGAGACGCAGGCGCGCGTCGTCTCCGTAGAAAATTTGCTTTGCCATAGGTGAGTATTCGTTTTTACTTGTCATCCCGAGCCCTGCATCTCGCAGGGCGTTAGGGATCCCTTTAAAAGCGATTCCTATCGCGCGCCTTCGCGCGCTCGGAATGACAGGGGAAATCTTATTCGATGACCGCCATGATGTCGGTTTCGGAAATCACGAGGTACTCCTGATCGTCGATCTTCACTTCATCCGGGGAATATTTCTTGAAGACGATCCTGTCGCCCACCTTCACGTTCATGGGCGCGAACGATCCGTTGTCGAGCAGGCGGCCGTTGCCGATGGCGATGACCTCGCCGCGTTCCGGGCGCTCTTTCTCGTTCGTATGGAGGATGATGCCGGACTTGGTCACCTCTTCCTGGGGAAGCGGCTTCACCACGACGCGGTCGCCGAGAGGACGGAGTTGCATACCGTGCTGTGCGTAAAAAGTTAGGGTGAGAGATGATGTTAGCACTCATATCCTAGGAGTGCTAGTGCATAGTAAAAGACACCCGGAAACGGGTGTCAAGACGGCGGTCGGGCCAGTCCCCTAGCGTTCGGTGACGAAGCCGAGTTCGACCGTGATCGGGATGTCGCGGACGCGCTGGCCGCCGATGCCGGAGGCGTCGGGCGCGTAGGTGAGGCGCCGGGTCAGCTCTTCTTGGAGCCGTCGGCGGGTCTCGGGCGAGGACCAGATGGCGCCGGTCGGCGAGACGCGCTTCAGGCCGTACTCGAGGGCGCCCTTGAGCTTGCGTTCGACGAAGCCGCCTTCGAGGCGGGTCCACGAGGGATCCGCGGCAACGTCACGGAGCGCGGCCTCGACGGCCGGCAGGACGTGCCGCTCGGCGATGGCGTCCTCCGAACCGTAGGTCCGGTGGATGGCGAGGATCTTCGCGTCGTCGCCGAAGACGCGGAACCGCGCCGTGCCGCGCACGATGAAACGCGTGCCATCGACCTCGATCTCCTCCTTGAAGGGGATGCCGGTCTCGGCGTGGTACGTGGTGACCTTGCCGAGGCCCTGCCAGCGCCAGCCGTCGACCAGCCAGCCGCGCCAGACGTCGGCGCCGCCGCCGAAGCGGGACTCGCACACGACGACTTCGCCGCGGTCGACCTTCTCGACGAAGGGCATGGCGAGGAGGGCGACGAGGCCCATGGCGAGCGCGACCGGGATGATCGCGAGCTCATGCATGTCGGCGAGGCCGCGGAACAGCGAACGGAAGAAGCCGGTCTTTCGGGACATCGGTCGCTCCTGTCGGGACGTTGAAAGGACGTGATGATGCGCCGAATCTACACGAAAAACGCCGAAATGTCAATCCCCGCTCTCCTCCCCCGCCTTGAGGAAGAGGCCGAAAAGGGCGCCGGTGAGGAGCGTGCCGGCGAAGAGGTCGTAGGGGAAGTGATCGAAGCAGGCGGCGACGATGACGACGATGGGCAGCGCGGCGGCGATGGCCACGCGCGGCGAGCGGGCGCGGCGCATGAGCCAGACGGCGTCGAACCACCAGGCGACGACGAAGCCCAGCAGGATGGCGAGGCCGAAGAAGCCGAGCTCCGCGCCCACCAGGAGCGGCGCGAAATGCGGGGGTTGGACGGCGAAGGGATCCTCCGGGAAGCCGAACTCGAGGAACGCGGTCGGCAGGTAGTTGCCGACGCCGGTCCCCATCGAGACGTAGCGCGTCATGATCTCGTAGCCTTCGGCGATCGACGAGGTCCGCTCCTCGATGGACTTCGCCTCGAGGCGGCCTTCGGCGGTCAGGCGCGCGGTCAGGACCGGCATCGAGAAGGCGGCCACGACCGCGGCGGCGAGGACGGCGGCGGCGAGGACCGGGCGCAGGCGGCGGCGCGCGGCCTTGTCGACGGCGCGCGGGACGGCGAGGGCGAAGCCGGCGGCGACGAGCGCCGCGAGCCAAGCGGAACGCGAGAAGGTCGCGACGAGCGCGGCGGCCAAGACGGCCGCGAGCGGCAGGAGGAAGCGCCGGAGCTTCTGCGCTTCCGTGGCGAGCGCGAGGACGGCCACGAGTCCGGCGGCCGCGTAGGCCCCGAGGACGTTCGGATGCGGGAGCGTGCCGTAGGCGCGCAGGTGCCGCCCGGAGGCGGTCTCGACGACGGAGACGCCGGCGTCGCGCGCATGATGCGCCGCCATCCCGAGCCACGTGGAATCGAAGCTCGTCTGCGTGAACGACTGCCAGAGCCCGATCATGGAGGACGCGCCGGCCCCGATCGCGAGGGCGAGGAGCGCCCGCGGCAGGCAGGCGCCGGACACCCAGATCAGGTACGCCAGCGCGAAGCCTTCGAAGAGATGGATGGCGCTGAAGAGCGCGCCGACGGTGTCATACGCCCAGAAGACCGAGACGAAGGCGTAGATCGGCAGGAGGGCCGCGACGGTCAGCCAGACGGGCGCGCCGGACTTCCGCGGCTCGCAGCGCGCGGCGGTGGCGAGCAGATGGCAGGCCAGCGCGAGCAGGATGAGCACCTCGAGCGCGAAGAGCGAGGCCGTCCCCTGCTCCCACGGCGCGCCCAGGAGCTCGGCGGATTCCTTGATGTAGCGCGCCTGCCAGGGCAGGAGCGCGAGGATGACGAGGACGAGGCGGTCACGCCAGCGGGCGAAGGACATGGGAGAGTTTCTCGTGATAAGCGTCGCGGATCTCGGCGCGGCGGTCGTGGTCGTGGAACTTGAGGATGCGGTCGGAGAGGACGACGGCGGAGTCGGGCGCGTCGGCGGCGGCGCGGAGCGCGGCGGGCATCCAGGCCTTCTGCCTGCGCTCCGCCCAGCGCTCGAGCCGGTCGCCGAAGAGGGCGTCGAGCGCGCGTTCGAGCACGCGCTTCGCCCGCACGAGGCGCGGCGGCACCGCGCGGCGGCGCGAGGGCGCCTGCACGCGCGTGCCGGGGAGGACGTCGCGGAGCCAGCCGTTCCTGGCGAAGAGGGCGCGCGCCGCGCCGGCTTCGTCATAGACGGGATAGAGCTCCTGCAGCCAGTGCGGCAGGTAGACGTCGCCGTCGATGGCGAGCGGCTTCAGGTCGAGCGCGTCTTCCGTGGCGAAGAAGGAGAGGCAGATGCGGTCGGCCGATTCGGCGGCGGTCGGCCGGACGCGGAGCGCCGCGGCGAGGCCGGTCACGAAGAGGCGCGTGAGCCAGATGCGGCCCGGCGCCGCGACGACGAACATGTCGATGTCGCTTCCGGCGCGGGCGTAGGAGCGCGCGAGCGTGTTGCAGACGAAGGCGGCGCGGAGGAACGGCGCGAAGCGCGCGAGCGCGAAGAAGTTCCGGACGCGCGCGTACTTCCCTTCCGCCAGCAGGTAGCGCGAGCGCCGCTCGCCGATGGACGCCTCGCGTCCGGGCAGGGCGTAGAAGCCCTCGGCCTGGACGGCCGCGCCGGCGCGGACCGCGTCGGCGAGCGCGCGTTCGACGTCCTCGAACGACGGGCGCGGGCCCTCGGCCGCCGGCAGCGCCAGGAAGATCTCCTGCGCGGTCAGCGGGAACCCGAAACCGTCGTAGTACGCGAGCGCCGAGAGGATGCCGTCGCGCGTCTTCATGCCTTCACGTTCGAGACGAGGCCGATGGCCTTCGCCTTTTCCAGTTCCATGGCCTTCTCGACGTTGTCGTCGACGACCATCTTCTCGGCGTCGATCGAAAGCACCTGCTCGCGCCCGACGAGGAGCGGCCTCTTGAGCAGGCGCGCCGCCAGGCCGTGCGGCCGGACGCGGTAGCGCAGGATCGCGTGGGCGTCGACGTCGAACTCGAAGCCGGCGACGCGCCCGAGGGCGGCGCCGCTTTTCGTCACGACCGGCAGTTTCAGCAGCGCCTTGTCGTCCAGGAAGGCCATAGGAGGATACGAAAAACCGCTTCCAGTATATCCCGGAAGCGGTTTTCCGCGCTGTGGGCTATTTCTTCTCCTCTTTCTTCTCGAACGCCAGCTTCTGCTGGACGATCATCGCCAGGTTGGTGAGCAGCCAGTAGAGCGTGAGGCCCGCCGGCAGCTTCCAGCCGATGAAGAGCGTCATGGCCGGCATCATGTAGAGCATCTGCTTGTTCATGATGGCCATGGTGTCCTCGTCCTTGCTGCCTTCCCCGTGCACCTTCACGTCCTTGCGCTGCATCATCTTCGCCTGGAAGAACTGCGCGGCGGCGGCGAGCACGGCGAGCGCGACGCTCGGCGCGCCCAGGTCGAGGAAGCCGAGCGAGATCGTGGAGATGTGCTCCGGGTTCGAGACGAAGCCGTAGAGCTTGTCGAAGTTCTCGGACTTCAGGCCCGCGGACAGCACCTGGTAGAGCGCGATGAAGAGCGGGAGCTGGATCAGGAGCGGCAGGCACGAGGAGAACGGGCTGACCTTGTGCTCCGCGTAGAGCGCCATCATGGCCTTGGCCTGCTCCTCCTTGTTGTCCTTATGCTTGTTCTGGACTTCCTTCAGCTTCGGCTGGAGGTCCATCATCGCCTTCTGGTTCGCGAGCGCCTTGTGCGTCAGCGGCCAGATGGCGAGGCGGACGATGACCGTGAGCGCCAGGATGGCGAGGCCGAAGTCGTTGAAGAGGAGGTCGTACAGCCCGACGACGAGGTTCAGGATGGGCCGATACAGCAATGCGTCGTAGATCGCCAGCATGGGAGCGTGTTACGCGTGACGTTATTCGGCCTTCTCCGAACCCTCCGCTTCGTCCTTCTTGTCCTCTTCGGCGGGAGCGGCGTCTTCCGCCGGAGCGTCCGCGGCCGGGAGCGCCTGGCCTTCGTTCACGTCCATGACGTTGATCTTCCAGCCGGTGAGCCGCGAGGCGAGCCGGACGTTCTGTCCGCCCTTGCCGATGGCGAGCGAGAGCTGGTCGGCGTCGGCGCGCACGGTGGCGACGCGGTTCGCCGTGTCGAGTTCGACGGTCTTCACCTTGGCCGGCGCGAGCGCCTTGCCGATGAAGACGGCCGCGTCCTCGTCGTGGAGGATGACGTCGACCTTCTCGCCGCCGAGTTCGCTGATGATGGTCTGGATGCGCGTGCCGCGCTGGCCGATGCACGAGCCGATCGGATCGATGTTGGAATCGTCGGAGGAGACGGCGACCTTCGAGCGGCTGCCGGCCTCGCGCGCGACGGAGTGGATCTTCACTGCGCCGGAGGCGACCTCCGGGATCTCGGTCGAGAAGAGCTTGCGGACGATGTCGGGATGCGCGCGGCTCACGATGACCATCGCGCCGCGGGTCGTCATGGTGACGGAGCTGACGTAGACCTTCACGCGCTGGCCGGGAGCGTAGTTCTCGTTCGGGATCTGCTCTTCCGGCGGCATGGTGGCCATGACGCGGCCGAGGTCGACGAGCACCAGGCGGCCCTCCTTGCGGGAGACGATGCCCGAGACGATCTCGCCTTCGCGGCCCTTGAACTCGCCGAAGACGTTCTCGCGCTCGGCCTCGCGGAGCTTCTGGATGATGACCTGCTTGGCGGTCTGCGCGGCCATGCGGCCGAACTCGCCCGGGACCTCGAGCTCCATGCGGAGCGTCTCGCCCAGCTCGGCGTCGGGCTTGATGCCCTTGGCTTCGGTGATCATGATCTCGAGCTTCGGATTGAAGCGCTTGATCGGGTTGCCGTCGGCGTCGAGCTCCGGTTCGGGCTCGACGGCGCCGGCGGCCTGCGCGGCTTCCATGGCGGCGAGCTCCTCCTCGGTGGGGAGCTCCTGATCCTCGACCACGAGCTTCTCGTCGAAGACGCGGGTCTTGGTGGTCTCAGGGTCGAACTCGACCTTGAGGTTCTGGTTCTTGTTGCCGAAATCCTTGCGGTACGCGGCCGCGAGGGCGGATTCGACGGTCTCGAGCACGACCTCGTAGGGGATGTTCTTCTCCTCGCAGATCTGCTGGATCGCCTGGACGATGGGGCTTGCCATAAAGTTTGGGTAAGAAGAATGCCAGCCTCATTTCAAGGCTGGCATCATTACGGACTGAGGATAGCACGGGCCGGCGGGAGGCGTCAACCGCCGTCATCAGGCGGCTCGCGCGCGGTCTCGAAGCCGAGAAGGAGGAACAGGTCCTCGAAGGCGTGGCCGCGCCGGGGCACGCGCGGAGCCGGACGGCACGCCCACCCCGCGCGGAGATCGACGTGGCCATGACGCTCCATGAGAAGCAGGGCGGCGAGCGCGACGCGATCGTCGACGACCTTCTCCAGATCGACGACGCGCGCCAGGAGCTCGGCGACGCTGACGGACGCGGGATGCGTCGGCAGGAACGCGGCGAGCCGGCGGCGCGCGGCCTCCGCGGCGGCGGGGTCTTCGGCGAGCAGGCTTTCCCACCCGCCTTCCATGAACCCCTCCCACTTCTCGCGGAAGGCGCGGCGCGCGCCGGCGCGCAGCCTCGGGTCGCCGTAACGCTTGCACGTCGACATCTGCTCGACGGCGCGGCATCCGGCCAGCGTCTTCACGCGCCTGTCGGGCGCAGAAGCGTCGTCGTCTTTCATGCGGCCTCCAGGGAATGAACGTGGGCGTCACTCTAGCGCGACGCCCTTGAGATGTCGAATGTCCTCGGTCCCCGCGGCGAGATCGACCGCCACGACGTCGATCCGCCAGGCGCGCGCCGTCCACCCCTTCGCGTTCCGCCAGGCGTCCGCGCAGGCCGCGATCGTCCGGAGCTTCGCCGGCGTGACGGCTTCCTCCGGCGGCCCGAAGGCCCGGCCGCGCCGCGTCTTCACCTCGATGAAGACGAGTTCCGGCCCGTCGAGCGCCACGATGTCGATCTCGCCGATGCGGGAAACGCGCGCGTTCCTCGCGAGCAGGCGGAACCCGCGGCGCGCCAGATAGCTGGCCGCCGTCGCCTCGCCATCATCGCCGAATCTCCGCCGTTCGGTGGGCATGCGCCGGTCTTCGCAGGAACACGGCCGCGCTGTCAACCGAAAAGAGGCCTCGCGGCCTCTTCGGGATTCAGCTCTTGGGGATCCACTTGCGGATGCGCGCCTGCTCGGCGTATTCGGCCTTCTTCTTGGGCACGACCAGGAGCAGGAACTTAGCGATGAAGACCGTCCAGACGATCGCGATGAGCGCCCAGACGAGGAACCAGAAGCGCGCGCCGAAGAAGTAGACGAGCTCGTGCGTGCACCAGGTGAAGAACAGGCCGAGCGGGCCCATCCAGAACGCCATCGCGGCGAAGCGCTTGCCGCCTTCGGCCCAGAACATGTCGCCCGAGCGGCGCTTGGCCATCGTGCGGGCGATGAAGCCGAGGACGATGAGCGCGATGAAGCCATAGACGAGTCCGGACTTCACCGACGGCATGAGTTCGCGGGCGGAGAGGGAGAACCAGTACGACCAGGAGAGGAGGTTCGACATAGATGCGTAAGCGTTATCAAGGAGAGGCTAAACGAAAAACCGCCCCGGCGCAAGGGGCGGTTCAGGATCTCTTGAAGACCAGGCCGTAGTGGTACGGGCCGGCGTCGAACTCCCGCTGGAGCTGGAAGCCCGCCGCGAGCGCCGCGGCGACGGCGTCTTCCTTCCTGAGGCGGCGCTCCGGCGCGGGGCCGAGCGCGGCGCCGGCGGATTTCCACTCGACCACGAGCAGGATGCCGCCCGTCGCGAGCACGCGCTTCGATTCCTGGAGCGTCGTCGGCTTGTCGACCACATGGAGGACGTTGACGATGACGACCATGTCCATCGAGGCGTCCGGCAGTCGCGAGCCGCCGAGCTTCTCGAGGTTGCCCCAGACCATCTCGATGTTGTCGAGGCCGGAGAGCTTGGCGCGCGATTGGTTGGCCTGCAGGACCGATTTCAGGATGTCGACGCCGTAGACGTGGCCGCGCGCGCCGACGAGCTTCGCCGCCGGGAACAGGAAATGCCCGACCGCGCCGACGCCGAAATCCGCCACGCGCATCTCCTCGCGGATGCCCGCCTTCTCCAAGGCGTTGAACGGATCGATGAGCGCGCGGCCGGTCGGCAGGTAGTCCATAGCATCAGACGCCGGCCGGAGCGCCGAACAGCCCTCCGAAGATGGAGGTGAAGAAGGCGACGTGCAGGTTCGTGATGACCAGGAACGAGATGAAGATGATGATGCAGCCCAGGATCTTGTAGACGACGCGCATGCCTCCGAGATGCGTGTCGGCCCAGCTCGAGAGCGATCCGAACGTTTCGGCGAAGAAGTTCGACTTCCACACCATGACGAAGCCGATGCCGGCCGCGACGAGTCCTCCGATGATGCGTCCAATCATATGGGGACAGTATAGCATATCGCGGCGCCCCGATACGAAAGACGGCCCCCGGAAGGGACCGTCTTTTGGTGGGCGCCGTAGGATTCGAACCCACGACCTACTCGGTGTAAACGAGTCGCTCTAACCAGCTGAGCTAGGCGCCCACGTCGCTCGCGGACAAGCTGCCGGTCGGACGTGCAGAGCCCGTCCTCCCTATCGCTTATCCTTCGCTCCTCCTTCGCGGCTGGGCAGGCCCAGCCTTGATGGCGGTTCAAGGTGTTC
>CAYNUS010000002.1:0-5022 GCA_964400625.1 uncultured Gammaproteobacteria bacterium
GGAGTTTCGCGCGACCGCGCGAAACGCGCTTTTTCCGGTGGGAACGTGTTTTCGACTGCCCTAATATAGCAGAGGCCCTTACGGCTGGCAAGGCCCGGGTTTGCCTTCCTTTCAGGCCTCCGCTACGCTCACGAAGCCATTCCTGAAGGAGGACTCATGGCCTCGATCTTTCTCATCTGCCCCGTACGGAACGCCTCCCCGGAGGCCACCGCCAAGCTCCGCGCCTACGTGGACGGCCTCGAGAAGTCTGGAGACCGCGTCCACTGGCCCGCGCGCGACACCCGGCAGGATGATCCCGTCGGGATGCGCATCTGCCGCGACAACGCCCGCGCCATGCTCACCTCCGACGAGGTGCATGTCTGGTACGACAAGGAGAGCCAAGGGTCGGTCTTCGACCTCGGCATGTGCTTCATGGCCATCGAGCTCGGCTTCGACCGCCGCGTCGTCATCGCCAATCCCGAGGACGTGCCCGCGACCGACGGCAAAAGCTTCCCGAACGTGCTGCGCGCCCTCGCCGGCCGGAGCTCCGAATGAACGGGATCGTCATCGCCACGTACAACGTCCTCGAGGACGCGTATGTCCGGCCCGAGTACTACCCGCGCGTCGATCCGGCCGACTTCCGTCCGGAGAACCGCCACCCGCGCCTCACGGCCTACATCGCCGCGCTCGGCGCGGACGTCCTGCTCCTGCAGGAAGTCAGCTACGCGTCCTTCGAACGGATCGACGCGCGCCTGCGCAAGGACGGCTACGTCGGCCGCTGGGCGCACAAGGGGCTCGGCAAGCCTGACGGCTGCGCCACGTTCGTGCGTGCGCCGTTCCGGATCGCGACCTCGATGATCGTCGACCTCGACGACGGCGGCGCCAAGCCGGCCGGACACGTCGCGCTGGCGGTCGTGATCCCCGCCGGCAGCGCCGTCCTGACGGTCGTGAACACGCACCTCAAGTGGGTGAAACCCGGCGCGCCGCCCGCGGAACGGGCCGACATGGCGCAGGCGGAGCATCTGCTCTCCGTGCTGGCCGGACAGCCCCACGCGATCGTCGGCGGCGACTTCAACGCCGAACCCGGCAGCGACGTGCTGCACGCCTTCCGCCGCCGAGGCTTCGTCGATCCGCATCCCGCGTCGCAGGCGACCTTCGCCGGCGAAGGGCGGCCGCGCAAGATCGACTACCTGCTGCATACGCGGGACCTGGAAGCGCGGCCGCACCCGACGACGCATGTCGCCGCCGAGACGGTCCTGCCGTCGCCGACCGAACCGTCCGACCACGCGCCCGTCATCGCGACGTTCGCCGCCGCCGCCTGAAGCCGCTCACGCTCGAGCGGCTTTTTCGTATATGATGGAGGCATGACCATCCTCCACTTCCAATGCCTCAAGGACGCGCCGGACCGCGCGGTCGAGGTCCAGGCGATGCTCGACGGCCTCGGCATCGGCGCGGACGACCTCAAGATCGTCCGGCCGTTCGACGAAGCCGCGACCTCCGCCCTGCTCGAGGGGATCTCCGGCGTGACGATCGGCGGCGCCGGCTGGTCGACGTTCGAGGAGATCCCTCACTTCCCCGCGTTCCTCGACGTCCTCCGCGAGGCGCGCCGCCGCCGCTTCCCGACGCTCGGGATCTGTTTCGGCGCGCAGACGCTCGCCCACCTCTACGGCGGCGCCGTCGTGCGCGACGAGCCGCGCGAGGAATACGGCACGATCGAGATCGCCTGCGAAGCCGCCGCGGACGCCGACCCCCTCTTCTCCGGAACGCCCGCGCGCTTCCCGGCGCAAGCCTGGCATCATGACCGCATCGCGGCGCTTCCCGAGGGCGCGCATCCGCTCGCCTGGAGCCAGGACGGCGCGGTCCTGCAGGCGTACCGGTTCGACGACGAGCCCGTCTGGGGCGTCCAGTTCCATCCGGAGCGGACCTTCGAGACCTTCGGCCGCCTGCTCGAGACGCGCACGGCGCCGTCCGAGGCCTGGCCGATCGGACGCATCCGCGCGACCTTGAAGCCTTCGCCGGAGGCCACGGCCCTCCTCGCCCGCTTCGCGGAACTCTGCGGGAAGCCGCGTTGACCGTTCGCCCGGCGCGTGGCACCCTTCGGGCATCGATCCTTGCCAAGGAGCCCGTGATGGAGAAACCCCCGTACTACGCGCTTCGCGAGATGCTCGCGATGATCCCGGATCCCAACCGCGCCCCCGCGCTGCGCCTCTACGACGAGAACCTCGAGCGTCTGACCTGGGCGCGCGGCTCGACCCATAACCACCAGGCCTGGGAGGGCGGCTGGCACGACCACACGCAGGACGGCATGAACTACGGCATCGGCATCTACCGGTTCCTGGAGTCCACCGGGCGCCCGATGCCGTTCCCCGTCACCGACCCGATCCTCTGCTTCTTCCTCCACGACATCGAGAAGCCCTGGCGCTTCGACCGGCTGGAGGACGGCACGTGGCGGAACGTCCCGGGGATGGCGACGAAAGCCGAGCGGCAGCGGTTCCGCCTCGACCTCATCGCGCGCTGCGGCTTCCGCCTGACGGAAGAGCACCGCAACGCCATCCGCTACGCGGAAGGCGAAGGCGACGACTACCGGCCGGACGTCCGCGTCGCCGGACAGCTCGCCGGTCTCGTCCATGCCATGGACTTCCTGAGCGCGCGCTTCAGCCCCGAATACCCGGCCAAGGACGATCCTTGGGCCGGCGCGACGGGACGCATCCGCCGCTGAAACCGAAAACGAGGCTTGCGCCTCGTCTTTTTTTTCATTCCGCCTCTTCCTCGGGCGAGCGCTCGAGCGGCGCTTCCGGCTCGTCGACGACCGTGCCCATGCCTCCGCACTGCGGGCAGTTCTCCGGGACGCCCGGCGGCTCCTGCTGTTCGGCGAGGCTCGGCACGACGTATTCGCATTCGCGGCAGACTTTCGGCATATCACTTCCCGGACGCCCAGGCCTTGAGCGTCTCATAGTCGACGGCGCCGCAGATCTTGGCGCCCGTCTCCTCGTTCACGAAGAACGGCACGCCGCCGCAGCCGCCGTCGGCGTCCTGCGCCGCGCGCAGCTTCTCGTTGGCGTCGTCATGCCAGGTCTCGAACTTCTTCACCTCGACGCCGAGCTCCTGCTCGAGCCGTTCGACGAGCGGGGCCATGCGGACGCAGTGCGGACATTCCGTGCCGTAGAATTCGAGGAGGGCCATAGGGATGATGTGATTCGAATCGCGCTTGGCACGTCGTTCACGAACGGTGCCTTGCCACGTCGGTCGCGACCGACGTGGCTTGACTGTAGCACGGCCGCCCGATAGGTTGGAAGCGGACCCTTCGAAAGGAGCCCGCATGGCCTCGTTCAAGCTCTTCGAGAGCCTCGTCCCGGCGACCGAGCCGAGCGACGGCAAGATCTTCTGGTCGAGCGTGGCCTACTCGCTCTTCCACCTCGGGCTGATGTGGCATGCCTACCTGACGGGCTTCCACACGCCGCCCTACTCGCTCATCGTCATCCACACGATCTTCGTCGGGCTCCTGTACGCCCTGCCGAAGGAGTACGAGCGCTGGAAGAACCACAAGTCCGCGCCCGCGCCCAACCGCCCCGGCCACCTGCTGGTGCTCTCCTGGCTCGGCAGCCATCTCGTCATGGCCGTCTGCGCCTACGGATCGAAAGGCCATTACGGCCTGCCGGAAGGCATGACCGACATGACCTCGATCCTCCTCGGCACCTTCAGCGTCACCTACCTGTCGAAGCGGATGCATCTCAACAAGACCCGCTGCCCGCCGGAGGCCGCCGCGCCCGCGAACGAAAAACCGCCCGCATGACGGGCGGCCCGTCCCGTGACCCGAAGGGTGCACGGGGCTTTTTTCATGATTTCGCGACGGGCAGCCGGACCGTGAAGGTCGTTCCCTTCCCCGCGCCGCTCTCGAAGGAGATGATGCCGTTCATGCCTTCGACCAGGCGCTTCGTGATGAACAGGCCGAGGCCGCTGCCCTCGACGTTGCCGGAAGACTTCGCGCGCCAGAATTTCTCGAAAAGATGATGCTGCTCCTCGGCTGGGATGCCGGGTCCGTCGTCGACGACGTCGTAGCGCAGGTACGGCTCCTCGCGGGCGATCCGCACCGCGACGCGGCCGCCGGGCTTGTTGTACTTCACGGCGTTCGAGACGAGGTTCACGAGCACCTCGTTGACGCGCCGCTCGTCGGCCAGCGCCATCGGGATGAGGCCTTCGGCCGCCTCGATCGCCAGCGCGACCTTCTTCTTCTCCGCGATGGGACCGAGCTCCTTGACCGCGACCTGCGCGGCCTCGACGAGATTGACGAACTCCTTCTTGAACGGGATGCGGCGCGAGTCGAGGCGCGCCATGTTGAGCAGGTCCTCGACCAGCGTGCTCAGGTTCTTGCTCGCGCCCATGGCGTCCTCGAAGGCCTGGCGGATGTCGTCCTGCATCTCGCGGTCCGCGACCGATTCGAGGCTCCAGCGGATCGAGGTGACCGGCGTGCGGAGTTCGTGCGCGGCGACGAAGAGGAACTCGTCCTTCAGCTTGAGCACGTCGTTCTGGCGTTCGAGCTCCTGCCGCTGGGCCGCCTCGAGCGCCTTGGTGCGCTCATGGACCTTGTTCTCGAGCGAGGCGCGCTCGGCCTTGAGCGCCGCCGCCATGGCGTTGAAGCGCTCGGCCAGCACCTCGAGCTCGTCGCCCGTATGGATGTCGAGCTTCACGTCGAGATCGCCGCCCATGAGGCGTTCGGTGCCGCGCGTCAGGATCGAGACCGGGCTGAAGATGCGCGTGATGACCATGTAGGTCAGGTAGCCCGCGAGCACCAGCGAGGCGATGAGGACGATGGCGACCAGGTTCTGCTGGCTCAGGTTCAGGGCGCGGGTCAGCGCCTGCTCGTCGATGATGAGGTTGGTGACGATCGTGTAGGCCACGATCATCAGGATCTCGAAGAAGATGACCATCGCGGCCACCTTCAGTCCGACGTTGATGCGGATGCGGCGCTGCCGCGACGACGAGATCATACCCTCCCAGTATACCACTTAGGGCAGCTCGCGGATCTCCACGCGATCGGCGAGC
>CAYNUS010000002.1:5122-173012 GCA_964400625.1 uncultured Gammaproteobacteria bacterium
ACCCTCCCAGTATACCACTTAGGGCAGCTCGCGGATCTCCACGCGATCGGCGAGCCCGTCGCCGCGAGGCCCAGGCGCTTGGCCTCCTTCGCGGCGGCGGCGAAGAACGTCTCCGCGTCGGCGGCGCGCGGCAGGAGCGCCGGCACGATGCCCCAGGACAGGCAGAGCTGCCGCATGACGCGCGCGTCGTCGGTGGCGACCATGATGGGCGTCTCGGGGCGGAAGCGGCTCACGATGCGGCCGAGGTCGCCGAGCCCGGAAGCGACGATGATGAGCCTGGTGTCGACGTCGCGGACGAGCACGTTGGCGATCTCGGAGACCGCCTCCTCGACGGAGCGCGCGTCGCCGCGGCGGTGCTCGACGTCGATGTCGTCGAGCGTCGAGGCCTCCGTCTCGCGCACGATCCTGGCCATGATCTCGACCGCCTCGACGGGATACTTGCCGCCGGCCGTCTCGCCGGAGAGCATCACGGCGTCGGCGTGGTCGATGACGGCGTTGGCGACGTCCGAGACCTCCGCGCGCGTCGGGCGCGGGTTGCGGATCATCGAATCGAGCATCTGCGTGGCGACGATGACGGGCTTGGCCACGTCGCGGCACTTGGCGATGAGCCGCTTCTGCGCGATCGGCACGGCGGCCGCGTCCGTCTCGATGCCGAGGTCGCCGCGCGCGACCATGATGGCGTCGACCGCCTCGACGATGGCGTCGAGGTTCTCGAGCGCCTCGCGCTTCTCCATCTTGGCGATGATGCGGATGGGCGCCTCATGCTTCCGCTCGAACCCCGGCGCCGACTCCGCCGCCTTGATGAGCGCGCGCAGGTCGCCGATCTCCTTGGCGGAGCGCACGAAGGAGAGCGCGATGAAGTCCACGTGCTGCCCGACGCCGAAGACCACGTCGGCCTTGTCCTTCTCGGTGATGGGCGAGACCGTGAGGTGCGAGTCCGGGAAGTTCACGCCCTTGTGGGACGTCAGCATGCCGCCGTCGATCATCTCGCAGACGACGTCGCGCCCCTTCACCTCGAGCACCTTGGCCGAGAGGAGGCCGTCGTCGAGCAGGATGCGCTCCCCTGCCTTCACGTCCTCATGCAGCTTCTCGTACGTCACCGGGAGCTTGAGCGCGGGGATGTCGGCCTCGCCGGTCGTGAAGACCACCTTCGCGCCGCTCGCGAGCTGGACGCCCTCCTTCGGGAGGTCGCCGACGCGGATCTTGGGGCCCTGGAGGTCCTGCAGGATGGCCACCGGCGTCCCGAGTTCCTCGGAGACGGCGCGGATCTTGCGGATGAGCTCCGCGTGGTCGTCGTAGGTGCCGTGCGAGAAGTTCAGGCGGGCGACGTTCATGCCGGAGGCGACGAGCTTGCGGAGCGTCTCCGGAGAGGACGACGCCGGGCCGATGGTGCAGACGATCTTGGTGCGCTTGAGGTCCATGGGAAGGTTTAGGGCGTGAGCGGAAGTTCCTCGAGCGTCGCCTGCACGGTCATCTCCGACGTCTCGCGCAGGAGGCGGATCGCGACGACGTCGCCGGCGCGCTTCCTCGAGATGACGCTCGCGAGCGGACGGTCGGCGCCGAGCGCGAGCCCGTCGACGTCGAGGAGGACGTCGCCGGGGCGGATGCCAGCCTTCTCCGCCGGCGAACCGGGGAGGACCGCCGCGCCTTCGCCGGTCCCGCCGCCGACCACGAGCGCGCCCTGCTCCGCCGCGATGCCGTTGGCCTTGGCGGACTCGGGCGTCAGCATCACGTAGCGGACGCCGAGCCACGGGCGCACGATGCGGCCGTGCGTGCGGTAGCTGTCGATGACCACCTTGGCGGCGTCGATGGGGATGGCGAAGCCGATGGACTGCCCCGCGCGGTTGACCGCCGTGTTCACGCCGATGACGGTGCCGCGGAGATCGATGAGCGGGCCGCCGGAGTTGCCCGGGTTGATGGCCGCGTCGGTCTGGAGCGCTTCCTCGATGACCTCCGAAGCGCCGGTGCCGTCGCCGGCCACGACGCGGCGGTTGATGCCGGAGATGACGCCCTTCGTGACGCTGTTGCTGTATTCGGAGAGCGCGTTGCCGATGGCGATGACGGTCTCGCCCGCCTCGAGCTTCGAGGATTCGCCGAGCGGCGCGACGGGAAGATCCTGCGCCTCGACCTTCAGCACCGCGATGTCGAGGATGGCGTCGACCGCGACGACCTTCGCCGGCAGGACGCGTCCGTCGGAGGTGGCCGCCTCGTACTCCGCCTCGGCGTCGGACACCACGTGGCGGTTCGTGAGGATGAGCCCGTCGGCGGAGATGACGAACCCGGTGCCGCCGCCGATCTGGCGCTTCTCGCCCTGCTGCGGCGGGACGGCCTCCGGCTGGCCGAACCCGAAGCCGAAGAAATCGAACGGGAAGACGCCGGTGCTGTTGTAGAGCTTGGAGACGTCCTTGCTCACGATGATGCTCACGACCGAAGGCGCGACCGCGCGCACGGCCTCGATCACCTGCCGATCCTCGGCGGAGACCGGGGCGGAACGCTCGATCTGCGGCGGCACCTCGCGCCACGGATAATATTTCTCGTTCAGGGAGACGGCGAACAGGACCCCGAACGCGGAGCCCGAGACGCTGCCCAGCAAAAAGCTGGCGACGATGACGTACGCCAGGGATCGGCGGGCCGGTTTGGCTGCGGTCGTATCCTCCATACGGGTTCCGCGCTAGCGCTTCTTCTTGCTCTTGGCCTTGGGTTTGGGACGGACCAGCTTCGCGCCGGCCGAACGCGAGAGATGTTCGAGCGCCTCCTGGAACGTCTTCACGTCCTCGAAGGCGCGGTAGACGGAAGCGAAACGGATATAGGCGACGGTATCGACGTGCTTCAGGCGGTTCATGACGATCTCCCCGACCTCGTGCGTGGTGACCTCGTTCTTCTTGCGTTTCTGGAGGTCGCGCTCGACCTGGTTCACGAGCTCATGGAACGTCTCCGCGGTGATGGGGCGCTTCTGCAGCGCCTTGCGGAGCCCGCCTTCGAGCTTCTCGCGCATGTAGGCCTCGCGCCGTCCGTCGCGCTTGATGACCGTGAGGTCGAGGATCTCGGCTTCCTCGACGGTCGAGAAGCGGAAGCTGCATTTCAGGCACTGGCGGCGGCGCCGAATCCCCATCCCGCCCTGGGAAAGACGGGAGTCGATGACCTTGGTGTCCTTATAGTTGCAGGCGACGCAGCGCACAGGATCCTAGAGCATCTTCTTCCGGATGAACGCGGGGATGTCGAGCTCTTCCTCCTCCGCGGGCTGGGCGGCCGCGACGGCGGCCGGCTGGCGGAAGCGGGAGACCTGCGGTTCCGGTTCGAGCGACTTGATGCGGCGCGGCGCGTTCGCGGGCGCCGGCTGAGGCTGAGGAGCCGCCGGTTTCGGCGCGGGCGCGGCCTGGAACGGGGCCGGAGCGGGCTTCTCCGCCGGCTTCGGAGCGGCGCTCAGCGATCCAGCCGAAAGCACGCTCTTCATGGAAGCGCTCATGGACGAACGGGACTGCCCGTCGAAGCCGGTCGCGACGACCGTGACCTTGATCTCGTCGCGCATGGCCTCGTCGATCGTCGCGCCGAAGATGACCTTCACGTCGCTGTCGGCGTTCTTGGTGATGACCTCCGCCGCGTCGGCGACTTCCTTCATGCCGAGATCGGCGCCGCCCGTGACGTTGAAGAGGATGCCGCGGGCGCCGTCGATGGCGACCTCGAGGAGCGGGCTCGCGATGGCCTGCTTGGCGGCTTCGGCGGCGCGGTTCTCGCCGGAAGCGCGGCCGATGCCCATGAGGGCGGAGCCTTGTCCGAGCATGATGGTCTTCACGTCGGCGAAGTCGACGTTGATGAGGCCCGGCACGGTGATGAGTTCGCTGATGCCCTGGACGCCCTGGCGCAGGACTTCGTCCACGACCTTGAACGCGTCGAGCATCGAGGTCTTCTTGTCGATGAGCCCGAGCACGCGGTCGTTCGGGATGGTGATGATGGTGTCGAGACGTTCCTTCAGTTCCTTGTAGCCGGATTCGGCCACGTCGCGGCGCTTGGCGCCTTCGAACGAGAACGGGCGCGTGACGACGGCGACGGTGAGGGCGCCGAGGTCGCGCGCGATTTCCGCCACGACGGGGCCGGCGCCGGTGCCGGTGCCGCCGCCGAGGCCGCAGGTGACGAAGACCATGTCCGCGTCCTTCAAGGCCTCGCGGATCTCGTTGGCGCTCTCTTCAGCCGCGCGCTTGCCCATCTCCGGATCCATGCCTGCGCCGAGGCCGCGCGTGACGGTCTTGCCGATGTGGAGCTTCACCGGAGCGTGCGAGTGATGCAGGGCCTGGACATCCGTATTGACGGCGATGAACTCGACCCCCCGGATCTTGGAGGTGATCATGCGATTGACGGCCGAGTTGCCGGAGCCGCCGACGCCGACGACTTTGATCTTCGCGAACGTCTCGACTGCGGGTTTGACTTCGCCCATACGTAGCGCGTGCGGTTAGGTGTTCTTCCTTGCAATCGTACACAAAAAAAGCTCCGATTTCAACGGTGCTTGAACAGGCGATTTGTTCAAGATATCCCCCTAAGGAAGCAGGGATTTCAGCAGTTTCTTGAATTTGCTGCCGATCTGCATCTCGCCGAACTTCCCGGCGATGCCGGCATGGCCGCGCGCGGACTCGGACAGATGATGGCCCCAGAGCACGAGGCCGACGGCCGTCGAGAAGGCGATGTCGTTGGTGCGGTCGGTGATGCTCGAGACGTTGACCGGATAGCCGAGCGAGGCCGGAAGCCGGAGCTCCGTCTTGGCCATGTCGACGAGGCCGTTCAGCTTCGCTCCCCCGCCGGTCAGGATGATGCCCGCGGGCAAGCGGCCGCTGCGGTCGATCTTCTTCAGTTCCTTGTCGATCTTGCCGAAGATCTCCTCGACGCGCGCCTCGATGATCTCGGCCACGAACTTCTTGGAGACGATCTCGTCCTCCTCCGCGCCGAGGTCGGCGAGGCGGATATCCTCCTTCTTCACGTCGCGCGACGAAGCCAGGCCGTGCTCGACCTTCACGCGCTCGGCGACCTCGATGGAGGTGCGGAGCCCGATGGCGATGTCGGAGGTGATGTGGTCGCTGCCGATCGGAAGCACGACGGTGCGGAGCGCGTCGCCTTCCTCGAAGACGGCGAGCGAGGTGGTGGAACCGCCGATGGAAGCGACGGCGACGCCGAGCTCCTTCTGGCGCTGGGTGGCGACGGCTTCGGCGGCCGCGAGGATGCCCAAGACCACGTCATCGATCTCGATGCCGGTGCGGTAGACGCACTTCGTGAGGTTCTTGAGCTGGGAGGAAAGGCTCTGGATGATCTGCGCGTCGACCTCGAGGCGGATGCCGGTCATGCCGACCGGGTCCTTGATGCCGGACTGTCCGTCGACCGTGAAGCTCTTCGGCAGGACGTGCAGGATCTCGTAGTTCAAGGGGGTCGCCACGGTGCGGGCGGCCTCGAGCGCGCGGTCCACGTCCTCCTCGCGGATCTCGCCGTCGGAACGGGAGACGGCCACGACGCCCTTGGATTCCTGCGAGACGATGTGGCTGCCGGAGATGCCGACGAAGGCGCGATCGATCTGGACCCCGGTCATGCGCTCGACCTTCTCGAGGCAGGTGGATACGGAAGAGATCGCGTCTTCGATGGAGGTGATGACGCCCTTGGCGACGCCGACGGAAGGCGCCTCGGCCGCGCCGATGATCTGGATGGCCTCGCGGCCCGAGCCCGAAGACGACCGCTGTCCGACGGCGACGCGCACCGACGCTGAGCCGATGTCGAGTCCGGTGATGATGTCGCTGGCGGAAGACTTGGCCATGGGTGCGGTTAGAGCGTCTCGGCCACGTGCGGCCAGAACACCAGGATGCCGACGAGGAGGGCCCCGACGGAACTGACGAGCACGGCACCGGCCATCATGTCCTTGATCTGTTCGGCGTACGCATGGATGCGCGGCTTGAACAGGTCGACGAGACGTTCGACGGCGCCGTTCAGCAATTCTAGCACGAGCGTAAACGCGGCCACAACGACGACGAGCGCCTTCTCGCCGCGCGAGAGGTCGAAGACGTAGACCAGGACCGCCAGGACGGCGGCGGCGAGGAGCTGGATGCGGAAGCTCTGCTCCTCTTTGGCGAGGGTGGCGATGCCGTTCCAGGCGAATTTCAGGCTGCGGGCGAACCGGCGGGGATCAAGCATAGCCGAGTTTCTTCAGGATGCGTTTCTGGAGGGGGAACATGACCTTCTCGTCCTTCAGGGTCTCATGATCGTAGCCCAGGAGGTGGAGCGTGCCGTGGACGAGCATCATCGCGAGCTCCGCCCGGACGGGCTTCTTCGCCTCGGCGGCCTGGCGGCGGATCTGCGGCATCGAGATGACGATGTCGCCGAGGAGCCCCTGGCCTCCCTCGCCCGCCCACGCGCCGTCGTTGCCGAAGGAGAGGACGTCCGTGGTCTTGTCCTTGCCGCGGTGCGCCTTGTTGAGCGCGATCATCTCCCTGTCGGCGACGAAGACGACGCCGACCTCTTCGACGCCCTTGGCCTTCGCGCCCTTGAGCGCGCCGGCCACGAGTTTCGCGATCCAGGCGTCGCCGACCGGCGCCGGACTGCGTCGGGCGACGGACACGGTCACCTTCATGGGAGTGCGCTGAAGCTGTTGATGAACATCGTGAAGGTGGCGCGGTAGAGCGCGCCGGCCGCGCCTTGCGCGTAGGTCAGGCGGTAGATCGCGCCGTTCCCGAGCGCTGCGTAAGCCGCGACGACGCCGTTCTCGTCGGGACCGCGCAGGACGTCCAGGCCGCTCTTGGTGGAGGATTGCTGGATCTGTGCGGCGGAGACGTTCGGATTGCGGCTGAGATACCAATCGAGGAGCGACTGCCCGTCCGGATTCTCCTGGAGGATCGCGCCGAAGGCGTCGCCGTTCGCGTCGTCGCGGACGAGCAAGGCATCGCCTTCGCCCTCGGCCGGCGCGACGGTCCAGGCGGCGGGGTAGAGCGCGGCGAACGTGCCGCCCGGAGAGGCGTAGGACGTCACGAGTCCGGCATCGACGAGGCGCGTGGGACGGAAGCCGGCGGGATTGTAGAGGTTCGTGACTTCGATGGCGTCGGAGAAGCCGTCGTCGTCGCTGTCGGCCTTGCGCTCGTCGGTGCCGAAGAGCGTCTCTTCGGCGGTCGTGAGGCCGTCGGCGTCGCCGTCGGCGGTCGGCGCGGAGACGACGGGGACTTCCTCCGTCGTGGTGGCGGGCTCGGGCTGCGGTTCCGGTTCAGGTTCGGGTTCCGGTTCGGGTTGGGTGACGACCGGCAAGGTGACGGACGGCTGGGCGGGCGCGGGCGCCGGCTTGGGCTTCAAGAGATACCAAGCGAGGAAACCGAGGCCGACGACGAGCAGGAGCGCGATGATGGGGATGAGGATCCATGCCTTGCTCCCCTTCTTCTCCGCGACCGGCGCCGGCGCGGCCTGGACCGCACCGACCGCGACCGCCGCGGCGACGGGGGCAGGCGCGGACGCCTCCCTGGGAAGCTGGGCCTTGGCCGCCAAACCGTAAAACTGCTCGGGGATGGTGTAGATCACCGGCTCCTTGGGGGCTCCGCCGAGTTGTTTCGGTTGGTCGGACATTCGGATGGGGTTACGGGGTGGCGGTCGGGATCTGGAGGAGGCGTCCGGGGCCGTTCGGATCGTAGCCGGCGCGCACTTCGTCGCCGTCGCTGAACGTGTCGCCGTCGGTGTCAGGGTTGCGGGGGTCAGTGCCGTAGACTTCGACTTCTTCGCGATCGGAGAGGCCGTCGCCGTCGCTGTCCACCGCGTTCGGGTTCGACCCGAGGACGCCTTCCTGCGCGTCCGAGAGGCCGTCGCCGTCGGAGTCGGTCTGGTCGACCGGCTCGGGCGCGGGCTCCGGTTCGGGTTCCGGTTCAGGGACAGGTTCGGGTTCCGGCTGAGGTACAGGTTCCGTCTCCGCCGCAGGCTGTTCGACGACCGGCGCCCTAGGCGTCTCTTCGGCGCCGCCGCGCAGCATCAGGAACGCCGCGACGCCTCCGCCGGCGAGCAGGAGGACGACGATGCCGAGGATGACCCACTTCTTCCCGAACGGCGCGCTCTCCATGATCACGCCGGAGGCTCCGACCGCGAGGGGGGTCGTGCCGGCGGGCGGGCCGGGCGGCAGCGGCTTCTCGGAAGGGATGTCGGCGAAGATGTCGGCCGGTTCGTTCTTGTCGTCGAAGATGAAGATCATAGCGGTTCAGCGGGTATTGCGTTTTCCGGCGTTCACGGCTTCGAGGTCGGTCATGGACGGGTCGATCGAGCGCGGATTCAGCGGGTCGGACTTCCAGACGCTGAGCTCGGACCCGTCGAGCAGGCCGTCGCCGTCGGTGTCGTCCTTGCGGGGATCGGTCTTCCGCTCGCGCTCCTCGGCGTTCGTCAGGTTGTCGTAGTCGCAATCGAACGCGTCGACGCTCACGTCGCAACCGGGGTCGGTCGCGTCGGGGTCGATGGTCGTCACGGTGGCGGGTTCGGACGGGGTCTCGGCGGAGGCAGAGGGCGTCCCGCCGTCCGGCGTTTCCGAACCGCCCGGGGTCGAGAGGCCGCCGCCCGGTTCGAGTCCTCCGCCGCCGGGAGGCGCGTCCGTGCCGCCGGGCTGTTCGACGCCCGGCGCCGCGAGCTGGCTCGCGCGCCAGGCGATGATGCCCACCGCGCCGCCCCCGAAGACGAGGACGGCGACTGCGCTGAGTATAGCAACCTTTCGATAGTCCATAAACTTCGGATCAGTCGACGTTATCCGGCAGGGTGCCGCTCGTCTTGTTCAGGTTCGTGCGCGCGCCGTTGCGGTCCATCGAGAAGATCTCCCAGTAGCCGTTGGTGAGCGCGCCGGAGGTGCCCTGGCCGTACACGTACGTCTGCACGAGCCCGGTCGAACCGTAGAGTTTCACCGTCAGGTTGCGGTTCCGCATCGTGGAACAGCCCGTCTTGGTGTTGTTGCTGCTCCCCCCTCCGCAGGCGTAGTCCACGAGCCAGGCGCGGAACTTGTTGGTGGAGGTCGCGAAGTAGCTCGTGCCGGCATCGTTCGCGTACCGGAACTTCGTCGTCTCGGGAGCGAAGGCGAAGCTGTTGCAGCTGATGGCGGCGCCGTTCTCGAAGCACGAGAGGTTCGCGTGCGGAGAAGCGTCGACGTTGGCGTTGCCCGGGCTCGAGTAGTAGGTGCCGAGGCCGCTGTTCTCGTTCGGCTTGCGCAGGTGCAGGTCGAGATAGTTGCCGCCGAGGTCGCCGTCCCATTCGACGAGGATGAGGTGCTCGTGCGCGCGGAGCTGCGGGACGAGCTTCACCTCCTTCAGCTGGATCGTCTGGCCGGAGATGCTCTGGACGGCCGTGCCGAGCGCGCACCGGTAGCCGAAGTTGCCGGAGCTCGGCGCGGTCTCCTCGAAGTAACCGTTCGTCGCGAGCGTCACGTTGCTGCCGCCGATGACCTTGGTGTAGGCGCGGTTCTCGCGGACGAACACGACGCGGTAGCCGGCCTTGCAGCTGCTCACGTTCGTGATGCCGGTGAAGGCGTAGTCGCCGTTGTTGTTCGACGTCTGCGTCGCGACGCGCGTGGTGCCGCTCCAGAGCTCGACGCGTACGCCCGGGATGCCGGTGCGGCGGACGGCGTCCGTCACCCTTCCGCGGACCTGGCCGGCCGTGATGACCGTGGCTCCGCCGCCTTGGTCGCAGGACTCGCCCTTCGCGGCCTGCACGACGTTATCGCCGCAGTAGCCGCCGATCCAGGAGCAGTCCGGCGCGCAGTCGTAGCGCGTGCCGCTCACGGTCGTGGCGTTCGCGTCGCCGACGCTCTCGCACTGCTCGCCGTACTGGGCCTGGACGACGTCGTCGCCGCAGAAGAACGGGCTCTTGACCGAGGTGCCGACGCAGGAGTTCGAGCAGCTGGTGCAGGAACCGTCCACGAAGCGGGGCGAAGCGGGCGTCGCGATGGTGTTGCTGTAGGGATCCGGGATGCACTGGATGTTGTACGCGAGGCACTGGCCTTCGCCGCCCTCGCAGAACATGCCGTCGCCGCAATCGGCGGAGCTGTGGCAGCTGACCTGCTGCGCGACGGGAGTCGAACCGACGTAGCGCTTGCAGACGCCCGGCTGGCAGCCGGCGTTCGACGTGCAGCCCTTCACGGCGGAGTTGTCCGCCGCGTTCGTGTAGGTGCGGCTGCACCAGCCGGCGACGGGGCCAGGGTCGCAGGACTCCGGCGGCGCGTTGATGCTCTTGTCGCCGCAGAAGGCGCCGGAGACCGTCTCGATCGAGCAGTCGTTCTTGCAGTAGTTGCAGACGCGTCCGTACTGCGGGTCGCAGAGCACGCCGTTGGCGGCGCCGTTGTCGCACTGCTCGACGCCGGCATGCATGAAGCCGTCGTTGCAGACGTTGAGCCGGCAGGTCGGGAGGCACTCGCCGGTCGTGGAGTTGGCGCTGCCCTTGTCGCACTGTTCCGCGCCTTCGACCACGCCGTTGCCGCACGCTCCGGACGGCTTGCAGACGGTCCACGGATTCCACTTGCAGGCGTCGATCGGCGCCGTCGCGGGCTTGCAGCTCATGGTACGGGTCTGCGGCAGGCCTTCCGGCGTGGCGGCGCAGAGCGCGCACTTCCGTCCGGCGCCGCAGTCCGCGTCGCGGGCGCAAGCCTGCGCGCCGGCGATCGGCGTGTTGTCGGAGAGCGTGGCGGCGGAGTCGATGCAGACGCCCGAGGCGGCCTGCTGGTTGCCGTCGCACTGCTCGATGCCGTTGGTCTCGAAGTCGCCGCAGCGCGGGCCGGCCCCGCGGCAGTCCCAGGCGCACTTGCCGTATTGCCCGTTCTGGGCGCCGTCGTCGCAAAGTTCGGGGCCGTTCTTCACGCCGTCGCCGCAGAAGTTCATCCGATCGGTGCAGATCCTGTCGGAGCCGCACTCGGCGTTGGAGACGCAGGTGCCGGCGGAAACGTCGCCCGCGACATACTGCGCGCGCTTGGCGATGTTCACGCAGCGCTTGGCGCAGCCGAGCGTGCCGATGCGGCAGCGGCCGTACTGGCCGTTCTGCCCGCCGTCGTCGCAGGATTCGCCGAGGAAGGCCTCGAGCGCGCCGTTGCCGCAGTGGTTCGCGGAGACGACCGGGCAGGCCTGGACCTCGACCCACGTGCAGGAATTGCCGCAGCGCTCGAGATTGAGGGCGCCGGACGCGCAGGTGACGTTGCGCTCTTCGCCGACCTCGCACTGCTCGCCGCCTTCACGCAAGCCGTTGCCGCAGACGGCGCCGGCGGCGGGTCCGAAGAGCGGGATCGACGCGGGGACGCAGGCGTCGGAAGGGCCGCAGCTGGAGGAGGAGGTGCAGGGCACGCCGGTGGCGAGGCACTTGTTCGCGGTGTCGGTGAACGAGCCCGCGCAGGCGTTCACGGTGCTGATGCGCGTCTCGCAGAATCCGGTGTCGGCGCCGGTCGGCGTCCACGAACAGCCCACGGCGTTCTCGCAGGAGATCTGGCTCGCCTTCGCCGTGCAATCCGCCTGGGACCACGGGTACGCGGTGTATTCGAATCCGACGTTCATGCGGTAGTCGTCGCCGCCGATCGCGCGGTACTGGTAGACGTGCGACCCGTCCGGGCAGGCGAAGACGCTGGCGCGGTCGTTGTAGCAGGTCTCGGCCTCGAACCGGAGACGGCAGACGTCGCCGGTGCCGCCCGTGCAGTCGCCGTCGGCCGCGCAGGCGACGCGGCTCAGCGTGCACTCGGACCCGAACGATTCGCAGCGGTTGAAGTCGTTCAGCGGATCCTTGATCGCGGCGGCGCCTTCCATCTGCTGGCTCCAGGAGGGCCAGGCGGAGGTGGTGAAGCCTCGGACGAAGCTGCCGGACTCGAATCTCGGATAGAAGCCGGTCTCGTCGCGCGTCGCCTCGAGCTCCTGCTCCATGACGCGCATGTCCTGCCAGCGGCGCATGTCGCGGCGGATCTTGTCCTTGTCGGCGTCGCAGTGGAGGCCGGCGGGCGGCGTCTGGAACGCGCCGAAGCAGTCGAGGTCGCTCGAGCAGGCGGTCGGCGGCGCGTCCGGCGTCGCGCGCGCGATCTGAAGGGCGCCCGTCTTGCAGACGTTCGTCACGCGATCCGACGGCACGAGGTTCGTGTTGAAGCGGACGTTCTTGACGAGGCGGTTGAAGACCTCGGCCGTGCGCGGGTCGGCGTTGTCGTTGTAGGCGAAGACGTAGGTGTAGGAACGCAGCTCGGGGTCGCCGTACTTGTCGACGGCGCCCACGTAGACGGTGCGGTCCGACTGGATGGCCATGTAGCCGTCGACCGTCGTCGCCTGGGTCGCGCCGGAGAAGTTCTGCGACTGGAACCACTCCTGCGGGGTGAGGCGGTCCGGGTTGTCGTAGACGCGCGCGCCGATGGCGTCGTTGATCTTCCAGAGATCGTCGAAGCGGAAGAACAGGTCCTGCGAAAGGCACCGGTCCGCGCCGCCGCAGTCGGCGTCGCTCACGCAGGCCTTGCGCTGGCCGCCGTCGAGCGTCTGGCGGCAGAAGCGCAGGAGCGATCCGCCCGCGGCGGACTGTCCCTGCACCGGGTGGACGCCCGGAGCGAGCGGCTTCAGTTCCGGCAGCGGCGAACCCGCGTTGTCGCGGCAGTAATAGAATTCGTAATGGGTGGTGGGGTCGACGTACGGCGCCCAGGAACCGTCGGCGCCGCGCGCCGGCCACGGCCGTTCGCAGAGCATGACGGTGAGCGATGAGACGCCGACGTTCTCCTTGCCGACGGTCGAAGGCGTGAGGATCGTGTCGGCCGTGATGCGCGCCATGGCGGCGACCTGCTCGCGTCCGTTCAGGCCCTTCGTGGCCTGGACCACGGCCGACGGCGCGCCCGGGGCGGCCGTGAGGTCGAGGATGAGGCCCGGGGGCGTCGCCTCCGGGATGTTGGACCAGCTCCAGGTCCAGTCATAGACGCCCGCGATGGGGGCGATGGCCTCGAGCTGGCCGCCGCGGTTCGTCATGGCGGTCGCCGAGATGCCGAGCGTCTCGGCGGACGTCTGGATGAGGGCCGAAGCGGGATCGACCTGCGCGACGTCGAACTCGCAGATCTCCGTGCCGGTGCTGAAGGTCTGGACCGTGTCGTCCCCTGCCGGATAGCCGACGCCCTTCAGCGACTTCACGCCGGTCGCTCCGCCGCGGACGGTCACGCGGTACGCGTGCGACGCCTCGTAGAGCTGTTTGGGCACGAACTTCGAGATGGTGCGGCGTCCGGTCGGACCGGCTTCGACGGCGTGCTGGAAGACGCCTTCGACCGGCGCGCAGACCGCCTGCGCCGTCGCGGGCGCGCCGAAGAGGGAGCGCACGAAGCGTCCGACGGCGTCCGCCGCGCGGGCGAGCCAGCCGGCGTCCTCCGAGCGCGTCACGGCGCCCGAGCAGGATTCCACGATGATGCCGCCCTGGAGCGAGCCGATCTCCATCTCCTCGGCGAAGGTGACCGTCACGAGCGCGTTGCGGCATTCGTCGCCGCCTTTCGGCTCGATGTCGGGCTTGGCGGGACGCTGGTAGCAGCAGGAGCCCGCGCCGCACGACAGGCCGGCGCCGAACGCGCTGCAGTCGCCGTCGTTGCGGCAGGCGCATTCCACGCTGACGTCGCCGCGGCCGGAGACGGTGCCGATCGTCGCCGTCACCGAGGCGGTGCAGCTGTTCCTGGCGTCGCACTGCGCGAGCGCCTCGAGGACCTGGAGCGCGTCGATGTTGGCGTCGAGCGACGGCGCCTCGCATTCCTCGCCGCCGCCGTGCTGGACGCCGGCGAGCGGATCGGCCGGCTTGGTCGTCACGACGGTGTCGCCGCAGAAGGCGCGGAGGTCAGGGTGCGATCCGGTCTTGGTGCAGGTGGACGAGCAGCCGGAAGACGGGTTCCCGTTGGCGGCGCCGGCGTCGCAGCCTTCGCCCTTGTCGAACTCGATCGTGCCGTTGCCGCAGCAATCCACGCCGGCGGTGCAGGTGACGGGGTTTCCGCGCAGGAGGCAGACCGGGCTGCAGGCGAAGCCGGGACGCGTCGGATTCAGCTCGTCGCCGGCGCCGAGCGCGATGGGAGCGCGGCCCGGGATGAGCAGGCTGGTGCCGAGGCCGTTCGGGCCGAGATCGTAATCGCACTGCTCGCCGGGTTCGAGCTGGCCGTTGCCGCAGACGTACGCGTCCTGCGACGAGCCTTCGAGCGTGCAGCTCGAACCGCAGCCGTCGCCGCTGGCCGTGTTGCCGTCGTCGCACGCCTCGCCGACGCCCTGCGAACCGTTGCCGCAGGCGGAGAGACCGGCCGAGGAGCCCGTGAACAGGCAGGCGGCCGTGCAGCCGGAACCCGCCGCGCCGTTCTGGGCGCCGGCGTCGCATTCCTCGCCGCGGTCGGCCTGGACCGCGCCGTCGCCGCAGCCGTTCGCTTCGGTGTTGCCCGTGCGCAGGCAGCTGGCGTTGCAGCCGTTCAGGTTCGGGGTGTCGCAGGCCTCGCCGTTCTCGACGACGCCGTTGCCGCAGCGCGGCGTGCCGGCGGGCTTGCTGCCGGTCATGACGCAGGCCGTCGAGCAGCCGGCCGGAAGATCGGGGCTCGTGTTCAACAGGGTGCCCGGAGGGACGTCCGGCAGATAGCGGAAGGAACGCGGGTCGGCCGGGGTCTGCGCGCGGCTCCAGCCGAAGTTGAAGGAGTCCGACGACAGGATCTGTCCGTTGGCCGCGCACGCGTCCGGAGAGCTCCGAGGAAGCGCGGAGATCGGCGAGACGTCGCCGATGTAGCGCAAGGTGGTCTGCGAAGGCTCGACCTGGATCCGCTGCGGGCCGCACGGGTTGGCGCTCTGGCGCGTGCGGAACGTCCAGCTGAAGGACGTGTTCTCGAAGTTCAGCCCCGTGAGCGGCGCGTCGCTCGTGCTGAGCGCGGTGCCGAGGACGTCGACGCGGTAGAAGGTGTTCGCCGCGAGTTCGGGGTTGCCGAAGGTCAGGAGGCGGGCGGCGGAGTTGTAGACCGGCGCGACCGGCACGTCGCCCTCGAAGGCGAGGCACGACTCGTTGCGGCAGCGGCGCATGCGGACGTTGCTCAGCACGCTGCCGGGTCCGTCGGTGCGCATGGGCGTGTTGAAGTACGCGAACGCGACGGTGTTCACGCAGGCCTGGTCGCACTCGCGAGGCCCGAAGTCCACCACGCGCGGGTTGGCGTAGTCGACGGTGAGTTCGCCGGAATCGATGAAGCCGTCCACCGTCGCCTCGATGTCGATCGGCGGGCCCGGGTCGGTCTCGGAGACGGGCGTCGCCACGGCTTCGCACTGGCGGTCGCCGCCGAGCGAGGCGATGGTCGCCTTGCCGGTGTCGGAAGAATCCCAGGCGACCGAGCGGCCGACGCACGAGAGGATGATGCAGCGGGCCGAAAGCGGGAAGGCCGCGTAGGCTTCCGTCTCGTCGGCGCCGGCGATGAGCGCGGCCGACGGTTCGACGTTGACGCCGGAGATGACGCAGGGACCGGATCCGGTCTTGAAGTGCGTGACGTACGCGCCGCCGCCGCGCGAATCGAAGTCGCCGTCGAGCTGCTGGGCGGCGCGCTCAGGGGTGCCGGCGCTGCGGACCTGGTCGCGGATCGTGAGGCGGAACCAGGTGTCCGCGGCGAGGCCGCCGATCGGCAGCATGAGCATCGAGCGGTCCTCGACGTCGTAGGCCACGATCTGCGGCGCGCCGATGCCGGCGACGGGGGCGCAGTCGGACGAGATGGCGGGCCCGCTGCCGCAGTCCTCCAGCAGGACGTTGTTGACGTTCAGGGTGGCCGGATCCATCGGCAGGCTGAAGCGGACCGTCATCGCGCCGATATCGGTGCAGACGTCCGTCGCGCCCTTGAAGGGGTTCGGGCTCGGCATCATGGACGGATCGGAGACCTGGCAGGTGGCGTTCTCGACGACGACCGGGAAGACCGGGATCGGACCGGTCGAGAACTGCCACGCGAAACCGCCGGCGGCGGCCGCGGCGCCGCAGGACGCGCGGCAGGCGCCGTCGTCGCAGCAGGTGCGGCCGCTGCCGCACGAGGCGTCTCCCCCGCTCTCGCGGCAGTCGCGGACCTGGAAGTTGGCGCCGTTCGAATCGAGGGCGCCGGCGGCCGGATAGGTGCGCACGCGCACGGGGCCGGTCAGCGCGGCGTCGGGCACGGTGGCGATGATGCTGGATTCGCGCCACTGCCCGACGGAAGCGGCGTTCGCGTCCTCATGGAAGCGGACGGCATCCGGGTGCTGGGTCATGAAGGCGGGCAGGTCGGCGCCGCCGATCTCGCCGAAGCCGTCGCCGTAGAGCGTGACGGCGGTGCCGGCGGGGCCGTTGTCGGGATCGACGCGGCAGATGCCCGGCGGCAGGGGGTCGGTATTGAGCGTGAAACTGCGGGCGTTCGAGACGCGGCCGTCCGAACGGACGACGGTGACGTCGTAGGCGCCGAGCGACATGGCGGTGTTGGCCGGCGTCGTGAAGCGCGACGGCACCTTCACGGTGACGGCCGCGTTCGTCCAATAGCCCGCCGCGCACTGCGCCGGGAAGCTGATGTCGCCCACGGCCTCGCCGGCGGCGTTCCGGAAACGCACGGTGCCTCCGGAGCCGAAGTTGGCGCCGAAGACGGTCATGTACGTGCCGACCGAACCGTCTTCGGGCGTCAGGAAGTCGATGCGCGGTTCCGTGCCGGCCTCGGGCGGCTCGACGCGGACGCAGGCGGTGTTGGACGACTGGCCGTCGACGAGGACGCGCACGAGGTAGTTGGCGCCGCTCGCGCCCGTCTGGACGTTCGGGACGGTCGGGTTGAGGGACGTCTCGGACCACGGGTTCACCTGCGCGGCTTCGGCGGCCTGCGCCCAATCCTGGATCAGGCTGCAGTCGGAACCGGCGCGCGCGAACTGGACGCGCGACGTCGATTGGGTGGCGCCGAAGGCGCGCCCCGTGACGGTCAGGTTCTGTCCGGTCTTGATGGAGGTCGGCGAGACGCCGCAGATGCCGGGCCGCGCCTGATCGTTGACCTGGAAATCGGTGATGATGGGTCCGAAGGCGTCGTTGGTGGCGTCCGTCTTGTTGCCGGAGGTCGTGAGCGCGATCGGGCCGGTCACCGCGCCTTCCGGCACGGCCACGACGACGCGTCCGCTCGACCAGGAGTCGGTGCAGGCCGCGAGATCCGCTTCGACGTCGTCGACGCCGCCCGCGGCGCCCAGGAAGACGACCTTGCCGGGCAGGACGCCGAAGCGCGTGCCGGTGATGGTCACGAGGTTGCCGGGCTTGCCGTCGCGCAGCTGGACGTCGGTGATCTGCGGGCTCTCCACGCACTGGCCGCTCACGCACTGTCCGGAGGCGCAGGCGGAGTTGTCGGAGCAGGCGCCGCCCGTGCACGCGCCGCAGGAACCGCCGCAGTCGACGGCCGTCTCGTCGCCGTCGCGCACGGCGTTGAAGCAGTGCTGGGGGCGCACCGTGACGCGCACGTTCGCCGAGGCCGCCTCGTCGCCGTCGATGTTGATGGCGCGGGCGCGGAGCGTGACGGTGCGGATCGGCGCGTAGGGCGTCGTATCGAGGACCGTCTGGCTGGAATACGTGAGCGGAGCGATCGATTGGGAGTTGCCGTCGGCCGAGAAGAACGCGCCTTCGACGGAGTATTCGACGGTCGCGATGCCGTTCTCGTCGGTCAGGAGCGCCTGGACCGGCACGAACTCCCCCGTCGGGACGGACTGTCCGTCGGTCGGGCTCGAGATGACGACGGTCGGCGGCTCGGTCGTGACGGCCTCGCCGGTGCGGAAGCTGCGCGTGCAGATGGCGCCGAGGCCGCAGGTGATGGTCGCGGAACCGGCGGCGTTCCTGAGGCCGGCGCTGACGGTGATCTGGTAATCGGAATTCGTCTCGAGGCAGCGGCGGTCCTCGTTCGGGGCCGGGCACGGGGTCGGCGGGCGCAAGCGGATCGTGTTGTTCTCGACGACCGGCTCGTAGTCGACGGCCGTGCGGCTCGAACCCTCCACCTTCTCGAGGCGGATGTTGGAACGGATGTTGGCGACGTCGCCGGTCGGCGCGGCGCTGAAGGTGACCGCCGCGAAGACGTCGTATTTGGCCAAAGAGCCGCCCGGCTGGATGGCCGTCGGCCGGAACGCGCCGCCGGAACCTCCGAAGCCGCCGCCCCCTCCCCCGCCCCCTCCGCCTCCGCCGTCGCCTTGGCCGACGGTCGCGCTGACGAGCGAATTGATGATGAAGGACGTGATCGCGAACGCCGAGAGCATGATGACGAGGCCGATGATCGCGGCCGTGAGCGTCTTCTTCGCGCTCGTGATCTTGGAGTCGTCGCCCGCCGCCGTCATCCAGAGGAAGCCGGCGTAGAGGATGAGGAGGAGCGCGATCGTGCCGAGCAGGCCGAAGGCGACGCGGATGATGCGCGCGATCGTGATGCGGATGTCCTGCGTGCCGGTGCCGATCGTCTCGCCGATCTCGGTGGAAAGGATCTCGTCTCCCGTCACCGCGCCCTGCGCGTGCACCGGCTGGAGCGACGCCAACCACAGGCACGGCGCGAGGAGCGCCAACCCGAGGATCCAGGAACGATGTCGACGGAAGAACTCGCGCATACTATGGGGTGAAGCCGCAGGCCACGAGCGAAGGGACGCCGTTGCAGCAGAACGGTTCGCTGCCGGTGCAGACCGTCTGGCCGGCGCCCGGGTAGAAGCAGTTCTGGCGCGTGTCGCGCAGGCCCGAGGTCAGCTGGGCGGCGTAGGGCTGGTTCATCGAGAGCAGGTCGTGATGGATGACGGCCTGGCCCTGGTCCGGATCGCCGCCGGCCACCGAGGAGACGACGTCGCCGTCGATCCAGAAGTTGGTGGGCGCGCCGTTCGGCCCCGGGATGAGGCGGACGCTCGAGCTCGTCATGCTCGAGAAGCTCATGAGCTTGGAGAAGGTCGCCGTCATGCGGATGTCGCGCGGGACGTTGCCCTGGAGCGTGGCCGGGTCCTGCGAGACCACCTTCGGCGGCACGAGGTCGATCTGGTTGGAGGTGTTGAAGTCGTAGGCGTAGTCGTCGGCGGTCGGGCCTTCGGCCTGGCCGTCGCCGTCGCCGTCGAGCGAGTTGCCCGCCATGTCGGTGATGCCGTTGGGCGGGAAGATGCCGGTCGGCGGCGTGGCGGTGAGGCCGTCGGCCTTCACGCGGACGCCGATCTGCGTGTTGCCGGGGAGGCAGTAGACCTGTTCGCCGCACGAGTTCGTGCCGCACAGGTCGTTCGTGCGGAACTCGACGCTGCGGTAGGCGTTGCCGATGGCCTGCACGCCTTGGATGACGTCGCCGTTCGGGCGCGTCACGGCCAGTCCGGCGGCGAGGCTCACGGGGTCGATGGCCTCGTTGAAGGTCACCTGGACGAGCGAGTTGCGCGGCACGGCGAGGTCGCCGTCATCCGGCACGGAGTAGTCGACCTGCGGCGGCGTGAGATCCAGCACCGTCGAGACCTGGAACTCCCAGACGTAGCCCGCGTTGAAGGTGCCGGTGAAGGCCGCGGAGCCTCCCGCCTTCTTGATGCCGTCCGATCCGCCGCGGAGGGCGACCGTGTAGAAGACGTTCTCCGACGGGCTGCCGAAGCAGTCCGGCGGGCAGTTCTGCTGGATGAAGGCGAAGGTGCGGTTGTCCGGCGTGGGGACGATGGTGATATCGCCGCCGCCGAGGCTCTGCGCGAACTTCTGGGCGAACTGGTTGGAGGACCCGACGACGGACGACGAGCGCAGGATGGCGACCGTCGGATCCGCGCCGCCGAGCACGATGGACGCCGGATCGATCGCTTCCTTGAAGGTGATGACGACGCGGGTGTTGCGGGCGATGCCGGTGGCGTTGCGCGTCGGGAAGTGGCCTTCGACGATGCCGTTGCCGAGCGCGCCGGCCGGGCAGGTGGCGGAGAGGCCGATGCAGGCGCGGTCGTCGGGCGCGCTGGATTCCGTGGTGCCTCCCCCGCCGAGATCGCCCCCTTCGCCGAGCAGGCGGCTGATGATGAAGGACGTGATGCCGTACGCCGAGAGCATGATGACGAGGCCGATCACGGCGGCCGTGAGGGTTTTCTTGGCACGATCGACTTTCTCCGTCTCGCCGGCGGCGGTCATCCAAAGGAAGCCGGCGTAGAGGATGAGGAGGACGGCGATGATGCCGAGGAAACCGAAGGCCGCGCGGATGAGGCGGGCGATGACGACGCGGATGTCTTCCGTGCCGGTGCCGATGACCTCGCCGACGCCGGGGTCGAGGATCTCCTCGCCCGTGATGCCTTGCGCGTGGACGGCGGGGGCGACGGCCATGTACGCAAAAACCGCCAACACGAAAGTCATCACCGTGAGGGCGGTCGTCGCGAGCGTTCGGGCTGATGTCTTCCTTCCTGAGAGCATGGAACAGGAGGGTAGTGATCCCGGACTAACTTTGTTTTTGCAGGAACTCTTTGACCGCTTTGCCGACCGTGCCGCCGTCCGCCTTGCCTTTCAGGTCCTTCATGACCTCTCCCATCAGTCTACCATATGCGGCTTCTCCCGACAGGCCCAGCGCGGCGGCCTTGGCGGCCACGGCGGCGAGGACGTCCGCTTCGGAGAGCTGTTCCGGCAGGAAACCGGTGAGAAGGGCCAGTTCGGCGTCGGTCTTGCCGACGAGTTCGGTCCGTCCGGCCTTCTCGTAGTCGGCGCGGGCGTCCCGGAGCTTCTTGACTTCCTTGCCGATCACTTCGAGGGCCTGGTCGTCGTCCAATTCCTTCTGCTTGTCGATCTCGGCGTTCTTGATCGCCGCGCGGAGCATGCGGAAGGTCGAGACCTTGTCGGCGTCTTTCGCCTTCATCGCCTCGATGTAGCGCTGTTCGATATCGGTGCGGAGGGGCATGGCGTTGCGATTAGCCGCGGTAGCTCTTGCGCTTGCGTCCGAAATCCTCTTCCTTCATCTTTCCGCTCTTCAGCATGTATTCGCGGCGCTGAGCGAGATATTCGCGGCGGAGCGCGGCGTCGCGCTGGGCGTTCTTGTTGCCTTCGGGCTTGTGGAAGCGGACCTTCTTGGCCTGGAGGACGCGGCCGCTCTGCTGAATACGTCGGCTAAAGCGTCGGAGCAGGGCTTCGAAGGACTCGCCTTTCTTGCGTTTGACTTCAACCATAACGATTCACTCTCCTTTCACTAAAAAATAGAGAGACGGGGGTCTCAGGAAGGAGGATAGCAAAGGCTGGGAATAAGGTCAACTGAGCCGAAAACCCGCCTTGTGGGCGGGTTTTGAGCTTATTCGTCTCCTTTTTTCTTCTTGCCCTTCTTGCCTTCCTCTTCGGATTCTTCCGGTTCCTCTTCCTTGAGGAGCGGTTCTTCGGCGAGGAGGGGCTCTTCGTCGGCGGGGGCCGGCGGGGGCGGGGCTTTCGGAGGGGCCGGCTGGGCGAGCTTGCGCTTCAGTTCGGCGGCGGTCTTCTTGAAGTCCAGGATCTCCTGGATGCCCGAGTCCATGTCGCGGATGAGGGCGGTGCCGTCGAGCACTTCCTTCTGGCCCAGGATGACGGTGTAGCGGACGCCCAGGCGGTTGGCGATCTCGAGCTGCTGCTTCAGGGCGTCGCGCGAGAAGCTCTCGGCCACGCGCACGCCGTCCTTGCGGAGGGCGTTGAAGAGCGCGAGCGTCTTCCTGCGCGCCGGCTCGCCGAGCTGGGCGACGAAGACTTCGGGCTGGTTGATGTCCTGCACGGGCACCTGCTTCTCCTTGAGGCGCAGGATGACGCGTTCGATGCCCCACGAGAAGCCGCAGGCCGCGGTCGGCTGTCCGCCGAGCGTCTCGATGAGCGCGTCATAGCGGCCGCCGGCCGCGAGGGCGACTTGGCCGTGCTTCTCCGCGTCGTCGGAACCGACGACCTCGAAGACGGTGTGGCTGTAGTAGTCGAGGCCGCGGACAAGATGCGGCTGGAGCTGGTACGGGACCTCGAGCTCGTCGAGGTATTCCAGCACGCGGATGAAGTGGTTCTTGGATTCCTCGTTCAGGAAATCGACGATCTGCGGCGCCTCGGCCTTCACGGCCACGCAGCCCTCTTCCTTGCAGTCGAGGACGCGCATCGGGTTGCGCTGGAGGCGCTTCTTGCAGTTCTCGCAGATCTGCGAGCGCTTGGAGCGGTAGTAGGTGACGAGCTGTTCCTTGAACGCTTCGCGCGAGGTCGCGTCGCCGATGGAGTTGACCAGCACGATGGCGTCGAGCCCGACGTCCTTGAAGAGCGAGTGCGCGGCGAAGATGAGGTTGGCGTCGATGACCGGGTGGCGGTCGCCGAAGACGTCGAGGCCGGCCTGGGTGAACTGGCGGTAGCGTCCGGCCTGCGGGCGCTCATGGCGGAAGACCTGGCCCCACGTGAACCACTTGATCGGCTGGGGATGGTTCCACATGCCGTGGTTGATGTAGGCGCGGGCGAGCGGGGCGGTGAGCTCGGGGCGGAGCGTCATCGACTCCCCTCCCTGGTCGACGAAGCTGAACATCTCCTTCTCGACGATGTCCGTCTGCTTGCCGACGCCGCGCACGAAGAGCGCCGTCTCCTCGAGGATCGGCGTGTCGACGCGGTCGAAGCCGAAGGTCGCGGCGATGTGCTCCGCGGCGTTCCGGACGAGCGCCCAGTACTTCTGGTCGCCCGGCAGGATGTCCTTCATCCCGCGCAGAAGATTGGGCGCGGGGGCGGTGCGCTTCGGCTTGGGAAGCGCCTCTTCGGCGCCGGCGGCGGCCGGTTTCGCGGGCTTTTCCGCCGGTTTGGCGGCCGCGGGCTTTTTGGCGGGTTTCGGCATGCGATCGATTGATGGCTTAGGCTAGGGGGCGCTGAACACGTCGATGCGGTCGAGCGGCCAACCGCGGATCCAGACGCGTCCGACGATGTTCTTCAAAGGCAGGGCTCCGAACGTCCGGGAGTCGAGGCTCGCGCCGCGATTGTCGCCCATGACGAAGTACTCGTCCTCTCCGAGCTCGACCGTGCGGTCGCCGTGCGTGACGGCGTCGGGCGACAGGTAGCCGCTCTCGTCGAGCGCGAAGCCTTCGGGATGTTCCGCGTTCACGATGACGACGGCGTTGCCGGAGACGCGGACCGTCTCGCCCGGCATGCCGACGACGCGCTTGATGAAATACTGGCGCGGATCGAGCGGATACCGGAAGACGACGACCTCGCCGCGCGACGGCGCGCGGAAGCGGTAGCTCAGCTCGTCGATGATGAGATACTCATGGTCGTCGAAGGTCGGCTCCATCGAGGCGCCCTTGACGTAGAACGGCTGGATCAGGAAGTAGCGGATCGGCAGGATGATGGCGAGCGAGATCACGACGATCTCGATGAGCTCCAGCGCGAAACGGCCGATCGCCCCGAGCGTCGAAGGCTCGCTCTCGCCGCCGGGTCCTGCCGGTTTCGGGAGCGCTTCCTGCGTGTCGGGCTTGGGGGTCATTTCCATGGAAAGTGGGAAAGTCGGGGTGGTGGACGTTGGTGGGATCGAACCACCGACCTCTGTCGTGTGAGGACAGCGCTCTAACCAGCTGAGCTAAACGTCCTGGATTCAGGCCGGCCGCGCCGGAATGCCGAAAGGCTGGACAAGGCCGCGTTCTTCTCTTATTATACACGCGTAGTGGCCACTCTAGCAGGCTTTTTACCCCGAAGCAAGCCCCGTCGTTCACGAACGACAGGGCGAGTCCCAACCGACATGAGGCCCCCGAAGATCAACTTGCTCGATCCCCGGACCGGCGTCGCCGCGACGCGACGGCGTTTTTCGTTTTGGAAAGGGGCTTTGATCGGCTTGGGCGCCCTCGTCCTGCTCGTGCCCGTGCTGTTCTCGGCCGCCTCGGCGCGCCTCCTCACGGCCGCCTCCGCCATCAATCCGGACAACGAGGGCGCCGAGAAGGTCGGCATCATCGAGCAGGTGCGGCGGCTGGTCGGCAATTCGGAGAAGCGCCTCCGCGGCGAGGAGCGCGACCGCATCAACATCCTCGTGCTCGGCGAAGGCGGCGAAGGCCACGACGGCCCGCACCTGACCGACACCATCCTCTTCGTGACCTTCAAGCCGTCCACCTCGCAAGTCGGCATCGTCTCGCTCCCCCGCGACCTGTGGATTCCCGTGCCCGAAGGCGGGCAGAACAAGATCAACGCCGTGAACGCGCTCGCGGAGAAGAAGCAGCCCCGCTCCGGCGGAGAAGCCGCGCGCGGCGCGATCGCCTCGCTCCTCGACCAGCCGATCGACTACTACGTGCGCGTCGACTTCTCGGCGTTCAAGACGCTCATCGACGACGTCGGCGGCGTGACCGTGAACGTCGAGCGCACCTTCACCGACTTCGCCTACCCCACCGACGACGCGCTGTACAAGAAGGTCCATTTCGACAAGGGCTGGCAGGCCATGGACGGCGAAACGGCCCTGGAATACGTGCGTTCCCGCCACGGCAACAACGGCGAGGGCGGCGATTTCGCGCGCAGCCGCCGCCAGCAGAAGGTGATGCTCGCGCTGAAGGAGAAGCTCGTCTCGTTCGACACCTTGCTGAACCCGTCGCGCGTCGCGAGCGTGCTCGAGACGCTGCAGAGCCACGTCATCACCGACATGGAGCTCTGGGAGATCGTGAAGCTCGCCAAGGCCATGCGCGCCGTCGACACCACGAAGCTCACGCACCGCGTGCTCGACGACGGTCCGCAGGGCCCGCTCTACGCCTCGACCATCACCGTGTCGAACGGCGACGCGTACGTGCTGCTCCCCCGCAAGAGCGACTGGAGCGAGGTGCGCCGCATCGCCGCGCGCGTGCTCGAGTCGAAACCGGAGGAAGGCGCCGTCGAGGAAGCGCGCCCCGCGCGCGTCGAGATCCAGAACGGCACGCGCCAGGCGGGCCTCGCCAAGAAGACGCAGGACCTCCTCGCCAAGGTCGGCTACGACGTCGTCCGCATCGGCAACGCGCAGGAGAAGGAACGCGAGCGCACCATCGTCTACGACCTCACCAACGGCGGACTCCCCGAAGAGCTCCAGACGCTCAAGAACCTCCTGGGCGCCGAGGTCGGCCTGACGCTCCCCGGCTACCTCTCCTCCGGCGTCACCCCCTCCAACATCGCCCTCTCCAACGGACAGCAGCCGGCCACGACCGGCGCCGATTTCCTCGTCGTCCTCGGACAGAATGCCGCCAACTGACGAGCGGGTCATCAAACGTCCTAACCTTGCCCGCGAAGTCATCCCGGCGAAAGCCGGGATCCACCCATATGCCCAAGAACATCGTCCTCCATACCTCGCCGTCCGTCGCGCTCGTCGGCCGCAAGAACGTCGGCAAGTCATCGCTGTTCAACCGCCTCATCGAATCGAAGCAGGCGCTGGTTTCGGACGTCCCGGGCACGACGCGCGACGTCGGCGTCGGCACGTCGCTCTGGCGCGGGCAGCTCGTCACGCTGCTCGACACCGGCGGCCTCGACATCATCAAGAAGGACGAGATCGAGGTGAACGTCCGCAAGCAGGCGCTCCGCGCGGCCAAGAAGGCGCACGTGATCGTCTTCGTCGGCGACGCGCAGACCGGGCCGCTCTCCACCGACGTCGTGCTCGCCAAGGAGCTGCGCAAGGCCGGCAAGCCGGTCGTGCTCGTGGTCAACAAGGCCGACAGCGCTTCGATGCGCCGCGAGGTCGGCGACGAGTGGAAGAAGCTCGGCTTCGGCTCCCCCATCGCGGTCTCGGCCGCCACCGGCGGCGGCACGGGCGACATGCTCGACCGCGTCTTCGAGGTGCTGAAGGACCAGGAGCTCCCGCTCGACGACATCGAGCCGATGGCCACGATCGCCATGCTCGGCCGCCCGAACGTCGGCAAGTCCTCGCTGCTCAACGCCCTGATCGGCGAGGAGCGCGTCATCGTCTCGGAGATCCCCCACACCACCCGCGAACCCCAGGACACGCTGCTGTTCTACGACGAGAAGCCGATCCTCGTGGTCGACACCGCCGGCATCCGCAAGCGCGCCAACATCGGCGAAGGCCTCGAATCGGCCTCGGTCGACAAGAGCCTGGTCGCGCTCAAGCGCGCGGACGTCGTCTTCCTGGTGCTCGACGTCACGGCCGGCATCGGCGCGCAGGACCAGCACCTCGCGGGCCTCGCCATCGAATCCGGCAAGGGCATCGTGCTCGTCGTGAACAAGTGGGACACGCTCACCGCCAAGACCACGAAGACCGGCGACGAGATGCGCGCCGACATCCTCGACGAGCTCCCCTTCCTGACCTGGGCCCCGTTCGCCTTCGTCTCCGCCAAGGTCGGCACGCGCGTCCACACGCTCCTCGACATCGCGCTGCGCGTGAAGGCCGCGCGCGAGCGCGTCATCACCGAGGACGAGCTCGACGAGTTCACCGAGAAGGTCGTGAAGCCGTATCTCGCCTCGCGCAAGTCGCACAACAAGACGCTGATGGGCCTCCCCCGCAAGCACGCCTACGCCTTCGGCATCCGCCAGACGCACCAATCGCCGCCGAAGTTCATGATGATCGTGAAGGACAAGAACTTCACCGACCCGAGCCTGACGCGCTTCGTCGAGAACCGGCTGCGCGAATACTTCGACCTGGTCGGGACCCCGGTGACCGTGAGCTACCGCGAGATCGAGAAGTGAAAAGAAGGACGCCCTTGCCGGGCGTCTTTTTGGTATACTGCGGACGTATGATCCTCATCGCGGGCCTCGGCAACCCCGGTTCGAAATACGAGAAGACGCGGCACAACCTCGGTTTCCGCGTGGCCGATCTTCTGGCCGAGCGCTGGAACCTCGGGCACTACGACGCGCGCTTCGACGGCGAGATCGGCAAGGGCCGCCCGCACGGCAAGCAGGTCCTCCTGCTCAAGCCCATGACCTTCATGAACCTCTCGGGCACCTCGGTCGCGGCCTGCGCGCGCTTCCATAAGATCGCGCCGGCGGACGTCTGGGCGATCCACGACGACCTCGACCTGCCGCTCGGCCACCTGCGCATCCGCGTCAGCGGCGGCTCCGGCGGGCACAACGGCGTGAAGTCGATCATCGAGCGGCTCGGGGTCCCGGACTTCGCGCGCTTCCGGATCGGCGTCGGACGCCCCTCGACGCCCGTGCCGATCGAGGACTACGTCGTCCAGCCGTTCGGCGCGGACGAGCGCGAGACGGCGCAGGCGATGGTCGAGCGCGCGGCCGACGCGGTCGAGACGGCGCTCAAGGACGGCCTGGCGCGCGCCATGAACCTCTTCAACGCCTGAAAAAAGAAATCGCCCTCCCGGAGATCGGGAGGGCGTCTTTTTTTCCTTTCTGAGGTCTAGCGACGCTTCTGCTCGGACTTCCGGCGGAGGGCGTCCCCGAACGTCGCGCCGAAGCGCTGGGGCGGAGCCGTCCGCGCTTCCTCGCGGATCGCGAGGCGGGAGGCGACGATCTCGGCCACCTGCGCCTTCGAAGGCGCCGCGGTCCCGGATCGCGGATCCCAGATGACGCTGTTGCGGTCGAGGTTGACGTCGAACGCCGTCTCCGGGAAGCGCTCCTTGAGCGCCTTGGCGGCGGGCGCGATGTCGATGTCGTACTGCGTCGAGCACAGCACCGCGATGCGGCCCGTCTCCGGGTGGGAGACGACCGCGACCGCGACCGGGAAGGACGGACCCATCGCCTTGATGACGCCCCAGAGGTGCTTCATCAGGTTCGGGTTCGCCGTCGAGATCGCGAGGCCCTGCGGCGGCGGGTTCCCCGACGCCTTGGCCAGCGCGAAGGTCTCGCCGTCCTTCGAGCGGCCCTCGCGGATGGCGCGGGCCATGTCGCGCGCCTTCTCGTAGACCGAGCGTTCGGCCGACGCGATGTCGTCCGTGAGCTTGTCCCAGACGGGACCCTCCATCGCCATCAGGGCGGCGACGGGGTTCGGGTTCCGCAGCGCCGCGGCGACGGCCTTCACGAGCCGTTCGACGATCTCGGAGGACCGGTTCGGCAGGACCGTGAGGCTCTTGGCGAGCGACGGGATGGAATCCCGCCGGTAGAGCCCGCCGCCCTTCACCCCCGGCACCTTGCCGTGGTTCTCCGCCAGCGACTGGCAGAGCGACGCGAGCCCGGCGATCGGGCTCTCGGCGAGGACGAAGCGGGTCGGACCGGCGTCCTCCCCGAGACCGACGCGGATGACGGGGGTGCCGAGACCGACGCGGAGCGCGTACAGCTCGGTCATCGACCGGCCGTCGCGCTTCCAGTACTCGCGGTCCTGGGCCTCGCCCTCGATGTCGACGTCGTGCTCGCCGTCGCGCACGACGACGATGCCGTCGTGCTCCAGCTTGCGGACGTGGACGATCTCCAGCGTGAGGCGGACGATCTTGTCGAAGTTCACGGACTCGGTATCGCGGACAAGGACCTTGATGACGTTCCCCATTGAAAACCTCCATGAAAGGGTGGGGCGTACCGAGGCGGGATTGCCTCAGTGACCAGACATTTAAGCATAAATTAGCCATTTTGTCAAGCCTCTTGCGTGCCGTGAGCCTATTTTGTTAGGCCCAGCGATATGCACCCCCGCCGCCTGACCCCCGCTCATCCCGACTGGCCCCAGGCCCTCGCCCAGGCCTCTCCTCCGCCCGTACGGCTGTTCATCCGCGGCACTCTGCCGGACCGCCCCGGGGTCGCGGTCGTGGGCACGCGGAAGATGTCGCCGTACGGGCGCGCCTGCGTCGAGATGCTCGTGCCGGAGATCGTCCGGCTCGGGCGGCCCGTGGTGAGCGGGCTCGCGCTCGGCATCGACGGCGTCGCGCACGACGCGGCGCTCCGCGCCGGCGGGACCACGATCGCCGTCATCGGCAGCGGGGTCGACGACCCCTCCATCTATCCGCGCGCGCACTTCGGATTGGCCATGCGCATCATCGCGGGCGGCGGCGCCGTCCTGAGCGAATACGCCGTCGGCGCGCCGGGACTCCCCCACCATTTCCCCGAACGCAACCGCATCGTGGCGGCGCTTTCCTCCGCCGTGCTGGTCATCGAAGCGCCGAAGAAGTCCGGCGCGATGATCACGGCGCGTCTGGCGCTCGAGACGGGGCGCGACGTCTGGGCCGTGCCGGGAGCCATCACGCATCCGAATTCCGAAGGGCCGAACGCGCTCATCCGCGACGGCGCGACGCCGATCGCGTGCCTCGAGGACGTCGCGCACGCGCTCGGGCTGGTGCCTCGGCAGGAGCGCCTGCCGATGCCCGATTCCCTGCCGCCGGACGCGCGCGCCGCGATCGCCGCGATCGCCGCCGGACACGAGACCGCGGACGCCCTAGCGAAGGCTCTCGGGCGCCCCGTCACGTCCGTTTCGGGGCTCCTGACGTCGCTCGAGATTTCCGGCGCGATCCGCACGGTTGGCGGGGGCCGGTATACCTTATATACTTGACGACACGAGCGGCTTGCTGTTACCTTCCGCCCCGATATGCCCAAGAAATCCACCGGACTCAAATTGATCATCGTCGAGTCGCCCACCAAGGCGAAGACCATCTCGAAGTTTTTGGGCAAGGGCTACAAGGTCCTGTCCTCGTTCGGACACGTGCGCGACCTGCCGACGTCCACCATGGGCATCGACATCGAACACGGCTTCACGCCCAAGTACGTCATCCCCAAGAAGGCCACGAAAGTCGTGGCCGAGCTCCGCGCCGCCGCAAAGGCCGCCGACGAGATCTACTTCGCGACTGATGAAGACCGCGAAGGAGAGGCCATCTCCTGGCACCTGAGCGAGCTCCTGAAGGTGAAGTCCGACAAGGCCAAGCGCATCACCTTCCACGAGATCACCAAGGAAGCCATCGAGCACGCGCTCACGGCCCCGCGCGACCTCGACCTCCGCATGGTCGACGCCCAGCAGGCCCGCCGCGTCTTGGACCGCCTGGTCGGCTACGAGCTTTCCCCGTTCCTCTGGCGCAAGGTCGCCCGCGGGCTTTCGGCCGGCCGCGTGCAGTCCGTCGTCGTCCGTCTCATCGTCGAGCGCGAACGCGAAGTCCAGGCCTTCAAGGCCGAGGAATACTGGTCGATCGAAGCCGAGTTCCTGAAGAAGGGCGTCGACAAGGCGTTCGACGCCAAGCTCCACAGCAAGGACGGCGAGACCATCGACAAGATGGCCATCGGTTCCGAGAAGGACGCGAAGGCGATCCTGAAGACGCTCGACAAGGCCGCCTACTCCATCGAGACGGTCGACAAGAAGAAGACGAAGCGCTCCCCCGCCGCGCCGTTCACGACCTCCACGCTGCAGCAGGACGGCAACAACAAGCTCGGCTTCTCCGCCAAGCAGACCATGATGCTCGCCCAGCAGCTCTACGAAGGCGTCGAGCTCGGCGAGGAAGGCTCCGTCGGTCTCATCACCTACATGCGTACCGACTCGGTGAACCTCGCCGAGAAGTTCCGCGAGGAGGCGGCCGCCTACATCAAGGAGAAGCATCCGGACGCCGCGCCCTCCGAGGCGCGCGTCTACAAGACGAAGTCCAAGGGCGCGCAGGAGGCGCACGAAGCCATCCGCCCGACGAGCGCCTGGCGCACGCCGGAATCGGTCGCGCCGTACCTCGACGACCGCCAGCAGAAGCTCTATGAGCTCATCTGGCGCCGCACCATGGCCTCGCAGATGGCCGACGCCGAGATCGAGACGACCTCCGCCACCATCGCCACCGGCACCCCGTACCGCTTCCGCGCCACCGGCTCCATCGTGGCCGCGCCGGGCTTCATGAGCGTCTACCAGACCGACATGAAGGAGAACCTCCTGCCGCCGCTCTCCGAGGGCGACGCGCTCGAGGCGAAGTCCGTCGAGCCGAAGCAGCACTTCACCGAGCCGCCGCCGCGCTATTCGGAAGCCGCGCTGGTCAAGGCGCTCGAAGAACGCGGCATCGGCCGTCCCTCGACCTACGCGCCGACGATCTCCACCGTCATCGACCGCGGCTACGTCGAGAAGGACGAGCGCCGGCTCAAGCCGACGGAACTCGCCTTCCTCGTCAACGACCTGCTCACGGAGCACTTCGCCTCGGTCGTCGACTACGACTTCACCGCCAACATGGAGAACACCCTCGACGCCATCGCCGAGGGCGAGGAGAAGTGGGTCCCGGTCATCCAGGCCTTCTACGACCCGTTCCACGAGAACCTCGGCGTGAAGGAGAAGGAGCTCTCCAAGAAGGAGATCACCGAGACCGCCACCGACGAGAAGTGCGAGAAGTGCGGCAAGCCGATGATCATCAAGTTCGGCCGCTTCGGGAAGTTCTACGCCTGCTCCGGTTACCCGGAGTGCAAGACGACGAAGCCCTACGACGAGAAGGACAAGGCCGCGCAGGAAGCGGCGCAGGAACAGGCCGCCGGCGAGTTCTGCGAGACCTGCGGCGCTCCGATGATGGTGAAGCGCGGACGCTTCGGCGCCTTCCTCTCCTGCTCGAAGTACCCCGAGTGCAAGTTCACGAAGCAGATCAAGAAGCTCACGGGCGCCAAGTGCCCGAAGTGCAAGGAAGGCGACGTCATCGAGAAGCGCTCCCGCAAGGGCCGCAACTTCTACGCCTGCTCGCGCTACCCCGCCTGCGACTTCGCCATGTGGTCGAAGCCGACCGGCGAGCTCTGCCCGAAGAGCGGCGACCTGCTGGTCTTCGCCAAGGACCACAAGATCGCCTGCTCCAACAAGGAGTGCGACTTCATCAAGGAAGCGCCCCCGAAGGAGGAGTGAAGCGGACGAGACGCTCGCCATCAGGCGAGCGTCTCTTGTTGCGGCCGTTCGGACGGGTACAAGGTTGACGCGGAAACGGGCAGATGCTATCCTCCAGCGGAACTGAGAAGGAGGCAGCATGTTCTGGTTCATCGGTTTCATCGGCGCCGCCGCCATGATCGCCATCGTCGTCCTGTGGCTCATGAGGAACCTGCCGACGGCGAAAGAGGTCTTTGACCTGCTCTCTGCGGAGCCTCTTGCGAGGTATCCCTACACCAACGAACATCTCAAGAGAGTCTCGGTCCTCGGCCATCCGCCGCGTCACTTCGTCGGCAACGACCGGATGAAGGTCGCGTATTGGCGGACCAGACGCCCGGACGGCGTCAACGTAGAGACCATCGCCTTCTTCCATGCGAAGAAGACCGGCGACGTGAGGATCACCTTCCTCGACTCGCGCTTCCAGACCTGGACGCACGACGGCGCCGCAGGCAAGCCCCTGAGTCCGTCCGAGCATCAGTACCTCACGCGGACCCTCGAAATGGTCAGGAACTTCGCGCCGTAACCCGGCGTTTTTTCATAGGACGCCGGAGGCTTTCGCTCCGTCTTGCGGCGCCCTCGCCGGTTTTTCCTTTTTGCACGCGTTTCAGGTAGGCTATTCCTATCTATGGGAATCGCCCGCCTGCTCGAGACCGTGAAGGAATATTCGCCGAAGACCGACCTCGACACGGTCCGTTTGGCGTACGAGTTCGCGGAGGAGGCCCACGAAGGCCAGAAGCGCGCCTCGGGCGAGCCGTACATCAACCACTCGGTGGAGACGGCCACCACGCTCGCCAAGCTCCGCCTGCCGGAGAACATGATCGTGGCCGGCCTCCTGCATGACGTGCCGGAAGACACCGAGCGCACCATCGAGGACGTGCGGAAGGAGTTCGGCGACGACGTCGCCTCGATGGTCGGCGGCATCACCAAGCTCGGCAAGATCAAGTACCGCGGGATGGAACGCTACGTCGAGAACCTCCGCAAGATGTTCGTGGCGATGGCTTCCGACATCCGCGTCATCCTGATCAAGTTCGCCGACCGCCTCCACAACCTCTCCACCCTCGACGCGCTCCCGCCCCGCAAGCGCGTGCGCATCGCCCTCGAATCGCTCGAGATCTACGCGCCGATCGCCAACCGCCTGGGGATGGGCTTGATCCAGGGCCTGCTCGAGGACTACTCCTTCAAGTACGTCTACCCGAAGGAATACGCCTGGGTCTCCGGCCTCGTGAAGGAGCGCTACCGCGCCAAGGAGCGCTACCTCAAGAAGGTCGGCGAGAAGATCGAGGCGGAGCTGCTGAAGAACCGCATCAAGACGATCGACATCCATGGGCGCATGAAGCACCTCTACAGCCTCTACAAGAAGCTGATGAAGTACGAGCGTAATCTCGACAAGATCTACGACCTCGTCGCGCTCCGCGTCATCGTCCCCTCCGTCGCCGACTGCTACGCGACGCTCGGCATCATCCACCAGATGTGGAAGCCGCTCAAAGGCCGCATCAAGGACTACATCGCGCAGCCCAAGCCGAACGGCTACCAGTCCCTGCACACGACCGTCTTCTGCGACGACGGCGAGATCGTGGAGGTGCAGATCCGCACCGAACAGATGCACGAGGAGGCCGAGTACGGCATCGCCGCGCACTGGCATTACGTCGAGGAGGGCAAGGAATCCCCCGAGGCGGTGAACCAGCAGATCGCCTGGGTGAAGGACCTGATCAAGCTCCAGCAGGAATCGCTGAAGGACAAGGGCCACCTCATCGAGTCGTTCGAGAAGCTCAAGATCGACGTCTTCCAGAAGCGCATCTTCGTCTTCACCCCGAGCGGCGACGTCATCGACCTGCCGGAGGACGCCACGCCCGTCGACTTCGCCTACGCCATCCATTCCGACATCGGCGACCGCTGCACCGCCGCGCGCATCAACAACGAGATCGCGCCGCTCGACGCGCGCCTCTACTCCGGCGACATGTGCGAGATCGTCGTCGACAAGAACCGCAAGGGCCCGAACCCGGACTGGCTCAAGTTCGCCAAGACGCACCACGCCAAGGACCGCATCCGCATGTACGCCAAGAAAAAACGCCTGTCGTGAGACGGGCGTTTTTCCTAACCGCGCAATTTTCCGACCAGGTCCTTGAACTCCTCGTCGGAGTAGAATTCGATGGTGATGCGTCCGTTGGGGCCCTTCTTCTGGACCGCGACCTTGGTGCCGAGGACGCGGCGGAGCTCCTCTTCGACCGCCAGCAGGTTCACGTCCTTCACGGAGCTGCGGCCCTTGCCGGCGCCCTTGCGCTCGCGCGAGGCCTCTTCAGCCTGCCGGACGTTGAAGCCGCCTTCGAGCATCCGTTCGAACATCGCCTTGCGTTCCTTCGGGTCATCCATGCCGCAGAGCACGCGGGCCATGCTCATGGAGATGCGCGCGTCCGAGAGCGCGATCTGCATCTCGGCCGGCAGGTTCAGGAGGCGGAGGGTGTTGGCGATGACGGAACGGCTCTTGCCGACGCGCTCGGCGACCTTCTCCTGCGTCAGGCCGAACTCCTCCATGAGCTTCGCGTACGAATGCGCCTCCTCGATGGGCGACAGGTCGGCGCGCTGGATGTTCTCGATGAGCGCCAGCTCGAGCTTCTGCTGTTCGGTGGCGGTGCGGACGATGACCGGCACCTTCTTGAGGCCGGCTTCCTTGGCGGAGCGAAGACGGCGTTCGCCGGCGATGAGCTCGAACATGCCGTTCGGCTTCTCGGTGACGACGAGCGGCTGGAGGATGCCGAACTCCTTCACGGAGGCGACGAGTTCCTCGAGCTCTTCCGGATGGAACTCGCGGCGGGGCTGGAAGGGGTTCGGGACGATGTCGGTCGGCGGGACGTGCAGGATGCGGTCGCCGGCCGGAACGGCCTCGACGGCGCCCTTCGGCAATTCCGAAGGCGAAGCGACCGGCTTGGGCGCCGGCGCCGCGTCAGCGGGCTTGCTGGGAATCAACGATGAAAGACCCCTCCCGAGTCCTCCTTTCATACGACGGGCATTTCGGCGCCTTCGACAGCGGCCGCGACCTCTTCGGCGAGGCGCTCATAGGCCGTCGCGCCCTTCGAACCGGGATCGTAATCGACGATGGACTTGCCGTAGGACGGCGCTTCCGCGAGGCGGACGTTGCGGGGGACGGTCGAGCGGAAGATCTTGTCCGGGAAGAACTTGTAGAGCTCGTTCATGACCTCGTTGGAGAGCTTGTTGCGCGAGTCGAACATCGTGATGACGGCGCCGAGCACGCTGAGCTCGGGTTTCACGTGCTCCTTCACGAGGTTGATGGTGTTCATGAGCGCGCCCAGGCCTTCGAGCGCGAAATACTCCGCCTGGACCGGGATGAGGACCTGGTCGGCGGCGATGAGGCCGTTGATGGTGAGGAGGCCGAGCGACGGCGGGGAGTCGATGATGATGTAGTCGTAGTCGTGGCGGATGCCCATCATGGCGTCGGCCAGCTTGAACTCGCGGCGTTCGGCCGTGACGAGCTCGACGCCGGCGCCGGCGAGGTTCTCGGTGGCGGGGGCGATGCGGTAGCCCTCGATCGTGGTCGGCAGGATGATGTCGCGGAAGTTCGCGGTCCCGCAGATGGCCTCGTAGACGCCCTTCTCGAGCTGCTTGTGGTCGATGCCGAGGCCGGAAGTGGCGTTGCACTGCGGGTCCAGGTCGACCAACAGCACGAACTTCCCGCGGCGCGCGAGATAGGCGCCGAGGTTGACCGCCGTGGTGGTCTTGCCGACTCCCCCTTTTTGATTGACGACCGAAAGGATGAGGGCCATACGGAACCAGTGTATAGGAGGGGGTCGAGGCGAGCAAGGGGCCGTGTTCCCATTGATTTATGAGGCTCGACCCGCTATCATACGCACGTCGTTTTGCGCGACCGCGCAAAACTCCCTAGACTGCACTCAAGGCTGGGCCTGCCCAGCCGCGAAGGAGGAGCGGCGGCCAGGCGTGAGCGAGGACCGCGAAGCGCGTCCGAGCGGGAGCCTGGCCGGTAAGCGACGTGCCGCGGTGGCGAAATGGCAGACGCAGGGGACTCAAAATCCCCCGACCGCAAGGTCATGAGGGTTCAAGTCCCTCCCGCGGCACCAAAAACGACCGATCCGTTCGGTCGTTTTCGTTTGCGGCGCCGGTTGACGCGGTCCCCTTTCCGTGATAGGAAAACCCCTTGCCGCGTGGCAAGCGTTCCTTCGAAAAAGGAGTCTGACATGGCAGCGTTTTCCCTCGGAGAAGGCCTCGCGATCATCGTCGAGACCTTGCCGAAAAAAGCCTACGAGCTCCGTAAGATCTTCGTGGCCTCCCCGCTCCTGCTGCGGCGCCTGCCCGAAGAGGCCCGCCCGACGCCGACGTCGCGCGAGACCGCCGACGTGCTCGCCGAAGGCTTCGACCTCGAGGTCGACGTCTTCGAGTTCCCTGACGAGGCCGCCGCGGCCGCGGCCTGGGACGCGCTCGTCGCGGCCTTCGCGGCCAACGGCATCGACGTGGCGGCCGCCAACGCGGACAGCGAGACCTTCAACGCCCCGGCGCTCGTCCTCAAGGACGCGGCCGTCGAGGAGCGCGTCCTCGACGAGGACGACGTGAAGGACAACTACCTGGCCGCGTTCCGCCCCATGATCTCCGCGGACTGCCGCATGCTCGCGCACCTCTCGCGGGCGACGGGACTGCGCGTGCGGTACTGCATGGGCCGCTACATCACCCAGCCGCCGCTCCCCTTCGAGGAGGGCGTCGTGAACGTGATGATCGGCCTGCGTCCGCCCGGCAACTACCGGGAGTTCAGCGTGAAGGTCCGCGAGCTGTTCGGCCGTAAGGTGTGGTCGGACGGCGAGGAGCGGATGGTCCACGGACCCGTCCAGTGGCGCGGCCGCACGATCTCCGCGGAAGGCGTCCCCGTCTTCCAGGTCATCGGCAACTGCTACTACCAGACGATCCTGATCCACACCGAGCACGGCAACGGCTACGAACGCACCGCGCTCTGGAACCGCATGCTGGCGCTCCTCGCGCGCGACCTCATCGACGGCCCGCCTGCGGACGCCGCGGCGCACGGGCCGATCGACGTCGAAGCGGCCGTCGTCGGGATGGCCGGCAAGCGCGAGGACGATCTCCGCGACAAGCTCCGCAAGCTGGAGTTCGAGCTCGGCGACCTGCAGAAGCAGTACGCCGAGAAGCTCCGCAAGCGGGACGAGAAGGTCGCGCTGCTCAAGGACCTGCGCCGCGAGACCTCCGACCTCGCGGAGCGCTGCGGCCGCGACGTGAAGGCCATCGAGGCCATGGAGGACGTCACGGCGGTCCGCATCGACGCCGACGACGGCCTGCTGGTCGAGACCGTCCCGATCGCGCTGACGCACGAGGGCCGCCGCTACGACCTCGGGCCGTTCCGCATCCACATCGGCTCCGGCGGCGACATCGCCGTCTGGAGCGAATCGCCGCGGCACCCGAAGGGGCACCATCATCCGCACGTCGACCGGGTGTCCCTCCAGTGCCTGGGCAACGTCACGCTCGCCGTCACCAAACTGACGTCCGGCTACCGCTTCGCGGACGCCGTGACCATGATCGTACGCTGGCTCCGGTCCTACCGGCCGGAGACGACGCTGATCCCTCTCGAGGAGTTCCCGTCCGAACCCGTCCAGGAAACGAAAGGAGCCGCCCGTGCCGAGAAAGTCCATCCTCAACTTCTCCCAGCAGCATCGTCTGCTGGACCCGAAAGCCGCCCGCCCGGTCACGCTGATCGGCGCCGGGTCGATCGGAAGCCACGTGGCCGTCGCGCTCGCCAAGATGGGCGTGCCTAAGCTCGTCGTCTGGGACGACGACGACGTTTCGGAGCACAACATCCCGATGTCGGCCTACCGCGTGAAGGACTTCATGCGCTCCAAGGTCGACGCCCTCAAGGAGATCGTGAAGGAGGCCTCCGGCCTCGCCATCGAGATCCGCAAGGAGAAGTACGTCGGCCAAGAGCGCCTCGAAGGCGCCGTGGTCGCGTGCGTCGACACCATGGACGCCCGCCAGGCGATCTGGAAGGGCGTCCGCATGGACCCGGCGGTCGACATCCTGATCGACACGCGCACGGCGTCGAAGCTCCTCTGGGTCTTCTCCGTCTGCCCGTGCGACCCCGACGACGTCGACTACTACGACCGCCACGTCGCGTACGGCACGCGCGAGGCCGCGCCGCACATGTGCGGGCACCACGGCTTCATGCCGATGTCCTACATGGCCGCCGGGCTCGCCGCGGGGAACTTGACCTCGTGGTGGATGTCCGGTAAAAAAGACCTGCACCGCATCGAACTGGTGGCGACCCCCGCCGCCCAAGAGGAGGCATCGTGAAGATCAAGATCGAGCTCACCGGAACCGACGGCAAGCAGACCAAGACCGTGGAGATCGCCCCGACCGGGGCTTCGCTCGGCGAGATCTGCAAGGCCGCCGGCATCGAGACCAAGGACAAGGACTTCTCCGTCAACGGCAAGTCCGCCACGCTCGACACCCACGTCGGCAAGGACGACGTGATGGCCGCCAAGGGGCGCACCGCCCCGGTCGCCGTCTCGGCCCGCCCACAGGGCTCCTAGCCCGGCTCGCCCTTTCTCAGGAAACGCACGAAACGAAATCCCCCGCCGCTCTCCGCGACGGGGGACTTTTCTTTCTCAGCCGATGACGGCGATCTTCACGAGGATGAGCGCCGCGACCACCTGGTAGGCCACGCCCCATTTGAACGGGATGTCCTTGCCTTTGCGGTACTTGCCGATCCAGTGGTGATGGTTCTTGTGGTGGTAGGCCGTGAAGCGGCGGAAGAAGGGGCCGATCTTCGTGACCTCGTAGACGCCGACCAGGAGATCGGGCAGGATGCTGCCGATCAGTCCCCACTTCATCGCGGCGTGCAGATGCGGCGGCGCGTTCGAGAGGATGAGCAGCGTGACGTACATCGCGATGACGGCGTCGATCGAGACGTAGGCCACGGCGCGCTTGATCTTGTCGCCGGACTTGTAGCCGTCGAGCATGTGCTCGTCGCCGTGCGGGATCCGGTCGACCAGGAAGTGCGACAAGAAGCCGAGCGAGAAAGCGGCGGTCGGACTCGGGACGACGGCCCCGACGAGGGCGCCGATCGCGGCGTGGGTGGTGACGAACATACGCCGGAAACTATAGCACCCGGGAGGAGGATTGACAAGGATGCCGTTTTCCACTTAGATGGCTCCAGACCTTTCAACAGCCCGTAAAACCGGGCCGAAACGGAGGAGCTCATGCGTCCTGTCGCGCCGTTCCTGCTCGGGCTCCTTAGCCTAAGCCTAGCATCCTGCGGGCCCCAGCCGCGCGAGACCGAGTCCGCCTGCGCGGAGGGCCTGACCCTCTGCGGCGAGGAGTGCGTCGACCTGACGGACGACTCGCAGAACTGCGGCCAGTGCGGCTACGAGTGCCGTGCGCCGGAATCCAACACGTGCTACCAGGGCCAGTGCGCCTGCCTCGGCCAGAACCACGAGATCGCCGACGAGTGCGATCCCCCGACGGTCTGCGCCGCGGGCATCGGCAAGTGCATCAAGCCGGACTACGGCACGTCCGAGACCTGCGACGAGATCGACGGCATCCCCTGCGACGACCCGAGCAAGGTCTGCCTCCTCGGCTGGTGCACGACGCCGGACTGTTCCGGACCCGAAACGTGCGACGGCCTGGACGACGACTGCGACGGACACGTCGACGGCATCGGTCCGACGCCCGGACACCCGACGCCCCTGCACCGTCCGTGCTACGGCGGCGATCCCGCCGACATCGGCATCGGCACCTGCAAGGCCGGCGAGCAGACCTGCTACTTCGGCGCATGGACGCCCGAGGGCCAGTGCCCCGGCGAGGTCCTGCCCGCGCCGGAGGACGGCCTCCTGGCCTGCGACGGCCTCGACAACGACTGCGACGCCTGCGTCGACGGCCATGTCGAGGACGACGGCACGCTCACCTGCGGCATGGTCGAACCGAAGACGACCGACGTCATCTTCATGATCGACGTCTCGGGCTCGATGGGCGGCGTCCTCTCGGCCGTCATCACGGCCAGCGGGAACTTCGCGACGACCTACGCCGGCGCGACGCACATCCGCTGGGCGATCGAGCGCATCGCCGAGGTCCCGCCGACGTACGTGGACGTCTTCCGTCCGCTCGGCGGATTCATGGCCTTCCTGTCGGGACTCTCCGCGCTGGCGCTCTACGGCGGCACCGAGCCGACCTACGACGCGGTCTACGTGACGGCGACCGGCGGATACGACGCCGCGCTCCTGAACGGTTCGACGCCCGGCGAGGTCCAGGTCTACGTCGTCTTCGGCGACGAGGACGCGCAGACGCTCACCGGACAGTCGGAAGCCACGGTCTGCCAAGCCGTCGCCGCGCGCGGCGCGATCCTCGTGGTCTTCACGAGCCCGGCCTACTACTCCCAGTGGGACGACTGCGCCATCCTCTACCCGCTCACGAGCGACGCGGGACAGATGCGGAACCAGCTCGAGGACCTCTTCGAACTGACCTGCACGTTCTGACCTCTCCCGCCTTCGCACCTCCCTGCCACGGGAGGTTTTTCGTATAGAAAAATCCCCCACCCGCAGGGTGAAGGGATTTTTGGTAGCGGGAGAGGGGGTCGAACCCTCGACCTTGGGCTTATGAGTCCCACGCTCTAACCAACTGAGCTACCCCGCCACGGGGTTTTTCGTCCCGATTGCACAGGCGGTACGGTACCAAAAAAGCCGTATCCTGGCAAGGGGCCGCGCTTGACCGGGAGCCCGATACCTGATAAGAGGAATGGTCCGACGTCGGACATCCACCTCCAGCCCAGGAGCCGCCATGGCCAAGCCTACCAAGAAGCGCACCCCTGCCGCCGGCCGCACCGTCCGTGCCCCGCGGAAGCGGGCCGCGGCCAAGGCACGCGAATCCCGTCCGCCCGAGAGCCTCGATGAGGCGCCCTCGGAGGACCGCGACCGGCCCTCGGGCCGGGACGCCTTCAGCCGCTACCTCCGCGACCTCGGGAGCGCCGCTCCCCTGCTCTCGAAGGACGAGGAGCTCGCGCTCGCGCGGCGCCTCTTCGATCGGGCGGCCTGCCTGATCCGCGAGCGCATCGCCGTCGCGCGGAAGCTCGTCGCCCCGAAGCGGCGGAAGTCGCACCCGGAGATCGCCGCGATGGCCGAGGCCTTCCTCGACGAGTACGCCCCGCGCGGACTCGAAGGGAAGCGGCTCGAGAACCGCCTGCGCAAGCTGCTCTACGACGGCAACGCCGGCGCGGAGCGCCTCATGGGGTTCGTCGAGCACGACAAGGAAGGCGCCGCGATCGTGCGGCGCTTCATCGAATCGAACCTGCGCCTCGTGATCAACGTCGCGAAGCGCTACGGCAACGGCATGCTCTCCATCGAAGAGCTCGTGCAGGAGGGCAACATCGGCCTCATGCACGCCGTGCCGCGCTTCGACGCCAGCCGCGGCTTCCGCTTCTCGACCTACGCCACCTGGTGGATCCGCCACGCCATCGGACGCGCGATCGCCGACAAGGGGCGCACCGTGCGCCTGCCGGTCCATCTGATCGAGATGGCGCATCGGATCGGCAAGCGCCGCGCCGACCTGACGGCCAAGCTCGGCCGCATGCCGAACGACGAGGAGCTGGCCAAGAGCCTCAAGCTCCCGGTCCAGAAGGTCTCGGACATGCGCCGTTGGACGATGACGCCCGTCTCGATCGACGAGCCCGTCGGCGATGAACGCGAGGATCCCCTGGTCGACTTCCTCTCGGAGAAGCCGGAAGAGCCGGAACCGTGGACCACGCTCGTTCCCGACAAGCACCTCGCGATCCTCCGCGACGCGCTCGACGGGCTCCGCGGCATCGAGGGCGACATCCTCCGGATGCGCTTCGGCCTCGACGAGAACCCGGAGATGACGCTCCGCGAGATCGGCGACACGTACCATCTGAGCCGCGAACGCATCCGCCAGCTGGAGCAGCGCGCCCTCGCGAAGCTCCGCATGCGCCTGACGCGTTTCGACCTCGCCGCCTGAACAGGGCGGCTTTTTCTTTCCTTGCGCCCCGATCCAGCCATCTCCCGTGTCGCGCCTTGACGGCGTCCGCGCCGTGCGGTAGGGTACTCCTGCGACGCGGGATAGAGCAGTTGGCAGCTCGCGAGGCCCATAACCTCGAGGTCGCGGGTTCGAGTCCCGCTCCCGCAACCAAAAGACCCTCACGGAAACGTGAGGGTCTTTTCGTTCCGGAATCACTTCTTCGACTTCGCGGCTTCCTCGTAGACCTCCAGCGTCTCCCCTGCCGTCTTGTCCCAGCGGTATTCGGTGGAGCGTTCGAGGCCGCGGCGGCCGAGTTCGGCCCGCTTGGCGGCGTCCTCGAGCAGGTGCTTCATCGCGAGCGAAAGTTCGGCTTCGCGGCCGGGGTCGACCAGGAGCGCGGCGCCGCGGCCGGCGATCTCCGGCAGGGCGGTGACGTTCGAGGTGATGACGGGGACGCCGAGGTTCATGGCCTCGAGGACGGGCAGGCCGAAGCCTTCATGCCAGCTCGGGAAGACGAACATCGTGGCGTGCGCCATGAGCGCGTGCTTCTCCTTCTCCGGCACGTAGCCGAGGACGCGCACGCGCGGTCCGGAATGGGCGAGCTTGCGGTTGGCCCGCTCGACGGCGACGAAAGCGGCGTCGGACTTCCAGCCGCGGCCGCCGGCGATCACGAGCTCCGTCGCGCCGACGAGCTTCGGATGGCGTTCCGCGAGCGAGGCGTAGGCGCGCACGAGGCCTTCGACGTTCTTGCGCGGCTCGACGGTGCCGAGATACAGGATGTACGGCTTGCGGAGCTCCTTCGGGGCCGGCGTCTCCCAGGATTCCGGCGGCGGCGGCTCGACGCCTTCGTGCACGACCGCGATCTTCTCCGACGGGACGGCGAAGACGCGCTGGATCTCGCGCTTCGTGAAGTGCGAGACGGCGATCACCTTGCTCGCGTTGCGGACGCTGGCGGGGACGACGAAGCGGCGCGAGAAGAACTGGCCGCCCGGGAACCATTCGGGGTGCGCGTAGATGGCGAGGTCGTGGACGGTGATGACGCTGCGCCCGCGGTAGGCCATCGGCAGGCTGCCCGTCGTGCCGTGATAGACGTCGGCTTCCGCGCGGCCGATGGCGGAGGAGACGTAGCGGTGCGAGTAGGCGTAGGGGAAGAACTTCTTGAAGCGGGAGAGCGGCAGGACCGCGGCCTCGGCGTTCCGCGCCGATCCGATGACCTCGCCGATCATGCCGCGGGAGGCGCGTTCGTCGAAGAACAGGACGTAGCGGTTCTCCTCGTCGATCCGCAGGAGATGGCGGACGAGAAAACGGGCGTAATGGCCGATGCCGGCCATCTCCCCCTTTTCCGGACTGACGATAGGACGGCAATCGATCGCGATCCTCATACTCCCCCTATTCTAGCACGTCACCAGGCGAATGTTTTGAAACCCCAGAAGAGCAGCGATTTGGCGTCCTGGAAACGGTCCTCGGAGGTGGCGCTGCCGAGCGTCACGGCGATGACGTCCGCGGCGCCGTTCCTGGCGCGGAGGACGAGCGTGTAGCCCGCCTCGTCGGTGTAGCCGGTCTTGCCGACGACGGCGTACTCGCCTTCGTTCAGGAAGCTCTGCAGGAGGGCGTTGGTGGCGGTGACGCGGCGGTCGGCGCCGGCGTCGGTGCGGACGACGAGCTCGGTGCGGACGAGCGCGTCGCGGATCTCCGGACGTTCGAGCGCCGCGTAGGCGAGGCGCGCCACGTCGAGCGAGGTGGAGAGGTTCTGCGGCAGGTAGCCGGCGGGGTCGGCGAAGGAGGTGTGGAAGAGCCCGAGCGCGCGCGCCTTGGAGTTCATCTTGGCGACGAACTCCTCGCGGCTGATGCCGAGGGAGCGCGAGAGCGCCAAGGCCGCGTTGTTGGCCGAGCCGACGAGCATCGTCTGGAAGGCGTCTTCGGCGGAGAGCGTGTCGCCGACGCGGAGGTACTGGATGCCTTCCATGGCGTTGTCGCCGGCGGCGATCGTCACGCGCTTCCCCCAGTCCGGCTTCATGTCGAGCATGACCATCGCGGACATCAGCTTCGTGATGGAGGCGATCGGCACGATGCGGTCGTCGCCCTGCGAGAAGAGCACCTCCCCGCTCCGGGTGTCGATGAGCGCCGCGGAGGGCGCCGTGAGCTTCACGCCGAGGCTGGCGGGGTCGATCTTGCGCGGTCCGGCGGCGCGGGCCTCGACGGGGGCGGGCGCGGCCTCATGGCTCTCGGCGGCGAGCGTGACGCGCGGCGGTCGCAGAAGATCGGTCCGGCCGGTCACGCCGGAGAGGACGGAGACGATGAGGAGGTGCAGGAGGAACGTCGCCATATCAGGCGGCGTCGGCAGGCGCTTCTTCGGCCGGGGCTTCGGCGGCGGGCGCGGCCTTGGCCGCGTTCGCCTCGAGGAGCTTCTGGAGGTTCTCGTCGCTCCGCAAGTTCTCGTAGTCGGGAAGCTCCGACATCTGTCGGATGCCGAGGTAGCGCAGGAAATCGAAGGTGACGCGGTAGGTGGCGGGCGCGCTCGGATCGTCGGTCTTGCCGCCCTCGGTCTCGACGAGGCCGCGGATCATCAAGTTGCGCAGGATGAGGCTGCAGTTCACGCCGCGGATCTGCTCGAGCTCCGCCTTGGTGAGCGGGCCGCGGTAGCCGACGATCGTGAGCGTCTCGAGCGCGGGACGCGTGAGCTCGCCGAAGGACTCGTCCTTCAGGAACGTCTTCACCATCTCGGCGTGGTCGGGCGACGTGGCCAGCTGGATCTCGTCGCCGTTCCGGAGGAGCATCACGCCGGAGCCCTCGCGGGCGTCGTACTCCGCGGCGAGCGCGTCGAGCGCCGCCTTGATCTCGTCCTTGGAATGCCCGGTCGCCTCGGCGAGCCGCTTCGCGGAAAGCGGGCGGCTGGAGACGAAGAGCAGGCTTTCGATTTCGGATTTCACGCTCATACCTTTTCGAGATGGATTTCGCTGAAGTGCTCGCCCTGCTTCACCGTGACGTGCCGCTGCTTGACCATCTCGAGGAGCGCCAGGAAGGAGACGATGATCTCGGCGCGGGAGGCGGCGTCGCGGAGGACGTGATGGAAGCTGACCTTGGAATGCTTCTTGATGAGGTCGTGGATGTTCTGGATCTTCTCATGGATCGAGACCGTCTTCTCGATGACGCCTTCAGGGGTCTTCACCACGGGGATGAGGCGCTTCAGCACGTCGCGGAAGAGCTCGGCCATCTTCTCGCCCGTGAAGTCCTTGGGCGGGGCGAAGCCGAGCGCGGAGACCGGCGGCTTCTCGCGGACGTAGACGTGGCGCTTGGCCGCGAGCATCCCCTGCACCTTCTTGGCCGCCTCGACGTACTCCTTGTACATGCGGAGGCGCCGTTCGAGGTCGCCCTCTTCCTCTTCCTGGTCCCACTGCAGGAGCGGGAGCAGCATCTTCGACTTGAGGTAGAGCAGTCTCGCGGCGACGACCAGGAAGTCGGCGAGCTCTTCGGCGGGGATCTCGGGCAGCTTCTTGAGATGCTCGATGTACTGGTCGGTGACCTTCACGAGCGCCACCTGCGTGATATCAAGCTCCTCCCGCTCGATCAGCTTGAGCAGGAGGTCGAGAGGACCTTCGAATTTCTCGATCTTGATCTCGTACATCTTCCGGAGCGGTCCTAGGCCTTCTTTTTCTTCGCGGCCTTCTTGAGGACCTTCTTGGCCTTCTTCACCGTCTTCTTGGCGGATGTCTTGGCCTTCTTCAGGACCTTCTGGAGCTTGATCTTGGCCTTGTCGCCGAACTGTCCGAGCGTCATGTTCTCGATGTCGCGGAGGTCCTTGACCTTCACGCGCAGGGCCTCGGTGTGCGCGCCGGCCGAGACGAGCGCCTTCTGCGTCTTGAGGAGCGCCTTGTCCATCAGCACCTCGAGCTTGTGGTAGCCGCCGAACGGCGTGATGGCGCCGGGTTCGACCCCGAGCTTCTTCAGGTTCTTCTCGAGCGCCATCTCGACCTTCTTGGCCTTGAGCTGCTTCTTGATCTTCTGGAAATTGGCGCGATACGAAGCCGGGATCACCAGGATGTAGTGCTTCCCTTTCTTGTCCACCTTCGGCAGTTCGACCTTCACGAGGAGGGTCTTGGCGATGCCGTCGAGCTTCTCGCCCAGCGTCTGCGCCAGGTCGTACGCGGTGTAGACCTTCTTATGCGGAACGACCTCATACTTGATCTCGGCCTTGTCGAGATATTTGAGCAGGGGCTTGGCGACGGCCATAGGTGGTTGTTCGGTGTTTACTCCCGTATCTTAGCCCTTTTTCTCCTTCGGAGCGAGGGCGAGGATGTGGGCTTCCTGGAGCTGGGCCTCGGGCATGACGTCGGGGGCGCCCATCATCGGGTCGCGGGCGTCGCCGGTCTTCGGGAAGGTGATGACCTCGCGGATGTTCGGCTCGGAGGCGAGGAGCATGACGATGCGGTCGATGCCCGGAGCGATGCCCCCGTGCGGAGGCGCGCCGAACTCGAAGGCTTCGAGCATGTGGCCGAAGCGCGACTGGATCTCCTCGTCCTTGAGGCCGAGGATCCGGAAGATCTTCTTCTGGGTCTCGCGGTCGTGGATGCGGATGGATCCGCCGCCGATCTCGTAGCCGTTCAGGACGATGTCGTACGCCTTGGCGATGACCTTCTCCGGCGCGGTCTCGAGGAGCTCCTTCTGGTCGTCGCGCGGGGCGGTGAAGGGATGATGCGCGGAGACGAGACGGTTCTCGGATTCCGATTTCTCGAAGAGCGGGAAATCGACGACCCAGCAGAAGGCCAGCTCGTCGGGGTCTTCCTTGTTCTCGCGGAGGTCAGGCTTGTCGGAGCCGTACTTCTCGATGGCTTCGGCGTACGGGATGCGCGGGAAGGGCTTCTTCCGGATCTTCTTGTGCGGCGCGCAGGCCTCGACGAGCTTGATCAGCATCTCCTCGACGAGCGACATGACGTCTTCCTCGTCGACGAAGGACATCTCCATATCGAGCTGGGTGAACTCGGGCTGGCGGTCGCCGCGCTGGTCCTCGTCGCGGAAACAGCGCGCCACCTGGAAGTAGCGCTCCATGCCGGAGACCATGAGGAGCTGCTTGAACTGCTGGGGCGACTGCGGAAGGACGTAGAACTTGCCGGCGTGCAGGCGCGACGGCACGAGGTACTCGCGCGAGCCTTCCGGCGTGCCCTTGGTGAGGATGGGCGTCTCGATCTCGAGGAAATCCTTGGAGGCCAAGAAGTCGCGGAAGAACTTGGTGACCGCGTGGCGCAGTTCGATGTTCTTCCGCATGCGCTCGGTGCGGAGGTCGAGGTAGCGGTACTTGAGGCGCAGTTCCTCGTCGACGGCGCGGGTGTCGGCCGTGAGCTCGAAGGGCGGCGTCTTGGCGGCGTTCAGGATCGTGAGTTCCAGCGCCTCGAACTCGACCGTGCCGGTCGGCTGATCGGCCATGACCTGCTTCTCCGGGCGCTTGTTGACCTTGCCGCGGATGGCGACGCAGTACTCGGGACGGAGCTCGGCGGCGGCCGCGAGCGCGTCGGGATTCCCCGGATGGAAGACGACTTGGATGATGCCGGTGCGGTCGCGCAGCTCGATGAAGATCATCTTGCCCATGTTGCGGCGCACGTGCACCCAGCCCTTGAGCGTGACTTCCTCGCCGACTTTCTGAAGCGTGTCCAAAACGAAAATGCGGTTCATACGGTGTATTTCGTTTGAACTCTATCACGCGTTTCCCGCTTCCGCAAATGACGCGCGCATACGTAAAAATGGCTATAATAAGCCATTTTTTATGACCATGCGGAACCGTGCCGGAGCAGGTATACTGTCGCATATGACCCTGAAGGACTTCCGCGCCGCCGCGTCCGAGCTTCCGACCACCGAAAGGATGCCTGCCCTGTTCGTCGGACACGGCAGTCCGATGAACGCGATCGAAGACAACCGCTTTTCACGGACCTGGATGGAGATCGGACGGGCCCTGCCGAAACCGCGCGCCATCCTTTCGGTTTCGGCGCACTGGTTCATCCGAGAGACGCTGGTGCATGTCGCCGCGGAGCCGAGGACCATCCACGACTTCTACGGGTTCCCGCAGGAACTCTACGACCAGCGCTATCCGTGTCCGGGCGCGCCGGCCGCCGCCGAGGAGGCGCGGAAGGCGGCCAAGGACGTGACGATCGGCCTCGATACGGAATGGGGCCTCGATCACGGCACATGGTCGGTGCTGAAGCGCCTCGCTCCCGACGCCGATATCCCGGTCTTCCAGCTGAGCCTCGATTACACGAAGCCGTCGCGTTTCCACTACGAGCTCGGGCGGGCGCTCGCCTCCCTGCGCCGCAAAGGCGTGCTCATCATGGGCAGCGGCAACATCGTGCACAACCTCGGCATGCTCGATTTCTCGTCGGAACGTCCGTTCGATTGGGCCGCGGAGTTCGACGCCGTCTCGCGCAAGCTCATCGAGGACGGCGACCACGACGCGCTCGTCGCCTACGAGAAGCTCGGCCATGCCGCCCAGCTTTCGATCCCCTCGCCCGACCACTATTGGCCGATGCTCTACGCGCTCGGCCTCCGCGAAAAAGACGAAACGCCCTCGTTCTTCAACGAAGGCGTCGTGTACGGCAGCGTCGGGATGCTGGGATTCCGCCTGAGCTGAGGCATCAGGGTTTCAACCGGTTCAGGAGCCGCGCGAACGGGATGGTCTCGCGGACGTGCGGGAGCTTGCAGATCCAGGCGACGGTGCGCTCGAGGCCGATGCCGAAGCCGGAGTGCGGGACGGAGCCGTAGCGGCGGACGTCGAGATACCACTCGAAGGCTTCCTTGGGCAGGCCGTGCGCGGCGATGCGCTCTTCGAGGAGCTTCAGGTCGTCGATGCGCTGGCTTCCGCCGATGATCTCGCCGTAGCCTTCGGGCGCGAGCATGTCGTCGTTCAGGACGCGCGTCGGGTCCTGGGGGTCGGGCTTCATGTAGAAGGCCTTGATGTCGACCGGGTAGTGGTGGACGAAGATCGGCTTGTCGTACTGCTGGGTGAGGAGCGTCTCGTCGTCGGCGCCGAGGTCGTCCCCTTCCTTGATGTCGCTGCCGAGCTCGCGGAGCTTCGCGACCGCTTCGGCGTGCGTGATGCGCGGGAAGCCGCCTTCGGCGACCTTCTCAAGCGGTGCCGTGTCGCGCTCGAGCGTCTTCAGATCTTCGCGGCGGTTGGCGAGCACTTTCTTCACGACATGGACGACCATGTCTTCCTGCAGCTGCATGTTCTGCTCATAGTCCATGAAGGCGGCTTCGGCCTCGAGCATCCAGAACTCGGTGAGGTGGCGGCGCGTCTTGGACTTCTCCGAGCGGAAGGTCGGGCCGAAGCAGTACGTCTTGCCGAGCGCGGCGGACGTGGCTTCGAGGTAGAGCTGTCCGGACTGCGAGAGATACGCCTTGTCGTCGAAGTATTTCACTTCGAAGAGGTCGGTCGTGCCTTCGACGGCGTTGGGCGTGAAGATGGGCGAATCGGTGAGCGTGAATCCCCTCTCCTTCATGAACTCGCGCATGGCGAAGGCGATCTCGTCGCGGACGCGCATGACGGCTTCCTGGCGCGACGAGCGCAGCCAGAGATGGCGCATGTCCATCAGGAACTCGGGGCCGTGCTCCTTCTTGCCGATCGGGAATTCCTTGGTCGGCAGCGCGACGACGCGCACGGCCTTGGCGCCGATCTCGAAGCCGGAAGGCGAACGCGGTTCGGCTTTCACCAGGCCTTCGATCTCGACCGAGGCTTCGATCGAAAGCGATTGGCAGGCGTTCCAGGTCTCTTCGGAGACTTCCTTCTTCGAGATGACGGCCTGAAGACGGCCGCTGCCGTCGCGGAACTGCAGGAAGAAGATGCTTCCGGAGGAACGGAAGTTGTGGCACCAGCCCTTGAGCAGGACTTCCTGGCCGGAATATTTCGCGATGTCGCGGACGAGGACGTGTTCCATAGATGTTTTCGGTGCTGGATTCCAGCTTTCGCTGGAATGACAGTACTGCGAAACTTCCGGAAAATCAAGACCCGCCGGGCGGCGGGTCTTGGACCGTCAGAGGACCTTGAAGGTCGAGACGATGCGGGCGAACGGGTCCCAGGTCTTGAACTGCCAGGTGTAGAGCCAGTAGGTGTTGAGGCCGATGTCGAGCATGACGCTGTTGCCGGGGTTCGGCTTGTAGCCCTGCTTGTCGACGCCGGTCGCGATCTTGATGGCCATGTGCGGAAGGGCGCCGGCGGGCGATTCGGGGGCGACATAGGTGTAGCCCTCGCCCTGCGTGACCTTGGTGCCCGGAGGGATCTGGAACTGGTACTTGCCGTCCGGCGTGACGACGGTCTTCCACTCGCCTTGCGGCGCGGAAGGAACGCCGCCGCTCGGGCGCGGGGCGGAAGCGCCGGAGGGCGCGGGCGCTTCGGCCTGGCCGCCGGCCTCCTCCTGCGCTTCCTGCGCGGAAGGTTCGGTGTCGGCGCCGTCCGGACGGCCTTCGCGGTCCGCGAGCGCGAACCAGACGAGCGCGGCGGGGATCAGCGCGAGCGCCGCGGCGTAGGCGATGAGGCGCCGTTTCGGCACCGCCTTTTCGAGATTCTTGAGATCGGAGGCGATCCGATTGCTGCGTTCTTCCATGGGATGGGATTACGTTTCTTGGGCCTATCTTAGCCGAAAATGCCTGAAACGACAAGCCCCGCCGGCGGCGGGGCGAACGGCCTACAAGGCCTTGAAGCTGGCGGTGACCGTTTCGAATCCGGACCATCCGATATCTTCCCAGCCCTGGATCCAGAACGCGGCGCGGGCGTCGTCCGTGGAGATGACGCGCAGGCCGAGTTCGGGCTTATACGAAACGTACGGTTCTTCCGTGGGGTCGACGAGCATGATCGTGATGTCGTACCGGTGATCCGGTTCGGCTTCAGAATCCGAAACGACGCGGGCCGTCAGGCCGTCCTCGTCGAGTTCGAGGTGATGCCCTCTCGGCAGGTCGATCTGGAAACGGCGGCCACCGAGTTCTCCGGCGTACGTACGCGTCTCCGGTTCCGGCACTTCCTCGACCGCTGCCGGAGCCTCGGCCGCCCGGCGTTCAGTCTCGGCGAACCGTGCCGCGTCTTCCTGCGCCTTCATCTCGAGATCGTTCTTGACGCCGTCGACATACAACCAGGCGCCGACGATGACGGCGACCGCCAGGACGACGATGAAGCCGCCGATCGGCTTGGTGAAGCCCGGTTTCCGCGCGGGTTGATCCATACTTCCTCCGTTACGCGTAAGATTTCGCCTTCATCATAGCACGCACCAAGGGGAGGCTGGAGAGCGGGCGGTCGAGGCGGGCTTCCAGGAAGGAGAGCGCGGAGGCGAAAGCGGCGCCTTCGACGGCGGCGGGCGCCGGCGCGGATTCGTCGAGCGTGCGGCAGATGGCGTCCACGGCGCGCTGGGTGAGGGTCTCGCAGCCGACGAGGGCGCGCTCGTCGAGGCGGCAGGCGCCGCAGGCGGCGGTGCCGGGGACGGGCTGGAAGCGCGCCGTCTCGAACCGGAGGGCGCGGCCGCATTCGGAGCAGGCGTCCAGCTTGGGGCGATAGCCGAGGCGGGACATGAAGCGCCAGATGAACGCCGATAGCCGCGCGTCCACGCGGTCGGACGGGACGGCGGCGAGATCGGCGTACCAGGAATCGATCAGGCGCCAAAGCTCCGGATCGGGGTCGCCCGTCTTCACGAAATGGTCGATGGCCTCGGCCGCGAACGAGGCGGCGAGGTAGCGGCGGTCGTCGGCGGCGAACGGGTCGGGCGGGCGCACCATGATGGCGCCGCAGAGCGTCTCCGTCTTGCGGCCGCGCGCGACGTGCAGGTCGACGACGCCGAAGGGTTCGAGATGCGGCCCGAGCTTGGAGAGCAGCTTGCGCGTGCCGCGTCCGACGGCCAAAAGCTTCCCGGCCTCGCGGGTGTAGATGGTGTACATGCGTGCGGCGTCGCGCCAGGTCTCCCGGCGCAGGACGAGCCCGCGGACGTGGTAGGTCGAGCTCATTCCGTTTTCAGGCGATCCAAGTAGGTCTGCAGGAAGAGCGTGGCGGCGGCGGTGTCGCGGTCGAGTCCGGAGGCCTTCCAGGCCTTGCGCCCGCCCATCGCGCTCATGTGCGCTTCGATCTCGCGGCTGGAAAGACGCTCGTCCTCCAGGACGACGGGGACGTCGAGCGCGTCCTCGAGCTTCGCCGCGAACGCGCGGACGGCGTCCGTCTGCGATGAGGAAGATCCGTCGGTGGAGAACGGAAGCCCGACGATCACCTGGTCGACGCGCTCGTTCGCGACGACGGCCTTGATGTCCTCGATGAGCGCGGCGTCCCCGCGATGGCCGAGGACCTTGAGCGGCGCGGCGGTGCCCGTCTCGTTCGAGCCGATGGCGAGCCCGACGCGCTTGGAGCCGTGGTCGATGGCGAGGACGTTCATATCAGATCGGCAGCGGGGTGAGGATCTCGCAGCCGTCCGCAGTGACGGCGAGCGTGAGCTCCCAGTGGGCGGCGAGACTGCCGTCGTCGGTCGCGAACGTCCAGTCGTCGGACTGGAGGTCGACTTCCCAGGAACCCATGGTGACCATCGGTTCGAGCGCGAGCACCATCCCCTCCTTCATGACGACCCTGGGCATGTCCGGATCGTCGTAGTTCGGGACGTTCGGCTCCTCGTGGACGTGATGCCCGACGCCGTGGCCGACGAGCGCGCGGACCACGCCGAAACCGGCGCGCTCCACGACGGGCTGGATGGCCTGGCCGATCTCTCGGATCTTGCGCCCGGCGCGGACGACGTCGACGCCGGCCATGAGCGCGTCCCTGGTGACGCGGATGAGCTTCAGCGCCTTCTCGGAGACGTTCCCGATCGGGACGGTGACGGCCATGTCGGTGCAGAGGCCCTTGTAGCGGAGGCCGATGTCGAGGGAGATGATGTCGCCGTCCTTGAGGACGCGGCCCGGATGCGGCGGCGCGTGGACGACCTCGTCGTTGATGGAGGTGCAGACCGTGCCGTTGAACGGCGTCGGGCCGCCGGCCTTGTAGCCCTTGAAGGACGGCTCGCCGCCGGCGTCGCGCATGCGCTTCTCGGCGTGGGCGTCGAGTTCCGCCGTGGAGGCACCGGGCTTCGCCATCGCGCAGAGCTCGCCCAGGATGGCGCTCAAAAGAGCCCCGCCTTCACGGAGCTTCGCGATCTCTTCGGGGGTATAGATGGTAGCGGCCATAGCTGAAGGAGCTTAGCCTTTCCGGACGGAAACGGCAACTAGCGCGAGTTGATGATGCGGCCGGTGACGGTGAAGGTCACGGCGACGGCGAGGAGCACGACCAAGGCCGTGATCGCCCAGAGGCGGAGCTTCCTGGCGCCGCGCTTGGCGCGGAGGAACTCCTCGAGCTTCAGCTGGATGTCGCGCGCGACGTCGGGGATGCTCGACTTGGCGTTGATCAGCACGAGCTTCTTGCGCGCGTCGAACCAGGCCTTCAGCGGCTCGGTGACCTCGTGGTAATGCCTCAGGCGCTCCTCCACGAGTTCCGGCGTGTCGTCGGCGCGCTTCGCGAGTTCGCCGCCGCAGACGTCGCAGACGCCTTTCGGGTTCTGCGGCGGCTGGGTGATGAGGTTGTAGTTGGTCTTGCACTTCGTGCAGATGCGGCGGTACGAGATGCGGCGCTTGGATTCCTCGTCGGGAACCTCGAGGTAGAGCACGGCGTCGGGATGGAAGAACGACGCGCACTTCTTGGCCTGCTCGACCGAGCGCGGGAAGCCGTCGATGATCCAGCCTTTCGGATGCTTCGCCACCCACTCCTTGAGGAGCGGCATGATGATGTCGTCGTCGACGAAGGCGCCCTTGCTCATCTCGAGCTTGGCCGTGCGGCCGCGCTCCGAATCCTCGTTCTGCAGGTCGCGCAGGAGGTCGCCGACCGAGACGGCCGGCACGCCCATGGTGATGGACAGCACGTGCGACTGGGTGCCCTTGCCGGAGGCCTGGGTCCCGAGCACCGCGAGCTTCATCTTTTTCATGGCGTGAGGATGAGGAGTGAGGCGAGATAGCCGAGGGTGGCGCCGAGCGCGATGGGCGGCAGGGCCGGCATCGGGGCGCGCTTCGGCTGGGCGAGGAAGAGCATGAACATGAGCGCGAACCCGGCGGCGGCGCCGGCGATCGAGGCGACGGCCGGCACGACGCCGACCCGGAGCGCGGCGGCGGCGAGCATGGCGGGAACGGCCACGTCGCCCGTGCCGAGGAGCATCCCGCGTCCCGGGGCGTCGCCGTCCGGCCGGGCGAGGAGCTCGCGCAGGCGGAGCGGCGGCAGGATGAAGGCGAGGACGACGCCGTGCGAGGTGAGCGCGCGGAACATCTTCACCATGTGCCGGGTGCGGTACACGGCCACGATATCATAGAAGGAAAGCACGGCCAAAACGACGAGGATGGCGTTCGGCGAGAGGTCCGCGGCGATGCTCGCGGCGATGCCGGCGACGCCGACCACGAGCGTGAAGTTCGCCGTCAGCACCGTCTTCCAGGCGAAGCGCAGGAGGATGGCCAGCGATCCCGCGACGAGCGCGAGCTCCGGCCGGAGGTAGATGTCGGCCACGAACCAGGCGCCGGAGAGCATGGCGAAGGTGAAGAGCGCCTGGAAGACGGCGGGCTTCTTCACCGTCTTGAGCGCGAGCACGAGCATCACCGTCCCGAGGAAGACGATCGAGAGGACGTACGGCACGGAGATGGCCGCCGAAGGCGCGTAGCCGCCGGAGAACCCGGCCTTCTGCGCCGCCGCGACGGCCAGGCCGCCCGTCGCGAAGAACATCAGGATCCCGTGCCACAGGATGCTCCGCTGCTCCCCTTTCGGCGCGACGGCGATGGGATGATGCTGGGCGTCTGGCATACGAGGGCAGTGTAGCAAATATCGGAGGAATGGGCGTACAATGCGACCGCATCATTCACCACGCACCCGTATGCCTGAACTCAAGATCGAGGCCCAGAACGAGCTGGCCCAAGGCCGCTACGCCAACATCGTGTCCGTGACCGCGCAGGAGCGCGAGATCGTCATCGACTTCATGGCCGTCGTGAAGGTCGGGAACAAGGAACCGCAAGGACAGCTCGTCTCGCGCGTCTTCCTGAACCGCTTCACCGCCCGCGAACTCAGCGACCTCATCCGCGGCGTCGAACAGAACTGGGAGAAGCAGCGTTTCGACGCCCCGAAGCCGCCCGAACCGAAAGCCTGAACCGAAAGAGCGGCCGCGCGGCCGCTCTTTTTTTCAGAATGGGCGCTTCACGTAGTGCGCCAGCTTGTCGTCGAGATAGGACTTCGTGACCATGCGATTCTCGATGGATTCGAGCGATTCCTGCACGGCGTCAAATTTCACGTTCATGCGTTCTTCAAGGGTCGCCAATCCCTCCCTGATGGGACCGGTTTCGCCTTTGACGATTTCTCCGATGGCCTTAAGGTCGTCCTGCGTGAGCATAGGCATATCGTTAAGAGTATACCCCCGCCTCCTACCACGCACGCAACCGTGGGTGTCAATACCGAAAGAGCCGCCTTCCGGCGGCTCTTTTTTCTTCTTCTCTCGGATTACGGCTCGCGCGCGGATCACTTGATGGCGTCGTAATCGTACTCCCGCATGGTCATCTGCGACTGGATCTGCCGGACGATCTCCAGCACGACCGAGACGATGATGAGGAGCGAGGAGCCGCCGACCACCAGGTTCTGCGTTCCCGTGAGGAACTGCTGGACCAGGAGCGGGAGGACGGCGATGATCGCGATGGCCACGGCGCCCGCGAGCGTGATGCGGTTCACCGTGTACGTCAGGAACTCGGCCGTCGGCTTGCCCGGGCGGACGCCCGGGACGTAGCCGCCCTGCTTCTGCAGGTTCTCGGCGATCTGGTCCGGCTTGAAGACGATGGTGGTGTAGAAGAAGGTGAAGGCGAGCACCAGCACGAAGTACGAGGTGCCGTACACGAGCTGGTCCTGCGACACCCGCAGGATCCAATCCGCCGCCGAGGCCACCCAGGCGGTCTTCGCGTTGACGAAGAACTGGGCGATCATCGAGGGGAACAGGATGATGGAGATGGCGAAGATGATCGGGATCACGCCGGCCATGTTCACGCGCAGCGGCAGGTGGGTGTTGGAACCTCCGGCCATGCCCGAGCCGACCACGCGCTTGGCGTAGGTGACCGGGACGTTGCGCTGGGCCTCCGAGATGACGACCACGCCCGCGACCGTCGCGACCGCCACCAGCAGGAAGCCGATGTAGGCCGGAAGGCGGGACGGGTCGTACGTCAGGATGGCCTGCTGGATGATCGACGGCAGTCCGGAGACGATGCCGGCGAAGATCAGGATGGAGATGCCGTTGCCGACCTTCTGCTCGTTGATGATCTCGCCGAGCCACATCAGGAACACGGTGCCCGCCGTCATGGTCATCATGACGGTGAAGATGTGGAACGCGTCGAGGTTCGTGAGCACGCCGGACGACTGCTTGAGCAGGCTGATCATGCCGTAGCCCTGCAGGAAGGCCATCGGCACGGACAGGTAGCGCGTGTACTGGTTGATCTTCTGGCGGCCCTGTTCGCCGTCCTTCGAGAGCTCCTCGAGCTGCGGGACGATCATCGTCAGCAGCTGGATGATGATCGAGGCGGTGATGTAGGGGCCGACGCCGAGCGCGACCAGCGAGAAGTTGTCGAGCGTGCCGCCCGAGAAGACGTTCATCAGGCCGAGCAGCTGGTTGGACTGGAAGAAGTTCCGGAGGGCCGTGAGGTCGACTCCGGGGATCGGGATGTGCGCGGCGATGCGGAAGATGACCAGGATGCCCAGCACCTTGAGGAGGCTGGAGCGGAGGTCAGGCTGTTTCCAGAGCAGGGAGAATTTGGCCCACATAGTATCGGCAGTCTACCGCGTCGGTGAAGTCTTAGGCAACGGACCCGCCGGCCTTCTCGATCGCCGCTTTCGCGCCGGCCGAGACCTTGAGGCCCTTGAGCGTCAGCTTGCGGGCGAGCTCGAAGCTGCCGACGATCTTGACGCTCGCGCGCTGGCCCGAGACGACGCCGCGCTTCGCGAGCTCGGCGCGGGTGACGATGCCGCCCTGCGGGAACGCCGTCTGGAGTTCCTGGAGGGTGACGGTCTCGTCCTTCGCGTGATGGCTCTTGAAGCCGCGGAGCTTCGGGATGCGGCGGATGATCATCTTCATGCCCAGCGCGCGCAGCCGCTTGCGGCCGCCCGTGCGGGCCTTCTGGCCCTTGCCGCCCTTACCGGCGGTCTTGCCGCGTCCGGAACCCGGACCGCGACCGATGCGGCGGCTGACGGACTTGCTGCCCTTCTTGGGCTTGAGCGTGTGGAGTTTCAGCATATCAGGCGGCGGAAGACGCGGCGGACTTCACGCGGAGCGACTTGAGCGCTTCGATCGTGGCCTTGGCGTTGTTGAGCTTGTTCTTGCTGCCGCCGAGCGACTTGCCGACGACGTTCGGGACGCCGGCGAGCTCGAGGACGACGCGCATGGCGCCGCCGGCCTTCACGCCGGTACCGGCGGGAGCGGGCTTCATCATGACCACGGCGGCGCCGTACTTGGCGTCGATGCGGTGCGGGATGGTCTCCTTGACCAAGGGAACCGTGAAGAGGCGCTTCTTGGCCTGGGTCACGGCCTTGTTGACCGCGGCCGAGACGTCGCCGGCCTTGGCCACGCCGTAGCCGACGCGAGCCTTATGGTCGCCGATGATGACGGTGGCGCGGAAGCGCATGCGCTTGCCGCCCTTGGTGACGCGGGTGACGCGGTCGAGGGCGAGGATGCGCTGGTCGAATTCCTTCGGCTCTTCGATGCGGGGGCGGCGGGGACCGCGGCGGTCGCCTCCGGCTCCGCGGCCGGCGCCCGGACCACGCTGCTGTTGGGTGTTCTGCATAGTGCGGGATTAGAATTCGAGGCCTCCGGCGCGGGCGCCGTCGGCGAGCGCCTTGACGCGGCCGTGGTAGGTGTAGCCTCCGCGGTCGAAGACGACGGCGGTGACGCCGGCCTTCTTGGCCTTCTCGGCCAGCTCCTTGCCGACCGTGAACGCCTTGGCGATCTTGGCGTCCATGCCCTCGGCGTCGGCCTTCTTCATCTTGGCGTCCGTCGCGGCGGCCAGCGTCTTGCCGCTGGCGTCGTCGATCAGCTGGGCCGAGATGTGCTTGGCGCTGCGGAAGACGGCCAAGCGGGGGCGCTGGGCGCTGCCGATGACGCGCGCGCGGATGCGGGCGCTACGGCGCGTGCGGGCTTCGATCTTCTTTTGGCTCGTGGATTTCATAGGCGTCGTTTACTTGGCACCGGCCTTGGCCGACTTACCGGCCTTGCGGCGGATGACCTCGTCGACGTACTTGATGCCCTTGCCCTTGTAGGGTTCCGGCTTGCGGATGCGGCGGATGCGCGCGGCCGTCTCGCCGACGAGCTGGTTGTCGATGCCGGAGAGGGTCAGGGTGTTCTTGTCCACCTTGGCGTCGATGCCGGCCGGGAGCGGGAAGTCGACCTCGTGCGAGAAGCCGACGTCCATCTTCACGGTCTTTCCGGCGAGGCTGATCTTGTAGCCGACGCCGACGAACTCGAGCGACTTCTCGTAGCCCTTCGTCACGCCGGTGACCAGGTTGGAGGCCAGGCGGCTGAAGAGGCCCCAGAGCGCGCGGTCCTTCTTGTCGGTCTCGTCCTTGACGGTGACCGACAGGATGTCGCCGAGCTCCTCATGCTTCGAGCGCGCGATGCGCACGTGCGGATGAAGAGCGAGCTTCAGCTCCCCTTTCGGGCCCTTCACGCGGAGCTCGGTCTCGGAGACCGTCACCTCCACGCCGGAAGGGATCTTGATGGGTTGTTTGCCGATGCGGGACATAGGCGTGCGTTTAGTAGATCTCGCACACGATCTCGCCTCCGAGGCCGCGCTTGCGCGCTTCCTTGTTGGTCATGAGACCGGAAGAGGTGGAGATCACGGCGATGCCCTGGTCGTTGAGGACGCGGGGCAGGTCGGACTTGGCCGCATAGACGCGGCGGCCGGGCTTGGAAATGCGCTGCACGTCACGGATCACGGAGCCGTCCTCGGTGTAGCGCATCTTCAGCTTGAGCTGACCGTGATGCGCGTCCGAAGCTTCGACGCCGGCGAGGTAGCCCTCTTTCTCGAGGATCTTGGCGATCTCGAACTTGACCCGCGACAGGGGCAGGACGACTTCCTGCTTGCGCACGGCGGCGGCGTTGCGCAGCCGGGTGAGCATGTCGGCGATGGGATCGGTCATCATAGGGTTACCAGCTGGCTTTCTTAATGCCGGGGATCTCGCCGCGGTTCGCGAGCTCGCGGAAGCAGATGCGGCAGAGGTCGAAGTCGCGCATGAAGCCGTGGCGTCGGCCGCAGCGCCAGCAGCGCCGGACGATGCGGGTCGAGAACTTCGGCTTGCGGTTGGATTTGGCGATTTGATTGGCGGTTGCCATAGGGGTGCGGCCTTAGCCGTTGAAGGGGAAGCCCATGAGTCGGAACAGTTCCAGGCCTTCTTCGCGGGTCGCGGCCGTGGTGGAGACCGTCACCTGGACGCCGTGGAGCTTCTCGATCTCGTCCGGACGGATCTCCGGGAAGGCGATGTACTCCTTGAAGCCGAGGGACAGGTTGCCCTGCTTGTCGACGAGCTTCGGCGAGATGCCGCGGAAGTCGCGGACGCGGGGCAGGGTCACGTGGACCAGCTTCTCGAGGAAGTGCCACATGCGGGCGCCGCGGAGGGTCACCTTCATGCCGATGTTCTGGCCCTGGCGGACCTTGAAGCTCGCGATCGACTTCTTCGCGAGGGTCTTCACCGGCTTCTGTCCGGTGATGCGGGTCAGCGTCGCTTCGACCGTCTCCGGGATCTTGGGATCCTTGAGGAGGTTGGTCGACATGCCCACGTTGACGGACACCAATTTCAACTTCGGCACCGCCATGCGGTTCTTGTAGCCGAAGCGCTCCATCAGCGCCGGAACGATTTTCTTGTCGTACTGTTCGCGCAACATAGGCTTTTATTCGACGGTTTCCTGGCTCTTCTTGGCCACGCGGACCTTGCGGCCGTCTTCCATGACCTTCCAGCCGACGCGGGTCGGCTTGCCGGACTTGGGGTCGACGAGCATGACGTTCGAAGCGTTGATGGGGCCGAAGAACTCGATCTTCTGGCCCTTCTCCCCCTGCTTGCGGGTCTTGGCGTGCTTGACGGTCTTGTTCACGCCTTCGACGACCACCTTGTTCTCGGACGGGAGGACCTGCATGACCTTGCCGGTCTTGCCCTTGTCCTTGCCGGCCATGACCATCACGTTGTCGTTCTTCTTGATCTTCATAGCGTGGGGGTCAGACGACTTCGGGAGCGAGGGAGATGATCTTCGTGTAGCCGCGGCCGCGGAGTTCGCGGGCCACGGGTCCGAAGATGCGCGTGCCTTTCGGCTCCTTGCTCTCCCGGTCGATGATGACGCCGGCGTTGTCGTCGAAGCGGACGTAGGAGCCGTCCTTGCGGCGGGTCTCCTTGTGGGTGCGGGTGAGGACGGCGTGGACGACGTCGCCTTTCTTGACCATGCCGTGCGGCACGGCCTCCTTGACGGCGCAGGTCACGACGTCTCCGAGCACGGCGTAGCGCTTCTTGTAGCCGCCGAGCACGCGGATGACCTGGAGCTTGCGGGCGCCGGTGTTGTCGGCGACGGCGAGCATCGAGCGATGTTGGACCATATGCGCGGGTTAGGCGGCCTTGCCGGTCACGCGCCAGCGCTTGTCCTTCGAGAGGGGGCGGCACTCGACGAAGACGACCTTGTCGCCCGTCTTGTACTCGTCCTTCTCGTCATGGACCTTGTAGCGCTTGGACACGACGAACTGCTTGCCGTATTTCGGGTGGGTCTTCACGCGGTCGACCTTGACCACGATCGTCTTCTGCATCTTGTCAGAAACGACCAAGCCGACGAGCTCGCGCTTCTTGTTCTGGGTGTGCGTCGTCATACGGCTTTTACTTAGCGTTCTGCTTGATGAGAGTGAGGATCCTGGCGATGGTCTTGCGGGCCGCGCGGATCTTGCGGACCTTGGTCTCCTGGTTGGTGGCGACGGCGAAGCGCAGGGCGCGCACGCTCTCGCGTTCCTCGCTGAGCATCTTCTGGAGCTCGGCGGCGGATTTTTCCTTGAGTTCCTTCAGCTTCATATCAGTCGTGTTTGGTGATGAAGCGGGAGCGGAACGGCATCTTGTAGGCCGCGAGGCGCATCGCTTCGCGCGCCGTCTCCGTCGGGACGCCGTCCATCTCGAAGACGACGGTGCCCGGGCGGACGATCGCGACGTAGTGGTCCACGCCTCCCTTACCGCCGCCCATGGGGACCTCGAGGCCCTTCATGGTGACCGGCTTGTCGGGGAAGATGCGGATCCAGATCTTGCCTCCGCGCTTGATGTAGCGGGACATCGTGCGGCGGGCGGCTTCGATCTGGCGGGAGGTGACCCAGGCCGGGGTGAGCGACTTGAGTCCGAACTCGCCGAAGCTGAGCGAGAGCTTGGTGGTCGCCTTCTGGAGACCGGAGCTCCGCAGCTTGTGCCACTTGCGGTGTTTGACTTTCTTCGGGATCAGCATAGCGGCAGGTTAGGCGGCTTTGGCGGGCGCGGCCTTCGGGGCCGCGGCGCGGGGGGCCGGGCGGCCGGCCGGCGGACGGGAACCGCCGCGCGGGCCTCCGCGGAACGGGGCGCGCTCTTCAGGGCGCAGCGGAGCCTTCAAGGCCGGCGCGATGCCGTCCTTGTCGAAGATCTCGCCGCGGTAGATCCAGACCTTGACGCCGATGGCGCCGAAGATGGTGCGGGCGAAGTCGGCGGCGTAGTCGATGTCCGCGCGCAGGTTGGTGAGCGGGACGGAACCCCACGAGAGCATCTCGCGGCGGGCGATCTCGGCGCCGTTCAGGCGGCCGGACACCACGACCTTCACGCCGAGCGCTCCGGCCTTCTGGGCGCGGTCGATCGTCGTCTTCAGGATGCGGCGGAACGGCATGCGCTTCTCGAGGTCGGCGATCATGTTCTGGACGGTGATCGCGGCCGAGAGGCTCGGGCGGGTGATCTCGACGATGTTGAGCTGGAGCTTCGCCTTCTTCTTGTTGGCGAAGAACATGTCCTGGATCTTCTTCTTCAGCTCCTCGATGCCGGCGCCGCCGCGGCCGATCACGAAGCCCGGCTTGCCGGAATGGATCGTGATGGTGATCTGGTTGGCGCCGCGGTCGATCTCGATCTTGTCGACGGCGGCTTCCTTCAGCGTGGCGCGGAGGTAGTCGCGGATCTCGACGTCCTGGCGGAGGTTGGCCTTGTAGTCCTTGCGGCTGAACCACTTCGAATCCCAGGTGTAGACGGTGCCGACGCGGAAGATTTTCGGATTGACTTTGTGGGCCATACTTATTTCTTCTTGGCGGCAGTCTTCTTAGCGGCGGGCTTCTTCGCGGCCTTCGGCTTCTCCTCGTGGGAGTGGTCGTGGCCGGCGTGGTCGTGGTCATGGTCGTGCGCCTCTTCCTTCTTGGCGGCCTTCTCCTTCTTCGCGCCGGTCTTCGATTCGAGGACGAGCGTGACGTGGGAGGTGCGCTTCAGGATCGGGGCGGCGGCGCCCATGGCGCGCGGGCGCCAGCGCTTCAGGGTCGGGCCCTGGTTCACGAGGGCGGCCTTGATGTAGAGGCCTTCGCGGTCGAGCTTGAAATTGTGCTCGGCGTTGGCGATGGCGGACTCCAGGAGTTTCTTGACCGGGCGGGCCGCGGCGCGCGACATGAAGGTCAGCTGAGCCAGGGCGGGCGCGACGGCCATCCCGCGGACAGCATCAACCACGAGCCGCACCTTGCGGGGCGACATGCGGAGATGGCGGGAGTGGGCTTTGACTTCCATAGGAGGTTATTTCTTCGCGGCCGGAGCGGCGGCCGGAGCGGCGGCCTTCGCGGCCTCGATGTCCTTCGTGAGCTTGCCGCCGTGGCGCTGGAACTTGCGGGTCGGGGCGAACTCGCCGAGGCGGTGTCCGACCATGTTCTCGACGACCGTGACGGGCGTGTGCTGGCGGCCGTTGTGGACGCCGATCGTGTACCCGACCATCTCCGGCGTGATGACGGAGGCGCGCGACCAGGTCTTGATGACGGTCTTGTCGCCGGCCTTCAGCTTGGAGACCTTTTCGATGAGTTTGGGGTCCGTGAACGGACCTTTCTTCAGGGAGCGGGACATATTACTTGCGGCGCTTCACGATGAATTTCGACGACTGCTTCTTGCGCTTGCGGGTCTTGACGCCGAGCGCGGGCTTGCCCCACGGGGTCTTCGGATGCTTCATGCCGACGGGGTGCTTGCCTTCGCCGCCGCCGTGCGGGTGGTCGACGGGGTTCATGACCTTGCCGCGGACGCGCGGGCGGAAGCCCAGGTGGCGCATGCGTCCGGCCTTGCCGAGGCGGACGAGCCAGTGGTCCGGGTTGGAGACGGAGCCGACCGTGGCCGAGCACTCCTTCGAGACCATGCGGTACTCGCCGGAGGGCAGCTTGATCTGCGCCATGTCGCCTTCGATGGCCATGAGCTGCGCCGCGTTGCCGGCGCCGCGGACCATCTTGCCGCCGGAGCCCACGTAGAGCTCGAGGTCGTGGATCGTGAGGCCGATCGGGATGTGCTTGAGCGGCATGCGGTTGCCGGCCTTGCTCTCGATCTTCTCCTTGGAGGACATCATCGTGTCGCCGACCTTCACGCCGTTGGGCGCGATGACGTAGCTCTTCACGCCGTCCACGTAGGTGAGGAGGGCGAGGCGGCTGCCGCGGGCCGGATCGTATTCGATCGCGGCGACCTTGGCGGGGACGTCATAGCGCGCGCGCATGAAATCGACCATGCGGATCATCCGCTTGGCGCCGCCGCCGCGGTGGCGGACGGTGATCTTGCCCTGGGAGTTGCGGCCGCTGATGCGCTTCTTGTGCGTCAGGAGCGACTTCTCCGGCTCTTTCTTGGTGACGTCCGCGAACGAGTCGACGCTTGCGCCGCGCCGTCCGTAGGTCGTCGGTCGGTAGGATTTGATCGGCATACGTTTAGGCGTTGGCGAAGAGATCGATGCGGTCGCCCTTCTTGAGGGTCACGAGAGCCTTGCGCCAGGAGGAGCGGCGGGTCATGCCGGTCTTGGAACGGACCGGCTTGCCGAGGACGGTGATGACGCGGACGGTCGTCGGAGCGACGCCGTAGACGGCCTTCACGGCCTTGCGGACCTCCACCTTGTTGGCGCCCTTGGCGACCTCGAAGGCGTACTGGCCGAGCTGCTGGAGCGCGGTGGTCTTTTCGGTGACGAGGGGGCGGACGAGGACCTTATAGGCGGAGCCGGTCTCGCGCGTCACGTAGGTGGCGGGCTTGGCGGCCTCTTCCTTCTTGTCTTCGGCTTTCGCCTTGGCGGCCGTGCTCTTGGCCGGCGCCTTCTGGCCTTCGTCGTTTTTCTTGCGGCTGAAGAATCCCATATCAGTTCTTGCTGTAGCTCTTTTCGAGCAGGTCGAGCGCCGCGACCGAAGCCACGACGGTGTCGGCCTTCAGGACGTCGACGAGGCTGACGGCGCCGGCGGTGACGGTCCAGAGGTTCTTGAGGTTGCGGGACGCGCGGATGGCCATCGGATCGGACTGCGGGAGGACGAGGAGGATCTTGCGTCCGACCGGGAGCTTCTTGAGCATGCCGTACATCGTCTTGGTCTTGCCGCCTTCGATCGAGAGCGACTCGAGGCCGAGGAGCGCCTCATGCTGGACCTTGTCGGTCAGCGCCATGGCGAGCGCGCCCTTCTTCGACTTGCGGTTCAGCTTCTTGGAGAAGTTGCGCTCGGACTGCGGACCGAAGGTCACGCCGCCGCCGCGCCAGATCGGGGAACGGATGGAGCCGTGGCGGGCGCGGCCGGTGCCCTTCTGCTTCCAGGGCTTCTTGCCGCCGCCGCGGACTTCGCCGCGGGTCTTGGAGTGGCCGCCCATGACGCGGGCGTTGGCCATCTGCGCCTCGGCGGCGAGATGGACGAGGCTCTCGTTGACCTTCACGTCGAACAGCTTCGGAGCCATTTCGCGCTCGGCCACGACCTTGCCCTCCATGTTGTAGACTTTGATCTTCGACATACGTTTATTCGGTGACGGCCGCGGCCTCCGTAACCGGAGCCGCTTCCTGCGCGGCCGGCGCCTCGGCGGCTTCCGGCTTGGCTTCGACGAACTTCATGTCGCCGTCGGCGGTGATGAGGAGGGTCGCGCCGCGGGCGCCGGGGACGGCGCCTTTGACGGCGATGAGGCCCTGTTCGGAGAGGACTTCGACGATCTCGAGATTCTTGACGGTCACCTGGTCGCCGCCCATGCGGCCGGCCATCTTGAGGCCCTTCAGCACGTGCTGGATGCCGCCGGAGCCGATCGAACCCGGCATGCGGAGGTTGTCCTTGTGGCCGTGCGTGGCCGGACCGCCGCCGAAGCCCCAGCGCTTCACGACGCCCTGGAAGCCCTTGCCCTTCGAGATGCCCGTGACGTCGATGACGTCGCCGGAGACGAAGGAATCGACTTCGCAGACGGCGCCCGGCGCGATCCCGTCGACCGAGTCGACGCGGAACTCGCGGAGCGTGGCGAGGTTCTCATGGCCGGAGGCCTTGAGGTGGCCGGTCTGCGGCTTGGCCAGGTGGCGCTTGGAGCCGGTACCGATCTGGAGGGCGGTGTAGCCGTCCTTCTCGTTGGTGCGGACCTGCGTCACGACGCAGGGCTCGACCTTCACGAGCGTCACCGGCACCACTTCCCCGTTGGGGCGGTAGCGCTGGGACATTTCGAGTTTTCGTCCGATGATGAATTTCATACGATCCATTTAAGGCAGAGGAACACGGTTATTATGTTCGATGCCTGTCTCCGTTTCGCTTGGGATCCTCCCCCGACCGGCGCAATAACAGAAACAAGAAGTCTCGGCACGATCACTCCAGGGATCCTGGCGATATCATGAGGAAACTTCTTGCGTCTGTCTCTGCGCGTGGCTTGGCGTGTTCGAGACAAGTCGAGTTGTATCGGGAACGTCCGCTCGCTAGGGATTCATCCAGAGGTTTTGGCGCCGTAGGCCATTCGGTAGCATGCCATCTTTCTCTGGTTTCCTTCGGGAGGCGGATTGTCGTCGGTCGGTCTGTCCGATGTGCCGCTGGATGACCCCGTCGCATGACGGGGCGACCAACGGCCCATCGGAAAAGGTTACATCTTGATCTCCACGTCGACGCCGGCGGGAAGGTTGAGGCTCATGAGCGATTCGACCGTCTTGGGGGTCGGATCCATGATGTCGATCAACCGCTTGTGCACGCGCATCTCGTACTGCTCGCGGGCGTTCTTGTGGACGAACGTCGAGCGGTTCACGGTGTACTTGTGCTTTTCCGTCGGAAGCGGCACGGGACCGCGGATGGAAGCGCCGGTGCGCGTGGCCGTGTCGATGATCGTGCGCGTGGACTGGTCGATGACCTTGTGGTCGTAGGCGCGGATCTTGATGCGGACGCGAGCGCTGACTTCTTCCTTTTTCTTGTCCTTTTCCATAAAGGGCGTTTTCAGCAGGATACCCCGGCCCTCTTAGACGAGGCCCGGGGCTTCCCTATTTACTTGATGATCTTCACGACGGCGCCGGCACCCACGGTGCGGCCGCCTTCGCGAATGGCGAAGCGCATGGAGTCTTCGAGCGCGACCGGGGAGATGAGCTTGACGACGCAGTTCTGCGTGTCGCCCGGCATGACCATCTCGACGCCCGCCGGCAGTTCGATCTCGCCCGTCACGTCGGTCGTGCGGATGTAGAACTGGGGCTTGTAGCCCTTGAAGAACGGCTTGTGGCGGCCGCCTTCTTCCTTGGTGAGGGCGTAGATCTGGGCCTCGAACTCCGTGTGCGGCTTGATGGAACCGACCTTGGCGAGGACCATGCCACGCTCGATCTCTTCCTTCTTGGTGCCGCGGAGGAGCAGACCGGCGTTGTCGCCAGCCATGCCCTTGTCGAGCTGCTTGTTGAACATCTCGATACCGGTGACGACCGTCTTGCGGGTGTCGCCGAGACCGACGATTTCGACTTCGTCGTTCAGGTTGACCGTGCCGCGCTCGATGCGGCCCGTGACGACGGTGCCGCGGCCTTCGATGGAGAAGACGTCCTCGACCGGCATGAGGAACGGCTTGTCCGTGTCACGCTGCGGCTGCGGGATGTACTCGTCGAGGTGCTTGAAGAGCTCGCGGACGGGGCCGGAGAGCGTGGCGTCCTCGGGGTTGTTGAGGGCCTGGAGGGCCGAACCGCGGACGATCGGGGTGGTGTCGCCGGGGAACTGGTACTTCTTGAGGAGGTCGCGGACTTCCTCTTCGACCAGGTCGATCAGCTCCTTATCCTCGACCATGTCGCACTTGTTGAGGAAGACGACGATCGACGGGACGCCGACCTGGCGGGCGAGCAGGATGTGCTCGCGCGTCTGCGGCATCGGGCCGTCCGTCGCGGACACGACCAAGATCGCGCCGTCCATCTGGGCGGCACCCGTAATCATGTTCTTGACGTAGTCGGCGTGTCCCGGGCAGTCGACGTGCGCGTAGTGGCGTGCCGCCGTCTCGTACTCGACGTGGGCGGTCGCGATCGTGATACCGCGAGCCTTCGACTCCGGAGCCTTGTCCAGGTCGTCGACTTTCTTATCCTGGGCGACGTTACCCATAGCCTTACCGACCGCGAGCATCGCGGCGGTGAGGGTGGTCTTGCCGTGGTCGACGTGGCCGATGGTGCCAACGTTCACGTGCGGCTTGGAGCGATCGAACTTGATGTCAGCCATACCGATAATAAATAAAAAAGTTGACGTGTGTCGCAAGCGAGTGTAGCAGAGGGTCAAAAAGCGGTCAAGTAGGGCTTTTTGGCCTTAACTGCCGTCCGAAATGAGGCTTATTCTAGCGGTTCTAAGTAGAACTGCTCCTCACCTTCCGGTTCTAAAGGGGCGGCGGGCTTCGGCGGGGGCGCCTGGCGCGGGGCCGGCGGCTGGGTCGGTTCGGGCTTCGGGGCCGGTTTTTCGTCGATGCGCGGCCTATCTTGGGCTAACCTTGGCGCATTTTGCGGTGTCGGCGGCGCCTTCCATAGCGGGATTTCCCGTTTCGGAGGCTTATTGTCCGGGAAGGAGGTCGAGATCGGCAGGGCCTGCGGCGGGGCGGGTTCCCGCTTTTGGACCTCCGGCTTCCACTCCCCGACCACCAGGTTCTCGTAGTGGTCGAGCCCCATGAGGACGAAGGGCTGTTCCCCCGCCGGGTCGGTGATGACGAGGCGGTCCCCCGTCTTCTCGATGAGGGATAAGAGGCGCTTCAATGTCTCTTCTTTCATAGGCAGATGCGCTAAGTGGGAACACCTTAGCGCTTCCGGACAGGAAGTCAACCCCGGGCCGTCCTCGGTACGTCAGGGGCGCATGCATGAAAAAACACCTGTCATTGCAGGTGTTTGAGGCGGTTGCTGACGGACTCGTGCGTCGAGCGGGAGCGGGTCTTGGCGAGCTCGCGCTCGAACTCCTGGCGTTTGCGCATGCGCTCGCGCGTCGTCTGCGCATGGACGAGCGGGACCGCGACCTCGTCGATGAGGAGCTTGATGCCGCCCACGAGGAAGCCGGTCATGGCGCCGTACTTGAACCAGGAGAGGACGTCCGACGTGCCGAGGCCGGCGAACTTGGCGATCGTGGCGCCGACGGCCCCGCTGGCCGCGGTGAAGAGCGTGAGCTTGAAGAGCTTGCCGGACACGTTCCAGAAGCCGTCCCAGATCCTGCCGATGAGTCCGAAGATCCAACCGAAGAACGAAGCGATCATGTCTCCCCCTTTCCGAGTTTACGGACCGGGCACCGTAGGCGAAGACGGCGCTTTTGTCAAGACCGCTTGCGGACGCGACAGGCTTCCGTTAGGTTGGGGACAGCTCCTTGAAAGGAAGTGTCCGATGAAAGAGAAGAGGCTTTTCCTGCAATGGTCCGTGATGGCGAGCCTGATCGCCGTCGGCGCCGTCTTCGCCCATCGGTTCGGCTGGTTCGACCTCCTCGACGGGGGCGACGCCACGCGGCTCAGCTTCGTCACGCTCGCCATCTTCGGCGCCAGCAGCCTCTGGTGCGGCCTCCTCACCTGGAGGCTCGACGCCCTGAAGGCCGCCGGCCCTGTCGAGAAGGACGGCGCGTCCGGCCATGCGCTCCGGCGGATCAAGATCCGCCTCGGGCACGGCCACCACGCGGTCAACGCCTGCGTCGAACTCGGGCTCCTGGGGACGGTCTTCGGCCTCTACATGATGCTGAACGCCGACGCCCCGGCCGCCGACGGCACCGAAGCCGCCAAGGAGTTCGTCGCGCAGATCAAGTCCGGCATGGCGACGGCCTTCCTCACGACCATCGTCGGCGGCATCTGCGGCATCCTGCTGGGCCTCCAGGTCCACGTGCTCGAGCAGGCCGCCGAGGAGACCGAGTCGTGAAACGGCCGGGCATCTTCGCGAAGGTCATGTTCATGGACGTGATCTTCAACATGCTGGTCGGCGTCCTCGCGATCGTCATGCTCCTCAAGGTGGAGCCTCCCGCGGAGAAGCGGAAGAAGGAAAGCCTCGAGACCGACGGCCTCTACGCGATCGTCGCGACGTGGCCGAACGAGGCCGACGACGACGTCGACCTCTACGTGCAGGATCCCGCCGGGAACCTGATCTACTTCAACCGCACGGCGGTGGAGCTGATGCACCTCGAGTACGACGACCGCGGCACGCTCGGCGACCGCGCCATGACGTCATCCGGCGAAGTGAAGGTCGACACCAATCGCGAGCGCGCCGTCATCCGCGGCGGCATGGCCGGCGAATACGTGGTCAACGTCCACATGTACGCCAAGCGCCGCGCGGCGCCGACGACGGTGAAGATCTCGCTCTACCGCCTGCGCGGCGACGACACGGAAATCCTGGCCAAGGAACGGACGCTGAACGGCGACCAGGACGAGGCCACGGCCTTCCGGTTCACGCTCGCGGCGGACGGCACGATGACGGGCTCCAACGAGCTCCCCATCAGCCTGACGCGGAACGTGTCCGCCTCGGGCGCGTCGCAGGGAGGGATGTCCTTCCCGGGAGGCAGCGTCCCATGACGACCGGCGTCTCGATCGCGATCCCGCTCGGCTTCCTGCTCATCGGCGGGATGCTGTGCTGGTTCCTCGCCCATGCCAAAGGCCGCTGGGGCCTGAAGCTCTTCCTGACCGGCGTGGTCACCGTCTTCAGCCTGGAGACGTGGCACGCGCTCGACAGCTACGCCGGATGGCCGGCGCGCGAGGCGATGCCGCAGAGGGCCCTGCTCTACTCGGCGATCGTCCGCGAACCGAACCCGTCCCGGAACGACCGCGGCGCGATCTTCCTCTGGGTCGTGCCGCTCGGACAGGACGATCCCGGTCCCTTCGCCTACGACCCGGTCTCCGGCGAGCCTCGCGCCTACAAGCTCCCCTACTCGCGCGCGATGCACGAGCAGACGGCGGCGGCGATGAAGGCGATGCAGAACGGGCGCCCGATCCTGATCGAACGCCTGGGCAAGCCCGGCGAGGAAGGCGACGGGCAGGGCGACGGCACGACGACCTTCCAGGACGAGGGCGACAGCGGCTTCCGCATGCGGGAGCTCCCGCCGCCGAACCTGCCCGACAAGGCCCCGCGCTAGACGCGAAACCCCGCTCACGTGAGCGGGGTCTTTTTACATTTCAGGAGTGGACGATGCGCCGGTGATCGTCAGAAATCGTTCCGTTCCGGTGCAGGACGTCGACCAGGACGTTGATCTTTCCCTTGAGGGGCGCGAGCTTGTCGTCGAGGTCGTCTTTGGTGACCATCGAGGACTCGACGCGCGTCAGCCTCGTATCCAAAGGGGCCAGCTTCCCGTCGATAAGATCCTCGATGCGGGGCATGAGGTTATCGTCGATGACCTTGCCCATCTCCTCGCCGATCCGCCGGATGTCCTTTTCGGAAAGCATGTCTTTCATGATTCAAGATTAACACGCGTGTCCTAGCAGGATGCAAGGGGCGGGCGTCAATACGAAAAGACGCCCTTGCGGAGCGTCTTGTTCGCGTAGCCTTACTTCTTGCCCTTTCCTTCCAGGATGGCCATCTCGACGTTCTTCGGGACCTCTTCGTAGTGGTCGAAGGTCATCGAGTAGGACGCGCGGCCCTGGGAGATGGAGCGGAGCTGGGTGGCGTAGCCGAACATCTCGGAGAGCGGGACCATCGCGTCGACGACCTTCACGGAGCCGCGGTCGCGCATCTCCTGCACCTGGCCGCGCTTCGAGTTGATGTCGCCGATGACGTCGCCCATGGCCGCTTCCGGCATGAGGATCTCGACCTTCATGATCGGTTCGAGGAGCACGAGGCCCGCCTTCTTGCAGGCGTCCACGAAGGCCATCGAACCGGCGATCTTGAAGGCGATTTCCGACGAGTCGACGTCGTGGTACGAGCCGTCGTAGACGGTCGCGACGACGTCGAGCAGCGGGTAGCCGGCGAGCACGCCCTTCTGGGCCGTCTCGACGACGCCCTTCTCGATCGGGCGGATGAACTCCTTCGGGATGGCGCCGCCCTTGATCTCCTCGAGGAACTCGACGCCCTTGCCGCGCTCGTTCGGCTTCACGCGCAGCCAGCAGTGGCCGTACTGGCCGCGTCCGCCGGTCTGCTTGATGTACTTGCCTTCGGCCTCCGCCTCGCCGCGGATGGCTTCGCGGTAGGCGACCTGCGGCTTGCCGACGTTGGCCTCGACCTTGAACTCGCGCTTCATGCGGTCGACGATGATCTCCAGGTGGAGCTCGCCCATGCCCGCGATGATGGTCTGCGCGGTCTCCTCATCGGAGCGCACGCGGAAGGTCGGGTCCTCTTCGGCGAGCTTCGAGAGCGCGACGCCCATCTTCTCCTGGTCGACCTTCGTCTTCGGCTCGATGGCGAGCGAGATGACGGGTTCGGGGAAGACGATGGATTCGAGGATGACCGGGCGGTTCTCGTCGCAGAGCGTGTGGCCGGTGAAGGTGGACTTCAATCCGACCGCGGCGGCGATGTCGCCGGCGTAGACCTGATCCACGTCCTCGCGGTTGTTGGCGTGCAGGCGGACGATGCGTCCGACGCGCTCGCGCTCGCCGGTGGCGGTGTTCACCACGTACGAGCCGGCCTTGAGGGTGCCGGAGTACACGCGGAAGAAGGCCAGCTTGCCGACGAACGGGTCGGCGGCGACCTTGAAGGCCAGCGCCGTGAAGGGTTCGTCATCGGCGTATTTCACCGTGACTTCCTTCGACTCGTCGTTGGCGTCGACGGCCTGGATCGGGCGGATGTCGAGCGGGTTCGGCAGGTAGTCGATGACCGCGTCGAGCATCTGCTGGACGCCCTTGTTCTTGAGGGCGGAGCCGCAGAGGACCGGGACGATCTTGAACTCGATCGTGGCCTTGCGCAGCACGCGCTTCAGGTCCGCGATCGCGACCTCCTCGCCGGCGAGATACTTGTTGAGGAGCTCCTCGTCGTTCTCGCAGATGGCTTCCACGAGCTTGGCGCGCCACTCCTTGGCGGAGGCGGCGTACTCCTCGGGGACGTCGATGACGTCGACCTTCTGTCCGAGGTCGTCGCGGTACATGTGCGCCTTCATCTCGAGCAGGTCGATGATGCCTTCGAAGCCGTCCTCCTGGCCGATGGGCAGCTGGATCGGATAGGCGTTCTTGGTCAGGCGGTCATGGATGGACTTGAGGTCCTTGAAGAAGTCCGCGCCCGTGCGGTCGAGCTTGTTGATGAAGCAGAGGCGCGGGACCTTGTAGTCGTCCGCGTAGTGCCAGTTGGTCTCGGACTGCGGCTCCACGCCGGCGACGCCGTCGAAGATGACGCAGGCGCCGTCGAGGACGCGCAGGGAGCGCTTCACTTCGACCGTGAAGTCGATGTGTCCCGGGGTGTCGATCAGGTTGATGCGGTGGTCCTTCCAGAAGCAGGTCGTGGCGGCGGCGGTGATGGTGATGCCGCGCTCCTGTTCCTGTTCCATCCAGTCCATGGTGGCCTCGCCTTCGTGCACCTCGCCGATCTTGTGCTTCTTGCCGGTATAGAAGAGCACGCGCTCGGAGACGGTGGTCTTGCCGGCGTCGATGTGGGCGATGATGCCGATGTTGCGGGTCCTTTCGAGCGAATATTCACGGGGCATAGAAGAGCGATGAGAGGTTACCGCGGATTACCGGGCGAAGTGGGCGAAGGCGCGGTTCGCCTCGGCCATGCGGTGGACGTCCATCTTCTTCTTGACCGCGTTGCCTTCGCCGGCGGCGGCGGAGACGATCTCGTTGCCGAGCTTCTCGGCCATGGAGCGGCCCTTCACCGCGTTGGCGGCGTCGATGATCCAGCGGAAGCCCAGCGAGATGCGGCGTTCGCCGCGGACGGGCGTCGGGATCTGGTAGTTGGCTCCGCCGACGCGGCGGGACTTCACCTCGACCTGGGGCATGACGTTCTTGAGCGCTTCCTCGAACTGCTCGATCGGGTCCTTCTTGGTCTTCTCGGAGACGATGGCGAGCGCGCCGTAGACGATCTTCTGGGCGGTCGACTTCTTGCCGTCGCGCATCACGTAGTTGACGAGCTTGGCGACGGTCTCGGAGTTGAACTTGGCGTCCGGCTTGATCAGACGCTTGGGGGCTTGTTTGCCGCGCATATATGTATCAGTTCAGCGTCTGATGATTTAGGACTTCACCTTCGGGCGCTTGTTGCCGTAGAGCGAGCGGCCGCGGCGGCGGTCGGCGACGCCCTGCGTGTCGTAGACGCCGCGGACGATGTGGTAGCGGACGCCCGGGAGGTCCTTCACGCGGCCTCCGCGGATCATGACGATGGAGTGCTCCTGGAGGTTGTGGCCGACGCCGGGGATGTAGGCGGTGACTTCCATGCCGTTCGAGAGGCGGACGCGGGCGATCTTGCGGAGCGCCGAGTTCGGCTTCTTCGGGGTCATGGTGGTGACCTTCGTGCAGACGCCGCGCTTGAAGGGAGCGCCCATCGGCATCTCCTTCTTGTAGCGCTTGATGGTGTTCTGGACGGACTGGAGGGCGGGCGACTTGGACTTCGCCTTGACCGGCCGGCGGCCGCGCTTGGCGAGCTGATTGATGGTAGGCATCGCTGTTTGAATGGTTTATAAACGCAACTCACGAAACCCGTACGGATTCCGTGTTCCTTATCGCTTCGACGGCAGCTACTCCGTATCGGCGACCATGTATTCACTACATCTCCTCGTTGAAATCCGAGGGAGTAATTCGACCCCGGAAAGGTATCACTCCCCCGTTCCGGGGTCAAGTCAGAGCCCCAGGATGCCGAAAGCGAGGCGGGAGATGGTCCCGACGATGGTGCCGAAGAAGAGGCCGTTCAGGACGAAGGAGTCCACCAGGATGGCGATGATGAGGGCGGTCGGGCCCTGGGTCTCGAGCCAGAAGCGCGTCTTGGCGTGCTTGGGATGCTGGAGGGCGAGGGAGAGGAACTTGGAGCCGTCGAGCGGCGGGATCGGGATGAGGTTGAAGGCGAAGAGGATGACGTTGATGTACATCAGGGCGTGCAGGAAGGTCGTGAGCGCGCTCCGCGGATCGAGCGCCCCGAAGGCGAGCATCGCCTTGTAGATGATGCCGACCACGAGGAAGAAGGCGAGGTTCGAGAGCGGTCCGGCGGCCGCGACGATGACCGGGCCCCACTTCTGGTCGCGGAGGTTGTAGGGGTTGTACATCACGGGTTTCGCCCAGCCGAAGCCCGCCAGGAGCACGGCCAGGAGGCCGACGGGGTCGATATGCGGGATGGGATTCAAGGTCAGGCGGCCCATGCGTTCGGCGGTGTCGTCGCCCTGGAGCTTGGCGGCGAGGCCGTGCGAGAACTCGTGCAGCGTGAGCGCGGCCAGGAAGGCGATGAGCAGGGCCACGAGGCCGACGGGGTCGGAGAAAAGGGAGGTGAGCATACGCTGGAAGGATAGCCCACTCCCCATGGTCTTGCCAAAGCCCCGGAGGCGTGGTACAGTCCTGCCACGTTAAGTTTTCCCGCGAAATCCTATGGCCCGCCGCTGTGATGCGTGCGAGCGCGGTCCGGCCGTCGGCCACACCCGCTCCCACTCCAATATCGCCACCAAGGTCCGCCGTCTGATCAACCTTCAGACCAAGACGATCTCGGGCGTGAAGATGAAAGTCTGCACCCGCTGCATCAAGACCTTGTCCGCGAAGAAAGAAAAAGCCGCCGCGTAAAGCGACGGTTTTTTTCTTTTCGTCACGGCGCAGGTTTCTTGGCGATGACCTGGATGCGGTGCTGGAAGATCTCGGTGCCGCTCGCGAGCGGGCTCACGCCCTTGAACTCGTTCATGGCGAGCACGTCCCAGCCGGACCAGAATTCCTTGAACTCGTCGAGCGTCCAGAAGCTCATGTCCTCGCGCTTGGCCCAGGCGTGCTCCGGGCCGAAGACGGCGAGGAGGACGGCGCCGCCCGGCTTGATCGCGGCCTGCACGGACTTGAGGAGCGCCACGCAGTCGGCCTTCTTCACGAACGGGAGCGAGTTGATGGCGACGGCGAGCGAATAGTATTCGGGACGGAGCTGGAACTCGAGGAAGTCGCCTTGGATGACGTCGACCGTGAGGCCCTGGCAGCGTTCCTTGGCGGCCTTCGCGACCGTCTCGCTCTTGTCGATGGCGTCGACCATCATCCCCTGCTGGGCCAGGTATTCGGCCTCCGCGCCGGCGCCGCAGCCGAGGTCCAGCGCGACGCCGCCATGGATCTCGAGACGCGGAAACCAATCCGTCAGCATGCGCGCGGGCGGCTTCTGGCGGGTCTTGGCGAGGAAATCGACCGTCTCCATATGACGGGAGTATATCATGAACGGAAAACATCCGCCCTGGGCGGATGTTTTCGTCTCATGTGCCGGCCCCATCCTTCAGACGCTCCTTGAAACGCCTGTAGACATACCGGAGCGAAACGATCGAGATGCCGAGGCCCGCGATCGCGAGGCCGGCGCCCGACATCGCCGTCTCGTGCTGGCCCGCCGCCGCGAACTTGGCGGCTTTTATGGCGAGGTCGGCCGTACCCATCGGAGCCGTCACGCCGACGACGAGCGCCCCCAAACGCTTGTACCGTTCCCACAACGACTCGCGCCGTTCGGGCGCCAGGCCTGCGATCCTGGTTTCGAGCTCGGGATCGTCGACGATCTTCTCGAGCGCCGCAAGATGCTCCTTGGTCTCCTCCGCTTCGGCCGCGAGCTCCGGCGACGGCGAAGGGTTTTCGGCTTCGGACTCAGGAGCTTCCGTCTCGGCCGGCAGCGGCTCCGTCCTCTTGCCCGTCATCTTTTCCCAGAACCCCATATCACTTCTTTTCAAGGATATCGCGCATATCCCTGAGCGTCGCGTTCAGGGCGCGCATATACTCCAGCTTCTCTTCTTCGGTCGCTGTCCCGTCCTGCATCTTGCGGGCGAGCGTCTCGAGGCGTGCATGATCCATAGTCGGTTTATGGCTATGGAAAGACGATACCACATCTCGCCGCGGAAAAAGAAAAACATCCGTTGTAGGCGGATGCCTTCCATGGTCGGGCTGATGGGAATTGAACCCACTGCCTTTCCCACCCCAAGGGAACGCGCTGCCGATGCGCCACAGCCCGAACGTCGCTACCTGACACGCTGTCGGTCGCACAGGCTCAGCCTGCGCTCCCTATCGCGTGTCAGTCGCTCCTCCTTCGCGGCTGGGCAGGCCCAGCCTTGATGGCGGTTCAGTGAGTCCTGCGCGGTCGCGCAGGACGGGGTCTCAAACCTTCGGCGGGAGCATCCTAGCCTGAATTCCGGAAAATGCAAAGGCCCCGCGGAGGAAGGCATGATTTGGCGAGTGAAGTCATGTGGGCTGCCGCGCGGCTTGCGCCGGGCGACCGGCTTGGGAGGACGGGTCCCGACGACCGTCGTGTCCGACCGACGTCGGGAGCGTCATCCCTCGCTCTTACCGCTGAAGCCCTCGGCCTGGCCGCCAAGGCGGCTAAGTCTCTCGGGCCACTCTGCCAAATGATTGTCCCAAAACATGTTCTTCCAGGCGCGAGGCCGCTTCCAGCATAGCAACGAAAAACGACGGCGTGAAGCCGTCGCGTCATGCGGCGAGGCGCTTGGCCTCGTCCATGAGGGCGAGCGCCTCGGTCAGCGTGGGCGCCACGGCGATCATGCCGCAGCAGGGCTGTTCGAGGGTCATGAGGCGGATGTTGAACGGGAGCAGGCCGCCGTCCTCGGGACGGAAGAGCCGGTCCCCGATCCGGCCGCGCAGCTGGTCGAAGTTCCGCGCCTTGGTGGGGATGCCGTTCAGCATCACGATCCCCCAGTTGCGGCCCTTGAGCTGGGCGGCGATGGCGAGCGGGTAGGTCGAGGCGGTGAGGCGCGCGTTGCACTCGAGCATGAAGATGCGGCCGTCGGACTTGCGCTTCATGTAGTCGAAGCCGAGGAAGTCCTCGTAGCCGCAGTCGCGCGTGTGCGCCTCCTCGGCCAGGCGGCGCGAGAAGAGGCCCATGCCGATGATGTCCTCCTTGGTGAGGACGTCGTTCGGGTGGCCGGTGACGTTCTTGGGGAACGCCTCGGGATCGGCGGTGCAGAGCATCATGTTGCCCAGGTGCCGGCCGGTCTCGTCGTCGACGATCTGGCGGGTCGGGCCCAGGATGCGGATGTTCTTGTAGCCGCGGATGACGACGAGGTTCGAGTAGGCCCAGTGGTCGAAGCCCGCCTCGACGATGATCTCGTTGCGGCCGTGCTGGCCGAGGTAGTTCCGCAGGTCGTCGCGGAAGTTCCCGCCGCGGCGGAAGCGCACGGAGGCGCCGCCGACGACGTCGGTGCGGGTCACGGTCACGTTGGTGACCTTGGGGTCCGCGTCGAAGGCGGCCCTGACGGCCTCGTGCGCCTTGTCGAGGTCGCGCACGGCGGCGCGGTCCATCGGGAAGGCGGCGTCCGGCGCGGAGCCGTCCTCGCGATGCGTGACGAGCGTGAGGTCGTTCCAGTGGTTCTCGCGGAGGTACTCCACGACGCGCGCCTTCACCTCGTCCTCGGACAGGCCGCGCGGGATCTTGAGGAACCCGTCGCCGCCGGCGAGGTTGGTGCGCTTCAGCACGACGAACTCCGCTTCGGACGCGGGCATCGCCAGGAACCGCAGGGTCTCCGACATCACGCGCGCGGGATCGCTCGTCGCGGCGTACGGCAGGAAGGCCTGCGGCACGCCGGCGCGCTCCGCCACGCGGCGGAGGTCGGCCTTGTCGTTCATGCGGCGCGAGCTGTCGAGCGGCGCGGACTGGATGTGCTTGCGGTCGATGCCGGCGAGGCGGAAGAACTCCTCCGCCTCCTCCGTCATGCAGAACACCTGGATCTTGCCGCCGTGGCGCACGAAGGCCTGCAGCATCTTCACGGGCTCGAGCTCCACGTTCCAGTGGAGGCGCGGGCCGTCGGGCCCGGCCGAGAACTCGCTCACCTTGGCGCTGCCGGAGAGCAGGCCGCGGAAGAGGTTCACGTCGTCGACCGTGACGATGCGCTTGGGCCCGATGCCCACGGTGCGCAGCCAGCGCAGGTAGTCGTCGAAGCCGTCGGACTGGATGACGGCGACGTCCGCGGGCGTGAGCAAGGCACGATCGGCGTAGAAGGCCACGCCGGGGATGTGTTCCCCGAGGTGCCCGAAGCCGGAGGTATCGTGGATGGCAAGGATGCCCTGCCAGAGTTTGGACATGGTTCCCTCCTGTCGGGTGCGTTGAAAGGGCGAATGAAAAAAGCCTATCGGCGGATAGGCTCTTTGTCAAAGGCCGAGGGGCCTTATTTCGCGATCGTGTTCTTCACGTAGGACGGGTCGTGCTCGACGAGCTCGTCGGGGCGGAACCAGACGTCGATCTCGATCGGCGCCTCTTCCGGCGAACCGGAGGCGTGGATGAGGTTGAAGACGCCGATCTGCTTCTCGTCGGCGTACTTGAACGAGACGTGCGCGTAGTCGCCGCGGATCGTGCCCGGCGCGGCCGACTTCGGCTCGGTGCCGCCGACCATCTTGCGGACGACCTCGACGATCTCGATGCCCTCGAGCACCAAGGCGACGATCGGGCCGGAGGTCAGCATGGAGATCATGAGCTCGCGGACCTTCTCGCCGCGGCGGATGGCGAGGTCTTCCGTGTAGTGCTTCATGGCGGTGTCCTTCTCGGACACGAGCAGCTTCATGCCGACGAGCTTCGCGCCGACGCGTTCGAAGCGCGTGACGATCTCGCCGACGATGCCGCGGTCGAGGGCGTCCGGCTTGAGCAGGATGAGGGTGCGCTGGATCATAGGAGGGTGATTCCGTGAGTTCGATGGCGGAAGCGTACCGGAAGGACGCGCCCTTGGCAAGATGCGCCGTCCGTGCTATGGAGTCGTCAGGAGGCCGCATGTACCGCTTGAACCTTGTCGAATATCCGGTCGAGCTGATGGAGCGGCTCGAGCGCGAGGCGGACGAGCAGCTCTCCTCGAGCTCCGCCCGCCGCCAGACCATCTTCCCGCGCTTCGAGGCCCTGCTCGGCGCCGGCGCCTACCAGGACGCCCTGGGGTTCGTCGCCGACCGCGCGGCGATGTCGACGTACCGCCACATGGCCGACTTCGCCCTCTGCGAGCTCTTCCCCGAGTACGCCGCGATCTGCGACGCGTACTACGAGGGCGAGGGCGATCAGCTGAAGGAGCGCTGGACGATCGAGGAATCGCGCCGCTGCGAGCGGGCGATGCTCTGCCTGCTCGGCCTCGCGCGCCTCATCCGCGACGAGCACGCCGAACGCGCCGATCCGGAGTGCCGCGTCGGCTGGACGACGCTCCTCGGCTTCGTCCGCGAGATGATGGCGCAGGCCCCGCGCGAGGCCCCCGACGCGCCGCAGTGAAGACTGCGGCGTTTTTCTTTTACCGCGCGACGAGGCGTCCGCCGGCGCAGGCGTACCGGATCGTCCCCTCGCGGTCGGTGCGGCGGACGCGGATGCCGCGTTCGAGGAGCGCGGAGAGCACGCGCGGGGCGGGATGGCCGTAGCGGTTGCCGGCGCCGGCGGAGATGACGGCCTCGTCCGGCGCGACGGCGTCGAGGAACGCCTCCGACGACGAGTGGGCCGAGCCGTGATGCGGCGTCTTCAGGATGTCCGCCCGGAGGGTTTCGGGATCGTCGAGGAGCGCGGCTTCGACATGCGCCGAGATGTCGCCCGTGAAGAGCGCGCGGTCGGCGCCGCAGGCGAACATCGCGACGAGGCTCTCGTCGTTGATGCCGCCGCCCTTCGCGTTGGACGACGTCGGCTTCACGATGCGGCCGCGCGCGTCCTCGCGGGGCCAGAGCACGCGGAGCTCGGCGCCGCCGACCTCGAGCGCGTCCCCCAGTTTCGCGAAGCGCTGGGGGATGCCGCGCGCCTCCACGGCCGCGGCGAAGCGGCGCGCGGTCTCGGTCGTCGGCGCGACGCCGGTCCACCAGATCTCGCCGACCTCGTAGCGGCGGAGCACGGCGAAGAGGCCGACGTAGTGGTCGGAATCGAGATGCGTGACGACGACCGTCTCGAGCGTGCGGTCCCACCAGGGCATCGCCTCCGCCAAGCCTTCGAGCACGGCGTCGTCGGGTCCGCCGTCGATGAGCACGTCGCGGCCGTCGCGCGCGCGGATGAGCGCGGCGTCGCCCTGCCCGACGTCGAGGAACGAGATCACGGCGTCCGCCGAGCGCGCCTCGCGTTCCTGCTCCACGATGCCGGCGATCGCGAAGCACGCCGCCAGGACGAGGACGGCGATGAGGAGATGGTGGCGTTTCCAGCGCGAATCATTCCAAGCCATAGCGGAGCGACGAGGATCGGCGCCAGCGTACCACGAGCGCGAGGGCGGCGGCTTCCGCGGCGGCGAGCGCCATGAACGCCGCCGCGCCGGAGACGGACGCCGCCGGCCACGACGCCACCCTGCGGACGATCGCGAGCGGGAGCATGAAGAGGCCTTCACCGACGCCGGCGAGCAGCTGGGCGAGCGGGAGCGAGACGAGGCTGACGGCGATGAGCAGCGCGCCGCCCGCCATGATGGGCGGGATGAAGGCCGCGACCGCGACGTTGGCCGGCAGCGCGACGAGCGAATAGTTCCCCGTCATCCAGGCGATGATGGGCGCGGTCGCGATCGTCGCGGCGACGGTCTGGCTCGCCCACTCGGCCGGCGTCGGCGGCAGGCGGCGGAAGAGCGTGGCGGCGAGCGGCGGCGCGAGCGTCGCGAGGCCGAAGGCGGCGGCGACGGAGAGCTGGAACCCGCGGTCGTCGACCAGGCTCCGAGGCGACACGATGCCGATCAGGAGCGCGGCGAGGAGGAGCGCGCGCAGCGGCCGCACCGGACGCCCGAAGTGGCGCCCCGCCTCGACGGCGCCGACCATCACGGCGGCGCGCAGGACCGAACCGGGACGCCCCGTGAGGAGCACGAAGCCGGCGATCGCGGCGAGGGCGAGGAGCGTGCGCACGGATCGGCCGACCGGAAGCTTCAGGAGGACGGCCTGCACGCCGATGAGGACGATGCCCACGTTGTAGCCGGAGACGGCCGTGAGGTGGCTCGTGCCCGTACGGCGGAAGTCCTCGATCCACTTCTTGGAGAAGCCCTCGTCCGCGCCGAGCAGGATGCCCGCGACCCAATGCGAGGCGGGCGGATCGAAGACGTCGCCGATGCGCTCCACGACGCGCTCGCGCCAGGCGCCGAGCGCGACGGATGCGCGTTCCGGACGCCGCGCGAGCTCCGCGCCGCGCAGGCACAAGAGCGCCAGCAGGAACGCGGCGCAGAGTTCGAAGCGGATCGAGCGCTTGGGCAGGTCGTGTTTCAGGGAAGCGATGGGCATGCGCGCGGGTCCTAGCGGAAGCGGCGGCGCGATGTCAATCCCACTTCGCTCCTGCGGAGCTTCGCGGGACGCAGGACGAAAAAGACCGCCGGGTGCGGCGGTCTAGAGGATGTTCAGCACGGCGCCGATGAGGAGCGCTTGCTTGCCGGGACGGACGCGCGCGATGAGAGACAGGAGCGACACCGGGCCGCCCGCATCATCGAAGCGCGGCTCGACCCAGGCATAATCGGCGATCTCCGACGCCTGGACCCTCAGCTCGCCGAGGCCGCGGTACGCGACTTCGTAGATGAAGTAGCGCTTGCCCTTCGCGAAGCCGCGCTTGTCGGCGCGGCCCTCTTCGACGTCGAGGTCGGCGGTGCCGACGTAGCGGGTCGGCGAGAAGAAATCGGCGCCGACATCGAGCTCCTCGCGGATCTCGCGGGCGAGCGCCGTGAGCGGATCTTCCCCTTCCTCGATGCCGCCCTGGACGAACATCCACTCGTCCGGATCGAAACGCGACTGCACGAGCAGGACGCGTCCGGTGCCGTCGCGCACGAGCGCGACGATCGTGGGCCGGTATTCCTTGTCGGCATGCGCGGCGGCGATCACTTCCGATCTCGGACCGATATCCGTACGCCAGATCGGCATCTGCGGATCGCGTTCGGCCGGCCCGGTCTCGACATCGAGCTCCGCGCGGATGCGGTCCTTGAGCCCATGAGCGTCGTCGGGCAGTTCGACGAGGATCTCGCTCGAGCCCTCGATGCCGAGGATCTTCGCCTGCGGGAAGCGCTTCATGAGCTTCATGACCATCTCGTGACGGCCCCGGGCGATGGCGGCGAGCTGCCCTTCTTCGGTGAGGATCGGGTCCCCGGGTTTGACCGGGACGGCATGGCGGCGCGGGGTGATGATGAGCTTCACGCGGTCCTCCTTGAATGGACTGCCTGCTTCATAGACGAAAAACCCGGTCGCGTCAACCGGGTTCCCGTCCTTACTTCTTGATGCGGAACTTCTCCGCGCCGTACGTCTTGAGGTCGCCCTTCATCGCGGCGACGGTCGAGACGTTCACGTAGGCGTCCGCATCGTCGAGCCCTTCGGCCGTGGCCGCTTCGCAGCCTTCCGCTTCCGACGCCAGCGCCCCTTTCGGATTGAGCGTCTTCGACAGCAGGTCGATGCCGGCTTCCTCGCGGATGCGGCGGAGGTTCTGGAGCGCGCGGCGGGTGGCGTCGCGCTCAGCCATGCGGAGCGGCAGCGCGAGGATATCTTTCAGCTTCGCGGCGGCGGCTTCGAGCTCCTCCATCGTCGAGGCGCTTCCGAGCGCGGAGACGGCTTCGGCGTCCGCCGACGCATGCGCTTCCGGAACGGCGGCGAGGACGGCCTTCAGGTGGCCTTGCGCGCCCTTGATGCGCTCCACGTCCGTCGCTCCGAGCGCCTTCATCCCGCCCTCGACCATGAACGCCTTGGAGATGCCGGCGAAGCCCGAGAACGCCATCGTCTCGGGATCCTCGAGCTGGTCGACGTGTCCCAGCTCATGCAGCATCGTCGCGAGGTCGAGGGGCGACTCGGGTGAAGGCACGATCGCTTCGGTGCCGAGGACGCCGTGCGAATAGTTGCCGATGCGCCTCTCCGGCACGATGACGTCGGCGCCTTTCGCGTTGAAGGCGGCGAGCACGTCGAAGACGCGGCCGTCCTCCGGGTTAGTGAGTTTCAGCGACGCGAGGCGCTTCGCGACGACGACCTCGCCGCTCGCGGGATCCTCGATCATGTCGCCCGACGCCAAGAGCTCCGCCTCGACGTCGGCGATCCTCTTGCCGGAGGCATCCTTATATTCGTACCGGCGCCGTTCGGGGTTCTCGGCGTTCTGAAGCGGCTGTTCGATGGACATAGCGGTTGATGGATATGGACCGAGCGTAGCACGCGCGTCCGGAACGAAAAAGCCCGCCTTGACCGGAAGCCGTCCGCGTGGTATCTTCCGCCGTTCCGCACCAAGGAGGGATCGATGGAACACGAGAAGACCGATCTTTATGTCGGAGGCACGCGCGGCATCGGGCGCGAGCTCGCGGTCGAAGGCCTGAAACGCGCCCGCCACGCCATCGTGGTGGGACGCAACGCCGTCCACGACGACGGGCTCGCCAAGGCGACGCGGCTGACCGGTTACGACGTCGCGTCGGACATGGCCTGGGAGCGCCTCAAGCACGAGCGCATCTGGCACGCCCGGAGGATCTTCTGGATCGCCGGCGCCTACGCGCGCGGCCCGCTCGCCGAGACCTCGCCGCGCGAGATCGAACGCGCGGTCGCCATGCACCAGACGGCCATGGTCCGCATGATCCAGCAGGTGCACCGCTGCCGCCTCGCCTGGCGCGACCTGGAGGATGATAAGGTCCCGGGCCGCTACGACATCGTCGTCATCGGATCGGTCTCGTCCTACGCGCTCCGCAGGCACGAGGCCGTCTACGCGATGGCCAAGGCGGGACAGGCCGCCTTCCTGCGCGCCTTCGCCGCCGAGCTCGCCGAGGACTTCCCCGGCTCGCGGGTCCTGCTCGCCAACTGCGCGCGCCTCGGCGACAAACCGGGCGAGCAGAAGCTCGACGCCGGCGGCCGGCGCATCGACCCGCGCTTCGTCGCCAAGCTGCTGCACGACCTGCTCGACGGCCAGGACGGCATCGCGAACCGCCCGTTCACCCAGGTGAACGTCGAACGCGACTCGGACGGCCCCGTCCTCAGCTACGGCCCGAAGACGCCCGAGATCCCCTGAACCGAAACCGCCCCGACGCGAGATGCGCCGAGGCGGTATTTTCTTTTCTAGACGGCGACCACGTTGACGAGCCGCTTCTTCACCACGATGACCTGCTTCACCGTCTTGCCTTCGAGAGCGGCTTTCACCTTGTCGTTGGCGAGGGCGAGGCGTTCGAGTTCCTTGTCGTCGGCGTCGGCGGGGACGATGATGCGGTCCTTCACCTTGCCGGTGACCTGGAGCGCGATCTCGACTTCGCTCTCGACGAGGAGCGCGGGGTCGTAGGAGGGCCAGGCCGCGTGCATGATGAAGCCCTCGTTGCCGAGCGCCTCCCACATCTCCTCGGCGACGTGCGGCGCGAAGGGGGCGAGCAGCTTGATGAGCGCCTCGTAGTCCTCGCGCGCGAGCGCGGCGCCTTCGGCCTCGTTCACGAAGATCATCATCGCGCTGATCGCGGTGTTGAACTTGAAGCTCTCGATGTCGTCGCCCACCTTCTTCACGGTCTTGTGGAGCAGGGCGCGGAGCTTGGGATCGGTCGGGGCCGCGCCGGGCTGGAGCTTCCAGATCTTCTCGACGAAGCGGCGGAGGCCGATGATGCTCTTCGTGTTCCACGGCGCGGGCTGTTCGAACTCGCCCATGAACATCTCGTAGAGGCGGAAGACGTCGGCGCCGTGCTCGGCGATGACGTCGTCGGGGTTCACCACGTTGCCGCGCGACTTCGACATCTTCTCGCCGTCCTCGCCCTGGATGAGGCCGACGTCGCGGAACTTGAGCGCGGGCTCGTCGAACGCCAGGTAGCCGAAGTCATGCAGCGCCTTCGTGAAGAAGCGGAAGTACAGCAGGTGCAGCACCGCGTGCTCGGCGCCGCCGACGTACAGGTCGACCGGGCACCACTTCTCGATGGCTTCCTTCGACGCGAACGCGCGGTCGTTCTTCGGGTCGATGTAGCGCAGGAAGTACCAGGAAGAATCCACGAAGGTGTCCATCGTATCGGATTCGCGTCGCGCCTTCTTGCCGCACGTCGGGCACGTCACGTCGTGGAAGGATTCCGAACGCACGAGCGGAGACTCCCCCGTCGGACGGAAGTCGACGTCCGTCGGCAGGACGACCGGAAGCTGGTCTTCGGGCACCGGCTGCTCGCCGTGCTCGTCGCAATAGATGATGGGAATCGGGGCGCCCCAATAGCGCTGTCGCGAAAGCAGCCAGTCGCGGAGATGGTAGTTCACCTGGCGGCGGCCCTTGCCGGCGGCTTCGAGCGCTTCGGGGATCTTCACGCGCGCCTCTTCGGAGGTCAGGCCGTCGAACGCGCCGGAGCCGGTCAGGATGCCGTCGTCGGTGTAGCCGCGGCCGAGGGCGAACTTGCGGAGGACGTAGGCGTGGAGCGGGTCGGCGATCTTCGAGGACGCGTCGGCGACGCTGAGCCACTCGGCGGAGAATTTGCCGCGCTCGTCGGCTTCCTGCGCGACCGCTTCCTTGCGATCGCTCTTCAATCGGAAATGCAGGCCGATGGCGTCGATGGCCCGGCCGACGTTCTTCGAGTGCGCGTAGTAGCGGTGATGGATGGTCTCCGAGACGCCGACGAGTTCGAGGTCCGCGTAGCCGGTCTCCTCGAGGATCTCGCGGCGCGCGCAGGCTTCCGGATCCTCGCCCTCCTCGCGGCCGCCGCCGATCAGGAGGTGGCCGCCCATGGAGGAACCCCAATCGAGCGTCAGCACCTTCCCGGCGTCGCGGTCCTCGACGAGCGCGACGATGCTCTTGCGATGCTCCGGATCCTTCTGCGCGGTGCCGGTGACCGGTTCGATGACCGTGACGGAACGGATGCCGTACTTCCTGGCGAAGGCGACGTCGCGGTCGTCGTGCGCGGGCACCATCATGACGGCGCCGGTGCCGTAGCCCATGAGGACGTAGTCGGCGGCATAGACCGGGACCTCGGCGCCCGTGAGCGGATGCAGGACATAGGCGCCCGTGAAGACGCCCGTCTTCTCCTTCTCGAGCCCGGTGCGCTCGAGCTCGCTCTTGCCCTTGGCCTCCTCGATGTACGCGCCGACCGCGGCCTTCTCGGCGTCGGCGGCGATGCGTTCGAGGAGCGGATGCTCAGGCGCGACGACCACGGCCGTCACGCCGAAGAGCGTGTCCGGGCGCGTCGTGAAGACCGGCAGGGCGAACTCCCCGCCGTCCGGCAGGCGTCCGTGGAACTCGATCTCGGCGCCTTCGCTCCGGCCGATCCAGTTCCTCTGCATCGCCTTCACCTTCTCGGACCAGTCGATGCGGTCGAGGCCCTCGAGCAGGCGGTCAGCGTAGTCGGTGATCTTGAAGAACCACTGCGAGAGGTTCTTCTGCACGACCGGGTTCTTGCAGCGTTCGCACTTGCCGTCGACGACCTGCTCGTTGGCCAGCACGGTATGGTCGTTCTCGCACCAGTTCACCGGCGCCAGCTTCTTGTAGGCCAGGCCGTTCTTGTAGAAGAGGAGGAAGAGCCACTGCGTCCACTTGTAGTAGTCGGGCGCGCTCGAGTTCACCTCGCGGTCCCAGTCGTACGAGAAACCGAAGCTCTTGATCTGGCGGCGGAAGTTCACGATGTTGTCGGCCGTGATCTCGTTCGGGTGCACGCCCATCTTGATGGCGTAGTTCTCGGCGGGCAGGCCGAAGGCGTCCCAGCCCATCGGGTGCAGGACGTCGAAGCCGTCCATGCGGCGCTTGCGCGCGATGATGTCGGTGGCGGTGTAGCCCTTCGGATGCCCGACGTGCAGGCCGTTCGAGGACGGGTACGGGAAGAAGTCCAGGAGGTAGTACTTCCCTTTCGATCCCTCGCGGCGTTCGGCGGCGAAGGCCTTGGCCTCCTCCCAGCGCGCCTGCCATTTCCGCTCGATGTCCTTCGGTTCGTATTTCGCCATAGCGCAAAAAAGGTAGCACGGCCTCACGGGGCCGGCAACCGGCTTATTCGGCCAGTTTCCGGAACACGTACTTGCCGAACTCGATCAGCAGGCCGAGGCTGAAGCAGGCGACGAAGATCTGGAGGAAGGCGATGAGCGGCAGGAGGTTGAAGCGCTCCCCCACCTTCATGAGCGACAGGCCGTAGTAGGCGGCGAGGCCGAGCAGGTAGCCGACGAAGCCGGTCCAGAAGAGCGTCTTGAACTGCAGGCGGCCGGCGACGAACGGCAGGAAGGCCGTGACGAGGAACGAGACGTAGACGAAGTAGCTCACGCGGACGGCCGCGAGGAGCGTGAAGGCCGGATTCATCCGGTAGCCCATCAGCACCCAGAACGTGAACTGGAGCAGGAAAAGCGCCAAGGCGTATTTCCACCAGTCTTCCTCGAGGAACTTCTTCTCGACGACAAGCACCATATGTGGTGGATTATAGCACAGGAGGAGGCCACCATGCGACGACCGTCCTTTTTCGCCTGCATCCTGGCGACCCTGCCGTCCTCCGCGGCCCATGCCGACGACGCCCATGCGGTCGCCGACCCGCGGTTCTCGCTGTCGCTGCGCGCCGGCATCCTGCATACCGACGACGCCGCCTTCGACGCCACCTGGTACCGGCCGGCCATCCTCGAAGGCTCCGGCTGGATCCTGCGCTCGCCGCGCCGCTGGCTGAACGGCCTGCAGGCCTACGGCATGGCCGGCATCGAATCCGTCGACGTCGACTACCGCGAGGACCCGGAATCCTACGAGGAAAGCCTCGCCGGCATCCACCGCGCGGAGATCGAGGTCGGGCGCGGGCTCGTGCTCGGGATCGGCGCGCGCGTCTCCCTCTACGACGACGGCCGCTTCCGCCTCGCGGCCTTCGCCGACGCGGCGGCGCCGACGTCCGCTTCGGAGGTCGGCGTCGGCACCCTGCTCATCGACCTCCAAGGCCTCAAGATCGACGTGGCCAAGGCCGTGCGCGAGAACGCCTCCGTCACCTACGAAGGGCGCACCTACCGCCTCGGCGCCACCGCCGCCGCGGGATTCCGCGCGTGGCGCCTGCGCTGGACGCCGTATCTCACGGTCGGCTGGCTGCGCTACGAGGCCGCCATCTCCTTCGAGACGAACGACGCGCTGAAGGACGCTCTCGTCACCTTCGGCGTCGATCCGTCCGTCCTTTCCGAACGCGCGATCGTCGAATCCAACGTCTTCGTCGCTCCCGGCCTCCGCCTCGACCTCTCCCGCGCCTGGAGCCTCGAGGCGCAGGCGCTCGTCGGACGCTACGACGGCACCTGGGTCGCCGCCGGCGCGCTCGGCGCCGCCTGGCGTTTCGGCCCCTAGCCCCCGCATTGACACGGGGGCTTTTTCGTGCCATGGTGGCTTCAGCCCATTCAACGACATCGACACCGGGAGGCAGTACATGCGGAACACCACGATCCTCATCGCGTTCACGTGCATCATCGGGATGGCGGCGGAGGCGCGGGCGGACCGCGTGCATCTCCCGTGCGACGCCGACCTCGGCGGTTCCATCGGCACCGGCATGTTCAACGGCCGCACCCGCAACAGCCAGTACGGCGACATCGAGTTCGAGCGGATCCAGCCGACGTTCCTGCGGCTCGAAGGCACCGTCTTCGAGAACTGCATGGCGGACGACGACGACCGCCCGAAGGTGACCCGCCGCTGGTTCGGCCGCCTCAACGTCTACGGCTCGATCACGCCGGAGTTCTCGACGCTCGGCTTCGAGAACAAGCCCAAGCAGAAGGTCGACGGCGACGGGAATCCCGTCTGGCAGACCGACGGCGACGGCAATCCCCTCCTCGACGGGAACGGGAACATGATCCCGGCCACCGAGAACACCCTGCTCAAGGCCAGCCTCGAGACGGACACCGACTTCTCCTGGGGCGCCGGCGCGCGGCTGTCGATCTACGACCATCCGCACTTCCACCTCGAGACGTTCGCGGAGTACACCGGGACGTTCGGATGGAATCCGGCCAAGGCCAACACGGTCGTGGCGCACGCCCTCGAGCTCGACCTCGACGTCACGAACCTCGTGCGCGAGCACGCGGACCTCCGCTACCGCTGGGGCATGACGAACGTCGGCGTGACGATCGCCGTCCCGCTCAGGCCCAACACGATCGACCGCAACCGCGTCACGCCGTTCCTCTCGTTCGGGCGGCTGTGGTTCAAGGCCGAGGTCGATCTCGACCTCGACGACGAGGTCACCCGCGACCTCGAGAACCTCGGCGTGAACGTCGATTCGATCACGGAGCGCCGCACCGTCGAGAAGGCCTCATGGCTCGCCATCATCGGCGCGCGCCTGGACTTCAACCGGCGGTTCTCGCTCGAGGCCGGCGCCGCCTTCTGGAAGTCGGACTCGACGACCGTCGGCTGGTTCGCCGGCTCGGCCACCTTCCGCTTCGACTACCCGTGGAAGTGGTGAACGAAATCCCCCGCCTGCATCGCAGCGCGGGGGACTTTTCTTTTCGGGAGGTTCAGGACCCGGTGCCGGCCTGGCGCAGGCCCGGTTCCGTGCCGACGATCGCGCCGCCCTTGGCGTAGGTGAACGAGGCGGGAACCGTGATGACGCTGTCGAAGCTGAAGCGGTTGTCGCGGAAGGCGCGCTCGCTGTCGAACGGGCGGGCGTAGCCGTTCACGACGTAGTAGACCGTCGGCGAGCCGGCGTACTTGATGAGCGTGCCGTCGGGATGCCGCGCGGTCTCGATGGGCGCGCCGAGGCGGTAGAGCGGGAAGAACGAGGTGAAGAGCGTGGCGACGCGCGCGTTCCAGCCCTTGCCGTAGAGCGCCTCCGCGATCCCTTCGTCCTTGATCCAGTGCAGGCGGCCCTGCGGACCGACGGCGTAGACCATCGGGTCAGTGCCGAACTTCACGAGGCGCGAGCCTTCGCGGACGGGCACGGCGCCGGTCAGGAGCCAGTGCGAAAGCGCGGGCGTCTCGACTTCCAGGGCGGCGGGGCTGCCCCAGGTCTCGACCGTGAGGCGGTCCGGGAAGACCATGCGCGTCGACTGGCCGTTCAGGAGATACGGGTCGGTGAGCGGCGAGCGGACGATGTCGCCCGGCGCGGCGGCGAAAGCCGGCGCGGCGAGCAGGATGAGCGCCGCCGAAGCGGCGATGATGGTGAAGCGTCTCATGGGCGTCATTCAGGTTTCATCTTTCCGCCGGGATTGCCGGCGGCGTCGAGGCAGAAGTCGGCGGGGTCCGGCATATAGCCGTCGGGGCAGAGGCAGAAGCCGTCCGTGACCGCGCCGCCGGAGGCCTCGCAGTTCTCGAGATTGTAGTCGGGCGTGTCGTCGACCGGCGCTTCCGGCACGCGCGAGGCGCAGCCGGCTCCGAGGAGGAGCAGGGCCGCGAACAAGATCCTTGTACGCATGGTTCGTGGGTTCAGGCGCCGCGGGCCTTCATGGCTTCGGCGATGCGGTTCACCGCGAGGGCGAAGGCCGCTTCGCGCATCGTGCCGCCGTAGCGCGCCTTGGAGGCGAGCACGTCAGCGAGCGCGCGGAGCATCACGTCCTTCAGTCTAGCGTTCACGGCCTCTTCCGTCCACGCCTCGCGCGTCAGGTTCTGGATCCATTCGAAGCACGAGACGGTCACGCCGCCGGCGTTGGCCAGCACGTCCGGCACGAGCAGGACGCCGCGCTCCTCCAGGATGACGTCGGCCTCGGGCGTCGTCGGGCCGTTGGCGAGTTCGAGCACCGCCTTGGCCTTGATGCCCTTCGCGATATCGCCCGTGATCTGGTTCTCCATCGCGGCGGGCACGAGCACGTCGCAGTCGCAGGTCAGGAGCTCCTCCTGCGAGATCGTCCGCGGCCCGGCCTTGAAGCCGTCGAGATCGACGCCGTCCGGCGCGTAGACGCCGCCTTTCGAATCGGAGACGGCGACGACCGCGTGGCCGTCCTCCTGCGCGAGCTTCGCGAACCAGGCGCCGACGTTGCCGTAGCCCTGCACCGCGATGCGCGCCTTGCCCGTGATGCCGACGCGCCGGAGCACGTCGTCGAGCAGGTCGAAGCCGCCGCGCCCCGTGGCCGCGTCGCGTCCGAGCGAGCCGCCGAGCGCGAGCGGCTTGCCGGTCACGACGCCGGGCGCCGAGCGGCCGATCGTCTTTTCGTATTCATCCAGGAACCAGCCCATCTCGCGGCCGGAGGTGTTCATGTCGGGCGCGGGGACGTCGAGGTCCGGGCCGACGTGCGGCGCGAGCGCGCGGGCGAAGGCGCGGGTGAGGCGTTCGAGCTCGCCGACGGAGAGCGCCTTCGGATCGACCACGATGCCGCCCTTGCCGCCGCCCAGCGGGATGCCGACGACCGCCGTCTTGATCGCCATCCAGAAGGAGAGCGCTTTGACTTCGTCCAGATCCACGACCGGCGCGTAGCGGATGCCGCCCTTGTACGGCCCGCGCGCGCGGTTCCATTGCACGCGGTACGCCGGGAATTTCTTCGTCGCGCCGTCGTCCATCTTCACCTCCAGATCGAAGTGATGGATGGCGTCGGGCGTCTTGAGCTTGGCGAGCGTGGCCGCATCGAGCTCCATCAGCGCCGCCGCCCGATCGAGCTGCTTCATCGCGTTATCGAAGGCATTCATATCTTTTCGTCACCCCGAGCGAAGCCGAGGGGTCTGTTAATCCTCATCCCCATCGTACCGCTTTAGACGAAAAGAAAAAGCCCGGTCGTTCAGGACCGGGCGCGGCGAGCCGCGAGACCGATGACCAGTCTGCCGCCAGCCGTGAGCGCGACCGAGAAGCCGCAGCCTATCATGACCCTCGGATCGACGAACGACCGCGTGAAGGCGCTCCAGAGCGCGTACGACAGCATGAGGACCCCGAGGATTCCCGTGACGACAGAAACCTTCAGAGCGAAGTCGGCGAAGGGAACGATCTTATCCTTCTGCATGCGATGACCTTTCTTCCGATTGCCGCGATTGAACACGAAAAACGCCTTCCCGTCAATCCCCCTTCGCACGAGGCTTCGGGGGCGAGGGAAGGCGTTCGGACGGTCGCTTTCGGCGGCATCCGCTCCGCTACCAACGGGTAGCTCCGCGGACGCCGCTTACGCGACCGTTCTCACTGATGGATTCATTGGGAAGCTCCGAACCCTCGGTGCGTCAGCAACCGCTCCGCTTCCAGCGCGGCCATGCAGCCGGTGCCGGCGGCGGTGACGGCTTGGCGGTAGCGCTTGTCCATCACGTCGCCGGCGACGAAGACGCCTTCGTACTTCGTGGTGACGTCGCCGGGGCCTTTCGTGACGATGTAGCCGACCTTGTCGCATTCGAGCCACGCGCGGAGGAAGTCGGTGTTGGGAAGGTGGCCGATGGCGACGAAGACGCCGTCGGTCTTCAGTTCGCGCGATGCGCCGGTCTTCGCGTCCTTGAGCTTCAGTCCGGTGACCTTGCCCGCTTCGACGCCGAGCACTTCTTCGACCTCGACGTTCTCGATGAACGCGATCTTGGGGTTGGCCTTGGCGCGCTCGAGGAGCGGCACGGACGCCTTGTACTTGTCGGTGCGGTTCAGGATCGTGACCTTCGTGGCGAACTTGGTGAGGAAGGTCGCTTCCTCCATCGCGGAGTCTCCCCCGCCGACCACCGCGACTTCCTTGCCCTTGAAGAAGAAGCCGTCGCAGGTGGCGCAGGCGGAGACGCCCTTGCCGTAGAGCGCCTTCTCGGATTCGAGGCCGAGGCGGCGGGCGGAGGCGCCGGTGGCGACGATGACGGTCTCGGCTTCGTACGTCTTGCCGTCCTCCGTCATGACCTTGTACGGCTTCGAGGCGAAGTCGACGGACGTCACGGTCTCCTCGACGACGCGCGTGCCGAACTTCTCCGCCTGCGCGCGGAGCTTCAGCACGAGTTCGGGGCCCATCACGCCCTTGTCCTCGCCGGGCCAGTTCTCGACTTCCGTCGTGGTGGTGAGCTGGCCGCCCGGCTGAGGGCCGGCGAAGAGGAGCGGCGACAGGTTCGCGCGCGAGGCGTAGATGCCCGCGGTGTAGCCGGCCGGGCCGGCGCCGATGATGATGACGTTTTCCATAGAATGACGAGGCCCGCCCGGTCGGGCGGGCTCTCGCTTACATGTGCGCGGTGAGTTTCTCGATCAGCTTCTCCTTGGCCTGCACGCCGACCATCTGGTCGACCGGCTCGCCGTTCTTGAAGATGATGATCGTCGGGATGCTCATGATGCCGTACTTGGCGGGCGACTCCGGGTTGTCGTCGACGTTCATCTTGCCGATCTTGACCCCCTTGCCGTCCATCTCCTTCGCGACCTCCTCGATGATCGGCCCCATGATCTTGCACGGGCCGCACCAAGGGGCCCAGAAGTCGACGAGGACCGGGACCTCGGACTTCAGGACTTCCGTGTCGAAATTCTGTTCGTTGATGACGAGTTCCATAGTTGGGATGTTCAGTCGGAATACGGATGCTTCCGCCCAAGATGCGGCCGGACGCGCCGCCAGGCGGTCGGGCTCGCGGGACGAAGCGTTTCCACTGTAGACGAAAGCGGACCGCCTGTGAAGACGGTCCGCTCCGCTCAGAACCCGAGCTGTTTCTCGCGCTTCTCCTCGCTGTAGATCTCGAGGATGTCGCCGAGTTCGATCTGCCCCTTGCCTTCGAAGCGGATGCCGCATTCCTGGCCGCCGTAGACTTCCGCCACGGATTGCTTGTGGCTCTGGAGGTCGGCGATCTTGCCGGAGGCGACGGGCACGCCGCCGCGGAAGACCTGGGCCATCGCGCCGCGGAGCACCTTGCCGTCGGTGCAGACGCCGCCGACGATCTGGCCGTCCTTGCCGGAGCGGAACACGCCCTTGATCTCGAGCTTGCCGAGATCGGTGCGGATGACTTCCGCCTTGAGCTTCTTCTTCAGCTCTTCCTTCACGTCGTTCAGCAGGTCGTAGATGACCTTGTACGGACGGATGGCGATGTCCTTGTCGCGCGCCAGGGTGCCGGCGCTCGGGGTGGCGTTGACGTGGAAGGCGAGCACCATCGCGCCGTTCGATTCGGCCGCGAGGATGTCGGAGTCGGTGACGTTGCCGAGGCCCTTGCCGACGATGCGCACGCCGACTTCCGGATGCGTCATGCGCTCGAGCGAGCCGAGGATGGCTTCGAGCGAGCCGAGCACGTCGGCGCGCACGATGACGTTGACCCAGTCCTTCTCCTTCGAGGAGCCTTCGTCGCCGCCGGCGGACGGCGAGGACGATCCGGAGACGGTCGGCTGGGTGGAGCTCTGCGCGTGCTTGATCTCCTTCCAGTCCTTGAGGTCCTGCGGGCGCTCCGGGACTTCCATCACGTCGCCGACGGTCGGCGCGAGCTTGAAGCCGAGGATCTTGGCCGGCATGCCCGGCGGCGCCTCGTCGACGAGTTCGCCCGTCCAGTCCTTCATGGCGCGGACGCGGCCGTAGTTCACGCCGCCGATGCCGAGGACGTCGTTGCGCTTCAGGGTGCCGCCCTGGATGAGGACGGTCGCGACCGGGCCTTCGCCCTTGTCGACGTGCGATTCGATGATGGTGCCGATGGCGCGGCGGTCGGGGTTCGCGCGGATCTTGTCCTTGTCGAGGTCGGCGACGAGCAGGATGGTGTCGAGCAGGCCGTCGAGGCCGAGCTTGGTCTTCGCGGAAATCGGGACCATGACGGTCTTGCCGCCCCAGTCCTCGGGGATCATGCCGAGGTCGGAGAGCTGGCGCTTGACCTGGTCGGGGTTGGCGCCTTCCTTGTCCATCTTGTTGATGGCGACGACGTACGGAAGCTTCGCCGCCTCGATGATGCGGACGACTTCGACGGTCTGGGGCTGGACGCCGTCGTCGGCGCCGACCACCAGGATGGCGACGTCGGCGACACGGGCGCCGCGCGAACGCATCATGGTGAAGGCCTCGTGTCCCGGGGTGTCGATGAAGGTGATGGAGCGCCCGTTCTTCACGGCCTGATAGGCGCCGATGTGCTGGGTGATGCCGCCGGACTCGCCCTTGGCGACCGCGGTCGTGCGGATGGCGTCGAGGAGCGTCGTCTTGCCGTGGTCGACGTGGCCCATGACCACGACGACGGGCGGGCGCGGCTGCAGCTTGGCCTCGTCCTCGGAGAGGACGGCTTCCTTGAGCTGGTCGAGCGCGGAGGAGACGGTCTCTTCCTTCTGTCCGGCGTCCTGCTTCACGGCCTGGTAGCCGAGGTCCTCGGCGATGATGGCGGCCGTGTCGAAGTCGACGCGCTCGTTGATGGACGCCAAGATGCCGCCCTTCATGAGTTCGCGGATGACGTCGGTGACGGGGCGCTGGAGCTTGTCGGCCAGCTCGCGGACGGTGATGGACGGCGGGATCTGGATCTTGCGGTCGGCCGTGACTTCGCCGGCCTGGATCTTGCGGCGCAGTTCCATCTTGGCCTTCTCGTCGGCCAGCTGTTTCTGCTTCCAGGCGTTCTCCTGCCAGCGGCGGATGATGCGTTCGGCCTCGCGATGATCGACTTTGATCGCCTTGCGCCCGATGTCGAACCCGAGGGTCGGGAGCTTCTCGCGGAGTTCGTCGGGCGTGACGCGCAGGCGGCGCGCGATTTCGGTGATGTTCATGGTATCCGGAGAATACGGGAGTTCCGCGAGGTTGTCAACGAAAAGGCCCCGCATCGCCTGATGCGGGGCCGAGGCTATTTCTCGCCTTCCTGTTCGCGCTGGAGCGCGGAGTACGGGTCGACGGCGTCGGTGACGTCCTGGAAGCTCGCGATCTCGTAGAGGTCCCGTTCGAGGAGCTCCTGCTCCTTGCCGGGGACGATCACTTCCGGATCGAGGATCAGCCAGTCGTAGAGGCCGTCCTTCAGCGGTTGGATCTGCCGGATGGCGTCCTGCCCCTCCGAATCGGCGAAGATCTCGATGGAATCGGCCTGGTATTCGAACAGGACGCGATCGATCTCGACGAGGCCGGGGTGCCAGGCGGCGAGCAGCTCGACGATCGAGGCGGCGGTGCGCAGGGCGGCGTCGGCTTTCTTCGGGTCCTCGCGGAGCTGGCGGGCCAGCTTGCGGAGGCGATGGATCGCCTGCACGCGCAGATGGTAGCCGCGCGCCATGAGGACGAACTCGTAGGCGGTGACCGCCCAGAGGTCGTGGAACTCGGGGACGTCGGGGTAGGACCGGCGGTGCTCGGCGAGGCGGCTGCGGCGCAGGCGCGTCGTGGAGACGGCCGGAGGCGCGGTCACGCCGACGGCGGTGCCGGCCGTGAGGCCGAAGAGCGGGTCGCCGGTCACGAGCGTGACGCCGATCGTCACGGCGCCGCCGGTCACGACGTGCATGATGATGCGCGGCAGCTTCTTGCCGTTGCGCGCGAGGTTGCGGCCGAAGGCGGTGAACCAGCGGTCCTTCCTCTCGCGCATGATGTCCCTCAGCTCCTCGTAGGCCTTGGTGGCCCGCGAGTGGAGCGTGAGCTCAGGCGGATCCTCGTCGACGGAGATCTCGTAGGACTCGTCGTCCGGCTCGTCGCCTAGGACCTGAGGACCGCCCATACCGGGAGGTCCCTTTTTCTCCTCGGAACTCATGGGGCCTCCCGTTGTCGAAAAGGGCTGTTCGGGCTAGTCTCAAACTAGCACGAAACTCCGTTTTGTCAATATGTCCGCGGTCCCCGAGCCCCTCTCCGGATTCCTCCTGGTCGACAAGCCCGTCGGCCCCACCTCCCACGACATCGTCGATGCCGCGCGGAGGGTTTTGCGCACGCGGAAGATCGGCCATGCCGGGACGCTCGACCCGTTCGCGAGCGGCCTCCTCATCCTGGCCGTCGGGAAGATGACGAAGGAGATCGCGAAGTTCGTCGGCCTCGACAAGGCCTACGAGGCGACGCTCCGCCTCGGCGCCACGAGCGACACGATGGACCGCACCGGCGCCATCGCTGAACAAAAGGATTGCGCGCCGGTTTCCCGCGAAGCGTTCGAAGCCGCGCTGGAGAAATTCCGCGGCGAGATCGGGCAGGTGCCGCCGATGTACTCCGCCAAGAAGGTCGGCGGGAAGAAATTGTACGAGCTCGCGCGCGAAGGCGTGGAGATCGAGCGGAAACCGGTGCGCGTGACGATCCACGAGCTCGAACTCGTCGCGTTCTCGTGGCCGACCGCGAAGATCCGCACGCGCGTCTCGAGCGGCACCTACATCCGCGCGCTCGCCGACGACATCGGCAAGGCGCTCGGCTGCGGAGCGTATCTGGAGGAATTGCGGCGCACGCGCATCGGGAGCTTCGACGTGAAGGACGCGGTCGCGAAGGAAGGGATCGCGCCGGACAAGCTCTTCACCGCCTGATCCGCCAGACGTCCCCGTCGAGATCCGCGTAGACCCGTTCGAAGGACGGGTCTTTCCGCATGATCGCGCGGAGCGGATCGGGGCCCATGCGCGTGACGACATAGCGCGCGCCGAACTCGGAAACGACGAGATCCGCCAGTCCCTCGCGCCGTCGGCCTTCGCCGATGTCGCGCCAGAGCCAATACGTCTCCGGATCCTTGCGATAGAGGAAGAGCGCGTCGAGGCCCGCGATGTAGCGCCGTTCCGGAGCGCGGTACCAGAGCTGGGGGAAGTCGTCCCAGCGCGCGTGGAAGATCGTCTCCCCTTCCGGCACGTTGGCGCGCACCCAGCCGCCAAGAGCCTCGAAGCGCGTCCAGGCGTGGCGGTCCTCGTAGGCGAGGCGCGGCAGGCGGAGCGCATGGAGCGCGAAGGCAGTCGTCGCGAGACCGAGGATGACGATACAGGGAGTCACGGCCCGGCCGAGGCGCGCGCGGGCCTTTTCGACGAGCGCGCGGACGTCCACGGCGGCGAGCGCCGTCTCGAGGAGAAGCGCGCCGGCGAGGAGCGCGATCGGCAGGAAGTATTCCTTGTGCCGCGCCTGGCGGAGCGCCATGAGGAGCAGGACGCCCGCGAACGACGCGGCGAAGATGATGTCCGCGCGGCGGGCGGGCGGCGGCACGGCGCCTTCGCGCGGACGGAGCCCCGTCATGACCGCCGCGGCGCCGAGCGCGGCGGCGGCCGCGAGCGGGAGGAAGACGGACGCGTTGCCGAAGACGAGCGCCGCGAACTCGGACGGATGCCACTCGTTGCCGACGAGCACGGCCGCGTCGTTCCGGCCGAGCACCGCGATCTGCACGATCTGCTCCCAATAGAAGAAGACGTTCGACGGGAAGAACGGGTTGAGGACGAGTCCGGCGGCGAGTCCGGCGGCGAGCGCGGGCAGCATCCGTCCCGAGCGGCGGAGGAGCGCGTCGAGCGCGGCGGCCGCGGCGAGCAGCGGCCAGCCGCCGTGCAGCCACACGTACGCGAACGCGATCGCGAAGACGGCGGCGCGGTTCCGCCGGCGCAGCGCGATCAGGAAGAGGAAGAGCGCGGCGAGCGCGAGCGCGGTCGCCTTGGTGAGCAGGAGCCGGAAGACGAACCCGGAGGCGAAGAGCAGGAGCGTCGTCCACAGGAACGGCCGCTTCACGCCATAGGCCCTGAGGAGGAACGCGAACGCCGTCATCGCCAGGGCGGCGAAGACGACCGTCGCGATCTTCAGGCCGAGGAAATCCCCGAAGACGAGGAGGAACGGCGCGAGCGCGAGGTGATAGAGGAAGTGGTGGTCGGCGAAATGGTCCGCCAAGGTCGTGAACGGCAGCCACGGGAACGCCGTGACGGGTCCGCCCCCCATCGTCTGTCGCGTGATCTGGAGGTGGTAGTAGGCGTCGGGGTCGCCGAAGCCCGGAACGGCGTGGACCCAGCCGAAAAAGGCGGCGGAAATCGCGAAGATCAGCAAATACGGGTGTTTCGGCATGGGGGAAGTATACACCTTGCCGGAGGCTCCGCCCCGTGGTACGTTCAAGTCAGTTCATCATTAGCGATCCGCTCGTCCCGTTCCGGTTGAGTACGAGAGCTGCGCCCCCATTTCCATGCGACTTTTCCTCCAGATTCCGGCAGATACGACAGAATCCGCGCGCGCTTCAAGGAAGGCCTAAACGCCTTCCGGCTTTTCGTCGCTCGAACAACCCGGTCCGGTACGGCGGCATAACCACCCATTTATGTCCGTCCAGCTTTTGCTGCTCGCCCTGCCCGCCCTGGCGATCGGTCTCGGCGCCGGCTACTACATCCAGAAGAAAGTCACCGCCGACAAGATCGCGTCCGCCGAGGCCAAGGCCGTCGCCACCGTGAACGAAGCCAAGGCCAAGGCCCAGGAGATCGAGCTCCAGGCCAAGAAGAAGTCCGTCCAGATGCTCGACGACGCCAAGCGCGACGAGGCCGAGCGCCGCAAGGAACTGAACGCCGTCCAGCAGCGCCTCGAGAAGCGCGAATCGATGTTCGACAAGCAGCTTCTCGAGCTCCAGGAGAAGACCAAGAAGAGCGACGAGACCGCGAAGCAGATCGACGCCGCCAAGGCCGAGATCGAGCAGCTCAAGATCGCCGTCCGCGAGAAGCTCGAGAAGGTCGCCGAACTCCCCCGCGAGGCCGCCAAGGAACAGCTCTTCAAGGCCATCGAAGACGAGGCGCAGGACGAGATCCTCTCCCGCATCCGCAAGATCGAGCGCGCCGGCACCGACGAGTACGAGGTGAAGGCCCGCAACATCCTCTCGACCGTCATCTCCCGCGTCGCCTCCTCGCACTGCGCCGAGACGACCACGACCCAGGTCCAGCTCCCCTCCGACGAGATGAAAGGCCGCATCATCGGCAAGGAAGGCCGCAACATCAAGTCGCTCGAGCAGCTGACCGGCACGGAGATCATCGTCGACGACACGCCGAACGTCATCACCGTCTCCGGCTTCTCCCCCATCCGCCGCCAGGTCGCCCGCCTCGCGCTCGAGACGCTCATCAAGGACGGCCGCATCCAGCCGACCAAGATCGAGGAGGCCATCGAGGAAGCCAAGCGCACGCTCGCGCTCGACATCAAGAAGGCCGGCGAGGACGCCATGATCGAATGCGGCATCCCGCTGGGCTCCGTCGACCCCAAGCTCATCTCCATCCTCGGCCGCCTGAAGTACCGCACCTCCTACGGCCAGAACGTGCTCCGCCACTCCATCGAGGTCGCGCTCATCGGCAACTTCCTCGCCAAGGAAGTCGGCGCCGACGCCGCGGTGCTGCTCAAGGGCGGGCTCTTCCATGACGTCGGCAAGGCCGTCGACCACGACGTCCCCGGCGCCCACCCGGAGATCGGCTATAACATCATGAAGAAGTTCGGCTTCCCCGAGGAGATCGCCTACCACTCGCTCTCGCACCACGAGGACCGGCCGCGCAACATCGAGGGCTACCTCTGCAAGGCCGCCGACGCCATCTCCGGCTCGCGCCCCGGCGCCCGCAAGGACACGCTCGAGAACTACGTCCGCCGCCTCGAGGACCTCGAGAAGGTCGCCACCTCGTTCGACGCCGTCGACCGCGCCTACGCCATCCAGGCCGGCCGCGAGATCCGCGTCTTCGTCTCGCCCCAGCGCATCGACGACCTCGGCGCCTGGCAGCTCGCCAAGGACATCGCCAAGAAGTGCGAACAGGAACTCCAGTACCCCGGCGAGATCAAGATCAACGTCATCCGCGAGATGCGCGCGATCGAGTACGCGCGCTAAGGCGACGATATGATGACGTTCCTCATCTTCGGAGACGTCGTCGGCAAGATCGGACGAGAAGCGCTCAAACGGGCGCTTCCTCGTTTGAAGGAGGAGTTCAAGCCCGACCTGACGATCGTGAACGCCGAGAACCTCGCGCACGGCAAAGGCGTGACGCAGCCCATCATCGCCGACCTGCACGCCGCCGGCGTGGACTTCTTCACCTCCGGCAACCACATCTTCTCGAACCAGAAAGGCCCGCATGACGTCTGGGCCGACCCGGAGCTCAAGGACCGGCTCATCCGCCCCGCCAACTTCCCCGAGGGGACGGCCGGCGAGGGCGAAAAAACGCTAACCCTTGGCGAAAAACGGGTCTTGGTGGTAAACTTGATCTGCCAGGTCTTCATGGGCGAGCCGTACGCCAGCCCGTTCGAAGCCATGGAAGCCATCCTGAAACGGCACGAGGTCGAGAAGCTCGACGCCGTCATCGTGGACCTCCACGGCGAAGCGACTTCGGAACGGATCGCCTTCGGCATCCATTTCGACGGACGCGTCTCCTCGGTGACCGGCACCCACACGCACGTGCCGACCGCCGACGCGCGCATCTTCCCGAAAGGCACCGCGTACCTCACCGACATCGGCATGACGGGGGCGCGCTGGTCCATCCTCGGCGTGGAGCCGGAAGGCCCCATCAGCCGCTTCGTCCAAGGCGAGACCAAGGCCTTCGAGATCCCCGACCGAGGCGCCGTCGACCTGAACGCGGTCGCCGTGACCGTCGGCGACGACGGCAAGGCCGTGAAGATCGTCCAGATCCAAAAAATCATCGAGTAATCATATGAACAAAGCGGAACTCGCGGTGAAACTGGCGGAAAAGCTCGACCTCCCGAAGAAGCGCGGCGAAGAGATCGTCGAGACGCTCACGGACCTCATCATCGAGGAGCTCAAGGGCGGCGGCGAGGTCACGATCGCCGGCTTCGGCGCCTTCTCCGCCCGCACGCGCGCCTCGCGCATGGGCGTGAACCCGCAGAACCCCACCGAGAAGATCACCATCCCGGAAGTCCGCGTCCCGAAGTTCAAGGCCGGCAAGACCTTGAAGGACTCGCTGAAGGGCAAGGCGTAATAGAAAACCGCGTCAGTCTGACGCGGTTTTCTATTTGATCGCTTTATCGAAATCCTCTTTCGTACAGACGCCCCAACCAATAAGCAGCTCTGACAGATCTTTCACGATGTACTTGTTCACCCAACGATGGGAGGTTGGGACCGGGTACGATCCCTTACCGAATAAGTGTTTGATGACGCTTTGATGCCGACCGGAACGCAATTCCAGGAGCTTAGGATTCTTTCGTACCAACCCCTCGAGAAAACGTACCATTTTGCTGGAACGTGCGTCGGCGTATTCCCCCATATCTCACGCTGCGGCCAGAACTTCCTTTTCATTCCTAGCAGAGCTGAAAGAAGACTTCTTAATGGCCGCGTCATCCAGTTTCTTAAACTCTTCTGGACGAGGAGTATACACCTTAAATCGCGCAACGAGCTCAGAGTAGTCCTCTGGAATTTCATGCACGGCGAGAATAGCACTATTGACCATCATGATGAACTCGGAGGCTGAGTGCGCTTGAGTCTTGAATTTGTGGCTGCCCGCCTCGACCTCACCAACAATAAACTTTCCATCTCGAACCCAGCTTACCCGAACATTATCGGGAAGCTTCTGCACATATGCGACCAGGGCCTCATGCACCGGCCTGAAGAAGAGCATATTCTTTAGGGTCTGGAGCCAGTTCCACATAGGAGTCCTATATTGAACATTAAATACCTTGCTGTCAAACAGCATTTTAGCATGAAAATACCCCGCTCACTCGGGGCGGGGTCCGTCGTTCTTGGCGGCCGCGGCCTCATTCCACGCCGCGACGATGCGGCGGGCGCGGTCGCCTTGGGGTCCGCGGTCGTGCGCGGCCAGGTGCAGGATATGCTTGCGCCACCATTCCGTGCGGGCGTGCCGGCGGACGCGGCGGAGGATCTCGCGGTCGGAAGCCTGCGCGATCGGCAGTCCGGACTGCGGCGCCTCGCGCGCCTTTTTCTCGAAGCGGTAGGTGTGGCTCGCGCGGAGCAGGGCGAAGATCGCCGCATAGGCGAAGACGACGCCCGCGGCCGGATGCGCCTGGCCGAGCAGGAAGCCCGTGCCGACGATCGCGAGCAGGCCCACGGCCATCACGGTGAACTTGTGGAAGTCCGGCTCCTTGGTGTCGAGCCAGCGGAAGATGCGCCACATGGGAGTCTCCTTTGAAGGTGCTCCTTCCAGAGCACCAAAAAAGGCGGCCTTCGGTCAAGGCCGCCTTCCGGATCTTCAGGCGTTCAGCCAGCGCGCGATCTCGGCACCGAGGCCCTCGAGCGGGACGCTCTTGGCTTCGGACGCGGCGCGCTCCTTCCATTCGACGCCGCCCGCGGCGAGGGACTTCTCGGAAATGACGAGACGGAGCGGGACGCCGATCAGGTCCGCGTCGGCGAACTTCTCGCCGGCGCCCTTGTCGCGGTCGTCGACCAAGACGTCGATGCGGCGCTCGGCGAAGTCGCGCTCGAGCGAGGCGACGGCCGCGTCGATCGTCCCCTGCTTCTCCGCGTCCTTGGACTTGAGCGGGACGATCTGCACGTGGAACGGCGCGACGGACTTGGGCCAGACGATGCCCTTGTCGTCGTTGTAGGCCTCGACGATGGCGCCGACGAGGCGCGAGGTGCCGATGCCGTAGCAACCCATCAGGATGCGCTCATGCTTGCCTTCCTCGTTCATGAAGTCGAAGCCGAAGGCGTCGGAGAACTTCGTGCCGAGGTCGAAGATGTTGCCGACCTCGATACCCTTCACCTTCACGAGCTTGCCGTCGCCGTTCGGGCAGGCGTCCCCTTCCTTCATGGTGGCGATCTCGAGGTTCTGCCCGAAGCGGCAGGCCTCGCAGGCGAGGATGGTGTCCTCGCCGGACGGGGTCAGCGCCTGGAACTCGTGCGAGATCTTGTCGGTGAAGATGCCGCCGGAGGCCTGGACGACCTTCACGTCGAGGCCGCAGCGCTTGAAGGCGCGCACGTACGCCTCGAGGACCTTGGCGTAGAACGCCTCGAGGTCCGCCTGGTCCGCGTGGAAGCTGTACATGTCCTTCATGCGGAACTCGCGGCCGCGCAGGACGCCGGACTTGGCGCGCAGCTCGTCGCGGAACTTGGTGTTGATCTGGTAGAGCGCGAAGGGCAGCTCCTTGTACGAGCGCGTGAACTTCTGCGCGAGCGGCGTCACGACCTCCTCGTGCGAACAGCCGAGGGCGTACATCTTGTCGGTCTGCGACTTCAGCTTGAAGAGGATGTCGACCTTGTCCCAGCGGCCGGTCGTGTCCCAGTACTCCTTCGGGTGCAGCGACGGCATGAAGATCTCCTGGCCGCCGAGGGCGTCCATCTCCTCGCGGACGATCTGCTCCACCTTGCGGAGGACGGAGAGCCCGAGCGGGAGCCACGAATAGACGCCGGCCATCACGTGCTCGACGAAGCCGCCCTGCTCGAGCAGGCGGGCGTTGGGAGAATCCGCGTCCGAAGGCGCGTTCTTGGAGGTCTTGCCGAACAGCTGGGAGTATCGCATAGCATCGCCACTTTAGGCGGAAACGGGCGCACGGTCAAGGAAAAAGAAAAAGCTCCGCGCGTGGCCGCGAGGAGCGTGAGGTTCAGACGCCGTTGCCGCTCACGGGGCCGACGGACCCGGCGGCCGGGGCGCCGGACGCGAAGACCTCGCCGATCACGGACATGCCGCTCGCGCGCGGGAGGTAGCCCCGCTCGGTCCAGTGCCCGGCGAAGAAGGCGGCGGTCGGGCAGCAGTCCATGCGGAGGCACGCGACGGCGCCGTTTCCGCCGACGGGCGTCCTCCAGGCCTCGGGCATCTCCGGGCTCGGGCGGACGACGGCCACGCCTTCGCCGGCCAGGATGACGTAGCCGCAGGCGGCGCAGCGGCACGAGGTCGCGAGCGCGGCGGCGAGCAGGCAGTCGCCGCACAGGCCGAAGCGCCGGATGGACGCCGGATCCGCGTCGCAGATTTCGCCGTAGAAATCGTGGGCGAAACGGCGCGTATCGACGTGGCCGCAGCCGTAGCGGACCTTGCGGCCCGCCCGGGCGACGACGCCGCAGGCATCGACGGCCGCGCTCGGGGCGGCGGCCTTGAGCCCGGCGATGAGCTTGTCACGGTCCTCCTTCTCCAGCGACGGGCGGATCAGGAGGCGGTACATGACGAAAGCGGCGGCGAGGACGGCGAGACCGAGGTACAGGGAAAAGGGCACGGGTTCCTCCTTACGTGGACGAGGACGTCATACGCCGGAAACGCGCGCGCGTCAACCGCGGACCGCCGGCGGAAACGAAAAGACGGCCGTACGGCCGTCTTCGTCCTCACTTGCCTCCGGCGCGCTTGCGCGCGTTCGGGTCGAGGAGGGTCTTGCGGATGCGGATGTTCTTGGGGGTGATCTCCACGAGCTCGTCGTCGCCGACGTACTCGATGGCGTCTTCCAGGCCCATGACGTGCGCCACGTCGAGCGCCTCGGCCACGCCGTCGCCCTTCGAGCGCATGTTGGAGAGCTCCTTCAGCTTGCAGACGTTCACCACGAGGTCTTCCGGCTTGGCGGTCTCGCCGACGACCATGCCCGCGTAGACTTCGACGGACGGACCGAGGAAGAGCTGTCCGCGCTCCTGGGCGCCGAGCAGGCCGTAGTTGGTGGTCGTGCCGTTCTCGTGGGCGATCATCGAGCCGTGCGGGCGGCCTTCGAACTCGCCGCGGTATTCCTCATAGCCCTTGAGCAGGGTGTTCATCAGGCCGAGGCCGCGCGTGTCCGTCATGAATTCGCTGCGGTAGCCGATGAGGCCGCGCGTCGGGATCTCGAACTCGAGGAAGGCGGTCGGCCCTTCGACCTTCATGTCCTTCATCTCGCCGCGGCGCTGGCCGAGCTTCTGGATGACGGAACCCGCGAATTCCTCGGGGCACTCGATCGAGAGCATCTCGATCGGTTCGAGCTTCTTGCCGCCTTCTTCCTTGAAGATGACCTGCGGGCGGGAGACTTCGAGCTCATAGCCCTCGCGGCGCATCTTCTCGATCAGGATGGCGAGGTGGAGTTCGCCGCGGCCGGAGACGACCCAGCGGCTCTCGACGTCGGTCGGGGCGACCTTGAGCGCGACGTCGGTCTCGAGCTCGCGGTCGAGGCGCTCGCGGATCTGGCGCGACGTCGTGAACTGGCCCTCCTGTCCGGAGAACGGGCTCGTGTTCACGCCGAAGGTCATCTTCACGGTCGGCTCCTCGATGTCGATCGTCGGGAGCGGGCGCGGATCGTTGATGTCGGTGATGGTCTCGCCGATCGAGACGCCGTCGACGCCGGAGATGGCGCAGATGTCGCCCGCTTCCACGGACTCGACGTCGACGCGGTTCATGCCGACGTAGCCCATGAGGCTCACGATGCGGGTCTTCTTGCGCGCGCCGGTGCGGTCGATGTGCAGCACGTCCATGTTCTTCTTGAGGGTGCCGGAATACAGGCGCCCGACGGCGATCTTGCCCTTGAAGTTGTCGTACGCGAGGGAGATCGAGAGGAACTGGAGCGGCGCGGAAGCGTCGATGACCGGGGGCGGGATCACCTCGACGATCTTCTCGAAGAGCGGCTCGATGTCCTTCATCTCGTTCAGATCCTCGCCGAGACCGGCCTTGCCCTGCACGCCCGACGCGTAGACGACGGGGAAGTCGAGCTGGGCGTCGGTGGCGCCGAGCTCCACGAAGAGGTCGAACGTCTTGTTGAGCGTCCACTCGAGGCGCGCGCCCGGCTTGTCGATCTTGTTCACGACGACGATGGCCTTGTGGCCGGCCTGGATGGCCTTGCGCAGGACGAACTTGGTCTGCGGCATCGGGCCTTCCTTGGCGTCGACGACGAGCAGGACGCCGTCCACCATGCGCATGATGCGCTCCACCTCGCCGCCGAAGTCGGCGTGTCCCGGGGTGTCGATGATGTTGATCTTCACGTCCTTATAGTTGACGGACGCGTTCTTGGAGAAGATCGTGATGCCGCGCTCGCGCTCGAGGTCGTTCGAGTCCATGATGAGCTCCGTCACCGCGTCGGCCTTCTGCTTGAAACCGGCGCTCTGCTTCAGCAAAGCGTCCACCAGCGTGGTCTTGCCGTGGTCGACGTGGGCGATGATGGCGATGTTGCGGAGATTCATAGGGTTTTTCGGCGAAAATGAAAATCCGACAGGGTCGGATTCTCGACGCCTCAAGATAGCCTGTGGGCCCGGTCTTGTCAACCGGGGGCCGGATTCAGGAGCCGTCCTCGTCGCGGGTCTTGGTGGCCGCGATCTGCATGACGGCCTCGGAGTTCACCTGTTCGGCGGTCTGCCCGTGGGCTTCCATGCCGTGCTTCTTGGCCTGCTCCAAGACTTCCTCGACGGTGGCGCCGCGGAATTCGGCATCGCACTGGAGGCCGAAATCGCTGCATTTAAGAAGTTTGTGGGTCATAGACTTGTCCACAGTGTACCAGAAAGCCCTGGGAATTCAATGTGGTAAGCTCCTGTCGGCTCATTGAAAGGAGGCCCCATGGCCAAAGGCACGTTCGCCGTCATCATCGGCCCGACCGGCGTCGGGAAGAGTACCGCGATGGGGCTGGCCATGGACCAGCTGCCTGAAGCGGGACAGACGCTTTCGACCACCTGCCGCAACCCGCGCGTCAACAACGGGGTGCAGGAGCTGGACGGCGTCCACTTCAACTTCCTCTCCTGCGAGGAGTTCCAGCGACGGGCCAAGGACGATCACTTCCTCGAGCACGCCCCGTACAACCAGCACTGGTACGGGACGGGCTGGGAGGCGCTCGACGCCGCGCTGGACCGCTACCCGCTGGTCGTGAAGATCGTCGAGATTCAAGGCGCCCGCATCATCAAGGAGAAGATGCCGGAAGCCCAGCTGATCTTCATCAAGCCCGGCTCGTTCGACGACCTCGAGCCGCGCCTCCGCCGTCGCGACCCGCCCATGCGCGAGGAGGACATCCGCGAGCGCCTGGAAATCGCCAAGATCGAGATCGCCCGCGCCGGCGACTGCGACCACGTCGTGACCAACTGGGAAGGACGGCTCGACGCCTGCGTCGATGACATCCTCGCCATCCTGACCCCTTTCGCCCGCCGACCATAGGCGGGCTTTTTCGTCGAAAAACGCCGTTCAGGGATGAACGGCGCGGTAGTCGAAGCCGAGCAGGTCGCTCAGCAAGGAGAAGAGCGCCGATTCGGCGGTGAACGAGGCGTGCAGTTGGCGCAGGACCGCGCGGAAGTTGCGGGGATCGAGCATGTCCTTCTCGAGGAACATGGCCAAGTCCTCGTCGGTCGTGCACGGCGGAAGGAGGTCGGGGCCGGCGGACGGCGGGTCCGGACAGTCGGCGTGGCGCGGATAGCTCCGATGCATGCCGACGAAATTCTGGAAGACCGAGAGGACGCCGCAGACCGAGACGCCGGTCTGGAGGTCGATGTTCGTCTCCTCCATCTCCGGCAAGTAGAGCTGTCCGAGCTGACGGCCGGCTTCCCAGCGCTTCACCTGCGCGCGATAGCGTTCCCAATCCTCTTCGGTGGCGACGCCCCACTCGTAGGGGCCGTCGCCGCCTTCACCGTAGGTGATGATCTTCTCGCCGATCGGCGGAGGCTCGACGATCTCGTAGCGATTGCCTGGCGGATGGACGCCGACGCGGAGGAGCGGAGCGACCGTGGCGCGGACGATCGGCAGGAGCCGTTCCTCCAGCGTCTTGCAGACGGCGAGGGCGAGGGCGAGGGCAGGGTCGTCGCCGGGACGGGACTGGAAGTCGGACATGCGGGACTCCATCGAAAGGGCTTCCGTGATTCAACCAGAAAAAAGCCTCCGCGGCAAAGAAAAAACTCCACGTCGTGGAGTCCTTTCTGGTGCGTCGGCTGGGGGTCGAACCCAGGACCTTAGGCTTAAGAGGCCTCTGCTCTACCGGCTGAGCTACCGACGCATGTCGCTCGCGGACAAGCTGCCGGTCGGACGTGCTGAGCCCGTCCTCCCTATCGCTTGTCCTTCGCTCCTCCTTCGCGTCCACGCAGGCGTGGACTTGATGGCGGTTCATGGTGTTTCGCGCGGTCGCGCGAAACGCGTTTCTCACAAGGGGCAATCTAACGCAAACCCGGAAATTAATCAAGACCCTGGTGCGGGCGGAGGGAATCGAACCCCCATAGCCGGTTCCGAAGACCGGTGCTCTATCCGTTGAGCTACGCCCGCCAGCCATGGAACGATAGCCGTTTTCGCGCTTTTTTTCAAGGGTAAGAAAAACCCGCGACCGAGGGTCACGGGCTGAGCGGGCCGAGCGATGGGCCGGGCATGAACGCCTTCGTCGGAAGGGCGCGCGGCGCCACACGTCGGAGGATGCCGGTCTTGTCGTTGGGGTTCGGAGGGTCCGGCCGGAAGGCCGGGTCCCAGGCGAACTCCGGGGCGTAGCGGAGCGTGGCGTCGACGTCCCAGGCGTAGGCGCAGGAGCTGCCGTCGCCGGCGAAGGTGCGGAACTCGACCGTGTAGGACAGGTAGGGCGGGTCGTACGATCCGGAGAACGTCGCCGTCTGGCCTTCGGCTTCGGTGCCGTCGGTCTCGTGGAGCGTCCTGCCGTCGGCGTCGATGAACCAATCGCCCATCTCGTCGAGGAACTCGATCTCGTCCGGGCCTTGGCGGACCGCGATGAGCGGCGCCTCGTAGGCGACGGTCGTGCCTTCGCACTCGCTGCGGACGCGGTAGACGGCGGCGTAGTCGCCTCCGACGTCGGAGGGTTCGGCCGCGCGTTTGGCGCCGCCGAGGACGTAGGCGTGGCGGCAGTCGGCCGGCTGGTCCTCCGTCCGGAACCCCAGCTCGGCCCGCACGTCTCCCGGAGCGAAGGTCCCGCGCAGGGAGCCTTCGACCTCTTGGACGCCTTCGACGCCCGAGAAGTACAGGCGGCCGGTCCAATCGACGAGGCCGTCGGCGCCGGGCACCGGCGGTTCGAGGAAGATCGCGCCGCCGAGGATGACGGCCAGCCCGGTCGGGCGCGGGTGCGCATCGAGCACGTAGACGCGCTCGCCGAGAGGCCGCTCGGGAAGCGGATCGTTTCCGCAGACCTCGCCGTAGTAGGACGTCATGATCTCGTACCGGCCGTCGAGCGAGGCCGCCTCGCGGAAGCCGCGCGGCTTGCCGACGACGCGGACCTTGCGGACGCAGTCGGCGAAGTCCGGCGAGCGGTACCAGCGTTCGGTGAACGTCAGGTCCATCGCCTCCATCGCGAGCGTCCCCTCGATGCGGTACGGGTACGTCTTGTCGGGATAGCTCGAGTAGCGCCGGGCGTCGTAGGAGACGGCGCCGGCGTGCGGGCGGACGTTCGGGAAGACGCCGGGTCCGGGAATGAGGCGCCCCCACTCCCGGAGCTCGACCGTGCCGTCGGCGGCGCGGATCGCGTCGACGAAGACCTCGGCGTCGGCCGCCAAGGGGCGGTCGTCGCAGGTGTTCTCGAGCTCCGCGACGTCCGCGACGAACGTCATGTCGACCGGATCGACCCGGTCGAGGTTGTCGCCGCAGGCGGCGAGGAAGGACAGGGCCAGGACGATGGGGCGCCGCATGCGGACCTCCGGTTGAAAGAGCCGCTTCACCCTACCCGCGCGCCGCCGAGGCGTCAAAATGAAAAGGCCCGGTCGGCCCGGGCCTCGTCCGTCACTTCTGGCTCTCGTTGCTGGCGATCAGGTAGTTCTCGGCGGTCTCCGGCGTGATGAGGCCCTCCTTCACCAAGCGCTTGATGTCCTGCGAATAGGACTGCATGCCGACGGCCGCGCCGGTCTGGATGACGTTCTTGATCTGCTCCACCTTGTTCTCGCGGATGAGGTTGGCGCAGGCCGGCGTGTTGACCAGCACCTCGCGGGTGGCGATGAGGCCTCCGCCGACGCGCGGCAGGAGCTGCTGCGAGACGACGCCGCGGAGCGTCATGGCGAGCTGGAGGCGGATCTGTGTCTGCTGGAACGGCGGGAAGACGTCGATGATGCGCGAGACCGTCTGCGGCGCGCTGTAGGTGTGGAGCGTGGCGAAGACGAGGTGGCCCGTCTCGGCGAGGGTGAGCGTGGTGGCGATGGTGTCGAGGTCGCGCATCTCGCCGACCATGACGACGTCCGGGTCCTGGCGCAGCACGTGCTTCAGGCCCTCGGAGAACGCGACCATGTCGCTCTCGAGCTGGCGCTGGCGGATGATGGACCGCTTGGGCGTGAAGAGGAATTCGACGGGGTCCTCGAGCGTGATGATGTTCACGCGGCGGCTCTCGTTGATGTAGTCGACCATCGCGGCGAGGGTCGTCGACTTGCCCGCGCCGGTCGGACCGGTCACGAGGATGAGCCCGTGCGGCAGGTCGGTGAAGCCCTGGATGACCGGCGGCAGTCCGAGCTGGGACATCGTCGGGATGTCCTGCGGGATGGTACGCGCGGCCAGGCCGATGTGCCCTTTCTCCCAGTGCAGGTTCACGCGGAAGCGCGCGCCCTCGACGCCGTAGGCGAGGTCGAGCTCCTTCTCGATCCGGAAGCGCTCGAACTGCTCCGGCGTGGCGATCTGCCGGACGACCTTCTCCATCGAGGCGTCCGTGAGGACGTCCTCGCCTTCGAGGTCGAACAGTTCGCCGGTGATGCGCAGGATGGGCCTGTGGCCGACGAGCAGATGCAGGTCGGACGCGCCTTTCTGCGCCGCGGCGCCGAAGAGTGACGGGGCGGTGAGCATATGGCTCCAGTATACAACAGAAAAACGCCCCGCGCGACGGCGAGGCGTCTTTTCCTACCAGCCTTTGACCTCGAGGGCCTTCCTGGCGGCTTCGATCTGCGCGTCCTGCTTGGAGGAACCCCTGCCGCTGGCGACGAGCTCGGAGCCGAGATACACGCCGACGTCGAACTCCTTGGCGTGGTCCGGGCCCGTCTCGGAAAGCACGCGGTACGACGGCGTGACGCCGGAGGATTCCTGCGCGGCTTCCTGGAAGCGGCTCTTCGGGTCGATGTAGAGCTTCTTCTCGAGGATGTTGTCGAGCTTCGAGATGACGTAGCGCCGGATGAAATCGCTCACGACCTCCATCCCGCGGTCGAGGTACATCGCGCCGATGAGCGCCTCGATGGCGTTCGCGAGGATGTAGGAACGCGCCTTCGAGCCGGCGTCCTTCGCCTCGCCGCGCGAGAGGTACAGGTACTGCTCCATGCCGAGGTCGTCCTGGGCGATGGCGGCGAGCGTGTTGGCGTTGACCAGCGCGGCGCGCCAGTTGGTCAGCTCGCCTTCGGGGTTCGGGTAGTTGGCGTACAGGTATTCGGTGACGACGAGTTCGACCACGGCGTCGCCGAGGAACTCGAGGCGCTCGTTATGGCCGAGGCGGAAATCCGGATGCTCGTTGAGGTAGGAGCGGTGGACGAACGCCTGGACGAGAAGATCCCGGTCCTTGAACTGGACGCCGATCTTCTCCTCGAACGTGGAGAAGTCTTTCATGGGTGCGCGATGCGCGCCTTTCCGTAGCGACATGTCCCGTCGCGCAGACAGGTACGTATCGCCGCAGAAACGCGATGAGTTAACGGTGCGGTCAGGCCGGTTCGGCCGGCTTGACCTCGGCTTCGGCCTTCGGTCCTTCGCCATCGGCCTCGTCTGCCCCCTTCTCTTCCTTCTTCTTCGGCTCCTGCTTGTCGACCTCCTTCACGGCGCCGCTCGCGATCATGTCCTTGAAGATGGCGCCGAGGACGCCGTTCACGAACTTGCCGGAGGATTCGCCGCCGAAGGTCTTGGCGAGCTCGATGGCCTCGTTGATGGCGACCTTCGAGGGGACGGTGTCCGAATGCTTGAGTTCAAAAACGCCGATACGGAGGATGTTCCGATCGACGATCGTGATCTGCGGCAACGGCCACGCAGGCGCGTACTTGGTGATGGTCGCGTCGATGTCCTTCTGATGCTTCAACACGCCATCCACGAGCTCCTTGGCGAAGCCCTTGTCGTCGAGGCCGGGGGCGAACTCTTCCAAGTTGCGCACCGTGGCCGCATCGGGATCTTCCATCTTGCCGCCGTGAAAATCCCGTTCATACAGGGTTTGCATGGCGACGGTCCGGGCGAGATGGCGGTTGGACATAAAGGGCTGACGCGTTACCTCACTGAAAGTACGTCCTATTTCTTGGAAGCCTTGGTCTTGAGCACTTGGCGGCCCTTGTAGGTTCCGCAGAAGGCGCAAGCTTTGTGGGGCTGGACCGGCTTCTTGCACTTCGGGCATTCCGCGAGCTGCTTCTTGCCGAGGGCGAAGTGAGCGGCGCGGCGGCGCTTATGCGAGGAAGTCCGGCGATGTCCGGGGAGACCCATAGTCAGTATACGATAAATGACAACGGCAGTGTAGCGGTATCCCTCGGTTTTGGCAAGACCTCCCCTCCCCGGCGCGCGGCGAGCGGGGTTTTTCCCTTAAAAAAAATCCCGGCGCGCGGGCCGGGACTAGCCGCGGACGAACCTGATGAACGGGCCCGTCTCGATGACGACGACATCCTCGCCGGACTCGGCGGCGGCGACGCGTCCGAGCTTGGCGGTGGAATCGTAGATCTCGCCGTCGATGGTGTGGCGCATGGGGCCGGCGTAGCGGATGACCATGCGGTCGGTGACGAGCTCCTCGACGGAGCCGACGAGCGGCGCGCCGAGGGCGAACCCGGGAAGGTTCATGGCGCTCCGCCAGAAGCCGTTCTCGTGGCAGACGGCGTGGAAGCACGCGAGCCGTTCGCCGGCGCGGTGCGTGACCTTGAGGAGCGAGTGGATCTCGCGGAGCGACGAGGCGATGACGCCGTTGAAGCGGTCCATCGCGACCTCGCGTTCCGCGCCGTCGCGTCCACGCCCCGAGATCGAAGCCTCGAAGCGCCGGAAGATGGACGGGCGCCGCCAAGGCGACAGCCGGCCGAGCGTCTCGCGCCAGACGATCGACGCGCCGGCCTTGGCCGCGCGCCACGGTCCCGGCTCGTGCCGGTAGTACTCGTCGAGCGCGTTCACCGGCAGGCCGGAGCCGTAGATGAAGCCGTGGCGGTCGTTGATCTTGAGGATCGGGCAGACGACGATGTCGCGCGGGATGCCGCGGCGGATCTTCTCGCAGACGACGTCGAGCGCGTCGAGCGGCGCCTGGCCGAGCAGGTTGAGGGCGTTCGGCACGACGTTCTTGGTCCCGCCGCCGATCACGACGACTTCCGGAGCGTGCTCCGGGTCGTGCGTCAGGAAGCGGAGGAACTCCTCGTCCTCGCCGAGCGTCTTCTGCGTGGTGCCGTCGCCGCCGAAGAGGACGACGACCTCGGGAGGATCGTCCCGCATCGTGCGTTCCTTGGCCTCGGCGAGCTCGTCGAGGTCCTGGGTGAGATTGAGCTCCACGTAGGCGGAATGCCCGCGGACGGGCTTCGTCGGGAAGTGCCTGCGGAGCGCGCTCTCGACGCCGACCCTGAGCTTCTCGCGGTCCATGCCGAGCCCCGCCTTCTTGGCGTTGCCGAACATGGCGATCTTCTTGACGCGTTTCTCGGCGCGCCGCTTCTGGAATCGTGAAACGATGCCTTCGGCCATGGCGGCCTCCTTGAAAGAACTGGCGGTACCATAGACGAAAAAAGGCCCTCCTTGCAAGGAGGGCCTCACGCCCGCGCGGCGGGAAAGAACGTCAGGCGGGCGCGTCCGGCGTCTACGGGGCGTTCCATCATGAACGCGCCGCGCCGGACGATGCCGATGAAGCGCTGGAGCGCCTCGTCGTAGATCAGGTAGGAGCCCTGCGGGTCGGCGTCCTCCTCGTTGTGGATCCTGATCCGCGAGGCCGTCGCGGCGGGATCGAACGTCGCGTGGAGCCTCTTCCGGCCGAACAGGTGGCCGTGCAGATGCATCAAGACGACGAGGTCGGCGTCAGACAGGTCCGGACTTGCCCTCCGTATGAGGGCGGTCGGCGGCGGCTTTTTCCCGGTTCCGCTCATGCGCACCTCCCTTGACCGTATCGTACGCTATCCAGGCGATGAACGCCCAGTAGACGAGGTCCGGCAGCATCGAGGCTTGCGCCACGCCCTGCAGGATCATGCTGAGGACGATGGCGGCCGTCGCGGCGTACGACGCTGCGATGAAGGACGCGCGCCACGGCTGCGGACGCTTCCAGAGCTTGAGGATGAGCCAGAGGGCGAAGCCGTGGATGAGCGCGTTCAGCAGGAAGCCGCCCCAGAACGTCAGGAACATGAAGACGAGCGCGAGGAGCGACGCGACGAAGAGCGCGAGCGGCGCCCAGCGCGCGATGTCGGCCATGAGGTCCTCGCGGGTCACGCGGAAGTCCGGCGCGCGGGAGAAGTCGACCGTCTCGCCGCCGACGTCGTCGCTCTGCTCGATGCCGGTCTGTCCGACCACGATGCCGCTCTCCCCTTCCTGGAGGCTGAGCGTCGAGCTGGCGGTGTTCACGATGACGACCGCGCCCTCGCTGCGGAAGACGAGCGGCTCCTGGAGGTTGTTGGAGAGCTTGCCGTCCTTCATCTCGAAGACCGTGCCGGGCGGGATGTCGGTCCGGAGGCCTTCGGCGACGTGCTGGGAGACCTGCCGCAGGCCGACGAAGAACATGACGGCGATCGGGAGCGTCCAGACCACGGCGAACATCGCCAGGTAGCCGACGGCGTCGCCGGTCTTGCGCGCGCCGGCGGTGCGGTAGAACTCGACGCGCGTCGCGGCTTCATACGCCGTGCGCGCCCACTGCTTCACCCAGCCGAAGAAGGCTTTCATCTTAGATGAGGGTCACGGATGAGACGGAATCCTTCTCGGCCTTGAAGCGCATGACGCGGACGCCCTGCGTGGCGCGGCTGAGGCTCGGGATGGTGGCGGAGGAGAAGCGGATGGTCTGGCCCTTCTCCGAGATGACGATGAGGTCGCGCGCGTCCTTGGAGTTGATGAGCATGGCGGAGACGATGGGGCCGGTCTTGGCGGTGACCTCGGCGGTCTTGATGCCGGAGCCCGCGCGTCCTTGCGTCTTGTACTCGTTCAGGTTGGTGCGCTTGCCGAAACCGTGCTCCATGACGACGAGCAGGTCGAAGGCGCCCTTGTCGGCGGCCTTGGCGTCCACGACGTCCATGCCGACGATGAAGTCCTTGCCCTTCATGCGCATGCCGGTCACGCCGGCGGCGGAGCGGCCCATCGGGCGCACGTCCTTCTCGCTGAAGCGGATCGACTGGCCCTGCGCGGTGACGAGCATGATGTCGTCGGCGCCGCCGGAGGGCTTCACCCATTCGAGGTTGTCGTCGGGCTTGATCTTGATGGCGATGAGGCCGGAGCGGCGGACCTCCTTGAACTCGTCGAGTTCCGTCTTCTTGATGACGCCGTTCTTCGTGACCATCACCAGGTACTTGCTGTCGGCGATGTCGGCCACGGCCATGACGGACGAGACCTTCTCGTTCGGGGCGAGCTGGAGGAAGTTCACGATGGCCTGGCCCTTCGAGGTGCGCGAGGCCTGCGGGACGTCGTACGCCTTGAGCTGGAAGACGCGCCCGCGCGTCGTGAAGAAGAGCAGGTCGGCGTGCGTGTTGGTCGTGAACATCTGGCTCACGATGTCCTCTTCCTTGGTGGCGATGCCGGCCACGCCCTTGCCGCCGCGCGACTGCTGCTTGAAGGTGTCGGGGTGCACGCGCTTGATGTAGCCGTCGGTCGTGAGCATCACGAGCGTCGGCTCGTTGGCCACGAAGTCCTCGGCCGAGAATTCCTTCACGCCGTGCGCGACGATCTGCGTCTTGCGCTCGTCGCCGAACTTCTCGCGGATGCCCTTCACCTCGTCCTTGATGATGCCGAGGATGCGCTTGGGCGACTCCAGGATGGCTTCGAGCTCCTTGATGAGCGCGAGCTTCTCCTTGAGCTCGTCGGTGATCTTCTTGGCCTCGAGGTTGGCGAGCTGCTGGAGGCGCATGTCGAGCACGGCCTGCGCCTGGATGTCGTCCATCCTGAACTTGGACATGAGGTTCTTCTTGGCCTCGTCCTTGTCCTTGGACGCCTTGATGGTCTTGATGACGGCGTCGAGGTTGTCGAGCGCGATCTTCAGGCCCTTCAGGATGTGGGCGCGTTCCTTGGCGCGCTTCAGGTCGAACTCGGTGCGGCGGCGGACGACCTCCTGGCGGTGCTTCACGTAGGCCTCGAGGATGGCCTTGAGGTTCATGATGCGCGGCTGGATGCCGCCATCGAGCGCGAGCATGTTCACGTGGAAGGTCTCCTGCAGCTGGGTGGCGCTGAAGAGCTTGTTCAGGACCTTCTTGGGATACGCGTCGCGCTTCAGCTCGATCACCACGCGCACGCCTTCCTTGTTGGATTCGTCGCGCAGGTCCTTGATGCCTTCGAGCTTCTTCTCGCGGACGAGGTCGGCGATCTTCTCGATCAAGGTCGCCTTGTTCACCGCGTACGGGATCTCGGTGATGATGATGTGGAAACCGGACTTCGTCTCGACGATGTCCGTCTTCGCGCGCATGACGATGCCGCCGCGACCGGTGGCGTAGGCCTGGCGGATGGCCTTCACGTCGTAGACGATGCCGCCCGTCGGGAAGTCGGGACCCTTCACGAACTGGCAGAGGTCGGCCACCGAGCAGTCCTTGTCCTCGATGAGATGCATGACCGCGTCGCAGACCTCGGAGAGGTTGTGCGGCGGGATGTTGGTGGCCATGCCGACGGCGATGCCGAGCGTGCCGTTCAGGAGGAGGTTCGGGAGCGCGGCCGGAAGGACCGTCGGCTCCTTGTGGGCGCCGTCGTAGTTCGGGACGAAGTCGACCGTGTCGCGCTCGATGTCGCCGAGCATCTGTTCCGAGATGCCGCGGAGCTTCGCTTCGGTGTAGCGCATGGCGGCGGCCGCGTCGCCGTCCATCGAGCCGAAGTTGCCCTGGCCGTGGACGAGCATGTAGCGCATCGCGAAATCCTGGGCCATGCGGACCATCGAGTCGTAGATGGCGGCGTCGCCGTGCGGGTGGTACTTCGCCATGACTTCACCGACCACGTTCGCCGACTTGCGGAACTTGGCGCCGGGGCGGAGACCGATGTTCCACATCGCGTAGAGGATGCGGCGGTGCACGGGCTTGAGGCCGTCGCGCACGTCAGGGAGCGCGCGGCTCACGATGACCGACATCGCGTAGTCCAAGTACGACTCCTGCACCTCGTCGGTGATGGAGCGCGGTTCGATCTTGCCGATGTTCAGCTCGTCGAGCGTCGTCTGTTCGGGAGGCTTCTTCATATGGGAGCGTCAGGGCGTTTCGGGAGTTTCAGGAGTCTCGGGCGTGCCGCTCGCGGCGGCGCGGGCTTCGATCTTGGCTTTCAGGATGAGGGCCGCGTCGGCCTGGGTCTTGCCGGTCGAGGTCAGCCGGAGGAGCGACGCCTTCACGCCGGTCAGGTCCTGGTAGACGGGTTTCGCCCGATCGAGCAGGTCCTCGTCGAGGAGCGACCAGCGCGGGGCGTCGAAGGCGAAGCCCTGCGCCGGCATCCGGGACTTGAAGGTCGCCACGTAGAGGCTCGCGATGACGAGCGTCGTGAATCCGACCGCCACGCCGAGCTGGAGCTGCTGCTCGAAGCGGCTGCGCCGACGCCGCAACGGCACGCGCGCGGGTTCGCTCGTGAGGATCCTACGCGCCTTGTGCGTGGCGTGCGGCATGCGGTTCTAGGCTTTCGAAAGGAGGACGATGAAGGTCTCTTCCTGCGGCAGGTCCTTCTTCAGGACCTTCCACTTGTCGGTCTCGATCGTCTTGGCGCCGACTTCCTTCACGAACGGCTCGACGGCGCCGGCGGAAAGCGCGAGGTCCTTCATCTTGTGGTGCATCGGGATGACGATGCGCGGCTCCATGCGGCTCACGAGGTCGGCCGCGGCCTGCGCCGCGAGGACGTCTCCCCCGCCGACGGGGATCATGAGCACGTCGACTTCGCCGAGCTGGGCGAGCTGCTCGTCGGTGAGCGGGACGGAGAGGCCGCCGAGATGCGTGACGCGCATGTCGTCGATCGTGAACTGGAAGATGACGTTCTTGTGATAGTCCTTCGGCTCCGGCTTCTCGTGCATCGCGGGCGTGCCGTAGATGGGGATGCCTTTCACCTCGTACTCGCCCGGGTGCTCGACGAGGAACGCGCCTTCCGCGACCGCCTCGAGATTGTTGTGGTGGTCGTGCGTGCGGCGGCTCACGGTGACGATGTCGGCCGCGAGGTTGCGCGGCAGTTTCCCGATCTTCTCGGAGTACGGATCGGTCACGATGGTCACCTCGTCGTTGCCGATCTTCGTCGTGATCTTGAAGCAGGAAACGCCCAGAAACTGTATCGTCATGTGGAACGGGTGAGGCTGTTTTACGGGGTCAGCGTAGCATCGCGGACCGCGCCGGGCAAGGGGGGCCGGAAACGAAAAAGACCCCCGCAAGGAGGGTCAGAAGAGGAAGGAAGCCCAGAGGAGCGTGAGCGCGAGGCCGACGCCGACGATGACGACATAGACGCCGGAGGGGACGCGGCGGGCCGGGTCGAAGAGGCGCGCGCCTCCGTAGACCGCGATGGCGAGGCCGACCGCGACGCTGCAGACGGCCTGCGCGGCCGGCGCGCCCCGGAAGACGAGGCTCCGGAGCAGGGCCGCGGCGACCCCGACGACCAGCGCGATGACGATGACGTTCCCGACGCCGATGCGCCGGCCATCGCGGACCGGCGACGGCGGATCTTGGTGTCTCACGGGGGGCTCCTGGGGGATGGTGAAAGGTGCGGACTGGCCGGAATGTAGCAGGGGGCGCGGGGACTTGCCAAATATGGCGGTTTTCCCTATACTCCCCGTGCCTTTTAAAGGAGCCACCGGGCGGCTCCCGTAACTCGTAACCCAGCCCGATTTTAAGTATTAAAAGGCTAATTCTTAACCTTATTCCTATGTCCAACACCAAAACCGCGGCCGTCGACCTGAAGACCCTCCTTGCCGACAAGGACTGGCTGAAGATCCCGAAGGTCGCCGACGTCGTCAAAGGCAAGGTGATCTCGATCGCCAAGAACGAGATCCGCGTCGACATCGACGGCTACAAGACCGGCGTCGTCCGCGGCCGCGAGATCTTCGCGGAAGCCGGCGAATACGACGGCCTCAAGCCCGGCGACGAGGTCGAGGCGACCGTCATCGAGCTCGAGAACGAGCTCGGCGAGGTCGAACTCTCCTTCCGCTACGCCGGACAGCAGCGCGCCTGGGACACGCTCCGCAAGATGATCGACACGGGCGAGCTCATCCCCGCCAAGATCGTCGAGGCCAACAAGGGCGGCCTGCTCGTCCGCGTGAACCACGTGAACGGCTTCCTCCCGGTCTCCCAGCTCTCCCCCGACAACTACCCGCGCGTCTCCGGCGGCGACAAGATCAAGATCCTCGAGAAGCTCAAGAGCTTCGTCGGCACCTCCATGAACGTGAAGGTCATCGACGTGAACGAGCGCGAGGAGAAGCTCATCGTCTCCGAGAAGGCCGTCTGGGAAGAGGCGCAGAAGGGCGTCCTCGACAAGTACAAGGTCGGCGACGTCGTCGAAGGCGTCATCACGGCCATCGCGGACTTCGGCGTCTTCGTGAAGTTCGACAACCTCGAGGGCCTCGTCCACATCTCCGAGATCGCCTGGCAGCGCATCGACCACCCGCGCGACCTCGTGAAGGTCGGCGAGACGGTCAAGGCCGAGGTCATCGGCATCGAGGGCTCCAAGATCTTCCTCTCCATGAAGAAGCTCATCCAGGACCCCTGGAAGACCGTCGGCGAGAAGTACAAGGTCGGCGACACGGTCGAAGGCAAGGTGCTCAAGGTCAACCCGTTCGGCTTCTTCGTCGAGCTGGACCGCGACATCCACGGCCTCGCCCACATCTCCGAGCTCTCCAAGAAGCCGGTGAAGAACGTGAGCGACATCGCCAAGATCGGCGACACCATGAAATTCAAGATCGTCTCGATCGAGCCGGAACAGCATCGCCTGGGCCTCTCGCTGAAGGCGCTGGAAGAGGGCGGTTCCGACAAGACGGAAGCGTCGGCGGAAGAAACGAAGGGCTAAGCGCCTCGCGGCGCGGTCGCCCCGGGAACCCGCCGGGCTTCCGGGGCCCGAACCACATCTCCCATGCCTAAATACGTCGTCCGCAACCTCATCCTCTTCTTCGTCGTCCTGGTCGGCTTGGGCGTGCTCTTCAGCACCGCCTCGCTGAAAGGCGACGCCCCGAAAGAAATCGACCTCTCCACCCTCGCGGCCCAGATCGGACAGGGCGAGGTCAAGTCCATCGAGATCCGCGGCAACGACCTGAAGATCGAGCTCCAGGACGGTTCCAAGCAGGAGGCCGTCAAGGAATCCGGCGATTCGCTCGTCTCGGCGCTCCGCGACTTCGGCGTCGCGCCGGAGAAGCTCCAGGCCGTCGAGGTGGCCGTGAAGCAGCCGGGCGGCTTCGGCTACTGGATGTCGGTGCTCATCCCCGTCATCCTCCCCTTCCTGCTCATCGGCGGCTTCATCTACCTGATGATGCGCAACGTGCAGGGCCAGAACATGCGCGCGATGATGTTCGGCCAGTCCTCGGCCCGCGAGGTGCCGAAGGACGGCAAGAACCGCGTGACGTTCAAGGACGTCGCCGGCGTGAAGGAAGCCAAGGAAGAGCTCACGGAGGTCGTCGACTTCCTGCGCAACCCCAAGAAGTTCTCGGCGCTCGGCGCCAAGATCCCGAAGGGCGTGCTGCTCATGGGCTCCCCCGGCACCGGCAAGACGCTCCTCGCGCGCGCCGTCGCCGGCGAGGCCAACGTCCCCTTCCTGCACATCAGCGGTTCCGAGTTCGTGGAGATGTTCGTCGGCGTCGGCGCGAGCCGCGTCCGCGACCTCTTCGCCAAGGCCAAGAAGACGGCGCCCTGCATCATCTTCATCGATGAGATCGACGCCGTCGGACGCCAGCGCGGCGCGGGCCTCGGAGGCTCGCACGACGAGCGCGAACAGACGCTGAACCAGATCCTGACCGAGATGGACGGCTTCGAACCCAACGCCGGCGTGATCGTCCTCGCGGCGACCAACCGCCCCGACGTGCTCGACCCGGCGCTCCTCCGCCCCGGCCGCTTCGACCGCCGCGTCGTCATCGACCCGCCGGACCTGAACGACCGCGAGGAGATCCTCAAGATCCACGCCAAGAAGAAGCCGCTCGCCCCCGACGTGAACCTGCGCAAGCTGGCCGAGCGGACGCCCGGATTCTCCGGCGCGGACCTCGCCAACCTGATGAACGAGGCCGCCATCCTGGCGGCGCGCAAGGACAAGACGGAAGTCACCGAAGCCATGCTCCTCGACTCCGTCGAGAAGGTCATGCTCGGACCCGAGCGCAAGAGCTACGTGATGAACGACCGCGAGAAGAAGGTCACGGCCTATCACGAGGCCGGCCACGCGCTCGTCGCGCACTTCTCGAAGCACGCCGACCCGGTCCACAAGATCTCGATCATCTCCCGCGGCTTCGCCGCCGGCTACACGATCAAGCTCCCGACCGAGGACAAGCGCATGCACACGAAGAGCGAGTTCATCGACGACATCGCCGTCATGCTCGGCGGCTACGTCGCGGAGCGCGAGATCTTCTCGGAGCTCACGACCGGCGCCTCGAGCGACCTCCGCAAGGCCACCTCGCTCGCCAAGGACATGATCACGCGCTTCGGCATGTCGGACGTCCTGCCGCCCAGGACCTACGGCGAGCACGAGGAGATGATCTTCCTCGGCAAGGAGATCCACTCCCAGCGCGACTACAGCGAAAAGGTCGCCCAACAGATCGACGAGGAAGTCGCCGCCCTCATCCAGAACGGCAAGGCGCAGGCCGAGCGGGTCGTCCGCGAGCAGCGCGCCAAGATGGATAAGGTCGTCGAGGTCCTCCTCAAGAACGAGACCATCGAGAAGGAAGAGTTCGCGGCCCTCATGGCCTAGGACATCCGCCGGCGCTTTCGGGGATGCCTGCTGCGGTACCAACGGGTACCTCCGCAGGCATCCCCTACGCGCCTACCATTCGGTCGGACTGGGCAGCGAGCCGGTGGCTCGCGTCTGGAGGCCAAGTGCAGGACCTCTCCTTGGGTGGAATAAGAAAAAGGAAAAGACCGGCTCCCGAAAGGGGCCGGTCTTGCGTTTCAGCGGCGGCGGCGGAACGCGGCGTCGCGCATGAGGCGGCGGACGCGGTAGCGGGCGCCGATGACGGCGGCGGCGAATCCGCCGAAGGCTTCGGGCGCGCGGGCCGCGTCGTCGACGATCGGACTGCGGCCGAAGCCGTCGCAGGCCTCGTCCCAATCGGCGGCCGCGATGAGCGCCTTGTGGCGCCTCAGGAACTGGGCGGCCTGGCGGCGCGAGTGGAACGTCTCGAGGAGCGGGCCGGCGTGCGTGCGGACGACGCCGAAGCCCGATTCGATCTCCGGCGCGTACGGCAGGACGAAGGCGTCGAGGCCGGGCGTCTCGCCGTAGACGGCCTGTTCGAGCCGGTCGAGGAGCGGCATCACCTCGAACGCCGCCTCCATGAGGATCTGGAGCGACGGCGTCGCGGCCACCGTGACGGACGGGGCGTCGGAACGCTCGGGTAGGACGGACGCTTCGGCGACCTCGACCGACAGCCGGTAGCGCTCGTCGCGCGTCCGGGCGCGTTTCTCGGCGAGCAGGCGGAGCGTCTCGTCGCGGCCGCGCGTGACATGCAGGACGAGCCTGCCGCCTTCCGCGGTGAAGACGAGCGCGCTGGGGCGGACATAGGCGGTGGCCGCTTGCGGCACCGCGATCGCGATGATGCCGTCTTCCATGGCGGCCTCCTTTCAAGGTCCTGCTTCCACGCTAGTGCGCGCGGGAGGGCTCCGTCAAGGAACGGGGACGAAAAAGGACCGTCCGTCGGGCGGATCGGTCCTGGAGCTAGCCGGTCGACGCTTCGGCCAAGGTACGGAGGCGCGCGGCCGAGGCCGGCAGGATCCGCGCGAGCGTCTCCTGCAGCGGCCGCCGCAGGCCCGGGCAGTCCAGCTCCTGGAACAGGGAGGACTTGCTCCCGACGCGGACGAGGAGCGCGTGCCACTTCCCGCCGGTGCGGGTCCCGTACGCGCGGACGCCGCGGATGAAGTCCCGCAGGTACGGATCGAGCTTCGAGGCGGCCGCGAGATCGTCCGTCGGATACGCCGTGCAGGACGTCCAGGCCTCGCCGTGGTCGTTCTTGACCTGGAGGCAGACGCCTTCGCGCGCCTGCGCGTCGTAGGCCACGAGATCGACCTTGTCGGCCATGTCCGTCCGGACGGACGGCAGGTAGACGTCGAGACCGTCGGCGGCGAGCACGCTCGCGACGCGCGCGGCGGCCATGGCGCCGGAACAGGTGGTGCGCCATTCCGTGACGTCCGCGACGCCGATGCGGTGGCCCTCCTCGAACACCTCCTGGCGCATGGTTTCGGGCATGGCGAGGAAGGCTTGGGTGAACCGCTGCTGGGCGGACGCCAGGTGGGTCGTCAGCGGACTGCGCTTCTTCCGCGAGCCTTCGTCAGGCCGCGCGCAACCGAGCTGGAAGGCCGCATGCAGGGCATGCAGCGAGGCGCCGACGCCCCGGGAGAGCGTGCGGAGGCGGCGGTCGATCTGCGGCGGAGGGTCCGGGGGCGCGTCGTGCGGATCCCAGACGTACCCTCGTCCGAGGCGGTACGCGGTCCGCATCGCGTCGATCAGGTCGACCGCGACGGGTTCGGGCCGCTCCGGGACGGAGAGGCGCGTGCCGTAGCTCGTGTCGCTCATGAAAGGCCTTTCTTGCCGCCGCGAGGGACGACGCCGCACCGTAGCAGTTTCCGGGGAGCCGGTCAAGCTTGGGCAGGCGGAGGAGAATCCTGTATACTTAGGGCACTATGTTCGATTCACTAGGAGGAAATATGACCAAACCGTCCGGCGCGTTCTACCGCCATATCCTGGCGGACGCCTGGAAGTCCGTGCGCAAGAACAAGGCGCTCTGGATTCTGGGCTTCTTCGTCTCGTTCCTCGGCAACGGGGGCGTCTATGAGCTTCTCGTCCAGGGCACGGGCCGCCTCGGCCTCGACGAGGACTTCGGCGGCTTCTTCGGCCTCGGCCAGATCGCGGCCGAAGGCAGCCTCGGGGCGGCGCTCGGGTCGGCCGGCGCGCAGAACGTCGTCGTCATGCTGCTCGTGGCGCTCACGCTCCTCGGCCTCGCGGCGGTCGCCGTCTGGGTCGTGGTCTCCGCGCAGGGCGGACTCATCATGGGCGCGCGCGACGCCGAACGCGGACGCAAGACGACCTTCGGTTCCCTCTTCGCCGCCGGCAACGAGGTGGCCTGGCCGCTCTTCGTCCTGAATGCCCTCTCGCGCCTCGCGATGATGGCGTTCTTCTACCTCCTCCTTTCGCTCACGATCCTCTACCTGGCCGACGCCAACCTCTGGAGCTCGTTCTCCTACTTGGCCGGCTTCCTCCTCCTCATCCCGCTCACGCTCATCATCGGCTTCGTGACGATCTACGCGGCCTGCTACGTCACGCTCCAACGGCTGTCCGTCGTCTCCGCCATCGAGTCGGCCGTCGCGCTCTTCCGCAAGTACTGGCTGATGAGCCTCGAGACGGCGCTCTTGCTCTTCGGGGTGAACCTCGTCGCGGCGCTCGGCATCGCGGCGGCCACGACCGTCGCGGGCATCGTGCTCCTGCCGCTCCTGGTCGGCGCCTCGCTCGTCGAAGGCGGCGCGCTCGTCGGCCTCGTCATCGGCCTCGCGGGCCTCGCGGCCGTGGTGCTCCTCGCCATCGTCGGCGGCGGCCTCGCGGCGTTCCAGTACGCCGTCTGGGTCCACCTCTTCACCGCGCTCCACCAGCGCGGCCACGGCGGCAAGTCCAAGCTCGCCCGCTGGTTCGAGAAGTTCATGAAGTAAGACAGCGGCCCCGCCCGTCGGGGACGCCAGCACGATGCCTGGAGACAACCCCACGATCGACGACCTGCTGAAGAAGTCGAAGCTCCCGAGCATCGCTTCGCCCGACGCCCAGGAGAAGTTCTCCGCGAAGATGCGGGCGCTCGACCTGCAGGCCAAGGAACGCGAGACCGCCAAGCGCGGACAGCTTTTGGGCGTCTCCTACATCAACCTGAAGGGCTTCCCCATCTCCCCCGAAGCGCTGGTGCTCATGTCGCTCGAGCAGGCCAAGGAGCTCAAGACGGTCGTCTTCCTCCAGACCGGCGACGAGGTGCGCATCGCCGCCGTCGACCCGTCGCTCCCGGCGGTGAAGGAAGCGGCGTTCCAGGTCGGCGAGCGCGCGCACGCCAACGTCGGCATGTACATCATCTCGGAGGAGAGCTTCGGCCACGCGCTCAAGCTCTACGACACGCTCCCGAAGATCCGCAAGATCGTGAAGGGCGTCGAGATCACCGAGTCGGACCTGAAGAAGTACCAGGACCAGATGGCGTCCTTCAAGGACCTCGACCGGATGATGAAGAGCGCCGACATCACCGACGCGGTGACGATCATCATCGCCGGCGCGCTCAAGGGCGACGCCTCGGACATGCACATCGAGGCGGAGGAGAAGGACGTGGTCGTCCGCTACCGCGTCGACGGCGTGCTCCAGGACGCCGCGCGCCTCGGCAAGGACGTCTGGCCGCGCATCATCTCGCGCATCAAGCTGTTTTCCGCGCTCAAGATCAACGTCACCAACATCCCGCAGGACGGGCGCTTCACCATCTTCATCGGCGGCAAGAAGACCGAGGTCCGCGTCTCGACGATCCCCACGTCCTACGGCGAATCGGTCGTGATGCGCCTCCTGAAGCCCTCGACGATCGGCCTCTCCTTCGACGACCTCGGCATCCGCGGCAAGGCCTACGAGCAGCTCAAGGCGCAGGTGGAGCGCCCCAACGGCATGATCATCACGACCGGTCCGACCGGTTCCGGTAAGACGACCACGCTCTACGCCACGCTGAAGAAGCTGAACAACGCGGAGACGAAGATCATCACGCTGGAAGACCCGGTCGAATACTCGCTCGACGGCATCAACCAGTCCCCCATCGACCTCTCGAAGGACTACACCTTCGCCAAGGGCCTGCGCGCCATCCTGCGCCAGGACCCCGACGTCATCATGGTCGGCGAAATCCGCGACCTCGAGACGGCCGAGACCGCCATCCAGGCGGCGCTGACCGGCCACTTGATGATCTCCACCATCCACACCAACAGCGCGGCCGGCGCCATCCCCCGCTTCCTCTCGATGGGCGTGAAGCCCTTCCTGCTCGCCCCGGCGCTGAACGCCGTCATCGGCCAGCGCCTCGTGCGCCGCATCTGCAAGGACTGCAAGGCGGAAGTCGCGCTGGAGCCGGAACAGCTGAAGAAGGTGCAGGACATCATGGCGACGCTCTCCCCCGACGCCGGCGAGAAGCCGGACCTCGCGACGGCCAAGTTCTACAAGGGCAAGGGCTGCAAGACCTGCGGCGACTCCGGCTACAAGGGCCGCCTGGGCATCTACGAGATCTTCACCATGAGCCCCGAGATCGAGAAGCTGCTGCTCACCGGCAACGTCTCCGAATACCAGATGCAGGACCTGGCGGTGAAGCAAGGCATGGTCACGATGGCGCAGGACGGCATCCTGAAGGCGCTCGACGGCCTCACGACGGTCGAGGAAGTGCTCGCGGCCGCGGAATAGCGGAAAGAAAAGACCCCGTCCCGACATGCGTCGGGGCGGGGTTTCAGTCTTGGCCGGAGACGATCACTTTCGGGAGCTTCACGTCGCCGGGCTTGAGCTCGGGCTCATGCTTCAGGCCGTGCTTGTCCATGATCAGGTTCCGGATGTCCTTGTCGGCGATCGACACGAACGCGCGTCCGTGGTCGTCCTGCTTGGTCCTGCCGTGGCGGATCTCGTGGACCAGCACCTCGATCAGCGTGTCGATCGAGACGAGGCAGTTCTCCAGGATGAAGACCTCCGGCGGGGAGGCCGGATCGTCCGGCTTCCACGTGCACCAGCCCCACGTCTTGGTCATCGCCTCGGTGAGAGGCGCGAACAGGCGGAAGTTCCAGGCGCGCGCTTCCGGGTACTCGGCGAAGACGAGCTCGAGGCCGCGCGTGAGGCGCGTGAGGGCCTCGCCCTTCGGTTCGACGAGCCGGTAGGTCATCCCCTGCGTGAACTCCGGCACGAGCTTGCGCGCCTCGGGCACGCCGCACATGATGAAGAACCTGCGGAGGAAGTGGTTGCCGACGGAGACCGTCCTGCGGCGGAAGGTGTGGCGGACGAACTCGTCGATGTAGACCTCTTCGGAGGCGATGACGGCGTCGTCGCCATGCAGGCGATGCCAGGCGGCGAGCCATTCGGCCGCCGCCGGGACGGGAACGCCCGACGCGGTGTTGTTGAGGGCTTCCGCCTCGAGCGTCGCCTCGCCCGCCATGATCGCGGTCGCGATCTCGACGATGCGGTCGACGTCCGAGAGGTTCGAGAGCAGCTTGCCGATCTCGACCAGCACCTTGCCGAAGTCCGCGAACGTCCGTTCCTCCGTCACCAGAGGACGCTTGTCGTCCGTGCGCTTCTTGAGGACGCTGTAGTCGTAGAGCGACTTCTTGCCCTTCGAGCAGTAGGCCATCGTGCCGAGCGAGAAGACGCGCGTGGCGTCGGGATCGGACTTCGGGAAGGCCGCGGCGACGCCGCGGAGCTGGAAGACCGCCTTCGGGCCCGCCAGGTACTTGAAGTACCGGTCGGCGCGCCGCAGCATCATCCTCATCCCGTCGGTCTGCGTGAGGTAGACGTATGTCATCCCTGCCGGCGCCCACTCGAGCTTGTCGACGCGTTCGATCCGGGTCCCGAGCGGGTCCTTGTCGACGGCGTTCCGCAGGTACTCGCGCAGGACGCGGAAGTCCTTCATCGGATCGTCGCCGATCGGCGCGGTCCAGTTCTTGGCGGCGCGCAGGGTGAACGGCGTCTCGATCAGCTTCTCCCTGTCAGGAGCGCCTTCGAACGCGCGGAGGATCATCTGATGATGCTCCTTGCCGTCGACCTTCTTCTTGGCCGTGGTGTAGGTCAGGAAGTACTGGCCGGCCTCGTCGCTGGAACCGATCCAGACGTCGATGCCGAGGTTGAGCGCGGCGATGGCCGCGTACTTCGTCCCCGAACCGAACCATCCGCCCTGCGTGTCGTCCTCCAAGTTGTCGTCCTTGGAGGAAGCGCCGAGCAGCATCAGGTACAACCGCGGGCATTCCCCGCGGTTCGAAATCCGCAGGTATTTGCTCACGGCGAGCCTCCTCTGAAAAAGGGTTGAAAAGGGCTTGCATCGAGGCTAGCACGCCTCACCGCCCCTTTCAACCCCCGACCCTCACTTCGCGCCGGTCGCCGCCGAGATGCTTCAGGCGGACCATGATCGTCCCTTTAGGAAGCATCGCCTTCACGCGGTCGGCCCATTCGATCAGGACGACGGCGTCGGGGCGGCCGAAATATTCCTCGATGCCGATGGGGCGCAGTTCCGCGACGCCGCCGCGATAGGCGTCCGCGTGCACGAAATACGCCGGACCGGACTTCCGCTTGAGCCGATGCTCATGCATGAAGATGAAGGTCGGGCTCTGGACGCGCTCCTTCACGCCGAGCGCCTTGGCGAAGGCCTGCGCGAAGGTCGTCTTGCCGGCGCCGAGGTTCCCGATGAGCGCGACGACCTCGCCGCCCTTCATGCGCTTGGCGAGGGCGGCGGCGATCTTCGCGGTCTCTCCCGGTTTCGAGGTGACGTGGCGTTCCATATCAGCGGCCGAGTTCCCAGGACGGATCGGGCTCCATCCCCTTCCACGCGTCGTGCTTCTTCTTGGAGAAGCGGAAATATCCGGCCATGGCGATCATGGCGGCGTTGTCGGTGCAGTATTCGAACGGCGGGATGACGCAGGCGACGCCGTCGAGATCCTTCGCGACCGCGGCAGAGAGCGTCTCGCGGAGCAGGCGGTTGGCGGCGACGCCGCCGGCGAGGAAGACGGTCTTGGCCTTCTTGGCGCGCGCGGCGCGGATCGTCTTCGCGACGAGCACGTCGACCGCGGCGGCCTGGAAGGAGGCGCAGAGGTCGTTCACTTCCTGCGCGTTCCAAGCCTTCTTGCGCTGGAGCGTATAGAGGACGGCCGTCTTGAGGCCCGAGAAGCTGAAATCGAAATGCGGCTTGTTCAGGAGCGGGCGCGGGAACGCGAACTTCTCCGGGTCGCCCTCGAGCGCGCGCTTGGCGACGGTCGGGCCGCCCGGGTAGCCGAGGTCGAGCATCTTCGCGACCTTGTCGAAGGCTTCGCCCGCGGCGTCGTCGACGGTGCAGCCGACGAGCTCGTACTTCCCGAAGCCCTTCATCAGGATGAGTTCGGTGTGGCCGCCCGAGACGACGAGGATGAGCGCCGGCAATCCGTACGCCGCCGTCTCCTTCGAGACGTCCTTGCCGATCCAATTGGCCGCGATGTGGCCTTCGATGTGGTTCACGCCGACGAGCGGGAGGTCCCAGCCGTACGCGAGCGCGCGCGCGAAATCGGTGCCGACGCGGAGCGACGTGATGAGGCCGGGGCCGCGCGTGACGGCGATGCCGTCGAGGTCCTTCGCGCCGACGCCGAGCTCGTCGATGAGGGGCGGTAGCGTCTCGGCATGGAGGCGCGCGGCGACTTCCGGGACGACCCCGCCGTAGGCCGCGTGCTTCAGGACCTGCGTGGCCGTGAGATGCTTCTCGATGCGCGAAATCCCCCGCTCCACGCGGAGCAGGGCGACGGAGGTCTCGTCGCAGGATGTCTCGATGCCGAGGATGCGCATGGGATGGTTGACAGTCGCGATTCCAGATGGTAGAACAGATTGTCGCACATTTCAAGGAAGGAGGCGACGATGGACGGACGGCCCGACGCCATGGGTTTCACCGAGTTCTACCGTTCCTACCTGCCGAAGCTCATCAGCCTCGCCAAACGTCTCCTCCGGGAAGACGCGGACGAGGTGGAAGACCTGCTCCAGGACGTCTGGATCAAGGGCGTCCGAGCCTGGCCGCCGCGCGAGATCCGGTTCGCCGGATCCTGGCTCGGGACCATCCTGGTCAATGAAGCGCTCGGCCGGAAACGGCGCGCCAAGCGCCGGCCCCTGCCCCTCATCGCCCGCCCGGGCGAGGAGCCGCCCGAGCCGGTCGACACGGCGCCGCCGCCCGACGAGACCGTCCTCCGCCGCCAAGTGCGCGACGCGATCACGCACCTTGAAGCGCGCGCGCCCGGACAGGTCGCGGTCCTCCGCCTCGTCTGCATCGAAGGCCGCACCTACTCCGAAGCCGGGCGCCAGCTCGGCATCGCCGAAGGCACCGCCAAGAGCCAGACCTTCAAAGCCATCGCCCAGCTCCGCCAGTCCCTCACCGCCCCCAAGGCCGCGTGAGGGATTTTTTCATCAAGAAAAAACCGGCCGTTCAGCGACGGCCGGCGAGATACGGGTCTTCGGAGTTTCCGGCGGCGCTCCGGAGCGATGCCGGATAGCGTCCGTTGATGTCGCCGATGGCTTCATCGATCGCGTCGTCGTGGCGCTGTTGGCCGAGGTTCAGGATGAACTGCTCCGTCGGGCCCCAGGTGGCGGCGTTGCGGTCCATGATGCAGCGGCCTTCGCCGGGCGGACGGTCCGGGCACGGCGCGCCGAGGTCGGCGCCGCAGTAGTGGTGCCCGATGCCGAGAAGATGCGCGAACTCGTGAAGGAAGATGCCTTCCCAGACGAGGTAGACGGTGTCGCCGTCGGCGTACGAGGTGCCGGTATGGCCGAGGACCGCGTAGAATTCGGCGTCGTCGTCATCCAGCGAGAACGAGAAGTCCCAGCCGGGATACGCGAGCTCGGCCATGCGTTCGAGCGCCTTCATATGCTCGTCCTCGCTCGCCCACGGCGGGTCGTAGGCGATGGGCGCGGCGTAGCGGACCTCGACGCGGATGCGGCGATCGGTCCGCGCGCGGACGTACGCTTCCTTGTAACGGTCCTTGTGGACCAGCATCCACTGCCACCAGTCGCCGGTGAGCGCGTTGTCGCCGGCGAAGTCCCAGACCGCGCCGTTGTACCCGCGCCAGAGCTCGTGGAGCGGATCGGGCGGCTCGGCGGGGCACGCGGCGTCGGGCGGGGCGCCCATGTCAGGCGCGCCGGGACAGGACGAGATGAACGCGAGGCCCAGAAGGACCGGGATCAGGAGTCGAAAGGTCATACAGCCTCCCCGCCCCCACCCTAGCGCACGAGCCCGCACCGTCAAGCTTGACGCCTCCCGGTTTTTCCATTAGATTATGCTTGTTCATTCAAGGGGCGTGTTTTACGCGACCGCGTAAAACTCCTTGAATGCCATCAAGTCCACGCCTGCGTGGACGCGAAGAAGGAGCGACGCCGCGGCCTCATCGTCTAACGGCTAGGACGGCTCCCTTTCACGGAGCAAATAGGGGTTCGATTCCCCTTGGGGCTACCAAAAGAGACTCTTCCGCAAGAAGAGTCTCTTTTAGTTGGAAGATTGGCGACAATTCGGCAGTTCCAAACCGCCTACCGTCGAAAGGGAGCCGATTCCTGAAAATGAGACCCTGGAGGCGGATTCTGGCCGGGTAATTCTCTTCCAATTCCAACCAAGTCTTTGCGGGCTTGCTGGCGAATTCCAAGCAATAGCCAAGCGCCTCCCCCAGGTTCACCCCGTCTCCACGCCCGTCTTCAAGTAGGGTCTCTTGCTCCTCGATACGGGCATTGATAATGGCCCGCTGTTCGACAAAATCTCTCGTCGAATATGTGCCGTCCCTGTGCAGATCGTAGACGCGCTGCCTTTCCATCTGGAGTTTTTCCATTTTTGAACGGGCTGCAGTGGCTTGCACATCAAAATTCTTGTGCTTGGTTTTCAAGATGTCCCCGATTACTGCCCTGAACAGCTGCTCACGTTGTTGATCCAGGGCGATGCCTGACAAATGCTTCATGAAGGCGAGCTCGAAGTCGTCTTTCGCATGCGAACCCTTTTTCGAGCAACCTTTCGTGAAATGATGATAATACGGATAACGTCTCTCCCCCGACCGTGAAACGCTCCCAGTGAATGGGCTGCCGCACTCCGCGCATATAATCAATTTTCGGAGAGGGAACATCGCGTTGTCTGTGGACCGTGGTTTTGCCCAAGCGGATGCCCTGCCCGGCTTTCCCTGGCAGGCAAGGAACACTTGCCGTGACACGATTGGCTCAAAACCACCGGGCCATTCGCCAAACTTCGACCGGATGATGCCGCAATAGACGGGGTTCCTGAGCATCTTCTGAACCTCCTGCAGCTTGATAGGCTTCCCACGCCTCGTACGCAGGCCCCGCCCCGTCCAATACGCCGCCAGCGCTTTGTAGGTGCGGCCCCCTTTAGCGTATTCCTCAAAACCCGCCCGCACGATTGGCGCGGCTTCAGGATCGGGAACGATGTTCGTTTTCTTGCCGCGTACGGGCTTGTAATACCCCAGTGGAGACGCCCAAACCCAGTAACCTTCCTGCACTCGCTTTTCCATGCCCGTCTTTGACGCTACCGATCGCAAGCCATTATCCCATTCGGCCCTGGCGGCCATTACGGTCTCCAGGAACTTTCCAGTCGGGTCTTCGGTCGTGGGCTCGGTGACAGAAACGATGCGGGTGCCGGATTTTTGCAGGAGTGTCTTTAGCGCAAGGTGATCGCCGGTGTTCCTGGCGAATCTATCAAACCTGTAGACCAGGAAGAAGTCGATTCGATTCTTCTTCTTGGTACAGAACGTTATGGCCTTATTGAATTCGGTACGGTCGGCTGTCTTGGCCGATTCACCCATTTCGATAAATACGGCCAACACATGCCAACCATGCTTTTCAGCGTGCTCGCGGCAAAGAAAAGCCTGGGTCTCCAAACTAGTCCCCTCGATCTGTTCCTTCGAGGAGACCCGGCAGTAGATGATGCATGTTTTCTGGTCCGTGCAGTTCATGTGGCTTTTACCCCCCCCCCCCCCCCTAAAACCGGGCGTGTTCGGGAGTATTAAAAACTTATATTTTCAATACAATTAGCCAAAAAATCAGTGTTTTGTCAATTCCCCATTTTGTCCGGTGGTCCGCCGATTTTCGCGGCCAAAAAGCTCATCAATGGATAAATTGGCAAGGGCATAGAGACCAAGCAAAATTGCCTCAACTTCGGCGTCCGACAGGGTGCGCAAGGCCGGATCAATTTTTCTTGCCGCTCCAGCCGTCAACATAAATACCCGCAAACAATTCGCGGGCATCGTACCCACCAGGTTGCACCATTATGTGACGCAAAGCGCCACCTCAAACGTCACTCGAATCTCTCCTTAAGCACTTTGCGTAGCCGGCTTCGGACCTGGCGCAAGATCTGGGCCCTACGAAGATCGGCATCGCGCGAATCATCTTTCACATCGCCGAACACCTGCGTGACGAGTTCCGCATCGGTCTGTTTCTGTTTACCTTGCTTAGAGCGGAGTATGGAGATGTCTCTATCAATATTTGACCTCACGCGAGCGCGCTTCTTATCAAGCCGCCCCTCCCCCAAGAGGTTGTCGACGGATATTTTCATCCAGGACCAATCCTTCTTCGAGAGCGGTTCGAATATGTGAACAAGAACCGCTTTCGTCGAGCCCTGGCCGGGGACGGGCAACAGTTCGAAGCCAAGAGATTCGGGACGCAGGACTAGCCCGGTCCGAATATAATCTGCAATCGGTTCAAGAAAAGGCCGTGGCAGTCGATACTTTGCTAGTATCGACTTGAGTGCAGCCATCCAATCAGCATATTCGCGACCCGGGTGCTCAAAACGCAGCTTCGCGAGCCATATATTTGCCTCGTCCGTGTCAGCAAATCCGCAAATCGGGATTCCTGTTTTCGTCCTTAAAGCAGCAACGTCGTCAATGAAACCCCGATGGATCGTGAGCAACTTCATCGTTTCCAGGTGTCTTTCTGGAAACTCGGGCGTTTGTTTCTTTGGTCGTTTCATGTGAGTCTGGGCTCAAAACCCTAGCCCCGAGTCACGTGCACGTCAACTGCAAAAAGCGGCCGGCTTCGCCAATTAAAACACAGAAACCGCCTTAAACGACGGTTTCCGCGTAAAGATATTTTGTCTCTAGCTTCTCCTTAATGCCCTCCCAACCTGGGCACTTTTCATTCAGCAATCGATAGAATGCGGCCGTGTGATTCTTGTGACGGGCATGGCAGAGCTCATGTGTAATGACGTAATCGATACAGTCCCTTGAGGCATGAATGAGATGCCGGTTCAGGATGATGCGATCCGTACCAAGATAGCTCCCCCAACGTTTCGTCATCTGCTTGATGCCAAGTGCCGGCTGCCTCCTTCCTGGAAACCTCGCCAGCACCGCATTTATTCGCTCAGTAAACACTTGCCGAGCTCGCTCCTCAAGCCATTCATCAAGAAGTGATTCAACCGAAACTGCTTGAGCGGGCTGGCATTTTACCCCGATACACAGCTTGCCAAATGTCAGCTTAACTGACTTTTCGGCTCCCGAATCGACCATGAGCTTGTATTGCCGTCCGAGATAATAGACGCTCTCGCCTGATACGAACTCTCGCGGTCGTGCGGTCTTCTTATGCTTTCTGAAGTAGTCCAGCTGCTTTTCAAGCCAAAGCCACTTCCTCTTGAGGAACACCTCGATACGCTGCTCAGAAGCCCCCGTCGGAGCCTTCACGATGATCTGCGTATCAGGTGTCACCGCGAGACTTAGTGATTGGCGATCCTCAAAGTGAAGCACGTATTCGTATACGTGCTTGCCGTAGCGAAAGGACCTCGTCATAGAGAGAAGACGTCCGTGTTGTTCCTTGCCAAATCCACGCACGCATCGACGACCCTCTTTGACTTCTCCCCGTCAAACACTACCCCGAGCTCCTGTCGGACATAGTCGTAGAGATAGTCATCGATGCGGTTTGTGATGATTCGAATGACCTCGGGGTTCCGATGCCAGTCCACAATGGCTTCCTTTTTGAGGATACTGATGAGTCCGAGAATGACGGATTCGTACTGCTCTTCGGACAACTTCGAGTCTTCGAAGTGCTCCTTGAGGTTGCGGTAGAAAATCGCTGCGCCGCTCACTGCTTGAATACGTTGCGGCATCGCAGAGTCCTTCTTATTGACGACCTCATCGCTCAGAAGCCGCATCTGCCCAAGCGCTTCAGCGTCGGCAAGTTTACCTTCACGCATCCGCAATAGTACCTCTTCAATCTTTTCCGAAAAGCGTTTATAGAATTCTGGGTCCTGGTCCATCCGTTCCCGAATCGTGCGTTGGACATGCGCCCTGATGGCCTCAGCCTTCGATCGGTCAGTGCCCAGCTTGTCGAGAACCTCCTTGAACCGTTCCGGGTCTGTGATGTCGACCGGCGCCGTCATCAATTCAACACCCTTCGCATCGATGTACTTATCCAGCAGGTGGACCAACGGCTTCTTGTACTCATCGAGGTCAATGTCTTCCGCGTAACGCATGCGGACAGCGCTCCGCAACCTCGTGAACTGCATCAGCTCGTTCTTGTAAGTATCGATGTGCTTGAACGATGAAGCGAATCCCTTAAGAGCGAGGCACTCATTGAATGTCTTCACGAACTCGTTGTATGCGGCATGAAACTTACGCCGCTCCGGTTCGTCGGCAAGATGGAGGATGAACGCCTCGTCATCGGGCGGCAATCCCTTGAAAATCTCGTGGAGCGCGTCGTAGTTGCCTTCAAGCTGACGGGTCTTGTCCGAAACGTCGACCAGTGCGCCGGTCACGTCTTCGGCAGCGAAGTTACCGAAAAGCTTCATGGCATGGTCAAGATTCTTCGCGTTCTCCGAGTAGTCGATGATGAAGCCGGTCGTCTTCGGCAACGTCTCGTTGTCGTAGAGCCGGTTCACGCGGGCGATCGCCTGAAGAAGGCCGTGGTCTTTGAGATCCTTGGCGAGATAGAGGACCGTGTCGCACGGCGCATCAAAGCCCGTGAGCAGTTTGCTCACGACGATCAGGAGCTCAATGCCGTCATCGTTATTCTTGAAGCTCTCAATGACGTCATTCTCATATGATTCGAGCCCTCGATACTTCTCGTTGATCTCCCTCAGATAGGCCGCAACCTCCTTCTTGTGTGTATCATCCTCTTCCACAGACGAGGACTCACCAGAAATCACGACCGCGGCGCGGATGTCAGTTTCCCTTTCAAAGAATTTCTGGAATAGAATCGCTGAGTACTTGGATGGGGCGACGATCTGTCCTTTGAGTCCGGTTCCTTGGAAGTTCTCTGTGTAGTGCTTCGCCACATCGTAGGCGATTTCACCGATCCGCTGAGGGTTATCCTTGATGACCTGCGTGTCGATGTAATGCTGGAGTTTCTTCTTTTGCTCGTCATTCAACCCTTCGGTCATGCGTTCGACGTGTCGGTTGATCTGTTCCGCATTCTGTACGAGGTCCACGTAGCGTCCTTCGTAGATGAGGGGGAGGATTACCTGGTCCCTGATGGCATCATCAATCGTGTATTTGTCGATGTAGCCGCCGAACTTCAAGTAGCTGGCCCTCTCCTTCTTCATGAGCGGCGTTCCGGTGAACGCGATATAGCACGCATTCGGCAGTGTTCGTTCCATCGACGCGTTCGCGAGTCCACCCTGTGTACGATGGGCTTCGTCGACGAGGATAAAGATGTCTCGATCGTCATCGACGAAACCAGCCTTTTTCTTAGAAGCGGCCTCGAACTTATGAACGAGGGTGGTCAGAACCGACAAGTCCTTGTCCTTAATACAGCGCAGGAGGTCCTCGCCGCTCGTCGTGCGGTGCACCTCCTTCTTGAGCCCGCAATTCTTGAACGTCTCACTGATTTGCTTGTCGAGGTCGCGCCGATCCGTCACGACGATGACTCGCGGATTGTTGATGCGGGGATGGTCAATGAGAGCCTTCACGAACATCACCATCGTAAGCGACTTGCCGGACCCCTGCGTATGCCACACGAGGCCACCTGGGCGCTTCTCCGCGTCGTCCGGAACTTCTATGCGATCAAGAGCCTTTTTGATGGCGAAATACTGTTGGTATCGGGCCAGTTTCTTGACACCCGCATCATAGAGCACGAAGTTCCGTGAGAGGTCGAGCAACCGCTCCTTCTTGAACAGCGAGATGACGCCTCGATCCTGTGCGGTCGGAATGCGGTCAAGCTTTTGTTGGTGGAACGCAGTCGCACCATTCAAGTCAAAGCAAAGACGCGTATATACGTCGCTCCGAATGGGGATGGCGATAAGTTGCCGCGCCAGCTTGTCCTGTTCGGCGATGCTCATGTCCTTCTCTTTCCACTCGGCATAGAACTTCGGCTGCGTGCCGGTCGTGCCATAGCGAAGCTCGTCCTTGTTCGTGGTGACGAGAATCTGCGGATATGTGAAAAGTCTCGGGCATTTGTCCGCTTGCTGGTAGGCAAGAAGCTGCGCCGCACCTTTTGCGACCTCTCTGCTAGACTTCTTGTTCTCGATCACGGCGAATGGGATGCCGTTCACAAAGACGACAATATCAGGACGGATGGAGCCCTTGCCTTCAGCAGGGAACTCTACAGTCACATGGAAGACGTTGTTCTGCGGGTTCGCAAAATCGACGAAGCGCAAGTTCTTAGAGACAATTTTCCCTTCATGAAACACCCTGATCGACTTGCCTCCGGTCGTCGGCATGATCAGGTTAAAGACGGTCTTGGACGTATCAAGAAGTCCCTCATAGAGAGGATTCTCCAACTCCTGGAGCGCGTCGGAAATGTCTTTATCGCTGAACTTGTGCGTCTCCCCCTTGTGCTCGTATGCGTTGATTTCCGCGAGCTTCTTCAAGGCGATGTCTCGCAGAATGAACTTCGCGGGATCGTCCCGCCGTTGTCTCATCACTTCTTCAGCCGAGAGGTACTCGTAGCCCAAGTTGATGAGCAACTCAACGAACGGCAGCTGTGACTGCCGCGCTTCGTCAAAGTTTACTTTTTGGATGTTGCTAGTCATACGTTTTTGCTGGTGCTCATCACTTGCAATGTGCGGGTGTTTCCGTTGACAAGATCACTAAGTAGCTGCGAGTGCTGATCCTTGAGCAATGCGAGTTTGCGCTGCTCAAACTCAATCTCACGTTCGGCGGTCTTGATCACGTCAGCAATTGCCACCTGCTCGTTCTTCGGTGGCATGAACACTGGCAGCGTGGCGAACGTGTCCCAACGCAGCCCGCCACGCCTAGCGATAGAGCCAGACATGTTGGACTGGTAGTGGTATACCATTCGCGGCGTCTTAAGGAGGCAATAGATGAAACGATCATCTACTTTCTCCGTGTTTGTTTTGAAGACGGTATACATCGGACTAATGAGTGCTGTATCACACACATCTTGATACCCGAGCGACCCTTCTTCGACGTGATTTGTCGCGTAAGCAAACTCTCCTCGATTCACCACCTTGTATTTTGAGAGGTCGTCGCCGTAAATCTTCCTTCCAAAATATTCGAGTGATTTGACGAGGCCATCGTACTTTGTGCACGAAAGTACGGGATATTCAATTGCTTTGGTATTTGTGCGGGAAACTACCGTGGCAAAATTTCCTATCTCGAAATGCCGCCATGGAGTCGAAAACCCCGGCAGTCTAAGGTTGCCGCTGAGTATTCTGCTTTTCATACCCTCTAGCCGGGATTCCTTCAGCCCAATGGCTGCCGACAAAGACCGGATTGCATCATCCCAGGTCTCCAGAATCTGAACGATGCGCTTCTGCTCTTCGGGGGGAGGAAGCAGGACTACCTCATCTACGAAGTGACTCTTGGAGAGGTTGTAGCGCGATGCACCTTGCGCGAGTCGGAACATCCGCTTTCGAAACGGCTGCGCTCTAAATAAGTATTTCGCATACTCAGGAAGTAGGTCGTCAAAATTGTGTAGCCTGAACGCGAAGCAGAAGCTATTCAGATATAGCTGACCTCTGGGCTCGTCGAGAAGAACTGACGAGATGCCGACCTCATCGGGAGTTTCAGAGGACGTCGTGAAGATGATGTCGCCATACCGAAGGGTGTTCTGATTTTCATCTTCGGCGACGCCGACGTACTCCAGCGCATCGGTGTTTACCTGTGCGTTCGAGTATACGTTCAGGTACGGAACGTACGGTTTCCCGCGCCCGAAATCCTCCTTGGATTTACCGGTGAGTCCACCAAACGTGTCGCCCAATATTCCAAGCTTGCGCTGGCTCCAACCTATTGGAATTGAAACGGGTGTTTGCCGCATAGGTCACCCGATGTTCAATTTCCTTAGGTATCCCTCCATCTCTTCCTCCAGCTTCTTCAGCTTCGGCTCGATCTCCTTCAGCTCCTTGATGGTCGCCTTGATGTCGATCGGCTCGGCCTCCACGAAGGTGTCGACGTAGCGCGTGATGTTCAGGTTGTGGTCGTTCTCGACGATTTCCTCACGCGGAACCACCCGAGAGAACCTCTCGATCTCCTTGCGTTCAAGATAGGTGCTGACGATCTTGTCCGCATTCTCGTCCGTCAGCGTGTTCTGCTTCTTGCCCGGCTTGAACTCCTTCGACGCTTCGATGAAGAGCACGTCGGTCTTCGACTCGTTCGCCCCACCCTTCTCGCGTGAACGGTCGATGATCAGAATGGCGACGGGGATGCCGGTCGTCTGGAACAGCGCGGCAGGAAGGCCGATAACCGCGTCGATGATGTTCTCCTCGAGCAATGCCTTCCGAATACGACCCTCCGAGCCGCCGCGGAACAGCACGCCGTGCGGAACGATGACCGCGACGCGCCCTGTTTTTGCCTTGACGGTTTCCACCATGTGACTGATGAAGGCGTAGTCGCCCTTATCCTTCGGCGGGATGCCGCGGTGAAACCTCTTGTACGGATCACCCTCGGCATTCTCAGCGCCCCATTTCTTCAGACTGAAAGGCGGGTTAGCCACGCAGACGTCGCATTTCTTGAGCTTGCCGTCCTCGATGAGCAAAGGGTTATTGAGCGTATCGCCCCATTCGAGCCGGGCGGTGTCCTTGCCGTGCAGGAACATGTTCATCCGTGCCAGTCGGAACGTGGCGCCGGTGCTCTCCTGACCATAGAGCGCATAGTTCTTGGAGCCGCTCTTCTCGATCTCTTCGCCAGCAAGGAGAAGAAGGCCGCCAGAACCCATCGCCGGGTCACAGATGACGTCGCCATCTTTCGGTCGTGCCAGACGAGCGAGAAGTCGCGCGACCGGCGTCGGCGTGAAGAACTCGCCGGCTTTCTTGCCCGCATCAGCGCCAAACTTTCCGATCATGTACATGTACGAGTTGCCGATGATATCCTCGTCGGTCTCCGACAGGTCAATCTTATTGAAGTCCTGGATCAGGTGGCGCATCATCCTGTTCCTCTCTTGCAACTTCCCGAGGACGGGCTCCGAGTTCCAATCGAGTTCGAAGAGGCCCTCGAGCTTCGCGCGGTTCGCGTCCTCGATGCGATGGAATGCCTTGTTAATCTCCTCGCCGATGTTGTCCTGTTCGTGGATGCTGTAGATATATCCGAAGTCGGATTTCGGCGGCAGATAGAAGCGCCCAAGCTTCATCTTTTCTTGAATACGCTCCTCGTCGCTCCCGAACCTTTCTTTGTACTGCTCGTGCTGTTTCTTGGAGAGGTCAGAGAGATACTTGAAGAACAGCATCGTCAGAACGTAGTCCTTGTACGTTCCGGCGTCGAGATTCGTTCGAGACGAGTCAGCTGCGGTCCAGAGAATTTTGTTCAGTTCGTCTTGGGAGAGTTTCTTCGTCGGCATATCATTTCGCTTTGGTAATGGCTGAAAGCAGGTCGTCGAGGAGCTGATTTTTCCGCTTGGCGAGGTCTTTTTGTTGGAGGACGTTGCGTGCAATGAGGACAGTCAGCTGCTGGATCTGCGGCGAGGGGATCGGTACGGGGATCTCCGACAGTTCCTTGAGGTGTAGGGTCCGGATAGATGAACCGGAGGCGATACGTTGAAGCGCCGCTTGGCCCTGTCCAGAATTCAGATAGGCGGCCAGGTACCCGGAATCGATGTCGGGTGACGCCGGTCGGATGATGGTAATGGCCGATGTCGCCAGGCAGGGAGAGCTGAGTCGTCCTTGAAAGGCGGCGGCCCTGAATCCTCCCCCTGGACCGCTCCTGGAGACCAACAGGACGTCGTTGGGCTCCAAGAAGGCCGCGGACAGCAGGTCGTGAGCGTCGATGCGCTTATAGTCAGCCTCCGCAGCCAGACGGCCATCCGGTTGGACATCTCCGGCCTGGACGATCCTTACTCGACCCTGGGCGCTGTAAGGCATGCTGCCTCGGAAGCTGTAGCCGGTTATTAGGCTTGCGATATGGCCCAATAACCGAGTCATCGGGGTGCGTGGTGATGGATTCATAGCCCTAGCCTAGCAGAGAAACAAAAAAGGCGCAAGTTTTCCACTCACACCAGGCTGCTACTGCTTGACAGGTATTTCTGGCCGGTCTATGGTGGTTCTGGAGCCCCGTATGGGCCTTCCGTGCCGACCCCCCACGTCCTGGGGGTTGCAAATAGCCGCGTATCCCGGGAAAGGAAGGCGCGGCTACTGCAGCGAGCCTGACTCTCGACCGAAGGTCGAGGGTGCGGCTTCTGGGCTTAATATAGCACCCCCGGCCGAAATTGGCTAGGGCCACCGCCCACGAAGCCTCCCCCGGACGAAGTCAGTCGGTTTAAGATCGACTAACCCCCCTGAAAGACGTATGGCCTCGTATCAAGTCACCTGCATCAACAAGCCGGACCGGAACAGCCGCCACGAGCACATCACGCATATCGGCGGCGTGTCGGCGGGCAAGCGCTGGAAGATTACGCGTGAGGAAGCGATCCGCCGCATCGACAGCAAGACGGACTCCTTCTACGTCGTGGACGCCCGCATGGGCACGACCTCCTGGGTCGGCGTCGTCCGCCCGGCTTCGGGCTCCCCCCACCTCCGCACGCACGCGAACGGAGCCTGGAACGATAACCTGCTCTCCCTCGTGGAGTGCCCGCTCGCCTAAATCCTCTCCCCCTCCCGGCCGCCTAACGGGTGGTCGGGAAGGGGGAGCAACCTCAACCGACATGAAGCTGTATAACCTCTTCATCAGCCATTCCTGGGCCTACGGGAGTGACTATGACAACCTCGTCGCCCTCCTGAATGCAGACCCCCGCTTCAACTACCGAAACTACTCTGTCCCCAAGGATGACCCGATTCATCGGGCGGGTACCGATCGTGAACTGGCGGACGCCATTCAGAACCAGATGCGTTTCTGCGACGCCATCATCATCCTCGGAGGCAAGTACTCCACCTACAGCAAGTGGATTCAAAAGGAAATCTCGATTGCCAAGGCCTTCACGAATCCCAAGCCCATCATCGGCATCCGCCCGTGGGGGGCCCTGCAGGTGTCTCAGATCGTGCAGGACCATGCGGACGAGCTAGTGGCGTGGAACACCTCGTCCATCGTCACGGCCATCCGTAATCATTCGTAATATGGAGCAGTCCTGCGAATGTGAGCGCGCACGTTCCGTGCGCTCGGTCGCCCCCAAGACTTACGGGGGACGCTACCGTGACCACGTTTTGGAGCAGTACCGCATGTTCCTCGACGGGATGGAGAAGAACTCGGATAGGCGGCGCACCGTTGTCCAGTTCTTCATCGGGGCCAACACGGCACTCTTCGCGCTTGTCGGCTTCACCTTCGAACTCGGTAGCTCGTTGACCAAGCTGGCGGCTCGGTTGTCGATTACTGCGGCGGGCATCTTGGTCTGTGTCCTATTCTACTACCTGTTCAAGTCGCACAAGCAGCTGGCCAGCGCAAAGTTCAGGGTCATCGAACAAATTGAAGCGATGCTGCCGTTGAAGCCACACGCAAGCGAGTGGTTTCAACTGAAACGCGGGAGGGATCCGAAGGTCTACTTTTCCTTCTCACGGCTTGAAGCCCTACTCCCCGTGTTGTTCGGGGTAGGTTACTTCGTTTTCGGGGCACTGTCGTACTACGCGTTCACTCTCGTCTAGCGCGAGGGTAGCGCCGAACCAGCAAGGAGCTGCCATTCTGGCGGTTCTTTTGTGTTTTGGGGTGCCGGAGGTACTCAGTGCGTTGGGTTTGGACTAGATACCCTGACTCCCAGCATGTAACCAGTCACGATGAACGCGGCGAGCATGGCAATCGCCGCAAGAATCCGTGCGGTCTCTCGCTTTAGTTTAAAAATACGCTCTAGCGCATCCGTAAGCAGGTAGAACAACGTCAGCATCCCTGTGAGCGCAGCCACTACCGCCTTTTGATATTTCTGAACAAGCAAAAGAAGAGGCGCCACCTGCACATACGTAACGGCCACGGTTATCACGAGCCATAGTAGGAGTTTCCTGGGTCTTTCCTTGACTTGACTGCGCATCAAGGTGAGCAAGGTGATCCTCAATCTCAATAGGACGACGAAGACCGCGACATATGTGAGTGGGTTCCTTGCCAGACCGACGATCTCACCTTGGTACTGTAGCCAGGCGAAGTCTCCGATCGCATAAAGCAGGGCGAGGCCCAACAGAGCCGTGGCCAAGCCGAATGTTCCGAAAAAATCTACCTTCTTACCCACAATGACGTCTTCGATTCTCAGTGCGAGCATGAATACTTGATAAACCAGCACCGTCAGACCGGCCATAATTATGGCCAACCACGCGAGCTTTACGTAATTCAATGCCCCCGCGGCAGCTGAATCGGTTGGTGTTGGAAACGCCAAAAAAAGGGCGCCGACCACAAAGACCGTGCCGACAATTTCGAACAGGTGTTTCTTGTCCACCCAAAACTCCTGAAGCAGTGAGTTCTTCCTTTCCATAGCCGCTTCAGATTACATCAACATTGGCACATTAACCAACCTGATCGAATGATGGGATTCCACTCCCTCGGGGCAGTCACTTATCCCACCACGATTGGTGCCCCCTGTAGGTCCCTCGCAAAGCTTGCCCAAACCTTAAGGTCAGCCACGAGTTCGTTCCACATCTCAGTGGTTCGGGCTACCATCGGAAACACCGCTTCGAAGGCGGTGTTTTCGTTTGGGGAGACTTGACCGATCGGGCGTTTCGGCGTATGCTCCGGCGGACATGGAACTCGCTCGTCGAGCTCTGATACGGAACGTCGTCGTCTTCGCTACCCGATGACGCCCGAGCTTCAGGGGCGCGTGCAACTCGCGCCCGGTCAACGGACACGCCCGCTACTCGGCGGGCGTTTCGTTACCCTTGACATTTCGGGCTTTTCGCGCTATCATGCCGGAACCGAACACCCCAACCGAGGAGACCTCCCATGGCCCGCATCGCACCTTTCATCCTGCTCATCGTCCTCGCCGTCTGCGCCGTCCTCTACCACCGCGCCAAGCGCGAGGCCCCCGATCCGTACGCCGCGTGCGCCAAGACGGCGACCGAGGCCGAGCGCGCCGCATGCCGCAGCCAAGTCGACTTCGCGATGTCGGCCGGCTGGTAGCCCGCGCCCCAACCCCATTCCCGCCGACGGCGGTTTTTTCATATCCTGAGATTGACGCGGCGGCCTCGTTCCGCTACCGTCCCGGCAGACCTTTCAAGGAGTGACCATGCCGGAACCCGAAGCGAAGTTCCACGATCATCCCCGCAACATGCACGACCAGCTGTACGGCAAGCGTCTCGTCGAAGGCGACACGCTCGAGCCGAACGACGCTTACACGTCGAGCGGCGGCTACTGGGAGAAGTGCACCTGCCCCGGCCTCACGCTCGGCCCGCAGACCGGCGACCCGGTCTGGGTCCGTCCGGTGGCGCCGCCCGAGGGGACGATCTACGTCCAGGGCGGCTCCGCGAACCCGCCGGACCGCTACCCCATCGCTTCCTCCGCCTCGAACGACGAATGAACCCGCCCCCGGCGGGTCTTTTTTTCTCCTGTCGCCGGGAGGCTTCAGGCGCTATACTGGAACGACTATGCGCAAGATCCTCCTCACCCTCGGCATCTTCACGGTCCTGACCGCCGCCTATCACTTCCTGTCCCTGCGCGTCTCGCTCGACGAAGGCAGCCTGCTCCTCACGATCTCGTCCTTCCTCTTCGCCATCTTCGCCGGCTTCTTCATGGCCCGCCAAGGCGACCGCTACTCCTCCATCCGCGGGGCCATCGCCGAGTTCGACGGCAACATGACCGCGCTGTATCGCGACTTCGGCCACCTCTCGAAGGAACTGCAGGCGCGCGCCGCGGACATCATCCGCCGCCATTACGCCGTCATCCTGGAAAAGCGCGCCTGGGACCACCACTTCATGAACACGTCGGACACCATCACCTCGCTGCACGCCGTCCTGGACGACGCCGGCGGCCACGACGATACGGAGATCCATGAGGCGGCCATCGCAGGCATCCGCTCCGCGCTCGGCCAGCTCCAGGTCGTCCGCAAGGGCATGATCGGCCTGCATGTCGAACGCATCCCGGCCTTCCAGTGGGCGCTCATCGCCATCCTCGCCGTCGTCCTCCTCGCCTCCATCTCCGGCGTACCCTCGACGCTTCTCGGCTCGATCCTGAAAGGCGCGTTCGGCACGTCCGTCGTCCTCGTCATCGTCCTGCTGCGCGATTTCGACGGCCTGAAATTCTTCGAAGGCGCGATCGGCACGCGCTCCGCCGAGGACATCCTCGGCATCCTCGACGGCCGGAAGTGATCCGTGGAAACGAAACGCCCTCCCGAAGGAGGGCGTTTTTCGGTTCAGTAGGTCCCCTTGCCGTCGAGGGCCCAGCCGACCACGTTCGCGTTCTTGTACTGCCAGAGGTACTTGCGCGGCGGGTTCGTGCGGTACTTGGAGCGGCCCGTCGAGTTGCGCGTCCAGTACGCGATGGACTCGTCATGCGTGAGGAGCAGTTCCTTCACGGCGTTCGAGAGCGTCGCCTTCTGGGCGGCGTCCGTCGAGAAGTACGCGCCAAGGGCGACCGCCACGCCGACGTCGAGCGAATGCTCGAAGCCGTCGTACGGGTTCGGGTCGGTGTCGCGCTTCGGACCGAAGCTCGCGGCGATGTAGTACGGATACCAGCGGCCGTCCGTCATCGGGCCGTCTTGCGGAGGCGTGAGCGGTTCGATGCCGCGTTCCACCTCGCAGCGCGCGAGGTCGACGAGCGACGCGGGGACCGACGGCGTGCCGACGGCGTGGTAGGCGCGCAGGTGGCCGTAGGCGAGCAGGCTCGACATCCAGGGCGAGAAGGTGTGCGCGTCCCCTTCCGGCGGGTAGTTGAAGCAGCCGTTGGGCGCGTTACCGTCGAGCGGCGAGGTCTGGCGGGCGCGCATCGCGGCGATGCCGTCGTTCACGACCGAGCGCTGGTGCGCGCTGCCCGTGAGTTCCGCGTCGACGGCGTGCGCGAGGAGCGCGTAGCCGCGATGGCGTTCCGTCTCGCCCGTGCCTTCGAGGTTGATGTGGAACTCCATGCCCCACGAGATGTAGCCGATCTTCTTCAGGACCGTCGCGTCGCCGTTCAGCAGGTAGTTCGTGAGGAGGTTCTCGGAGTACGAGTACTTCATGTCGTGCCACGAGTTCGTCGCCGTCGGGTTCTTCAGCTTGAAGCTGCCGACGCAGTACGGGTAGTACGTGCCGGAGCACGACTCGGGGCCGTAGATGTTCTGGGCGTAGTGGTTCGCGGCGCGGTTGGCCTCGCGGAGCATGTCGACGTTGCCGGTGCGCAGATAGCCGTTATAGAAGGTCTGCGCGCGGTCGTAGAGCCACGGCTCCGGGTCGGTGTAGAAGTCGATCATGTCCTCGGACGAGGTCACGGGCCACGACTGCTTCACGGAGTGCTGATTGATGAGCGAGTAGAAGAAGTCGTCGGTGGCCTGGTCGGAATCGGCCATGTAGGCGCGCGTGCCGGCGAGATTCACCATCGGGACGAGCGAGGCGCAGGAGAGATATTCATGGTCGATGGCGGCGAGCACGCGCGGTTCGCGGATCGTGAGGCCGCTCGTGTTCACCGAAGGCGCATAGGTGCCGTCGTTCACGACGCGGTAGGTGTCGGCGACCGGCGTCTCGGTCGGGAGGCTCTGCGTGCGGGCGCGGTTGAGGCCGACCGTGACCGTGACCGGGGCGGTCGAGGGGAAGTTCATGTCGAACTGCACGAGCACCGAACGGATGCCGGGGTTGCCGGACGCCGTCAGGCCGTTGCAGAGCAGGGCTTGCGGCGGCATCTGTTCCCAGGCGCCGAGACTGCGGACGAAGGCGGGGATCTCCTGGCCGGAGGCGTTCGTCACCTTCACGTTCGCGGCGTTCACGAGCGTTCCGGGCGCGAGCGGCAGGCCGAACGAGACGCGGCGCACGGCGCCGACGGCGTCGGCGGCCGGGTGAAGCGTCACCGTCACGTCCTTGGCGGTCGCGTTGGCGGCGGCGCCGTTCGAGGAGACGTCGTTGCGGAGATCCATCTCCGCGGTCATCGAGCGGTAGTTCGTCGGGCGCGCGTTATAGCCTGCGACCTCGAGGTCGGTCGAAGGGCTCGGAGTCGGGGTCGGAGTCGGCGTCGGCGAAGGCGTGGGCGAAGGGGTCGGAGTCGGCGCCGGGGCGGACGACGTCTTCTGCACGACGTAGAAATGCGCATCCTCGACCGCGGCCGAAATCGTGCCGCCGTCATTCAGCTTGAACTGGAAGAGGACGCGGTCGAGCTGGGCGCCGGCGAGCGGGAGGCTCTGGTAGACGTCGACGACCGTCGCGGCGGCGATGGGATACTCCTGGCACTTGGACTTCGGGTTCGCATCGCCCTGGACGTAGGCGATCGAACAGACCTGGAGCTTCTTCGAGGCGGAAGATCCGGATTCCACGCGCACCTTGGCCTTGGCCGTGAGCGAATCGGCGTACGGGCCAGCTTCCCAGGCGTAGTCATGGTAGTGCCAGATGCGTCCGTAGCCGTTCACGTTCACGCGCAGGCTCTTGGCGCCGGCGATGGGGTTCGCGGTCTCGTGCGCGACCGAACCGTCTGAGGAGGAATTGGGCTCGAACCCGCCGAGCGAGGTCTCGAAGCCCGGATCGGCGATGAGATCGGCGAGCGTGTGGTCGGCCGGGACGTTCGGCATCTGGCCGGTCGGGGCGGGCGTCGGGGCGGGCGCGGTGCAGGACTGGCTCACGGCGGGGCTCGGCGTGACGACGCCGGCGCAGTCGTTCGTCATGGTGCAGGTGCGCGTCTGGGTGCCGCTCGCGCTGCAGGCGCTCCAATCGCCGCACGACCAGGTGTCGGCCGTGCAGCTCGGCGTCGGGGCCGGCGTCGGGGCCGGAGGCGGAGGCGTGGTGGTCGTCGGGGTGCCGAGGTTCTTGTCGGCGCTGATGTGCGTGGCGGAGGCGAGTTCGGCGTCGCGGGAATATTCCGACGCTGACGCGATGGCGGCGCCGTGCGTGTAGTTCACGAAGAAGGCGTCCGGGATGTCGTCGACGAGCGCGGCCCAGCCCGCGCCGAAGATCGCGGACGCGACCGCTTCCGACGCGATGTGGCGGAGGACGCCGCCGCGCGAGACCGCGTAGACCTTCGGGTCCGTGTCGATCTTGATCATCTTGAAGCCGGGGCGGTACGTGACGTTGCCGCCGATCTGGATCGCGGCCATCTCGTCGGCCGTGACCGTCTGCACGCCGCTGAAATCCGCGTACCACGTCTTGAACACGCGCTCGTTCGGGAAGACGTAGCGCTTGCCGTCGGCGCCGTAGTAGTACACCGCGGCGTGATCCGCGCGCTTGATGAGCGAACCGTGCGTCGGCGCCGCCTTTGCGGGCGCGGGAATGCCGGCGAAACCCATCGCGAACATGAGGACCATGACCAACGTGGCGCGGAAGACGTTCTTCATATGCACAGGCGTGAGTGGGAAAGCGCAATAGTAACAAAACGCGACGACCGACGGAAGACTCAGGTCAAGACGGCGCGGCGCGGCGTTCCTTACAGGTTCATTTCTTCGGCAGTCTCGCGTACAGGTCTTCCGTCTTCGCGGCGATGGCGTCCCAGTCGTATTCCTGGCGGATCCATTCGCGGGCGCGGGCGCCGCGTTCCTCGACGATCTCCGGATGGTTGAGGAGCTCGCGCAGCTTGGCGCGCAGGTCATCGACGTCGGCGTTCACGAACGTGAGGCCGCTGTGGTCGATCGACTCCATGTTCTCCGGGATGTCCGAGACGAGCACCGTGCGGCCCGCGGACATCGCCTCCAGGATGGAGATGGAGAGGCCTTCCGCCTCGGACGGATGCGCGTAGACGTAGGCGTTGGCGTAGAGCTGGGCGAGCGCCTTGCCGTCCTGGAAGCCCGTGAAGACGACGGCGGAATTGCCCTCGCCGAGCGCCTTCAGCTCTTCGGCGTAGGCGCTGTGCGCGTCGCCCGCGCCGACGATGACGAGCTTCATGCGGTCCTCGAAGCCGTCGAAGGCCTGGATGAGGTGGTGGATGCCCTTCGGCTTCACGAGCCGCGCGACGGTCAGGATGTAGCCGCCGGGCGTGAGCCCCCACTTCGCGAGCAGGTCGCTGCCAGGATGCGGCTTCGGCGTGGCGCCGTTCGGGATGTAGTCGACGTCCTTGAAGAGCTTCTCCTTGCAGTAGCGCTTGATGCTGCGCGAGACGGCGATCGTGGCGTGCGGGAGATGCGTGGCGGCCCACTCCCCCAGATGCAGGTAGGTCCGCGCGAAGAAGCCCCATTTCGCGTTCTGGCGGTCAAGGCTGTGGAACGTGACGACGACGTTCGCCTTCGGCTTGAAGAGGCGCGGGATCCAGGCCAGCGTGGCCGGCCCGACGCCGTGGTAATGGATGATGTCCGTAGGGTTCGCGACGGCGGAAAGCGTCGCGAAGAACGCGCGCGTCAGCGTATCGAGCGAGCGCGTCGGGATCGACGGCGCGGCTTGGAGCTTCACGCCCTCATGCGACGCCGGCCCTCCCTCGCGCGGACGCACGTAGCACGTCACCTCGTGGCCCTTGGCCGCGAGGCGCGTCGAAAGCTCCTCGACGTGGCGCTCGATGCCGCCGGATTCGGCGTCGACAGGCAGGCTTTTCAGGCCGATCATGCGGATCCTCATATGCCCACAGTCTAGCACGGAACGGAAAACGCCCCGACCGTCGGTCGAGGCGTCTTACAGCGCTCCCAGGTCGACCCGCGCGTCGAGGCGGATCTGCGAGACGAAGTCCGGGATGTGGCTCACCATGATCATCGCGCCCTTGTATTCGTCGAGGGCCTTGGCGATGACGGGCAGGTGGCGGAAGTTGATGTGGTTGGTAGGCTCGTCGAGGATGAGGAGTCCCGGGCGCATCAGCACGAGGCTCGCGAAGGCCAGGAGGCCCTTCTGCCCTTCCGACAGGTTGGCGATCTTGGTGGCGAGCGCCTTGCCGTCGAGCAGGAAGCCGGCGGAGATCGAGCGCAGGTCGTGCTCGCTCTTCTGCGCCATGATGCCGTAGAGGAAGTCGTAGCCGGTCTTCGAGAAGTCGAGCGTCGAGAAGTCCTGGCGGTAGTAGCCGACGACGATGTCCTTGCCGAAGGTCACGCCTTCGGCCGTGCGGCTGAAGATCTTCTCGAGCAGCGTGCTCTTGCCGATGCCGTTCGGGCCTTCGAGCAGGAGATGCGTGCCGCGCCCGAGCTGGAGGTCGACGTCCTTCACGACCGGCTCCCCCGCCTTCACGATGCCGACCTTCTCGATCGACAGGATCTTGCCGTTGAAGTCGAAATCGAATTGCTGGACCGGGATCGTGAAGTCGCGGATGGTGCGGTCCTCCTGGCGGAGCTCGACCATGCTTTCCTCGGCCTCCTCGGCGGCCTCGCGCATGCGCTTGGCGACCGAGCGGAGCTTGCCGCCCTTGTGCGCGAAGACTTCCGCCTGCTCCTTCTTCTTGCGGATCTCGGCTTCGGCGCGGGCGTTCTGCTGGCGCTCGCGCTCGATGCGCTGGGCGATCTCCTCGACGACGTTCAGGTAGTTGCCGACGTACTGCTCGATCTTGTGCGTGTGCGCGTCGAGATAGATGACGCCGTCGGTGAAGGCGTTCAGGAAGTCGGCGTCGTGCGAGATGACGATGACGGTCTTCTCGTACATCATCAGGAACCCGGTGAGGTGCTCGATGCCGGCCTGGTCCAGGTTGTTGGTGGGCTCGTCGAGCAGGAGGATGTCGGGGTCCTGGATGAGCGAGTAGGCCAGGAGCAGGCGCGCCTGCTGGCCGCCGGAGTGGGCGCGGAGCGGCTTCGCGATGTCCGTCACGAGGTTCACGGCGTCGAGGACTTCGGCGATGCGCTTGTCGAGGTTGTACGGGACCGTCTCGAAGGTGCCGGCGAACCAGTCGCGGACCGTCGTGTCCATCTGCTCGGCCGGGATGACCTGCTTGGCGATGCCGACCTTGGCGTCGTTCGGGGTCTTGAAGACGCCGCCGGACTTCGGCTTCAGCTCGCCCAGGATCATCTTGAAGAGCGTCGACTTGCCGGCGCCGTTCTGCCCCATGAGGGCGATGCGGTTGCCGTTGCGGACGGAAAAGCTGGCCTCATCGAGGATGGGCTTGTTCTCTCCATAGTCGAAGCTGACTTCGCTGAAGCGAAGGACGACGTGGTCGGCCATAACGCGGGTAGGATACGCGGTTTTCCCGGTCTTGGCAAGGGCGCGACCGGACAAACGAAAACGCCCCTTGCGGGGCGCTTCCGGAGCGACGCTTACGCGCGCTGGACGTTCGTGGCGCGGGGGCCCTTCTCGGACTCCTCCGTGTCGAAGGAAACCTTGTCACCCGACTTGAGCTCGTCGAAGCTGACGCCGACGAGGCCCGTCTGGTGGAAGAAGAGATCCTTGCCACCGTCATCCGGAGTGATAAAGCCGAAACCCTTCTCGTTCATGGTCTTGACGGAACCGGTCATGTGTTTGGTCTACGATGATTAACCCATACTTTATAGCATATGGGGTGGAATCTGTCAATGCCCCGGGGCGCCTTCCCTCCCCGGCCGGTTCTGCTATGATGCCCGCGACATGGACCCCCTGAACGCCCTGGCCGCCAGGCACGCGGCCGACAACATCCGTTTCGCCCTCAAACACGAACCCTCCCGCAAGGCGCTGGTCGTCTTCGACCTGCAGTGCCCCCTCTCCCGGCTGGTGACGGAGGCTTACCGGACCGCCCTGCCGGACGCCCGATACATCGACTACAACGCGACCACCAAGGAGGCGGTCATGGCGGCCGTCGACCTCCTGAACCCCAAGGACCTCGTCGTGATGATCCAGTCGATGACCTTCCGGCTCGACGACTTCCGCATCCGCATCGAGCTCTTCAAGCGGGGGCTGGCCGTCATCGAGCACATGCATCTCGAACGCGCCACCGACGACCGGCAGATCGCCATCTACGTCGATGCGATGGCGTATGACCCGGATTACTACCGCCCGCTCGGACGCGCGCTCAAGGCCAAGATCGACGCCGCGGAGACCGTGAAGGTCTTCTGCGCCGGCACCGTGCTGACGTACGAAGGCGGCATGGAGCCGACCAAGCTGAACGTCGGCGACTATGAAGGCATGACGAACGTCGGCGGCACCTTCCCGATCGGCGAGGTCTTCAGCGAGCCGCGCGACCTCGCGAAGGTGAACGGCGAGGTGAAGCTCTTCGCCTTCGCCGGCCTCGACCACCTGGTGCAGATGCACGAGCCGTTCACGGTCCGCATCGAGAAGGGCATCGTCGTCTCGCACGAGGGCCCCGCCTCGTTCCAGGAGGTGCTCGACCAGATCAGCGCCGACGAGCAGGTGATGGTCCGCGAGTTCGGCATCGGGCTCAACCGCGCGATGGGCAAGGACCGCGTCCTCAAGGACATCACCGCCTTCGAGCGGCAGCGCGGACTGCACCTCTCGCTCGGCGAGAAGCACGGCGTCTACAAGAAGCCGGGGTTCAATCCCAAGAAGACGCATTTCCATATCGACGTGTTCGTGGACGTGGAGCGCATCGAGCTCGACGGCGAGGAGCTCGTCTACTGAAAAGCGCGGCCGCACGCGAGGCCGCGCTTTTTGCTATGCTGGAGGCGTATGCGACGTCTCGTCATCATCGCCATGTGCGCGCTCGCGGCGTCCGCCCTGCCGGTTTCGGCCGCGCCGGGCCCGGGCTCGCTCATCAAGACCGCGTGCGCGGATGCCGCGAAGGCGGACGACCCCTGCAAGGCCGTCTACTTCTACGGCTCCGACGGCAAACGCCACGCCTTTCCGAACGAAGGCGTCTACTTCAGCTGGTACGCCGGCTTCGACGGCGTGCAGACCGTCGCGGCGTCCTTCATGGCCTCGCTCCCCCTCGGCGCGAACGTCACCTACCGGCCCGGCGCGAAGATGGTGAAGTTCCTGACGCTCGACAAGGCGTACGCCGTGGGTCTCGGCGGCGAGTTGCGCTGGGTCACGTCGGAGCAGGCCGCGCGCGACCTCTACGGGCCGTCGTGGAACCTGCTGATCGACGACATCGCCGACGCCTTCTATACGGATTACCGCTTCGGCCCGGACGTCGCCTCCGCCGCCGCCTTCGACAAGGCCGCCGAGCTCGCCGCGGCGCCGACCATCGACGACGGGCTCGAGAGCACGCATCGGGAACTGCGCGTGCAGACGGAGCGCGGCGCCTTCGACGTCGACCTCGTGAAGCTCCTGAGCGGCCGGCACGCGATGGTCACGGACGTCGCGGCGGAGGCCGACTGCGGGAACGGCTGCGCGGCGCGATCGCTTTCCGACTACGCGCAGGAGCACGGCGCGTCGATCGGCATCAACGGCACGTACTTCTGCCCGCCGGACTACGCCGACTGCGCGGGGAAGACGAACACGTTCCTCTGGCCGGTCTACGACACCGCCGCCGGCGCGATGCGGAACGCCGGGAGCCTGCTGGTGCACGAGGGCCCGATGATCGCCGAGACGACGGACGGACGGCGCTTCAACTTCCATCGCTCCAAGGACTTCGGCGGTTCCGTCGCCGCGTTCGAAGGCGTCTACGGCGGGAAACTGCAGGCCGCGATGGCGAACTCCCCCTCGCTCATCGAGAACGGCGTCATCGTGGTCGAAAGCGAGGCGCGGCTCGACGAGGGCCAGAAGACCGTGAAAGGCACGCGCGGGGCGATCGGCTGGGACGGGCGCTCGACGTATCTCGTCGTGGCGCGTTCGGCGACGGTCGTGGACCTCGCCTCGATCATGCGGGCGCTCGGCGCGACCGAAGCCATGAACCTCGACGGCGGCGGCAGCGCGGCGCTCCTCTACGGCGGCGCCTACGAGGCGGGCCCGGGCCGCCTCCTGCCGAACGCGATCCTGTTCCGGCGGAGATAGGCCGGGTCGACATCCACGCGGTTTCCTGATTGAATATGTCCCTATGAACACCAAGCGCCCCCTGGCCGTCATCTTCCTGACGGTCCTCGTCGACCTGATCGGCATCGGCATCCTCATCCCCGTCATCCCCCAGATCCTCGCGAACCCGGAATCGCACGCGTATATCCTGGGCGGCCAGGTCACGCACCAGCAAGGTCTCTTGCTCTACGGCTTGCTGACGGCGATCTATCCGCTGATGTCGTTCCTGTCGGCGCCGATCCTCGGACAGCTCTCGGACCGCTACGGCCGCCGCAGGATCCTGGCCATCTGCATCGGCGGCACCTCCATCGGCTACGCCCTGTTCGCGCTGGCGATCCTCACCAAGAACCTTCCCCTGCTTTTCATCGCGCGCATCATTCCCGGCATCACGGGCGGCAACATCTCGGTCGCGCAGGCGGCCGTCGCCGACATCACGAGACCCGAGGACCGCGCCAAGAACTTCGGCCTCCTCGGCGCCGCCTTCGGCCTCGGCTTCATCCTCGGACCGCTCATCGGCGGCCAGCTGGCGGACCCCTCCGTCGTACCGTGGTTCGGCGCGGCGGTCCCCTTCTGGTTCGCGGCGATCCTGGCCGCGGCGAACCTCGTCTCCATCCTCCTCTTCTTCCCGGAGACGCACCGCACCGACGCCGCCGCCAAGGCCTTCCGCTGGCTGAAATCGGTCGGCGACATCGCCGCCGTGTTCCGCTGGAAGGAGCTGCGCGGCCTCTTCACCGCCAACTTCCTCTTCTACTCCGGCTTCGGCTTCATCTCGTTCTTCGGCGTCTACATGACGGACCGCTTCGGCTTCGACGAGGGCGACATCGGCGGCTACTTCGCCTACGTCGGCATCTGCATCGTGCTGGCGCAGGCGGTCCTCGTCCGCTTCGCGAACAAGCGCTGGAGCGACGCCCAGATCCTGCGCGTCTCGATGTTCGGCACGTCCATGAGCCTCTTCGCCTACATCCTGGTGCAGGAGCCGTGGCAGCTGTACTTCATCCCGCCGTTCATGGCGGCCTCGAACGCCCTCTCGATGGCGAACCTCACGAGCCTCGTCAGCCGCACGGCCGGAGAGGAGCGCCAAGGCGAGATCCTCGGCTTGAACGTCAGCCTCCAGTCCCTGGCCAACGTCCTGCCGCCGCTCGCGGCCGGCGCCATCGCCGCGCGCTTCTCGACCACGACGCCGATCGCCATCGGCGCGTTCATCTGCCTCTGCGCCTGGGCCGCCTTCGGCCTCATGACCCGCGCCGCGAAGAAGGCGTGAGCGGCTTCGGCACCGTCGCGTCATGGATCCAGAGCGACGCGCGATAGAGCCTGAAGAGCGCGAAGACCTGCATGAACGGGTGCCCCACGAAGTTGTGCAGCATCCAGGCGCGCTTCGCCCACCTGAGCCGTCGGCCCTCCAAGGCCGACGGTTTCAGTTCCATGAGCGCCTCGATGGCGTGGACCCCCTCGGCGACGTCCGTCCCCTCCGCGTGCGCGATCGTGACGCGGAGGGATTCGATCATCGAGAAGTCGGCGGAGCGGATCGCCCCGACGGCGATCAGGCGCTGACCGGCACGGACGAAGCGTAGCGCTGCCATACGTCCTGCGTGACCTCGTCGGTGCGGCCTTCGAGCTCGAAGTTGGCTTCGATGAAGGCGATGACCTCGCGCGGATCGATGTCCTTGGAGAAGACGACGTTCGGTCCGTGCTTGTCGAGCATCACGGCCAGCAGGTTCCCGAACGGCGCGAGCCCCGTCGAGGTGTTGCGCCCGCATTCGTGCGAGCCGCACTCCACCTCGCGCTGGCTGCGGACCGGCACCTTGGACTCCGGCTTCTTCGGGCAGTGGAAGTGCACGATGCAGTCCATGCCGGGATGCTCCTTGAAGATGATGCGCTGGCTCTGGCCGCCGACGGAGGGCTTCGAACCGTACGCAACCACGGAGTCCTCCCCTTCCGCCACGACCTTCACGAGGCCGACCTCGCCGAGCCTGTTGAAGTCCGTCTTGCGGCGCGAGGTGAGGATCGTCTTCTCATCGACCTTCACGGCGAAGTGGCCGACGGTGGATTTCAGGAACGGCTTGTAGGCGCCGCGCGCGATGCAGTGGTCGACGACAACGCGGAGCGCGGCGGGCACGAGCGGCGAGGACCACGGTTCGGGCTCGCCGGCCACCACGGTCGCGCGCGTGAACGTGAGCTTCGAACGCAGGGCCGTCATCTCGGCGAGGCCCGTGAGCGCCTCCGCGCGATCGGTCGTCTCGTGATAGCGCGCCTGTTCCGGCGTGATGACCATGTTGAGCCGCGTCTTCAGGTCGTTGGCGAGGACGAGGTTGCAGGACGCGGTCTTCACGAGGTTCAATCCCGCCAGATACTGCGCGTCGGCGGAAGCGCCGGAGGTGGTCTTGAAGCCGACCAGGAAGATGTCCTTCCGGAGACGGCGGATCTTGCGGATGATCTTCTCTTCGGCGACGAGCGCGATGGCGGGCGGCGTCGCGGAGGAGAAGCGGGCGTCGGAGGTTTCCGACGGACGGAAGTCGCAGGCGGCGGCGGCCAGGACGATGGCGCCGGTGTCCGGGCGCGCGACGAGATGGTCGACGAGCTTCTCGAGATCCTCGTTGGTCTCGACGTCCTCGATGCCGGCGCCGAGGAGGATCGCCCGATCGGCGGCGGGCCGTTCGGCGCCGCCCAGCGCCATGCGCGTCAGGACGAGCCGCGTCTCGACTTCCTGCCCGGCTTCCTTATATGCGGCGGGCAGGAGCCGGGCGAGGTCGCGGCCGACCTTGCCGAAGGCGGGAGCCGAAAGGGCGAAGTGCGGGGCGACATGGACGAAGGTGCCGCCGGCGATGACGTAGGCTTTCTTCATACGGGTGGGTGAAGTCTTATGCCTCCACCCTATGCCCGTCATGCGGTTCCGCGTATCCGTGTTTATAAACAGCCATTGACACTTTGACGCTTTCGCGGGACGCTGGCGGCATATGCATGACGCCAACGCGCTCCTGGCCTCGCTCGGCCTCACCGCGACGGAGATCGCCGTCTATCGCGCCGGACTCCTCCTCTCCCCCGCGTCGGCCACGGAACTCGCCCGCAAGACGGGCATCAAGCGCCCGACGGTCTACCACGCGCTCGAGACGCTGATGCTCAAGGGCCTCGCCGCCAAGAAGGGCTCCGGCGCGCGCCTCGCGTTCACGATGTCCGAACCCGCGCGGCTGAAGTCGCTCGTCGACCGGCAGATCGACGCGCTGGAGCGGCGGAAGTCGGCGATCGACGAGCTCGTGCCGTTCCTCACGAAGCACGCCTCGCCCGCCAAGGTCGACGTCGCGCACTACGAAGGCCTCTCCGGCGTGAAGGCCGTCATCGAGGAGGCCCTGTATTGCCGTTCCCGCCGCTGGGAGATCATCGCGCCCAAGGAGAATTTCTTCTCGCAGTTCGACCGCGCCTACGCCAAGTATTTCCTCGAGACGCGCGACCGCCGCGGCATCGTCGCTCGCTCGCTCTGGGAGAAAGGCTTGCCGCGCCACGTCCTTTCCGAACGCGAGCTGAAGCAGCGCAACCCGCGCTGGCTTCCGGACGCCATGAAAGGCGCGTTCCGCTCCCTCATCATCCTCTTCGACGACAAGGTCGCCATCGTCTCGTCGTACGACGCGCTCTCCGCCATCCTCATCCGTTCGGAAGAGGTTCACGCCACCTTCAAGGCGATGTTCGAAGCGCTCTGGACGGGCGCCGAACCGTATCGCCCGCCGAAAGCCTGACTGCTATACTCCCCCATATGACGGACCCCGAACTCAAGAAGCTCCTTGAGGAGACGAAGACCATCGCCTCGGTCGGACTTTCCTCGAACCCGGCCCGCGCTTCCTGGCGCGTGACCAAGTACCTCATCGCGCAGGGCTATCGCGTCATCCCGGTCAACCCGAAGGAGACGGACGTGCACGGCCAGAAGGCCTATCCCGACCTGAAGTCGGTGCCGGAGAAGATCGACCTCGTGCAGGTCTTCCGGAACCCCGACGCGGTCCCCGAGATCGTCGAGGACGCCATCGCGATCGGCGCCAAGGCCGTCTGGATGCAGGACGGCGCGGGCAATCCCGAGGCGGCGAAGCGGGCCGAAGAGACCGGACTCGTCGCGGTCGTGGACGACTGCATGCTCCGCGTGCACGCGCGCGTCATGGCCTCGCCCTGAGACGCGAAAGGCGGACCCCCCGGTCCGCCTTTTTCATCTCTTCGCTTCCAGCCGCTTCCGCAGTTCCTCGTTCTCGCGCTTCAGCTCCATCATCTTGATCTCGCGGCCGGTCGTGACCTTCACGAACTGCTCGAGCTCCTGGTTGCGGCGCTTCAGGTCTTCCGCGGCGCGGACCTCCTCGGTCACGTCATGGAAGACGCCGGTCACGAGCGTCCTGCCGCCGACCCGCGCCATCGAGGCGCTGATCTTGACAGGCACGAACGACCCGTCCTTGCGGGCGGCGTACATCTGCTCGGGCACGACCTTGCCGGTGGTGATGTACTTCCGGAAGTACTCGGCGTAGCGCTCGCCCATGCCGGGCGGATGCAGTTCCGTCTGCAGCATGCCGATGATCTCCTCGCGGGGGCGTCCGAGCAGCGCTTCGGCCTTCTTGTTGCAGTTCACGACCCTGTTCGTCTCGGCATCCGCGACGAAGATCGCGTCGTCGGCCAACTCGAAGAGCATGCGGTACTTCTCCTCCGACTCGCGGACCGCCTGATCCATGCGCTTGCGCGCGGTCAGGTCGATCATCGAGCCGACGACGCGGACGGCTTCGCCGTCGGCGTTCCGGATGATGTAGCCGCGATCGAGCACGTCGACGTGGCTGCCGTCGGGCTTGCGGAAGCGGTATTCCCCCATCCAGAAGCTCGCGTCGCCGTCGAACGCGGCCGCCAGGCTTTCGAGCACCTTCTTGCGGTCGTCGGGATGGATCTGCTCCTCCCACCAGGCGATGTCCTCGGCCGGGCCCTTGGGATCGTGGCCGATCATCGATTTCAGGTTGTCGTTCCACCACAAGCGCCGCCCGGGGATGTCCCAGTCGTAGATGACGTCGTTGGTGGCCTTCGTGATCATCTCGAAGCGCTCTTCCGAAGCGCGCAATTCGGTCTCGCGGGCCTTGCGGCGGGTGATGTCGTGGACGTACGTCACCGCGGCGATGCGGCCGCCCAGCATGATGGGGGCGGTGATGACCTCGACGTCCACGACGCTTCCGTCGATCCGCAGGAACTTCTCCTCGATCATGGGCGCGTTGCGTCCCTCGGCCACCTCGTCCTCGACGCGATGCCGGACGACCTCGCGGAAGTCGGGGTGGACGATCTTGTAGATCTCGCCGCCGATCACGGACGCGGCCGACGCGGCGCCGACGATCTCCGCGAACGTCTTGTTCACGTAGATGAACTTCGCGTCCTGGTGGATGGCGACGCCGAGCGGGGACGTCTCGATGAGCGTCCGGTAGCGGTCCTCGCTTTCCGTCCGCTCTTCCTCGATGCGCTTGCGTTCGGTGATGTCCTGGGCCATGCCGACCATCTGCCGAGCCTTGCCGTCGGCGCCGAAGAGCACCTCGGCCTCCTGGTGGACCCAGCGGATCTCGCCGTCCGGACGGACGATGCGATGCTCGACGTTGTACTCCGCGTCCCCGGCGAGCGCGGCGAGGCTCGCGGCGCGGATGCGGGCGGCGTCCTCGGGATGGACCAGCTTGAAGAACGTCTCGACGCGTCCATCGAACTCCCGCTCCGACAGGCCGAAGATCCGATAGGCGCCTTCGCTCCAGACGAGTTTCCCTTCCTGCGAGGGATCCGAATACCAGATGCCGAACCGCGCCGCCTTCTCGGCGAGCGCGAGCACGCGGCCGGTCTCCTCCTGCTTCCGCACGAGGCGCTCCCGGTCGGTCACGTCGGTGGCGATGGAGATGACGGCGGCCACCTTATCGTTCTTGTCGCGGACGGGGCTCATCCACGTGTCGACCCAGCGCCCGCGGACCTCGAGGACCTCGTTCACCGTCTCGCCGGCGAAGACGCGCTTCATGAGTTCCGGGATGCGCTTCTCTTCGGCGAAGGCCTCGGCCGCCTTCTCGCCCACGACGGCCGCCATACCGACCCCGAGCAGTTCGAGGCCCTTACCGGCCACGAAGAGCAGGTGGCCGCTCGCGTCGGTGACCGAAATCGAGACCGGCGCGTTCTTGATGACGGCCTGCAGGGCCTGTTCGGGCGTCAGGATCGGCGTCGGATTTTTTGGGCCGTTGGCCATACCACCCTCAGTATATCGGAAAGGCCGGCGCGTGTCTGGTATACTTGGCGCATGAGCCACGTCTTCCTCGAACTCACCTTGGTGCTCGCCCTCGCGACGGGGTTCGGCATGCTCGCGCGCTGGCTGAAGCAGCCGACCATCCTGGGCTACATCGCCACGGGCCTCATCGTGGGGCCGCTCGGGCTCCTGAAGCTCAACAGCCCCGAGTCGCTCGACGCGATGGCGGAGCTCGGCATCACCTTCCTGCTCTTCCTGGTCGGCATGGAGATGCGCTTCAAGGACCTGAAGCACGTGGGCAAGGCCGCGCTCTTCACCGGCATCGGGCAGATCGTCTTCACCTCCGTCGTCGGTTACGCGCTCGCGCGCCTCCTCGGCTACGGCGGCCTGACCGCCTTCTACATCGCCGTCGCGCTCACCTTCTCGAGCACCATCATCGTCGTGAAGCTCCTCTCAGAGAAGCGCGAGCTCGAGAGCCTGCACGGCAAGATCGTCATCGGCTTCCTGCTCGTGCAGGATTTCGTCGCCTTGCTGTTCCTCATCCTGCTCACGAGCCTGACCGCGGCGGGCGACGTCACGCTCGCGACGCTCCCCTACGGCGCGATCGGCCTCGCCTTCCTCAAGGGCGCCGCGCTCCTGGGCGTCTCGCTCGCCGTCGGCCGCTGGATCATGCCGCCGCTCCTGCGCTCGGTCGGCCGCTCGCAGGAGGTGCTGTTCCTCGTCTCGATGGCCTGGGGCATGGGCATGGCGGCGATCGCGGCGCTCCCCCAGGTCGGCCTGACGATCGAGATCGGCGCCTTCCTCGCCGGCATCGCGCTGGCCGGCAGCATCGAGCGCCATCAGATCTCGAGCCGGGTCAAATCGCTGCGCGATTTCTTCATCGTCGTCTTCTTCATCGTGCTCGGCTCGAAGATGGTGCTCTCCTCCGCGGCCGCGGTCACGACGCCGGCGCTCGTGCTCTCCCTCTTCGTCCTCATCGGGAACCCGATCATCGTGCTCGTCATCATGGGCGCGATGGGCTTCCGCTCGCGCACGTCCTTCATGGCCAGCGTGACGGTCGCGCAGATCTCCGAGTTCAGCCTCATCCTGATGGCGCTCGGCGCGCGGCTCGGGCACGTGTCGCCCGACGCCGTCTCGCTCGTGACGGTCGTGGGCATCGTCACGATCGCCGTCTCGTCCTACCTCATCATCTACAGCGAGACGATCTTCGGCTGGCTGAAGGGTCCGCTCAAGATCTTCGAGTTCCGCGCCAAGGCGCGGATGGCCCCGACGGCGCCCGAGCGGCGCGACCACGTGGTGCTCGTCGGCTGCCATCGCATGGGCCATAACATCCTCGCCTCGCTCGAGGAGATGCATAAGGAGTTCACGGTCGTGGACTTCAACCCCGACGTGGTCGAGCGGCTCGGCAAGCGCGGCATCCATGCCGTCTACGGCGACATCTCGGACCCGGAGATCGCGGAGCTCGCCGGCCTCGAGCGCGCGCGCCTCGTGATCTCGACGGTCCCGGGCTTCGAAGACTCGCGCGCCATCCTGGAGTTCGCCCGCAAGCGCAATCCGCAGGCGCGCATCATCCTGACGGCCGAGAACGAGTACGAGTCGCTCGATCTCTACGAGGCCGGCGCCGACTACGTCCTCCTGCCGCACTTCATCGGCGGCCTCCAGCTGGCCCGCATCCTCGAGGGCGACCGCTCGCTCGCCTCGCTCGGCAAGCTCCGCGAGCAGGATCTCGCCATCATCACCGGACACCCCTGACGCCTCCGTTGACACGGGGGCGTTTCGCGCCTATGGTCCTCGCTGAGGAGGACCTCATGTGCACCTTGATCGTCGCCGCCGGACTCTTCCCGCGGCATCCCCTCGTCATCGCGGCCAACCGCGACGAGCTGCTCGACCGCCCCTCCCTGCCGCCCGGCGTCATGGACGGCGAACCGCGCCTCCTGGCGCCGGTCGACGTCCAGCGCGGCGGCACCTGGATCGGCGTGAACGCCCGCGGCGTCTTCGCCGCCGTCACGAACCGCAACGACGTCGTCTCCGTCGGCGGCAAGGACTCGCGCGGCGAGCTGGCGCTCATGGCGCTCGAAGCGGCGGAAGCCGAAGACGCGGCCTCGCGCGTCGCGCGGCTCGACATGCGCCGCTACAACGGCTTCCATCTCGTGCTGGCCGACGCCAAACGCGTCTTCCTCGCCTACGGCGACGGCGAACGCTCCTCGGAGAGCCGCGCGCGCATCGAGGAGCTCGGGCGCGGCATGCACGTCGTCTCGAACCTGGGCGCCGGTCCTTCGCATGCGCCGCGCGCGGAAGAGGTCGAGCGCGTCTGGATCGGACGTGGCCTCGCGCGCCACAAGCCCCACCGCGCCACCTGGGACGCCCTGCTCACGCTCCACGATCCGTCGCCGCGCCACGGCGCCGAGTGGATGAAGCGCATGGCCTCGACCTGCATCCACCGCCCCGCCGAGGAGAACTACGGCACGAAGTCCTCGGCCTTCATCCTCTACGACGACGCCTGGGGCGCGTACGGCGCCGCCTGGCGCTGGTGGCACCGCGAACGCCCGGCCGACGGCCACGCCTGCGCGGCCCGCTGGGAGCCGGAGCGATGCCTGCCGATCGCCGCCGAATGAAAAACCCCCGACATCCGTCGGGGGCGTTTTTTTTACGGGCACCAGTCCCCGTCGGGACACGGCTTCCGTTTCGGCTTCTTGCGTTTGCGCTTGGGCTTCCGTTCCGGTTCCGGTTCGCGGAATTTCGGATCGGAGAGCTTCTTGGCGGCGTACCATTTCTCGCGCTCTTCCTCGTACATCTCCTGCGTCACGAGGCCGGGCTTGTCCTTCACGGGGCCGTAGCGGATGACGAAGTAGCGTCCGGCCCGGAAGTCGCCGGCGGCCATGGCGGCGCGGAAGGCCAAGAGGACGCCTTCGCGGCGGAGGCCTTCGCTCACGCCGTAGTCCGCGGCTTCGGCGGCGTCCTCCCATTTGCCGAGCTCGAGGAGCTTGTCGAAAGCCTTGCGCTGCCACTCGAGCGTCCGCGAGAAGTTCGCCACGAACCGGTAGCGGCCCCGCTCGAACGCGTAGGCCATGAACGGGTCGTGGAAGCCGGAATGCATCGCGAGGACCTTCACGAGATCGATCTCCCGCTTGGCCCGCATGGCTTCCTGGTACAGGAAGGTCCGGCCGTCGTCGCCCAGCGCGCCGTGCGGCAGGAGCTCCAGCGCGAGGTTGTACTTCGCGCCGCGCACGGCGGCGAAGAAGTACGCCTGCGCGTCGTCCTTCGACAGCTTCCACGCGCGCGAGTCGATCGTCTCGCTTTCGCAGCGCGCCTCCTGCACGATCTTCACGGCCTCCTCGACCGGGACCTTGAAGGCCCCGAGCGCGACGATGCCGTCCGTGCAGTCTCCGGAGGAAAAGAAGCTCCAGAGGAACTGCGACGTGCGGACCGGATCCCACGAGGAGGTCGCGCCGTGCCGGATGGCGTAGGCGTCCTTGCCGTCGAGGCGCGCCCTGTCGATGATCGACATGCGGCGCTCCGACTCGACCGGACAGCCCTCGTCGAGCAGAGGATAGAGCGCGTCGTCCTCGCCCGAGACCGCCCCGAGCATGACGGCGCGTTCGACGGTCATCTTGGCCTCAGACGGGACGTACCGGCAGCTGATGCGCATCTCATGCCGGAGCTCCCAGATGGCGGCGTAGAGCCGCACGCGGGAACCGTCCTTGTCCCTGCCTTCGAGATACGCGGCGATCGCCTTCGAGGCGTCCTTGCGCTGGGCCTCGAGCGCCAGCCCGATCGCGCGCTTCCCGAAACGGAAGCGGAAGGCGATCTCGGCGGCGGGCGGATAGATCGTCCCGCGCATGAAGCTCCAGTAGGCGCGATCGGCCGGGCCGATCCAGTCCTCGCGTCGCAGGCCTTTCGCTTCCGCGAAGGCCTCGGCGTCGCCGATCGTGTCGGCGTCGTTGACCAGGAGCTCGAACGCGCGGATGTCCGCGGCGCTCGCTCCGTTCCGTACCGGCCCCTGCGCATGCAGGCAGCCGGCCATGAGACAGGCGGCGGCCAGGAGCGCGCGCATGGGTTCCTCCGATGAAAAAGACCTCGGAGCCAACGTAGCTCACCCGAGGTCTTTCCGCAACGACGCGAGTTTTTTCAGGAAGTCGACGCCGTTGGCGAGGAGCCGCACCTTGCTCGATCGGCCCGGGACGTCCGCGTCCGTCCAGCGCACGGCGATCTCCTCGATGCGGCGGCCGCCGCGGTCGAGGCGCGCGAGGAACTCCGTGTCGAAGAAGAAGCCGTCGTCCTTCACCTGCGGCAGGACCTCGTCGCGGACGCTCCGCGAGAAGGCCTTGCAGCCGCACTGCAGGTCGCGGACGCCGAGCCCGAGGGCCGCGCGCGCGGCGACGGCGTAGGCGGCGGTCGCGAGGCGCCGCACGAGCGGACGTTCGACGACGGACGCTTCGAGGCGGCGCGAGCCGACGGCGGCGTCGGCGCCGGCGATCACCGCGTCGACGAGCGCCTCGGCCGAGGCGAAATCCGCGGAGAGGTCGGCGTCCATCATGAGATAGACGTCGGCCTCGACGGCGGACGCGCCGCGCTTCACGGCGCCGCCCTTGCCCGGCGCGGGCGAGACGACGGCCAGCGTGTCCGGCAGGAGCTTCTCCATGAGGCGCGCGACCCAGGCCGTGCTGTCCGTCGATCCGTTCTCCGAGATGACGAGCGTAAAGCCGTCGCCATAGGCCTCCCTCCCCCACCACGAAACCCGCTTCGCGTTCCGTTCGAGGATCGCGGCTTCGTCATGGGCGGGGATGATGACGGCCACGCGCATGGGTTCAGGCGAACTTCGCGGAGGCTTCGGCGCGCCGTTCGGGAGCGTTCAGGAGGATGGCGCCGATGACGCGTCCGTCCAGCAGGCGGTATTCGACGATCTTCCTGCCGGCCTCGATGACCTCGACTTCGGAGGACGCGTCGGGGATGTTGCGGCACTCGCCGAGGAAGATGAGGTTCGCGCCGGGGACGACGCTCGTCGTGTACTGCGTGAGCTGGAGATACGGCGCGTCCTCGCCGAGCAGCGCCTTGCCGACGTGCCGGCCCTGCGCCATCGCGTTCGTCCAGTTGCCGACGGCGTGGCGGAGGCCGCCGAGCTTGGCGTCCTCGAACTCGGCGCAGTCTCCCGCGATCCAGACGCCGTCGTGTTTCGCCTTCAGGGAAGCGTCGGCCGAGAGTCCGTGCGCGCCGCGCAGGTCGCCGAACGGTTCCATCGGGACCTCGACGCCGATGCCGAGCGCCGCGAGGTCGCAGGCGACGTCCGTGCCGTCCGAGAGGCGGATGCCTTCGCCCGTGCGCTCTACGGCCTTGGCATGGTTGCGGACCTCGACGCCCGCGGCTTCGAGCGCGGACTGTACGGCGGAGGCGATCTCCTCGCCGAAGACCGACGTCCAGAAGCGCGGGCCGCGGTTCAGGACCGTCGCCTTGGCGCCCTTGGCGATCGCGATGGCCGCGAACTCGAGCCCGATGAAGCCGGATCCGACGATGGCGAGGCGCGACTCCGGCCGGACGGCCTCGGCGATCGCCGCGGCGTCCTCGTACGTCTGCAGGCGCAGCGCGGGATGCGCATCGGCGCCCGGAACGTCCCAGGCCCTCGGCTTGCCGCCGACGGCGATCACGAGCTTGCGGTACGCGATCTCCGTCCCGTCCGTGAGCGTCGCTGCACGGCGTCCGTAATCGACGCGCGCCGCGCTCCGCCCGAAGAGCGTCTCGATGGCCTTCTCGGGATAGAACTCGGGTTTCTTCAGGAAGACCTTGTCGGGCGAGATCTTGCCTTTCACCGCGTGCGGCAGGAGCACGCGCGAATACAAAGGATGCGCCTCGTCGGAGACGATGACGACGTCCCCCGCGCCTCCGCCGGCGCGATACGTCTCGGCCGCGGTCGTGCCGGCCACGCCGCCGCCGACGATCAGGATCTCGACTTCTCTCTTCATGTCATTCTGAGTGAGCTGAGCGAACGAAGAATCCCTTGCGACGCATGAAGGGCAAGGGATCCTTCGCTGCGCTCAGGATGACGGAGCGTCACGGATACACCTGTTTCCCCTCCTCGTCGTACAGGAAAATGGCTTTGGTGGGGCAGGACTCGGCGGCCATCACGATCGTCTCCGCGTCGTGGCCCTCGATGTCGACCAGGTAGGCCTTGTTCTCCTCGTCCATCTGGAAGGTGTTCGGAGCGATCACGACGCACGAAGCCGCCCCGATGCAGAGGTCGCGGTCGACGACGATCTTCGTGATCTTGAGGGGCTTCCCCGGCTCGTCGGCCGGGGCGCGCTTCGCTTCTTCCATATCGCGGTCATCATAAGGAAACGGCCCGATTTTTTCAAGGGAAAAGAAAAACGCCCGGCTAGCGGACGGTACAGACGAAGCCGAGGATGAAGATGGCGAACAGGCCGATGGTGACGATGACGATGGCCGCCAGCTTGATGAGCTGCAGGCAGAAGTACGCGATAGGCGGAAGGAAATCCGCGACGGCGATCAAGGCGCGCCTGGCCGGTCCGGAGCGCGATGCGTCCGAGACGACCGTCGCGATCGGTATGGGCTGCCGCGCCGGCCCTCCCGGCCGTCCGTCCTCGATCTCGTGCCGGGAATCATCCTGCATGCGACCTCCTCGCAAGGAATCTAGACGGAAAAGAGCCTCATGTCAAGCCACGTCGCTCGCGAGCGACGTGGCGGGGTTCTTTCCTTCCTAGCGGTAGCGGAGGGCGTCGACGGGCTTGCGGCGGGCGGCTTCGCGGGCCGGCAGGATGCCGGCGACGACGCCGACGGCCATGGTGAAGACGAGGACGAAGACGATGGTGGCGAGGTCGACCGAGGCGGAGAAGAAATCGAAGCCCTGCCAGCGCGCGATGGCGGCGACGAGGAGGGCGAGTCCCGCGCCGCCTAAGGTGCCGAGCAGTCCGCCGGCGCCTCCGAGCAGCATCGATTCGAGGACGAAGACCGACATGATGTGCCAGCCCTTGGCGCCGACGGACTTCATGACGCCGATCTCTCGCGTGCGTTCGAGGACGGAAGTGTACATCGTGTTCATCACGCCGATGCCGGCGACGATGACGGCGACCGAGGCGATGAGGAAGAGCGCGGACTGGACCGTGCCGACGATGTCGCCGACGATCTGCTGGGACGCGGCCGGGGTCAGGACGGAATAGTCCTCGAGGTCGCGCTGTCCGGCGAAGGCGTCCTCGAGGTCGCGGCCGATCGCCTCGATGTCGCGGCCGTTCTCCACCTTGATGAGCATGCCGCTGTAGTCGTCGCGGACGCCCGTCAGCCGCTCGAAGAGGCCGAGCGTCATGAGGACCATGTTGTCGCGCTGGCTGTCGCCGAACGGCGCGAGGAT
>CAYNUS010000003.1:0-148365 GCA_964400625.1 uncultured Gammaproteobacteria bacterium
TGATGCGGGCTTGGTAGTTGAGGAGCTTGGGGACGGTGGAGGCGGCGGAGGCCGACTTGGCGCCTATATAGGTATAGGGGCCGAGCTGGGAAACGAGCACGACAAGAACCAGGAGGGTCTTCAAGACCTTCCGGCCGAAACGGCGGAATGCTCGCGCGAGGCGCAGGTTGTGCGTCAGCGTCTCCATGGTTTTCTTCGGGCGTTTCCACCCGGTTCGGCTCCCCTCGCGTCACACGGAGCTCGTGCAGCGCGCTCCGTACGGCGTAAGGGGGTCCGAACCGGATGCCGAAGCGGAGCTTCGGTCATGCGGCGTGGCGTCATTCTGGATCCTTCACCTTGAGGGGAATATCCATGTCGACGACGCCTTCTCCGGTCTTCTTGGTCGAAAGATCGATCTCTCCGGTCTTCGCGGGCTCGTAGCCGGGTTTTTCCACCGTCACGACGTACTTGTTGTTGCCGACCAGGAAGTTGTAGCGGCCGCGGGAGTCCGTCACGCGCGATTCGAGCACCTTGTTGTATTGGGTCTCGACGATGCGGGCGACGGCGAACGGCACGGGCTTCTTGGTCTTCTCGTCGTAGATGATTCCCCAGTTCTTCGGGCGCTTCGGCCGCGCGAGGCGGCGGAAGAGCAGATAGAGCGCGATCTGCACGCCGGTCAGGATCCAGAGGTACGTGAGCCGGTAGAGCAGCGCGGCGATGAGGGTGAGCGCCACGCCCGAGAAGGCGAAGGCCGTCTGTGCTTTCCGCCCGATCTCCTCCCAATAGAGCCGCTTGGTGGACTTCACGACGTCGAGCGGATCCATCGGCACGTTGGCGGTGATGACCGCGCCCTGGTCGCCGGCACGGATCGTCTCGCCGTGGTAGAGGTCGAGGTACTGCCCGTCCTCGGAACGCTCCTTGAGGTACTGTGAGGGGAAGGTGTAGCCCTGCTTCGACGTCTCGATGCGGTATTCGCCGGGATCCACGAGGAAGGCGTAGCGCCCGAGCTTGTCGGTGGCGCTCGTGCGCACCAGCTTCCCGTTGGCGCGGAAGAGGCGGATGATCGCGAGGTCGACCGGAAGCTTCGTCAGCGAGTTGTAGACGACGCCGAATTCCTTGCGCTTGCGGCGGGCCAGGAGCAGGAACGGCTGGGTGAGCAGGAAGTAGAGGTAGCCGATGAGGCTCGTGGCCTGCACCGCGGTGGCGACGACGGCCGTGGTGACGGCGGCCGCGGCCGGCACGACGTAGCTCGTGGCGGCGGTCTTCACGCGCGGGTCTTCGACGACCTCGTTCTGGAAGATCTTCGTGACGTATGCGCCCTGCGCTCCGAGCGCGCGCGCGACGTTGCCGATGTTCTCCACGATCGGCGCGCCCGGGACGATGACTTCCGTCAGCGTCGGCGGCAGCGGGATGAGTTCGATCCGCGGATTCACGACTTCCGTCGTCACGTTGAAGGGAGCGGAGAGATACGCGCGGTGCCCGTCGTGCGTGACGGCGATGCGGTACTCGCCTTGCGGCACCATGTAGGCGAAGGAGCCGTCGGCGGCGGTCGTGACCGGGTTGGTCTGGAGATACGGCGTCGCGTCCCAGTCGAACCACGGATTGACGTGCCGCTCGATCTTCACGACGGCGCCGGCGACCGGCACGTCGCGCCCTTCTTTGCGCGCGTAGATCGTGCCGAAGCCTTCCACGCGGATCTCGAACGGAACGATGTCGCTCGTGTCGTCCTCATACGTGACGATGATCGTCCCGCTCACGACGCCGGTGTTCGCGGGAGCGGCGACGTCCACGGACCAGGCGCGCTCGGTTTCTGACGGGACGGGCTCCGCGAAGAGGTAGGATCCCTGTCCGAAGTTCAGCGTGATGGACGCGACGCTCCGAGGCGGCGCGGCTTCGGGGATGAGGACCGAGAGCGTGCGGCCCGGCAGGATGCGGAAGAATCCGGATCCGTCGCGGTGGAGTTCGAGCCGGCGCCCGAGCGCGTAGTACCGGATGAGGTCCGCGTCGATCGGTTCCGTCTCGGACTGCTGCGGCGGAGGGACGACCGGCGGTTCGGCCGGAGGCGCGGGGCAGTCTGCCGGGCAGGAGTTGCTGTCTTCCGGCGGTTCGCAGGCGGCGTTGCCGCAGACGGGTCCGGGCGGAGGCGGCGGACCGGCCGGGCAATCGGCCGGGCACGAGAGGTTGTCTTCGGGCGGTTCGCAGGCGGCGTTGCCGCAGACGGGTCCGACGGAGCAGTCTGCAGGGCACGAGAGCGTGGTTTCGGGCGCGACACAGACGTTGTCGCCGCAGACCGGAGGCGGAGGCGGCGCGGCGGCCGGCGTGCCCGATCCCTGCGCGGGACCCGAGTAGTTGCCGGAGGTGTCGCGGGCGAAGACCGAGTAGTAATAGGTGGTGCCGTTCGTCAGTCCGGTATCGGTGTAGTTCTGCCCGGCGCCGATATAGATGTTGGTGCCGGAGGTCGGCGTCGGCGGGAAGCCCGTCGTCGCGCGCTGGACGCGCACGTCGGCGAAGTCCGCGTCGCCCGGGTTGATCCAGCTGAGCGCGTTCTGCGAATCCCCTGCCGTGACGGTGAAGTTGGAGACGGGGCCGGGCGGGACGGCGTCGAAGGGCGTGCCGTTGGCGAGCGCGCCGGAGGCGAAGTTGCCGGAGCCGTCGTAGGCGAAGGCCGAGTAGTAATAGGTGGTGCCGTTCACGAGGCCGACGTCGATGACCGAGGTCCCGTTCGCGTCGTAGACCGTCGTGCCGGAGGTCGGGTTCGGCGGATACGCGCCCGTCGCGCGCTTGATCCTCACGCCGGCGAAGTCCGGATCGGCGGGGTTGGTCCACGAGAGCGCGTTCTGCTGGTTCCCGGCCGTGACGACGAAGTTCGTGACGTTGGCGGGCGGCGTGGTGTCCGCGAGCGTCGTGAACGTCTGGTCGGTGGACGTGGCGCCGTTCCCCGCCGCGTCATAGGAGCTGACGCTGTAGTGGTAGAGCGTCGCCGCCGCGAGTCCGGTCAGCGCGATCTGGTGATTCGCGAGCATCGTGCCCTCCTGCACGACCGAGCCGTAGGCGTTCGTCAGGCCGTAGCGCACGATCGAGTTCGCGAGCTCGTTCGTGGTCCAGTTCACGCGCGCGGACGACTGCGTGATGAGGTCGACGTTGATGTTCGAGATGACCGGCGGCGCGGTGTCGAGCGTCTGGAAGGTGAATTCCGCTGACGTCGACGTGTTGTTCGATGCGTCCTCCGACGTGACGCGGTAGCGGTAGATGGTGTTCGGGGCGAGACCGACGAGCGTGATCGAATGCGCGTTCGTGAGCGTGGCGCTCGATTCGTCGAACGCATACGGCGGACCCGGAACGATGTCGTAGGCGACGAGCGAATCGGCGTCCTCGTCGGTGTCCCAAGTGATGCGCGCGCTCGTACCGGTGATGTCGACCGCCTGGATGTTGCTCAGGACCGGCGCCGTGCTGTCGAGCGTGGTGAAGGTGTTGTCGCCCGAAACGGTTTCCGGACCGGACGCCGTCGAGCGCACGCGGAAGTGGTAGAGGGTGCCCGGCGTGAGGCCGCTCAGATGTACGAGATGGTTGAAGGTCGTCCCGCCCGTCGAGGCGTTACTGCCGTACGCGACGGTCGTGCCGTAGTTGACCGTGCTCGTCGCGGCGATGTCCGTGTTCCAGACGACGTCCGCTTCCGTTTCCGTGATGTTGATGACGTTGATGCCGGAGATGATCGGGGCCGGGCAGGTCGGAGGGCAGGTCGGTCCGCCACCGCCTCCGCCGCCTCCGCCTGAGACCGTCGCCGTGACGGTCACCCGGTCGGAATCAAGGACGTAGACGAAGGCCGTGCCGTCGTCCCCGAACGTCCCGTCGATCGTGACGGTGTGGACGACCGGGGTCGCGGGGTTGATGATCTGGTCCTGATCCCCGTCCTCGAAGACGGCATTGGCGCCGATCAGGATGCGGACGCAGCGGTTCGCCGGGATCTCCCCGAGCGCGGCGTCCGTAGGGGCCGTAAGGGTCAGGATCTGCCCGGAGACGGCCGCCCCCCAAATGCCGGCGGCCGGGGTGTTGGTGGCGGACACTTCCGTGAACGAGCCGTCGCAGACGGCATCATTGTCGATTCCGAGGTCGATATCGTCCGCCTCGATGGCGCTCAGGTTGAAGCCGGACTGGAACTCGACCGTGATCGTGTCCGTCGGCGCATCGACGCCTGTCGGGGTCACGAACTTGATCTCGTGGTCAGCGGGCGTGCTGACCTGATGCCTCGAAACCGTGTCTGAGAAGCCAGAAACCGTTGCCGCGCGTGCAGCGAGCGACAACAGGAACACCGCGACCGCCATGATGAGGATCGGCGCCGGCGAGAGGACGTGGTGCTGCGGACTTCGGGTCTTGGACATACGTTGAGTTCGAGGGGCTCGTGTCGCCGCCCGTGCAGCAAGCGGCGACACAAAGACCATCACGGCCTCGTTAAGGTCGGACTCGGGACTCGGTTCCTGGTTGTACGCGCTGGGGCTTCGACATGCGCTTGTACAAGCGCGCAGCCGCCGAACCGTACGTGAAAAATTCCGCTAGACGCGCGAACGCGACTGCACGAAATGAGCTTCACGCACACGGGCGCGAATCTTCATACCTCCTCGCATGACAGCACCGACTTCTGCTGACCAACAGACAGCGGCCCCGTCCCGATTGATGCGAGCGGTAAGACTCGCGTTCCGAACCGTCAGGTGATCAAGCCTGACGTTTGACGCATAGGGCCTCACGTTGAGTCCTGGCGAGAAGAAAGCTGCACGATTATTTCCTCCTCGTACTATGCAAAGGCAGTATACCAGAAAAATGGCCGAATGTCAATCAATATTATGGCTAAGGTTGGCGAAATAATCTGTGGATTAAGCTCACCAAGCCTTTTTACGCACAACTTAAGCACAGCTTTTCACATGATATCCACAGTTTTAACCACAGTTCGTGTGGATGGTGTTTTATGTCAAGATAAACGTGGACAAATGTATACTTGATTTTACATATATTGTGTACAAACTGTGTTCTTCCCTCTTTCTGAGGAACGTTTCACGTGAAACAGGTCGTGGAGATCTACGGCTCGTGACTGCATTTGAAAGTCCACCATCTTTTGTTTCACATGAAACAGTCTGCGTCATTTGAAGTTCAGGCGTTGCTATAACGTATCGCTTTCTGTCGTCGTGAAGGCGCACATCGTGTTTCACGTGAAACACCGGAAATCATGTAGAGCTCAGACCAACCGTGAACCGAAATGATTCATCTATCGGCGAACCCCGTCCTGTTTCACGTGAAACATCGTCAACAATAGTTTTCAGCATCGGATTCCCTCAGATTGGTTTGCAGAGTCGCTACTCACTTCTACAACAGATCGAAATCAATCATGCTGTTCCACGTGAAACAAAAAACCACTCCTTGAGGAATGGTTTTTTGGTGGACCGCAGGAGACTCGAACTCCTGACCTCTGCAATGCGAATGCAGCGCTCTACCAACTGAGCTAGCGGCCCATGATGGATCTCCATTTACTCACACCTGGGAACAACATGGGGATGAAAGTACCCCAAGCAGATGTGTCGTACATTATTGTTTGTCAAGGATTTCACGGACATTCATCGACATCCTGCTGAGCCGCGCACGCTGGTGCCCCCGGCATGAATCGAACATGCATCCTCCCCTTAGGACGGGGTAGTTCTATCCGTTGAACTACAGGGGCACGGGCCTGCGCGGTCCATCCTATGGGCGATGCGTGTTCGCCAGCGACACGATCCGTGTCACGCGCTATAGTATAGGCACGAAAAAATTTCCGGTCAATCCTCATCATGAATTCCACCACCCTGATCGTCGCCGTCGTCTTGCTTGGGGCCCTTGCCGCCGTGTATTTCGCGCTTTCCAAGAAGATCGAGAAGCTCACGGAGGATTCGGCCACGCGGATCATCAACGACAACATCACGAAGATGAACGATCGGCTGAACGACCGGCTCACCGAGGCGGCACGCTACATCGGTTCCTTGGGGCAGGAGCTCCGTTCCATGCAGGTCATCGGCAAGAACATCGACGACCTCCGCTCCGTCTTCATGAACTCGAAGCTCCGCGGCAACTTCGGCGAGCAGGTCCTGAACGACATGCTGGCCAACAATTTCCCGAAGGACCAGTTCGAGCTCCAATACCGGTTCAAGGACGGCCAGACCGTGGACGCGGCCATCCGTACGAAGGACGGCATCATCTCGGTGGACTCGAAGTTCCCCATCGACAGCTTCCGCCGCATGCTCGCGTCCGCCACCGAGGAAGATCGCGCTTTCGAGCGGAGGGAGTTCCAGAAGGCCGTGAAGAAGCACGTGGGCGACATCGCCAAGAAGTACATCCTGCCGGGCGAGGGGACGACGAACTTCGCCGTCATGTACGTCCCGTCAGAAGCCGCATTCTACGAGATCATCTCGGCATCGGACGAGCTCTCGGACTTCGCCCAGGCGAGCCGTGTCATGATGGTTTCGCCGAACACGCTTTCGTACTTCCTGCACATCCTCAGGCTCGGGCACGAGCGTATCCGTATCGAGGAGAACGTCCAGCGGGTTTGGGAGCTCCTGGCCGGCTTCCACCAGGAAACCATGAAGTTCGGCGAGCAGATCGGGGTCCTTTCCCGGCATATCACGAACGCCAAGGGTGCCATGGATACGGCCCAGGCCGCTTATGACCGCCTGGCCGGCAAAGTCGACCAGATCAAGCAGCTGCAATAGGGGAAACTTGACGGTTTTACGGCAATCCTCTATAACTAGAGCCATCAACTAACGCCCCCAACGCACGTATGCCGATCAAAGCCGCCGCGTTCAAGGCGCTTCGCCAGACCAAAAAGCACGCCGAGCGCAACAAGCTCGCGAAGCTCAAGCTGGCCGACGCCCGCCGCGCCGTCCGCAAGGCCCTCGACAAGGCCGAGGTCAAGAAGGCCGAAGAGGCCGTGAAGTCCGCCATCAAGATGCTCGACAAGGCCTACAGCCGCGGCATCATGAAGCTGAACACCGTCTCGCGCCGCAAGTCCCGCCTCATGGCCGGACTCGCCAAGCTCAAGGCTTCCGCCAAGAAGTAAGAAAAAACCCCGGGAAACCGGGGCTTTTCTTTTCTATGTCCTGGCAGGTTCAGCGGCGAGCTCCGCGAGGAAGAGGTCGATCGGGGTGCGGGGTTTGGGCCATCCGCCGCGCTTCAGCTGTTCGTCCGCGTCGATGAGCTTCAGGTAGAGGCGCTCCAGCTCGTGGGGCTTGAAGTAGCGGCTCTGGGAGACCAGCTTGGCGGCGGCGAACGGGTGAGCGCCGACTTCACGGGCCACGCGCTCCTTGGTGGCCTGGCCGAGCATGGAGAGGTCCGCCGCGACGAGGAGGCCACGGACATGGCCCTGGAGGCGCGAGAGGAGGGCGACCTCGGACTCGCCTTGGGCGAGGAGGGCGTCGAGCAGGCGCACGGCCAGATCGGCGCGGCGAGTCCCTACGGCGTCCAGGAAGTCGAAGACGCTCTGTTCGGCCTGGAGGTGAGCGAGGCTGCGGACGGCTTCGGGGGTGATGCGGTTCGTGCCGCTCGCGCGGGCCGTGGCCGCCAGGGCGTCGAGCTCGCCGCTGATCTTCCAGGCGTCGTTGCCCGCGACCGGCAGATACGCCGTGAGGCCTTCCCTCTGAAACTCCACGCCGCGCTCCTTGGCCTCCTCCAGGATCCAGGCCTGCAGTTCCTTCGGGCCGAGCGGTTTGAATTCAGGGTAGAACTTGCCGCCCTTGAGCTTCTCGTAGGCGGGGGCGTCCTCGAGGTCCGCGGCGGAGGCGCGTTCCCGGACGACGAGGATGGTGTCTTCCGGGACGGCGTCCATGAGCTCCGCCAGGGCATCGGCTTCCTTCTTCCCGGCGTTCAGGATGGCGTCGGAGAGGACCAGCATCCGCTTCTTGGCCAGGAACGGCGCGGCGGAGACGGCGGCCCGCATCTCGTCGACCGAGGCCTTTTCGCCGTCGAGCTGCTGGAGGTTCAGTCCGGAGGGGTCGATATCGCGCAAAAACTTGGCCCGAATCTCGTCGAGCTTCTTCTTCGAGCGGTAGCCGTCTTCGCCGTACAAAAACAAGATCATGGGGTGCGGCCGGAAGGGGATCAGTGCCGGAACATCTCGTACAATACCAAGACGATGTCGATGACGAAAAGGTAGATGATGGCGAGTTCCAGCTTGTTGGCGCGGCGGCTCTGCAGGACGTCGAGGACGACTTCGGAGGTGTCCTGGATGAAGTTCAGGCGGAACTCGATGGCCTTGAAACGGTCTTCCAGCTCGAACATCTTGCGCATGGCCACGAAGGTCGCTTCGACGTCCTTGGCTTCCCAGGTGACGTCGGGCTTGTCGAGGAGCGAGAGCTGGGTGATGACGTACTGCGTGATGCTGCGGCCGGCGCCGATCGTCCTCAGGACATCGACGTCCTTCATGCCGATGCGGCCGCCCTTCTCGAGCCCCGTCGTGACGACGCTGAAGCGCTTCACGGTGTCGTTCACCTTCTCTTCGACGTACTCGATGGCGACGGATTGCGCGAGCACTTCGGCGATGACGTAGAGATGGTCGGCGTCGAGCGCGTGGAGGATGACGCTGTCGAATTCCACCGATGTCTTCACCGACGGGTCGACGATGACGGCGTATTCCTCCGTCTTGCGCGCCGCGACAGGCTCTTCGCCGTACTTCTCGATCTGCTTCAGGATCTTCGCGCCATGTTTCGCGTCGAAGTCGAAGAGCACGACCACGCCATATGAGAAGACGAACATCATCTGTTCCTGCGGACGCCCGAAGACGAGCGCGTTGCGGCGCTTGGTCATGAGCGCCAATTCATTGCGCTTCTCGATCAGTCCGAGCGGCAGCGTCTTGGCGAGATAATAGGCTGAAATCGGGCGTTTCTGCTTCATACGACCCCATTATACCCCGGAAACGAAAAGGCCGCCTCGGGAGCGAAGCGGCTACGGTTTCTTGGAGCGGGCGGTCTTCCAGCTCCATCCGACGACGGCGACGCCGCCGGCGGCCAGGCCGAAGACCCAGCCGAGGAAGGGGACCGCGACGGCCGCGGCCGCCACGCCGACGATGAAGCCCTTGCCTTGGCTCATCGTCTCGTCGATCACGCCTTGCGCCTTGTCGGGGCGCGGTACGAGTGACTTGCTCATTCGTCCTCCTTCTTCTTGGGCTTGCCGTTCTTGGGACTGAAGGTGTCGTCGAAGAGATTCTTGGCCTTCCGGTACAGGCCCTTGGCGGCGCTGGCCGGACCTTGCGCGGCGGATCCGACGGCGTCGGACGCCTTCTTGATGGAACTCTTCTTCCACCAGCCGGTGAGCTTCCAGAAAAGCAGCGCGCCGACGATCACGCCGGCTACGAATGCAGACAGCATGGCCGCCTCCTTTCAAGGACCTACTTCCCGAGGGATTCGAGACTTCCCCAAGTCTTGCCGATTTTCGGCTGGACGTCAATGGGTACCTTCAGGGTGACGGTCGTTTCCATGATGTCCTTGATCCAGGCGGCCGCGTCCTTGGCGAGGCTTTCCTTCACTTCGAAGACGAGTTCGTCGTGCACCTGGAGGAGCATCTTCACTTCGGCGCCGGAACCGAGGCCGTACTCCTTGGAGATCTTCTCGTGGAGACGGACCATGGCGAGCTTGATGATGTCGGCCTGCGTGCCTTGGATAGGCATGTTGATGGCCATGCGCTCGGCCTCGGCCTTGAGGTACGGGACGCCGGAGTTGATGTCCGGCAGGAAACGGCGGCGGCCGAAGAGCGTCTCGACGTAGCCGAGGCTGCGCGCCTGCGCCTTGGCCTGGTCCATGTAGCCGCGCAGGCCCTTGAAGGCGTCGAGATAGCGCTTGATGAAATCGGAGGCCTCGTCGCGCGAGAGGCCGGCGTTGGCCGCGAGCGCGTTCGCGCCCATGCCGTACAGGATGCCGAAGTTGATGGCCTTGGCGGCGCGGCGCTGTTCGAAGGTGACCTCCGCCTGCGTCACGCCCCAGATCTCGGCGGCGGTGGCGGCGTGGATGTCGGCGCCCGTGCGGAACGCCTCCATCATCTTCGGATCCTCCGAGATGGAGGCGGCGATGCGCAGCTCGAACTGCGAGTAGTCGGCGGCGACCAGCACGTTGCCCTTGTCGGCGACGAAGGCCTTGCGGATCTCGCGGCCGAGCTCGCTGCGGACCGGGATGTTCTGGAGGTTCGGGTCCGACGAGGAGAGGCGGCCCGTGGCGGCGACGGCCTGGTTGAAGCGCGTGTGCAGGCGCTTCGTGCGCGGATGGATCTTCTCGGGGATGGCGGCGACGTAAGTGGAAAGCAGTTTGGAGTATTCGCGGAACTCGAAGATGTCGGCGATGATCGGGTGCGCGCCGCGGAGCTTCTCGAGCTCGTCGGCGCCGGTGGAGAGCTGGCCCGTCGAGGTCTTCTTGATGCCCTTGGTCGGCAGGCCGAGCTTCACGAAGAGGATCTCCTGGAGCTGGGCAGGGGAGTTGAGGTTGAATTCGCCGCCGGCCGCCTTCACGATGGCGGCGCTGACCTCCTCGATGCGCGCGCGCATCGTCTTCGCCATCCTGCCGAGGAAGGCGTCGTCGATCTTCACGCCGTGCGCCTCCATCGCGGAGAGGACGGGCAGGAGCGGGCGCTCGATGGTCTCGTAGACCTTGAGGAAGCCTTCCTCCTCGAGCTTGGCGCGCATCTTCTCCGCCAGGCTCCACAGCAAGACGGCCTCGTCGGCGAGCGAGGAGACGTCGTCGCCGAAGAGCGAGGCCTGCGCGTCGCCGGTCTTGCCGGTGGCCTCGAAGACGAGGTCGGAAAGCGCGTGCGCGCGGCTGCCGGGGTTGAGGAGATAGGACGTGAGCATGGCGTCGTCGAGCGCGCCGCCGAAACCGGCCCCGAGCGACATCAAGGCCACCAAGTCGTTCTTGAGGTCGTGGCCGATCTTGGCCGCGTCGTTCGCGAGGAGCTTCAGGATGGGCGCCGCGAGCTTCCCGTCCTTCGATTTCCAGACGGCCGAGACGGAGCCGTCGTAGGCCGCGAGGCCGGACCACTTCGGGTCGATGCGGTCGTCGCCGAGGTAGCCGAAACGGAGCGCCAGGCGCTTGGCGTCGCGGAAGAGGAGCGCGAACTCCTTCGCGCCGTTCTCGCCTTCGTACGTCTCGTGGTCCGTCCGCTTGGGCTTCTTCCCCTTCTTCGGAGCCTCGGCTTTCGCCTTCTTCTCGCGGACCGGCTTCACGCCGTATTCCTTCTCGACCTTCGGCAGGAGCGTGCGGAACTCGAGGTCCTGGAAGACGGCGCGGAGCTTGTCGAAATCGGGGTCGCCGAGCCTCGCGTCGTCGAACGCGAACTTCAGAGGGAGGTCGCGGACGATCGTGACGAGCTTCTTGGAAAGCGGGACGTCCTTCTCGCCGTCCTTGAGCGCCTGGAGCGTGCGCTGCTTGATGTCGTTCGGCGAACGCTTCACCGCTTCATAGATGCCTTCGATCGAACCGTACTTCTGGAGGAGTTCGGAGGCGCCTTTCTCCCCGATGCCTTTCAGGCCCGGCAGGTTGTCGGACGTGTCGCCGCGCATCGCCTTGTAGTCGATGAGCTGGGAGGGTTCGAGGCCGAAGCGTTCCTTCACCGCAGCCTCGTCGTACACCACGATGTCCGACATGCCCTTGCGCTGGGTGTAGACCTTCGTCTTCCTGTCGACGAGCTGAAGCGTGTCGAGGTCGCCGGTCACCACGATCGTCTCGGCGTCCTTGGGCGCGAGCTTGGTGAGCGTGCCGATGACGTCGTCGGCCTCGTAGCCGGGCATCTCGTAGACGGGGATGCCGTAGCCGGAGAGGACGTCCTTCACCATCGGGATCTGCGCGTAGAGCTCGTCGGGCTGTTCGACGCGGTGCGCCTTGTAGGCCGCGAACTCCTCGTGGCGGAAGGTGCCGCCGGGAAGGTCGAACGTCACCGCGAGGTGCGTCGGCTTCAGGTCCTTCATGACCTTCATCAGCATCGTGGTGAAGCCGTAGGCGGCCGAAATGACGCGCCCGTCCTTGGTGGTGAGCGGAGGCATGGCGTGCCACGCGCGGTGCAGGATGGCGTTGCCGTCGATGATGATGAAGCGGTTTTTCATACGGCCATCCTGTCAAAAAAAAGAGGCCCGGTCCAGAGTAGGACCGGGCGGTTCAGAGCGCTTCCTCGTCGGCGCGCTGGAGGTCGACGAGGCGCTTGTAGAGGCCTGCGTCGGCCATGAGCTTCGCGTGCGAGCCGACCTGCACGATGCGGCCTTCCTCCATCACGACGATGCGGTCGGCGGACTGCACGGTCGAGAGGCGGTGGGCGATCATGACGGTCGTCTTGCCGCGGCGGATGGCGTCGATGGCGTCCATGATCTTCCGCTCCGAGATCGAATCGACGTGCGAGGTCGACTCGTCGAAGATGAAGACGAGCGGGTCGAGCAGGACCGCGCGCGCGATGCCGATGCGCTGCTTCTGCCCGCCCGAGAGCTTCATGCCGCGGTTGCCGACCTCGGTGGCGTATCCGTCCTTCAGCCGCATGATGAAGCCGTGGGCGTTCGCGACCTTGGCGGCGGCCTCGATCTCCTCCGGCGAGGCGTCGTGCCTGCCGTAGGCGATGTTCTCCGCGACGGTGCCGTCGAAGATCTCGACCTCCTGCGGCACGTAGCCGATGCGCCGGCGGAAGGCCGGGCGCGAGAGCATCGTGAGGTCGACGCCGCCGAGGCGCACGGCGCCCTTCGTGGGGTCGTCGATGCGATGCAGGAGCTTCACCAGCGTGGACTTGCCGCCGCCGGACGGGCCGACGATGCCGACGAATTCGCCGGGCGCGATCTCGAGATCGACGTCCGCGAGCGCGGGGCGCGTCGCCTTGGCTTCCTCGTTCGGCAGCTTGCCGCCGTAGACGTGCGTCACGCCGCGGAAGGACACGCTGCCGTCGAGCGTCGAGGCGTCCACCGGATTCGGCGGATCGACCAGATGCTCCTCGGCCTTCAGGACCTGCACCAGGCGGTGCACCGATTCGGTGGCCTCCTGCACGCGATCGAAGATGTTCCCCATGCGGTAACAGCCGATGAAGACCTTCTCCGTGAGCGAGACCACGAACACGAAGGTGCCCATGCCCATCGACCCGCCGTGCGCGGACCATGCGCAGAGCCCGATGACCGTGACGCGTCCGATCGAGACCAGCTGGTTCTTGAAGAAGTCGAAGCGCAGGTAGCGCTTGAACTCGTCGAGCTGGCGCACGTAGATGCCTTCCCGGATCTCCGAGATGCGTCCGCGTTCGTAGTCCTCCTGCGCGAAGGCCTGGACCGTGGCGACGTTGCCGATGGCCTGGCCGAAGAGCTTGTCGGCCTTGCTGTCCTCGTCGTGCCGCCGGCTGCGCACCGGCATCATCCTCTGCTTGAAGAGATACGTGGCGAGCGAGAAGAGGAAGACGACGACCAGGAAGACGATGAGCGCCTTCTTGGAATACCACCCGATGACCGTCGCGGTGACGGCCGTCTGGATGAGGAGCGAACCGATGTCGAAGAAGAGCGAACCCGTCACGTCTTCCGTGCGGTTCACGCCCTTGATGACCTTGCCGAGCAGCTCGCCGCCGTTCTCCCGTTCGTGGAACGAGAGCGGCAGGCCGAAGAGCTTCTTGGCCGCCTGGCTGGGCAGGTCGCGCGTGATCGGGAACATCGCCTGGAAGATCCGCCAGTTCTTGAAGACCTGGACGAAGCTGCCGAACGAGAGGGCGAGGAAGAGCACCGCGAGGATGCCGGCGAGCGTGCCGACGCTCGCGATGCTGTCCGCCTGGACCCGGTCGACGACGTACTTCAATCCGTACGGTTCGGCCAAGGCCACGATCTGCATGAGCAGCACCCAGAGCACGGCGCGGGAGAGATGCGGCTTGTACGCCTTCATCAGGTACCAGTAGTCGCGGGAGAAGCTGCGGAACTCCTCCTTGCCGACGCGGGTCGCGAGATTCTTCAAGGGAGTCTCCTTCGGAAAGACCGTTCCGGCACGATGCCGGACGCCTGACCATAGGCGGAAAACCGGCCTCCGTCAAGCGTCCGAGCGAAGAAAAACCGCTCCCTTACGGGGGCGGCATGTAGATGGGACCGTCGCGGTCCGGCGGTGGCGTGCGGACGCGCTGCGGCTTCGCGCGGCGCGGCGGCGGGGCCGGAGCGCGGCCCCTCGCGAGCGTCTTCCAGGCGCCGAGGCACTCCGGGTGCGCATCGCCGTTGAACGCGATCGCGCTCTTGGCGCGCGCGGCCATGTCGACGACGTCGCACTGCGCCATCGCCGATCGCCAGCCGAGGCGTTCGCCGACGAGGCAGGTGCGGCCGTACGCCTCGATCTCCAGCATCACGAACCGTACGCACTGCGCGGAGTCCAGGACGCCGCGCTTGGCATGCACCCATTCGGCGCCGGTCTCGCCGTCGCGGAGCCACTGCTCGTAGTGGACGAACTCGTGGGTCAGCGTGGCGAGCACGGGCTCGCAGGAGGATTCGTCCGTCGAAGCGGGGAGCAGCCTGCGGGAGAGCGTGATCGTCGGATGTCCGGAGCGCGCGTCGAACGTGCCGTTCAGCGTCTCTTCCAGATCGTCGACGCGCAGCGCGACGCGTCCGGAGCGGATGCGCCGTACGAGCGCGGTGCCGATCTCGGGATCGGGGTGAAGCGCGGCGCACGCCAACGCGGCGTCCTCCTCGGCAGGCGCGAGACGTTCCTGCGAAGCCGCTCTCGGCTCGTCGCCCATCATGCTACGCATGACGGCCGATCCGAACCAGAAGCAGGCGCCGATGAGCAGGCCGGTCAGTACCGCGGCGGGATACTGCGATTCCTTCATGGAAACCTCCGCGAAAAAGGGCGGTCGATGTCGACGTTCGACCGCGAAAGATACCGCTTTTTCCGCGAAAAGTCAAGAGCCGGCCCTTGATGGGACCGGCTCTTCATGGAGGCGCCGACCGGATTTGAACCGGTGATGAGGGTTTTGCAGACCCTTGCCTTACCACTTGGCGACGGCGCCGCGACGGACGCACTATAGACGAAGCTTCCCGGCTTGTAAACGCTAGAACAGCTTCACGTCGATGATCTCGAGGCGCTGGGTCAGGATGACGTACAGCGCGTAGGCCCAGATGAAACACAGCACGAGATCCGCCGCCATCAGCGCCGGCGCGAAGGCGATGAGGCCGCCGAGCAACGTGGCCGCGCCGAGGTTGAGGAAGATGGTGTAATCGAGTTCCTGTTCGAGGTAGCGCACGCGCTGGCGGCTGCTGCGCGGCCATGTCCCGAAGAAGCGCCAGAGCAGCGCCCAGACCGACTCGACGATGAGCGGCAGGGCGAAGAACACGATGGCGGTGACGTAGTCCGCCTGCGCCGCGGCGAGCATCGCCATCTGGAGCAGGACGATCTCCGCGAGACCGAAGAGCAGGTCCGTCGTGGAGTTGCTCACGTCGTGCCCGTACGCCGCGTCGGCCGCCTTGTACTTCAGCCACCAGTGCAGCACGACGACAAGCGACGCCAGGTAGAACGCGAGGTGCGTGCCGTCCTTGAGCGACGCGAACGCGCCGACGCCGAGGAAGATGAGCAGTCCGAAGAGCACGTCGAAAAGCACGGGCGAGAACTCGACCGGGTGGCCCTGCAGGACGTCCTTCCTCCGAAGATGCGCCATATCGCCATGAAGTATAGCATACGAAAAACCCCCTTGCGGGGGCTTTCCGTTCAGTTGATCGCGCCGAGCGCGTCAGCGACGAGGACCTGGAACTTCATGATCGCCAGCTGCGTCGCGGCCACGACGGCTTCGATAAGCAGGATGTTCATGCGTTTCGATCACTTCGAGGCGAGCGCGCGCTGTTCTTCAGCGGTCACGTGGATGATGGGCTTGTCCCAATGGAAGGCGGCCTTGCGGTGCACCTTCGGGACGTAGTACTGCGCGATGCCGCAGCCGTTGTGGCACCAGATCGCCCAGTTGGGATGCTTCAGGTAGCCCTTCTTCACGAGGCGCTCGAGCGTCCACGTAGCGGAGCACTCGAGATCCTCCGCGCAGGCCGTATCGACGTCGGGATTGTAGTAGCGGTTGATCTGGAACCAGCCGCGGGCGTAGCCCTTGTCGCCGATGGCCGTGGCCTTGGCGTCGGACTCGGTCATCACGATGCCGAGGAGGTGCTTGGCGCACGTCTCGACGTTCACGATGTCCTCGTTGGCCTCGCAGACCCCGAGGAGGACTTCCTGGACGGTCTTCTTGGCCTCCGCCAGGGCGGCGGGCTGGGTACTGTCCGGTTCAGCCGATTCGGCGGCCTCGGCAGCGACCCCCGCTTCATCCTGAACCTGCGCCTGGGCCTGGAGAGGCTGGGCGGAATGGGTCAGAAGAAGGATGGCCAGAGTCATGGAAAGACCGTGTTTAAGGTCCTGAAGCGTCTTCTGGACCTGCTTTTTGGTCATTTTCATACTTTTTTTGCTAACCTTAGCCTTGAAACCAAATCGACTGCCATAGCAGTCGACGGGCTAAGATACCACATTTAGGCGATTTTGTCAATCCTCCGGGGTTGATTTCCGGGTCGAGAGGCGTTACCTTACAAGGTGCTTGCCGTAAGTGCAATAACATGGCCACGCCCACCCGAAACCGTCCGTTTTTCAACCGTGATCGCTCGAACCGGCCTTCGGTCCTCCACAAGGTCCCGTTCGCGTCCGCCATGGGCGGCGGCCCCTCGCTCGAGAGGCGCCAAAAGGTCAGGAAAGTCCTCCGCGCCGTCGGCATCATCTGCATCGTCGGCTTTTTGGCCGGCGTCTTGGGCGTCGGACTCCTCTTCGCCTGGGTCAGCCGCGACCTTCCGAGCCCGGACCGTCTCCTCACCCGGGACGTCCAGAAAAGCACCAAGATCTGGGACCGGAGCGGGGAACACCTCCTCTATGAGATTCATGGCGACCAGAACCGCACCTTGGTCGAGCTCGACCAGATTTCCGACGCGGCCATCAATGCCGCCATCGTCTCGGAGGACAAGAGCTTCTACGAGCACAAGGGCTTCCAGCTGAAGAGCCTCATCCGCGCCGCGCTCCAGTCGTTCCGCCGCGGCCGCGTGGAAGGCACCTCGACCATCACGCAGCAGCTCATCAAGAACGCCGTCCTCACCAACGAGCGCGCGCTGACCCGCAAGGCCAAGGAACTCATCCTCTCGTACCAGATCGAGAACAAGTTCACGAAGGACGAGATCCTGAAGATGTACTTCAACGAGATCCCGTACGGATCCTCGTCGTACGGCATCCAGGCCGCCGCGCATTCGTACTTCGGGAAGGACGCCAAGGACCTCGACGCCGCCGAAGGCGCGCTCATCGCCGCGATGACGAAAGCCCCCTCGCGCCTCTCGCCCTATGGCAACAACAAGGAAGAGCTCGTCTGGTGGCAGCGCTTCATCATCGACGACATGGCGAACGAAGGCTACATCACGCGCGAGGAAGCCGAAGCCGCGAAGGCCATCGACATCATCGCGAAGGTGAAGGCGCGCCGCGACACCATCGAAGCGCCGCACTTCGTCCTGCACGTGAAGGAACTCCTTTCGGAGAAATACGGCGTGCGCGACGTCGAGGAGGGCGGCCTCAACGTCATCACGACGCTCGACTACGAGAAGCAGAAGTTCGCCGAGGAATCGGTGACGGAGGGCATGGAAGCCGTGAAGGAGTTCGGCGGTTCCAACGCCGCGCTGCTCGCGACCGACCCGAAGACCGGGCAGGTGCTCGCGATGGTCGGATCGGCCGACTATTTCAGCGACGAGATCGACGGCAACGTGAACGTCACGCTCCGCTCGCGCCAGCCGGGTTCGTCCTTCAAGCCGATCGTCTACGCCGCCGCGTTCGAGAAAGGCTTCACGCCGAGCACCGTCGTCTTCGACGTCGAGACGGACTTCCCGACGGACTCGGGCAAGCCGTACCACCCGCGCAACTACGACCTCTCCGAGCACGGGCCAGTGACGCTCAAGAAGGCGCTCGCCGGATCGCTCAACATCCCGGCCGTGAAGGCGCTCTACCTCGCCGGCATCGACTACTCCATCGATTTCGCGGAGAAGCTCGGCTACGGCACGCTCGCCGACCGCAGCCGCTTCGGCCTCTCGCTCGTCCTCGGCGGAGCTGAAGTCCGGCTCGTCGAGCACGTCGCCGCCTACGGGACCTTCGCCTCCGAAGGGACCTATCGCGCGCCCTCCTACATCCTCAAGGTGCAATCCGCCGACGGGACGGTGCTCGAGGAATGGAAGGACGAGCCGGTCGAGAAGGTGATGGAGGTCGAGACCGCGCGCAACATCAACGACGTGCTCTCCGATAACGCGGCGCGCGCGTACGTCTTCGGGGAACGGAACTACCTGACGCTCCCGGACCGCCCCGTCGCCGCCAAGACCGGCACCACGAACCTCTTCGTCGACGCCTGGACGATGGGCTACACGCCGAACCTCGCCGCGGGCGTCTGGGTCGGCAACAACGACAGCACGCAGATGAAGAGCAAGGCCGACGGCAGCCGCGTCGCCGCCCCGATCTGGCAGGCCTTCATGAAGAAGTCGCTCGCCGGCATGCCGATCGAGGGCTTCACCAAGCCGGAGCCGATCGTCACCGGCAAGCCGGTGCTCGATGGACAGGCCGGCGAGATCGTCGTGAAGATCGACAAGTTCTCGGGAAAGCTCGCGACGGAGAACACGCCGCCCGGCGCGATCGAGGAACGCATCTACCGCCAGGCGCATGACATCCTCCACTACGTCGACCGCGACGATCCGCGCGGACCGTATCCCGCCGACGCGCACGAGGATCCGCAGTACCTCGCCTGGGAGAGCGCCGTCGCCGCGTGGGCGGAGAAGAACGGCTGGACGACGACCGAAGAGCCGCCGACGGAGATCGACGACATCCACAACGACGCCTTCAGTCCCGTCGTCACTTTCGAACTCCCCTCCGACCGCGCGGAGATCGCCGTCCGCAGCTTCCCGGTGCGCGTCAGCGCCGGCGCCCCGCGCGGCGTGAAGCGCGTCGAGTACTCGCTCGACGGCGTCATCCTCGCGACGACGAACTCCTATCCGTGGGAAGCCGTCGTCACGCTCCCGTCGACCTACGGCCGCGGCTTCTACACGCTCCGCGCCACCGCCTTCGACGACATCGAGCACGCCGGTTCGCAGGACATCACGATCAACGTGACCTCCGACGGCAAGCCGCTCACGCTCGACTGGCTCCGCCCGACCTCCGACATCACCTACCGCAAGCGCGTCTTCCCGATCTACATCGACACGACGCTCTCCGAACGCGCCGGCGTCGCCAAGGTCGACATCATCGCCCAGCCCGCGGAAGGGGAGGCGATCGTCATCGGCACCCTGAACCGGCCGGCGACCAACGGCGTCTCGGTCACCTGGTCCGAAGCGCCCGCCTCCGGCGTCTACCGCCTCAAGGCCGTCGCCTACCTCCCGAACGACGAACGGATGACCTTCGATGGCCCGAACCTCACGGTGAGGGATTAGGGGATCGCGACAAGTTTCGGAACGAAAAGAGCGCCCGCTAGGGGCGCTCTTTTCATTGCTTGATCGGCATCACGATGTAGGTGAGCTTCTCACCGGCCTCTTCGCCGTCTGCGGCGAGGACGCAGGGGTTCATGGCGTCGATGACCCTGAGGCGCGCTTTCGGCGTCTCCAGGGCAGCCAGGCCGTCCAGGAAGTACCTGTAGTTGAGCGTGATGGAGTTCTGCGGTCCCGTCATGACCGCTTCCACGGTGCTGTCGTTCTTGCCCATCTGTCCCTCGCTGGAGCTCACCACGAGCCCCTCGGCGGGTTCCAGCCGGAAATGGACGTCCTGCAGCCCTGCCCGAGCGAACAAGGATGCGCCTTTGACCGCCTGTGCCACGTCGGACCTGTGGAAAACGGCTTCGCTTGTGTATTTCTCGGGGATAATCGGCCGATACTCGGGATATTTCCCGTCCACGAGGCGCGAGATGAGCTCCACTTCCCCGAAGTTGAAGGCGATCTGGCCCTCGCCGAGGCTGATTTCCACCGTCTCCACCTCGTTTTCCTTGAAGAGCGCGAGGATCCGCGAGACTTCATGCAGGGTCTTTCCCGGCACGATGGCCATGATGTGCTTGGTCGCCGAGGTCTTGCCGCCGTTCGATTCGAGCTTGATCGTCTTTTCCGAGAGGCGGTAGCTGTCGGTCGCCGCGATGACCAGCGAGCCTTGGGCGAACTCCGGATTGGCGTTGAAGAGGGCGCCCGTCAGTTCCGGGCGGGATTCGATGCTGGAAACCGCGAAGTTCACCTGGCTGAGCGCGCGTTTGAGGACCGTTCCGGAGACATAGAGGCGGTTCTGGCCGTCCACCGCCGGGATGAGCGGGAACTCGGAAGCGGCGATTCCCTTGATCTTCGTCGAGTTCTTGCGGCAGGCGATCTTCAGGAACGTCTCCGTCGTCTCGAGGTCCACGCGGTCGTCCGGAAGGAGGTTCACGTACTCCAGGAAGAGCTTCGAAGGGACGGTGAACTCGCCGCCTTCATCCACCTTGCCGCGGATGGCGCAGCGGACGGCGACTTCCAGGTTCGTGGAGATCAGCTGGATGCCCGAACCTTCGATCTTCATCAACACGTTGTTGAGGATCGGGAGGTTCACGTTCTTCCCGGCGACGTATCCGGTCGCCAGGAGTCCGCGTTTCAGGTTTTCCTGAGTGCACGAGAACTTCATGTTCTTTGTTCGTTCAGGATAGATATATATTTTCAGTAGTAACAGTAAGCGCGTGGATAACCCTCTTTTCGACGGCCGAAACGGAAGGAAAATCCCGTGGATACTGCTCGGGACCGCGGTGGATGGAACGGGGATGACCCGTGCGCGGCGTGTGGAGGAATCGGGGACGGTCGGGAGACGCGATGGAAGGGGTTGTGGGGAACCTCGGATTCATGCACGGTCTGTCCGATACTTTCCCCTCGCGAGCCCACACCTTATCCGGAGCTTAGGCGGCGCTGTAGAGGCGCTGGCGGATGAGGTTCAGGTCGTGGCGGAGCTTCTCGTCCTCCTGGATGTCGGCGGCGATTTTCGTGTAGGCGTGGATCGCGGTCGTGTGGTCGCGGCCGCCGATCATCTTGCCGATGGCGGGGTACGACGAGTTCAGCTCCTCGCGCATGAGGTACATGATGATCTGGCGGGGGAAGGAAAGGCGCTTTTCACGGCATTTTCCGAGCAGATCCGGCAAGGGAATGTCGAAATAGCTGGCGACCGTGTCGAGGAGGTCCTTCGGCGTGAGGTTCTTCTTGGAGCCGGCGGCGCTGTTGATGGAGGAAACGAGCTCGCGGATGGACTCCATCGACGGCTTGATGTTCTTGAACTGGTGGTAGGCGATGATCTTGTTGAGCGTGCCTTCCAGCTCGCGGACGTTCGATTGGACGGAGCTGGCCACGTAAGAGAGGATCTCGCGGCTCAGTTCATAGTGCTTTTCCTTGCACTTCGACTCGAGGATGGCGACGCGGGTCTCGAGGTCAGGAGCGCTGATGTCGACCATCATGCCCCATTCGAAACGGGAGACGAGGCGCTGTTCCATGCCCTGGATGGCCTTCGGCGGGCGGTCCGACGAGAGGACGACCTGCTTGTTGGACTGGTGAAGGGCGTTGAAGGTATGGAAGAACTCCTCCTGCGTGCCCTCCTTGCCGGTGATGAACTGGATGTCGTCGATCAGCAGGAGGTCGAGGCTGCGGTAGGTGTCCTTGAATTCCTTGCCGCGGCCGTTGCGGACGGCATGGATGAACTCGTTGGTGAACCGCTCGCTGGTGACATAGAGCACCTTGGTGCGAGGGTTCATCTCGATCATCTTGTGGCCGATGGCCTGCAAAAGGTGGGTTTTGCCGAGACCGACGCCGCCGTAGACGAAGAGCGGGTTGTAACGGCCGGGCTTTTCGGAGACGGCGAGCGCGGCGGCGTGGGCGAGCTCGTTCGTCTTGCCGACGATGAAGTTTTCGAAGGTGTAGCGCGGGTTCAAGCTGAAATCCTTGGTGCCTTCCGCGGCCTCCTCTTCATTCTGGACGACGGCCGAGGGCGTCGCGGCGGACGGGGTCCCGATCGGGGTGCCGATGTCCTGGGGAACGGCCGGCTTGAGCTCCACCTTGTAGTGGACCTCGCGCACGCCGCCGTCCTTCGCGACGTTCTGAAGGGCTTTCAGGATCGCCACGTGATACTTCTTTTCAAGCCAAGCCTTGGTGAAGGTATTGGGGACCGAGACCACGATGCGGCCCTCTTCGAAAGCGGAAATAAAGGTATTCCTGAACCACGTCGTGTAGTTCGCTTTCGAGAGAGAGAGTTCAAGCTCGCCAAGGGCGGCTTGCCACAGTTCGTGCGTGGTCATAAGCACCAGGAACGTTGAAAGATTGAAAACACTGATGCCAGCCTACATCATCATCCACAGGTGGGCAACTATCCCCACAAATCCTTCACAAAAAATCAAAGTGTTGATAAGCTGTTGATTACTTAAAGGATACCCACAGCCGAGAAATCAACTTCTTGGCTAATATAAGCGAAATATGCCGAAGCGCACGTATCAGCCCAAGAAGAGGAAGTACAGCAAGGTCCACGGTTACCGCAAGCGAATGCGCACGAAGTCCGGCCGCAACGTCCTGAAGCGCCGCACGCTGAAGGGTCGCAAGCGCGTCTCGATCAAGCGCCTCGGTTCCGGCAAGGGTAAGAAGAAATAAGCCACGCATCCAAGCATCTGCTGCCGGCCATCCATCGGCTCAAGCTGGAGAAGGACTTCGCCCAGCTGGCCCGAAGCAGAAAAATCGCGTTTTCCAAGGCTCTTGGATTGAAAATGCGGGAGAACGGTCTCCCGCATTCTCGTTTCGGCGTGGTCGTGGGCCTCAAGGTCCATAAGAAGGCCGTGCGCCGCAACCTCATCAAGCGCCGGATCCGGGAAATCCTCCGCAAGCACCTCCCTGAGATCTCGCCGGGGAAGGACGTGATGATCATGGTCAACAACAAGGCGCTGGATGCCGAATATGCCGACTTGGAGGCCCAGCTGCTCTCGTGCCTCGCGAAACTGAAGATCCGAAAGGCATGAAGCGGTTCATCCTCTTCATGATCCGCTATTATCAGCGGACGTTCTCGCTCGACCATGGCCCGATGAAATTCCTCTACCCGAACGGATTCTGCCCCTACCACCCCTCGTGCTCGGAATACGGGTACCAGGCGTTCGACAAGCGCGGGGTGATCGTCGGATTCTTCCTCACGAGCTGGAGGATCCTCCGCTGCAATCCCTGGACCAAGGGCGGCCTCGACCCGGTCCCGGAACGTAAGAAAAAATCCTCTTGATCAGAGGATTTTTTCGATATCTTCCATAGTTACACCCACGATATCCACAACCTTGTTTCTTGAGGTTTTTCCGGTGACGACCTCGATCGCGGATTTTCGGATATGCAATTTATCCGCTAACATTCGCACCAATTCCGCATTCGCCTTGCCGTCTTCCGGAGCCGAAAGGAGCCAGGCTTTGAGCAAATTCCCCACTCTTTTAAGCTCTGACCTGCCGCTTTTGGGGATAACCGACAAGCGCAGCCTCATAGGTGAAAAACCCCTTGCGCGTAGTCGCCCCGGCGAAAGCCGGGGTCCAGGATTCCGGATCTCATAGCTCATCACGCAGCTTCTTGAGCTTCGCGATGTCGGCAGCCTGGCCTTCGAGTGGCGTCTCGACGATCCAGAAGAGGTGCTGCAGGCGCTTCTCCTTGAGCATCGCCTTGAAGCCGTCCATGCCGATGTGGCCTTCGCCCAGCCAGTCGTGGCGGTCCTTCTTGGCGCCGAGCTCCACTTTGGAATCGTTGCAGTGCGACATCACCAGGCGCTCGAGTCCGACCTCCTTGTCGAAGGCGTCAAAGGTGGCCGCGACGGCCTTCTTGTCGCGCAGATCGTAACCGGAAGCGAACGCGTGGGCGGTGTCGAAGCAGACGCCGACGTCCTCGCGCTTCACCTGCTTCAGGATGTCGCGGACCTCGTCGAAGGTGTCGCCGATGACGTTGCCGCTGCCGGCGGAGATCTCGATCAAGAGCTGGGTGGACCCTTTGTAATCCTTCATGAGCTCGTTCACGCCGTCGGCCACCATCCGGATGCCCATGGAGAGAGGAACGTCCCGCGCGGAGCCCGGATGGAACATGACGGCGCGAGCGCCCAGGGCCGATCCGCGCTCGAGCTCTTCCCGGATGATGCGGATGGAGCCGTTCCGGATGCGTTCCGTCGTCGAGGCGAAGTTGATGATGTACGGCGCGTGGATGACCCAGAGTTCCTGCTCCGCCTTCTCGCAGGCCTCGCGGAACCTCTTCACGACCTCCGGCGTGAGCTTCATCCCTTCGCCGCCCTGCGGAGGACGCGAGAAGAACTGGAAGACCTCGCAGCCGATCTTGGCCGCGTTCTCCGGACCGTTCCACAAGCCGCCGGACGCCGAGACATGCGCGCCGAATTTCATATATCAAGACGATACAAGAACTTCCTCCACATGTCATTCCGAGCCCCGCAGCGCGGGGCGGTAGGAATCGCTCTTATAGGGATCCCTACCGCCCGCGCGAAATGCGGGGGCTCGGGATGACAAAAGAGCGGCCGTAGCCGCCCTTTTCCTCACTTCTTCACCATGGTCTCCCGGATGAACTTCAGGATCATGCGGTTCTTGAGCATGGACTTGATGTAGTCGAGCCCGTCCTCCGAACGCACGCGCTCCTGGGTCTCCGGGTCGTCCTTGTACATGTTGATGAGCTTGGTCTGCTCCTCGAGGATCTCCATGTCGGCGGGCTCGATGTTCTCGGCCTTGCCGATGGCGCGCATGAGGACCATCGTCTTCACGCGCTTGATGGCTTCGGGCGCGAAGTCGAGCAGGAGGTCCTTCCGGGTCTTCTTGATGCTCGTCAGGTAGTCGGAGAACTGGAGGCCCTGGCGCGCGATGGAGTGCTCGAGCTCGTGCATCATCTTGTGGCACTCGTTGTTCACGAGCAGGTCCGGCACCTCGTCGACGTCGGACTTCTTGAGGAGCTCTTCGAGCGCGGCGATCTCCTGGCGCTGGGATTCCTTCGTTCCCGCCTCTTCCTCGAGGTTCTTGCGGAGGATAGCCTTGAGGCCTTCCAAGTCCTTCTGGCCGAGGCGCTGGGCGAAGAAGTCGTCGAGTTCAGGGTGCGTGATCTCGTGGACGCCCTTCAGGTCGACGGTGAACTCTACCTCCTGGCCCTTCAGCATCTTGTTGAAGTGGTCCTTCGGGAAGGTGAGCTTGAAGATGCGCTGTTCGCCCTTCTTCATGTCCACGAGCTTCTCGGGGAGGCCGGGGATGTAGTACTCCTCGTCGAGATAGATGGAGTGGTCCTTGGTGGTGCCGCCTTCGACGGCGACCTTGTCGATCGTCATCGCCATGTCGACGACGACCTTGTCGCCCTTGCGGACGGGGCGGTCGACTTCCGTTTCGGTGCTCTGCATCTTGCGGAGGTCGTGGAGCGTCTTCTCGACGTCGGCGTCCTTCACGGTGACGTCCTTGGCGTCCACCTTGATGCTCTTGTAGTCCGCGAGCTTCTTCACGGCGGGGAGGAGCGACATCGTCGCGGTGAAGATGACCTCGTTGCCGGGCGCGGCCTTCTCGACGTTGATGGACGGCTCGCCGACGGTGTCGAGGTTCTCCTTCTTCAGGATCTCGACGAGGTACTTCTGCACGAGGCGCGGGAGCGCTTCTTCCAGGATGGCCATCTCGCCCACGCGGCGGACGACGGTGTCGTAGTCGGCCTTGCCGGGGCGGAAGCCTTCGATCTTCACCTGCTCGGAAAGCGAGACGGCGGCGCGTTCCATGAACGGCTTCAGCTCGGCGGCCTCGACGGTCACCTTGGCTTCCTTCTGGCTCTTAGGGAGGTCTTTCAGCGTGTACTGCATATGGCGAAAGGGGATTGAACTCGGCTAGTGTGGCGGAAAACCCCGGCTCAGTCAAGGCATGCCGGTCGTGACCGACGCGCCGAGGCGGGTGTTATGATGTCCGCATATGGCATGGAAGGCGCGTCTCAAGCGGTCTTGGCCCTGGATCGGACTCCTGTCCGCGGCGTTCGCGCTGCGCCTGCCGCTCCTCGCGGGGCTCGGCACGCTTTGGAACGACGAGGCGTTCTCGCGGCACTTCGCGCTCCTGCCGCTCGAGGACGCCCTGCGCTACCTGACGATGGACGTGCATCCGCCCCTGCACGCGGTCGTCCTCCACGGCTGGATGAAGCTCTTCGGCGCGTCGGCCGTCGCGATGCGCGCCCTCTCGCTCGTCTTCGCGGTCCTGGGCCTCGCCGTCTTCCTGAGGCTCGCGCGCGAGCTCTTCGGCCGCCGCGAGGCGCTGCTCGCCGGACTGCTCGCCGCGATGAGCCCGCTCATGGTCTACTACGGCGCCGACGCGCGGATGTACGCGATGGTCTTCTTCCTCTCCTGCCTTTCGGCGCTCCTCTTCCTCCGTGCGGCCGACGGCGACGCGCGCGCGAAGGAGGCGTGGATGTGGGTCTCGCTCGCCCTCGCGCTCACGCATCTCACGGGCGCGCTCGTGTTGGCCGGGCAGGCGCTGTATCTCCTCGTCTCCGCCGAGCGGCGGACGCTCTTCTGGGGTTTCCTGTGGCGCTTCGTGCTGATCGCGCTCGTCTTGGCCGTCTGGCTCGTGCCGGCGGCGGCGTATCGGATCTCGACGCTCTCGAAGGAGTGGCAGTTCCGTTCCGGACAGGAGGACCTGCACGCGTCGCTCTCGATGCTGTACTGGGTCTGGCTCGGCAAGAACAAGGCCCAGCTCGCGTTCGCCTTCGCCGTCACGGGACTCCTCATGCTCGGCGGCGTCCTGCGCCGTTCCGAGCGCCGCCCGTTCTTCAACGTCTCGCGCGAGAGCGCGTTCCTCTTCGCGTGGTTCGCCTGCGCGTTCGCGCCGTTCCTGCTCTTCCCGAACGTCACGCCGCGGTATCTCATCGCCGCCGTGCCGCCGTTCTTCCTCCTCCTCGCGCGCGGCTTCCTGCGCGCGGCCGGCGGCCGCCGCGGCGCCTTGGTCTTCGGCGCAGCGCTCGTCCTGTTCCTGGCCCTGCCGGGACTCGCGGCACAGTACGCCGTCCGACCGTACAACTGGGATCGGACGGCCGAATGGATCGCGGAACGCAGACAGGAAGGCGACCGCGTCGTCTTCGGCTGGTACGCCGACAAGCTCTCGATCGACGCGGCGGCCGGGCTCGGGGCGACGGGCGAAGAGACCTACGGCCTCTACCCCTTCGACGACGCGCTCGACGCCTCCTCCCGGTACGCCGCGCACGCCGGGATGCTCGCCATCGCGCCTTCGGACCTCGACCGCATGGCGCCGTACTTCGATGGGGCGGAGCGCGTCTTCTTCATCCCGAACTTCTACGTGACGCTCTCGGACGGCGGGAAGGCCGACGCGGCCGTCGCGGACTGGATCAACGCGCGCGGCTGGTACCTCGCGGAGCGCCTCGAACCTGAAGGCCGCACGCAGGGCGTCTGGCTGCTCGTGCGGAAATGAAAAGACGGACCTGTCAGGAGGTCCGCCGCTTGGCGGGAAGGCGCTTCTGCGCCTTCTTCTTTTTGGGCTCCTCGGCCTCCGGAAGCTCCGCGGGCCGCTCGTCCTCGAGCTCGAGCTTCTTCTGGAGCTCGGCGTAGACGTCCTTCGCGAGCTCGCGGTCCGTCATGAGGAGCTGGATCGGCTCGCTGAGCTTCTCCGCGAGCAGGAGCTGGTGCTGGCGGCGCGCTTCGAGCGCTTTCCTCTTCCGCCGTTCCTTGATGGACGTGCCGACGATGTCGACCGTGCCGATGCTGATGCCGAGGACGCTGAGCGCGACCGCGACCTGCACGATGAAAGAGCCGAAAATCGCTTCCATGCTTTCTCCTCCCAGGACCGCGACAACATACGCCGTTCCGGCGTGCGCGTCAAGATGCGCCGGAACGAAAAAGACCCTCGCGGGTCAGTGGGTGAAGACGGTCCAGCTGGACGGCGTCTCCGGCAGGCGGAAGGCGGGGAGCGCCTTCGTCAGGTAGTCGACGAGCCGCCCCGTCCAGGCGATGCGGTCGGGATCGGCGAGTCCGTTCTGGGCCGGTACGTGCGCCATGAAGTGCGTGGCCCAGACCGCGACGATGTCGTGCTTGAACACGCTGGCGAAGCTGTTGCCGAACGTGTTGTCGAGCGCGAGCGTGAGCCGGCGCGTGCCGACGGCACCCTTGATGACGTCGTACATGCGGCGCTTGTCCGACGGGTCGCGCGCGTTGGTGAAGTTCCAGTACGCGGGGGCCTCGAGCAGACGGCGGATGGAACCGGCGCGCACGAGCTCGTAAAGGCGGTACTGGCCTTCGCGGCCGCCGGCCTCGCAGTCTTCGCAGCTCACGCAGGTGACCGCGCTCTTGGGCGTGCGGGTGGCGCGCGCGAGGACTTCGGCAAGATCCGCGAGATCGATCTGGTCGCGGCCCATGAGCAGGTACTGCTCGTCGCGGAACCGCTTCTGGAAATTCTCCAGGCGGTCGAAGGCGGGGCCGAGCTGTCCGGGATGGGCTCCGAGCGCGCGCAGGCGCCGCTCCAGCTCCAGCGAGTTCGAGAAGATGCACATGGTTCCCTCCGAAGGTGCTGGCTTCCTTATAGCGTCGCGCCGCCGCCGCGTCAATCCCGCCGCCTCGTACGAAAAACCCCGCTCGCAGGAGCGGGGTTTCTTCGTCGCGTTCAGCGCATCAGGAACGGGATGAGGAGCAGGGCGACGATGTTGATGATCTTGATCATCGGGTTGATCGCCGGGCCGGCCGTGTCCTTGTACGGATCGCCGACCGTGTCGCCGGTGACCGCGGCCTGGTGGGCGAAGGAGCCCTTGCCGCCGTGGTTGCCGGACTCGATGTACTTCTTGGCGTTGTCCCACGCGGCGCCGCCGGTCGTCATCGAGAGGCCGACGAAGAGGCCGGTGACGATGGAACCGACGAGCAGGCCGCCGAGCGCCTGGGGGCCGAGGATGAGGCCGACCAGGACGGGAGCCGCGACCGGCAGGAGCGCCGGGACGACCATCTCGCGGAGCGCGGACTTCGTGACGATGTCGACGGCCGCGCCGTAGTCCGGCTTGCCGGAACCGTCCATGATGCCCTTGATCTCGCGGAACTGGCGGCGGACTTCCTCGACGACGGCGCCCGCGGCGCGGCCGACGGCCTTCATGCCCATGGAGCCGAAGAGGTAGGGGAGGAGTCCTCCGATGAAGAGACCGACCAGGACCTTCACGTCAGCGAGATCGAACGCGACTTCGTCGAGGCCGTAGAACTTCTTGAAGTCCTCGAGGAACGAGGCGAAGAGCACGACGGCGGCGAGGCCGGCCGAGGCGATGGCGTAGCCCTTGGTGACGGCCTTGGTGGTGTTGCCGACCGCGTCGAGCGGATCGGTGACGTCGCGGACTTCCTTCGGAAGGCCCGCCATCTCGGCGATGCCGCCCGCGTTGTCCGTGATCGGGCCGAAGGCGTCGATCGCGACGACGATGCCGGCGAAGGAGAGCATCGACATCGAGGCGACCGCGACGCCGTAGACGCCGCCGAAGCCGTAGGAGAGCAGGATGCCGGCCGCGATCACGAGGATCGGGAGCGCGGTGGACTGCATCGAGACGGCGAGGCCGGAGATGATGTTGGTGCCATGTCCGGTCTCGGAGGCCTTGGCGATCTCCTGGACGGGGGCGTACTGGGTGCCCGTGTAGTATTCGGTGATCCAGATCATGAGGCCCGTGACGGCGACGCCGACGAGGGAGGCCATGAAGAGCTTCATCGCGTCGATGCCGGTGCCGGCGAACATCCACTTCGTGACCGGGTAGAAGGCGACGGCGGAGAGGACGCCGGAGGCGATGAGGCCCTTGTAGAGGGCGCCCATGATGTTCTTGCTCGCGCCGAGGCGGATGAAGAACGTGCCCAGGATGCCGGTGATGATCGAGACGCCGCCGATGACGAGCGGGTAGAGGACGGCGTTCGCGACGTCGCCGAAGACCAGGGAGCCGATCAGCATCGCCGCGATGGCGGTGACGGCGTAGGTCTCGAAGAGGTCCGCGGCCATGCCGGCGCAGTCGCCGACGTTGTCGCCGACGTTGTCCGCGATGACGGCCGGGTTGCGCGGGTCGTCCTCGGGGATGCCCGCTTCCACCTTGCCCACGAGGTCGGCGCCGACGTCGGCGGCCTTCGTGAAGATGCCGCCGCCCAAGCGGGCGAAGACGGAGATCAGCGAGGAGCCGAAGCCGAGCGAGACGAGCGCGGCCACGTCCTTCGTGATCGCGTAGAAACCGGTGACGGCCAGGAGGCCGAGACCGACGACGAGGAGGCCCGTGACGGTGCCGCCTTTGACGGCGACGTCGAGCGCGGAAGCCATGCCGCTCTTGGCGGCCTCGGCGGTGCGGACGTTGGCCTTGACCGAGACGGTCATGCCGACGTAGCCGGCGAACGCCGAGAAGACGGCGCCGACGACGAAGCCGACGGCCGAGACGAGGCCGAGGCCCCACCAGATGACGAGCGCGAGCACGATGGCCACGTAGGACAGCGTGCGCGTCTGGCGGCCGAGGTAGGCGTTGGCGCCTTCCTGGATGGCCGCGGCGATCGACTGCATCTTCTCATCGCCCGCGGGGCGCTTGAGGATCCATTTGGCCAGGAACAGGCCGTAGCCGACGGCGGCGAGACCCGCGCCGAGGGCGAAAACGAGCGTATTGGACATAACCGTGTCCGTAAGACTTAAGGGTAAATAACGGGGGTATCGTAGGAAAAACGGCGGTTTTTGTCAATCTTCAGCCAAAAGAAAAAGCCGGCGTCTAGCCGGCCTGTTGGATATCGGGGGCTTCGTCGAGGATGTGGTCTTCCTCGACCTCCTGGCAGTCCTCCGTGACGCCGGTGAAGCGACGGAGGTAGAGGCCGAGCTGTGCGGCGTCGCTTTCGAACCCCGCCACGGCGGCCGCCGCGCGGTACAGCGCGAGGAACTGCAGGTTGAGGTAGGCGTCGATGCCGCGGGCGCCGATCGCCCGGAAGAGAGGATCGAGCAGGGCGTCTCCCAGCGCGGATCCGATCTCCACCACGCGGCCGTAGCCGATGGCGTCGCAGATCCGCTCATGGAAGCGTTCGACGATGGCTTCGAGGCTGTCGCGGTCCGCGGCGCCGTCGTAGATGCGCGCATAGACCAGCGCCGGCTCGATGTCCGACGGCAAGGGCTGCGTCCTTTCGGACGGCCTGCGCGGCGCGCCGGGTGAAGCGAGTCCGCAATCGGTCCCCTCGGGCCAGCGCGGATCGTCCGCCATCAGGAAGACGGGTTCCAAGTCCTTTTCGAGCCGGCGCAGCGCCGCTTCTCGGACGCCGTGACGGTCGCGTAAGAGCTGAAAGAGCTTTTCCCGGTCCGGTCTCATGGGTCCCCCTCGTCTCGACGAGACACGCGAGCGTATCCGTTCGCGCCCGTCTTGTCAAGAGAAAACGCCCGACCCTTTCGGATCAGGCGGTGAAGGCCCGGTGGACGAGCCGCTGGTAGGAGAAGCCGGGCTTGTCCTCGCGGGGCCTCGCCAGGAACTCGACGAAGTGAGCGAGCGCGAGGCCGTGGGTCCCCTCGCAGGGGATGAGCGGGACGGAGAACCCGTCCATGAGGTCGGCGTCGCCTTCGCTCAGGATGGCGAGCGGGTCGCCCGCGTCGTCGTCCGCGATCCGCGCCTTGGTCTTGCGGATGCGCACGGCCTCGTAGCCGCCGCTCCGCGCGATGAGCGAGTAGCAGATGCTGCCGGCCTTGGCGCGCGCGATCTCGTCGCGGTCGAGCCCGGCGGCGTAGTGCGCCGCGAGCGGCACGACGCGGCTCAGCCCGCGCAGGCGCTCCTTGCGCTTGCGGGGACGGATGGCGCCGATCGTGCCGAGGACCTTGAGCGCGCGCCGCGGGACCGCGCCGTCCTTGCGGACGCGCGCGAACGCGACGCGGATCCGGCCCGGCGCGAAGCCGCAGGCGGCCGCGACCTCGAAGAGCGGGCGGACGTCCGTGAAGGACGGCACGCCGTCCTCGTCGAAGATGGCGGGATCGATCTCGCCGTCCTGGTCGTTCACGGCCTCTGCGATGGCGGCGAGCCAGGCGACGGCGATGACCGTCGAGGCGTCGGCGACCGTGACCGGCTTGTCCGGCGCGGCGGAGACGATCGCGGCGACGCCGAGCGGCGGCGTGGCGTCCGCGTCCTCCGCCGCGTCCAGCGCGGCCTCGAGATGCGCGCACAGGACCTCGAAGTGCGGGAGCGCGCGGCGGTCGCTCTGGATGGCGAAGAGGATGTTCTGCTGGGTTTGCGTAAGGTGCACGGATCCCTCCCTCGTCCCGGTGCGGGACCGCGGAATATAAACGAAAAACCGGCTCCTGTCAAGGGAGCCGGTCGAGCGTTCAGGCGGCCTTCGGGACGGCCTGGGCCTTGGCGGCCGCGCGCTTGGCGATCATCGAGAGCGCCGGCGGCGTCACGAGCGTGGTCAGGATGACCACGATGACGATGGCGGCGAAGAGCCGGTCGTCGACGACGCCGAGCTCGCGCCCGATGCCGGCGAAGATGAGGCCGACCTCGCCGCGCGGCACCATGCCGGCGCCGACGAGCAGGCGGTTCGTGCCCTTGCCGGCCGCGAGACCCGCGACGAGCTTGCCGAGCACGGCGACCGCCGTGATGACGAGCGCGATGCCGACGATCTTCAGGTCGCCGAAGACCGACAGGTTCACCTGCAGGCCCGTGTAGACGAAGAAGATCGGGACGAAGAAGCGCGAGATGTCGTCGATCAGGTTCTCGACGTGCGCGTGCTCCTCATGCGCGGCGTGCTCCTCCATTTCCTTGCGGACGTCCTCCTTCGGATGCGAAGGGGCCCAGGCGCGCAGGCGCTCGACGATGGCCGGAGGCACGAAGCCCTTGAAGTGGACCGGGTCGAGCACGAGGCCCGCCGCGAAGGCGCCGACGATCGGCGCGAGGCCGACGAGCGCCGCCACGTACGCGAAGCCGGCGCAGAAGATGAGCGCGATCGCCATCTTCATGCCGTGGCCGGTGTGGATCCGCGAGAACAGCGCATTCGTGCGCGGGGAAAGGAACTGGCCGAGCAGGATCGAGCCGCTCAGGAAGGCGAAGGCCTTCGCCGAGATGACGGCGATCTGCATCGGATCCAGGGAACCCGTCGTGATGATCGAGCTCACGACCGCGAGGATCATGAGGCCGAGCACGTCGTCGATGACGGCGGCGCCGAGCACGATCTTGGCCTCGGGCGACTTGGAGGTGCCGAGATCCTTGAAGACGCGCGCGGTGATGCCGACGGAGGTGGCCGTCAGCGTGGCGCCGATGAAGAGGTAGACGTTCGTGTCGAGGCCGGGCAGGAGCGCCTGGCTCACGAAGAAGCCCGCCGCGAACGGCACGGCGACGCCGACGAGCGCGACGAAGAGCGCGTGCTTGCCGACCTTCGCCATCTCGCCGATGTTCGATTCGAGTCCCGCGCGGAAGAGCAGGAGGATCACGCCGATCTCGGCGATATCCTTCACCAGCGCCTCGTTCTTCAGGGCGTCGATGACGCCGAGGCCCGGCACCCAGGCGATCACGCCCAGGATCACGCCGAGCAGGAGCTCGCCGAGGACGGCCGGCTGGCCGAAACGCTCCGCGAGCGCGCCGATGCGCGCGAAGAGCAGCATCACGGCGAGGAAGAAGAACACCAGCGGGAACGTCCCGCCGTGGCCGCCTGCGTCGCCGGCGGCGAACGCCGCGGTCGGGGCGAAGGCGGCCAGGGCCGCCGCGAACATCACGATACGTCGCATCATAACCTCCATCATGGATTAGGTTTCCGGATTGAGGGAAACTACCGGAAAAAACGGCGCGCGTCAAGACACCTGAAAAATCGGATGCGCTGGACGGCCCGCCGCCGACGCGCGAGAATGGCGTCCATATGGTCGCCGTCACGCTGCCCACCTTCAAGGAAGAACGCGAACTTCTCGCGCGCGGCTTCACGATCGTCGCCGGCGTCGACGAGGTCGGCTGCGGTTGCTGGGCCGGCCCGGTCTACGCCGGCGCCGTCATCCTGCCCTTCGATTCGCGCATCGGGCTCGTCCGCGATTCGAAGACGCTCTCGCTCGCCCAGCGCGAACGCGTGGCGGCGAGCATCAAGGAGGAAGCGGCCGCGTGGGCGGTCGGCACCGCGACGCCGCAGGAGGTGGACGCGCTCAACATCCGCAAGGCGGGAGCCTTGGCGATGCGCCGCGCCATCGAGGCGCTCGCGCTCGTCCCGCAGTTCGTCATCGTCGACGCCTTCCACCTCCCGGGCCTGCCGATGCCGCAGAAGGCGGTCGTGAAAGGCGATCTGCACGTGAAGTCCATCGCCGCCGCGTCCGTCATCGCCAAAGTCGCCCGCGACGTCGAGATGGAACGCCTCGACGCCGAACATCCAGGCTACGGATTCGCCCGCCACAAGGGCTATGGCACCAAGGAGCATCAGGAAGCGCTCGCCAAGCTCGGCCCGAGCCCCATCCACCGCCTGAGCTACGCGCCGGTGAAAAAGGCCGTTTCAGCTTGACGTGCGCCCTCGCCGCGCCTACCCTATACATAGCGGTAGAGCGGCTTTTTTCGGTTCGAAACGGCTTAGTCCAGCGAAAAAACGACGTTCCGTCATGCCGGTCCCCCTTAAAAGATACTTCGTCAAATTCCTGCTTTTCCTGCTGGAATTGCTGAAGGCGCTCGGGCGCGTCACGCTCGTCCTCCTCCAGGCGCTGTCCGCCCCTTTCCTGTTCCTGTGGAAGGTGGCGCTGAAGCGTCTGGTCTTTTTGCTTTACGGATTGCTCCTGCGCGCCAAGATTTCCGCCACGCGCGTCCTGCCGCCGATGCGCCGCACGTTCTTCGCGATCTTCGGCCATCGCTATGTGGTGCATACCGTCGTGGCGGTGATCGCCGTCTTCGTCGCGACCAGCAACCTCTACGCGCGCGATTCGGACGTCGGCCAGTCGAGCACGCAGGCGCTGATGTACGGTCTCCTGCGGGTGCCGGACGAGTTCATCGCCGATGAGTCATCGGACGTCTACGCGGAATCCCTCCTGAACGCGCCGCTCGAAGGCTCCGCCACGATGTCGCCGCTCCTCGCGATCCCGTTCTCGGACCTCGGCACGCTCGCCTACGACCAGAGCGGCGTCGCCTCGCCGTTCGTGCCGATCGAGGAAGCCAGCGAGGAGGACGACCGCATCGTCATCGCGCGCCCGAGCACGCACGTCGTCCAGCAGGGCGACACCGTGAGCGGCATCGCCAAGAAGTACGGCATCAGCGTGAACACCATCCTCTGGGCCAACGGGCTCACCGCGCGGTCCGTCCTGAAACTCGGACAGGAACTGACGGTCCTGCCGGTCTCGGGCGTCCTGCATGAGGTGAAGCGCGGCGAGACGCTCGGCGCCATCGCCAACAAGTACGGCAGCGACGTCGACAAGATCCTCGCGGCCAACCTCGTGAAATCGCCGACCGCGGTCCAGATCGGGCAGAAGCTCGTCATCCCCGACGGACGTCCGGCCAGCGTGGCGACGCCGAGCGCGCCGAAGCCCGCGGCCCCGAAACCGTCGGCTCCGACGCCTCCGCGCCTCGGCGACGTGCGCGACGTCTTCCTCCCGCCGGAAGAGGCGCCGCCCAGCCGTACCGTCGACGGCGTCGAGCTCGTCTGGCCCACGAACCAGAAACGCATCAACCAGTACTACAAGTGGAAGCACACGGGCCTCGACATCAACGGCACGCTCAAGGACGCCACCTACGCCGTCGACGCCGGCATCGTGACCTACGCCGGCTGGAACTCGAGCGGCTACGGCAACATGATCCTGATCGACCATGGTAACGGCATGGTCACGCGCTACGCCCACCACAGCAAGATGTACGTGCAGACGGGCGACCAGGTCACGAAAGGACAGACGATCGGCATGGTCGGCTCGACGGGGCGCTCGACCGGCCCGCACCTCCACTTCGAGATCTACGTGAACGGCAAACGCGTCAATCCGCTTGAATATTATCGCTGAACCCCATGGACCTCTACGACTCGTCCGGAGCCACGCTCGTCTTCCTCGCGTTCCACGTCGCGCTCGCGGCGGCGCTCTGGAAGATGGCGTCGAGGACGCACGAGGAGCCCAAGTGGTTCGCGCTCGTGCCGGTGCTGAACATCGTGCTCTTCCTGAAGCTCGCGAAGCGGCCGATCTGGTGGCTCATCCTGCTCCTCATCCCGCTCGTGAACTTCGTCACGCTGGTCGCCGCCGCGATGCCGCTCTGCGAACGGTTCGGCCTCAACAAGTGGTGGGCGCTCGCGATGCTCGTCTCGCCGATCAACATCATCCTGCTGCTCTACCTGGCGTACGGGACCGAAGCTTCCGCGCCCGGCGCGAAGCCGCCGCAAGTCCCGCCCGCGGCCCCGCAGGCCTGACGAAGAATCCGCTCCTCGCGAGCGGATTTTTCATTCCTGCTTCGGGCGGTACTGGAGCGCTTCGGCGACGTCGGCGGTCTCGATCGCCGCGCGGCCGGCGAGGTCCGCGATCGTCCGCGCGACCTTGAGGCTGCGGTGGATGGCGCGCGGGGAGAGGCGCAGGTTCCGCGCGGCGGCGAGGAGCATCGCGTCGGCGTCCTTCGGGACGGCGCAGAGCCTCTTCAGGTCGCGCCCGCGCAGATCGGCGTTCGTGACGGCGCCGTACGCCGCGTTGCGCTCCGCTTGCCGCGCCCGCGCGACGGCCACGCGCGCCCGGACGGCCGACGACGGCTCCGCTTCCGCCGCGGCGGAGAGCTTCTCGTACGACGTGCGCGGGACTTCCGCATAGAGGTCGATGCGGTCGAGCAGCGGCCCGGAGATCTTCTTCCGGTAGCGTTCGAGCGCCCCGGCCGGGCAGACGCAGGCGCGCTCCGGATCGCCGAAGAAGCCGCACGGGCACGGGTTCCGCGCGGCGACCAGCATGAACGACGCGGGGAATTCGAGCGTGCCGGACGCGCGGCTCACCGTGACGCGGCGGTCTTCGAGCGGCTGGCGCAGGCCTTCGAGCACGGGCCGCGGGAACTCGGGGAACTCGTCGAGGAAGAGCACGCCGCGGTGCGCCAGCGTGACCTCGCCCGGGTGCGGGTTCGTGCCGCCGCCGATCACGGCCGCGGTGCTGGCGGTGTGATGCGGCGCGCGCCATGGCCGCGCCGTCATGAGCGGCGTCTTCCGCGGCAGGAGCCGCGCGACGCTGTGGATGCGCGTGGCGTCGAGCGATTCCTCGTACGTCATCGGCGGCAGGATCGACGGCATCGAACGCGCGAGGAGCGTCTTGCCCGCGCCGGGGCTTCCGGACAGGAGGATGTTGTGGCCGCCGGCGGCCGCGATCTCCATCGCGCGCTTGGCGTGCTCGAGTCCCGCGATCGCCGAGAAGTCGTGCGGATCGTCGCGCGGATCTTCCGGGGCGGCGGCGGACGGCGGATGGGCCGCGAGCGTCCGGACGCCACGCAGGTGGTCGACGAGCGCCGCGAGCGAGGAGGCGCCGAAGACCTCGAGCCCCGGCACGAGCGCGGCCTCGACGGCGTTCTCTTCCGGCACGCAGACGGCGCGCAGGCCCAGGCGCTGCGCCAGGAGCGCGGCCGGCAGGACGCCCGCGACGGGGCGCAGGCTTCCGTCGAGCGCGAGCTCCCCGAGGAACATCGTCCCTCGCGCGGACTCGGCCTTGAGTTCGCCGGACCCGACCATGATCGAGACGGCGATGGGCAGGTCGTACGAGGGCCCGGCCTTCTTGAGGTCGGCGGGCGCGAGATTCACCGTGAGGCGCGTCCTCGGGAAGGCGTAGCCGCAGTTGCGGAGCGCCGTCTTCACGCGCTCGCGCGCCTCCTGCACGGCGGCGTCCGGCAGGCCGACCATGATGAAGGCGGGCAGGCCGTTCGCGACGTCGGATTCGATCTCGATCGGCGCCGCGTCGATGCCGACGAGCGCGGCGGAGATGATGGTGGCGTTCATATGCCCGGTGCCTAGCAAAAGCCCCTCGCGTCACGCAAGGGGCTTTCTCAGTCGTGGGGGTTGTAGAGCCATTCGGCGTTCCCGCTCCGCGCGATGTCGCCCGGCGAGATGAACTCCATCTGGTAGAGGAAGTTCGATCCGTTCCCGCCGCGGAAGATGACGCGGTCGCGCTTGTTCGGCGCGACGCCCATATAGAAGGCGCGCTGGGCGAAGGTGGAGCAGACGAAGTTCTCGACGTCGATGAGGCGCTGGCCGATGTAGTCGTGCACCTTCACGCCCGCGATCTTCAGCACGGCGCGGTGGAGGAAGAGGCCGAGCAGGCGCGTGAAGTCGTACGGCGTGTCGATCATGTCCAGGAAGAAGGCGAGGATGCGCTCGCGTTCCTCCTGCGTGAGGTCCGGCACGCGCTTGAAGCCGACGACATGGCGCGACGGGTCCTTCAGATACCTCTGCAGGCGGTGGATCTCGATGCCGTGGTCGAGCGCCTCGACGACCAGCACCTCGGGGACGTCGCCCGGGCGCGGGATGACCTCGAAGACGAGCGCGTTATGGTTCCAGTACGAGCGGCTCGCCTTGCGGATGGCCTTCACGAGCCCGCCCTTCCGCGCGTGCACGAGCAGGATGTCGGCGACCTGGAGGTTCGGGAGCGCTTCCTCGAGGGACGCGTAGCGTGCGCGGCGCATGGTCAGCGCTCGTTCCAGATCCAGGCGCAGACGTCGCTCTTCGCGATGTCGGCCGGCGTGACGAGCTCCTGGAGCTCGATCGGCGAATCGCCGAGGTCGCGGAAGGCGAACTTGTGGCGCTCGCTCCAGTCGGCCGCGTTCCAGTAGGCCTTCTGCACGAGGCCGCTGCAGTTGAAGCGCTGGCGGCGCAGCACGTAGGCGGCGACGCGCTTCGAGAGCGCGGCGAACAGGAAATCGAAGAACGGCAGGCGGTAGTACGGCGCGTCGACGTTCATGAGCGCGAACGAGCGCGCGCGGCTGCGCATCTCGTCGTCGATGCCCTCGAAGCGCTTGATGCCGACGTCGTAGAGGTCCGGGCGGTTCAGGTACTTGTCGAGTTTGTGGACCTCCGTGCCGCGGCGGACCGAATCCTTCGCGCGGTACTGGATCGCCTCGATGATGATGTTGCTGAGATAGCCCTTCTCCGGATTCTTGGCGAAGATGACGAGCGCGGAATGGTCCCAGTGGCTTCCGGTCACCTTGCGCAGGAACGCGCGGACCCAGATCTTCCGGTGGCGGACGAGCACGATGTCGCCGATCTTGAGCGGCGGCATGGGGCCGTGGATCTTCTCCATCGGGGTCAGATGCTGGACGTCGTCTTTCGAGCCGTGCAGATGCGCTTCGGATTTCTCCATAGGTCTGTTATCGTGGTTGCGTCAGTCGAGTATAGCATAGCGCCATGAAACCACGCTCCACCGCCAAGAAACGCCGCGCGCGCCTTCCCACGAACGTCCCGCTCGCCTGGTTCCGGTCGCTTCCGACGCCCCTCTTCCTGCTCGATTCCACGAGCCGCGTCATCTACGCCAACGACGCTTTCATCGAGCTCACGGCCTACGACGCGGACGAGATCCTCGGCGCCCGGCTCGACCTGCTCTTCGATCCCAAGGACATGCGCGGCGCCCTCAAGCGCCTGCTCGAGCTCTATCAGGGACGCCCCATCATCAACGAGGCGCACGACATCATCCGGAAGACCGGACACAAGGCGCACGTCGTGATGAACGTCACGCCCGTCTACGGCCGCGGCGCCCAGCGCGTCACGAACGCGCTCGGCATCGTCCTCGTCGAAGTCAGGATCTGACCGGAAATCGAAAAGAGGGCCGCGCGGCCCTCTTTTCTCATCCTTCGACGGCCTCCTTCAGTTTCGAGAGCGCCGCGTCCCAGCCTTCGGAAGCGGCGGCGAACGCCTTCGCGTCCTGCGCCTCCGCGAAGCTCTCGCGCGCGGAGAGCGTCGTCTTGCCGTCCTGGCGGCCGCGGAACTCGTAGGTGATGACGGACGTCATCGTCTCCACGCCATCGACCTCTTTCACGAGATTGTGTTTCAGCAGCTTGGCAGGTTCGATCTTCAGGATGCGGCCCTTCGCGAGCGGCTTTCCGTCGATGCCGTGCCATGCGATGGTCGCGCCGGCTTCCCACTCCGAAACGTATTCGCCGCCCATCTTGCGCGACAGCGCGGGGTCGACGAACGCCTGCCAGACGTCGATGGCCGGCTTCGCGATCTCGATCGATTTTTCCAGGAAGAGGTTCGGCATAGGTCCAGGTTAACGTTTCTGTCCGCGCAGGGCCAGCCAGAGCGCGCCGGCGACGATCATGCCGTCGGCGACGTTCACGGCGGAGCGCCCGAAGAAGATGAGGTAGTCCACGGTGAATCCGTACGTGACGCGGTCGAAGAGGTTGCTGCAGGCGCCGAAGACGAACAAGCCGAAGGCGCCCGCGAGCCCGTAGCGTTTCGCGCGGAACTCCTTCGCCGCCATGAGGCTCACCGCCGCGAGGATCCCGACGCTCAGCACCCAGACCAGCGGCCCGGAGAAGGGGAGGCTGAACGCGATGCCGGGATTCCTGAAGAGTTCGAACGCGAGCGCCCCAGGCACCATCTCCGCCTCGTAGCCGGAAAGCGCGACGCGCTTCAGCAGGCGGTCGATCAGGAAGAGTCCGATGAAGACGATGGCCCAAGCGCGTTCGCGATGCCTCATGCCCGCAGTATAGCAAAACCCCGGCCGGAGCCGGGGAGTCGCCTATTCGGTGAAGAGCTTCTTGCAGTCGATGCAGGAGGTCGACGTGGCGCGCGCCATGAGGCGCTTCTCGTCGATCGGCTTGTTGCAGTACTTGCAGGTGCCGTAGGTGCCGTCCTTCATCCGTTCGAGCGCCTTGTTCACGTCGCGGAGCGAAGCTTCGAGCGTGCGCTCGAGCGTCAGGTCCTTCGAGTATTCGGCGACCTCGGAAGCGTTCTCGTCCTCCTTCTCCCCGAGCTGGGGGAAGTCGGCGTTGAAATCCTCTTCGTTGTTCGGGTTCCTCTTCGCGAAGCGGTTCAGCTCTTCCTCGAGCTTGGCCTTCTCATCCAACAGCATCTCTTCGAGCGTCTTCAGGGTTTTTTTGTCCATACTTCGCTAAAAAAAGGGGGCTTTGGGCCTCGGAGAAAGTATAGGGGATGGGGGACGATAAGGCAAGACGGAAACCCCGGGGGTGTGGAAAACAAAAAGAAAAGGCCCAGATGGAGTGGGTACGGGTTTGCCTCAGTCCGTCATACCTGACGACCTAGGGCAAACCCGCACGTACCTTCTGGACCTTTCAGAGACCTATCCAAGAGCCTACTGGCTCGCCGCAGCGATTGTAGGATTCGCAATGGATGGGTGGAAAGAACGACCTCCTCTACCTTTCGACGGTCAGGTTCCTCGGATCGAGCCGAAGCCCGATATAATTGAGGACAGACCAGGATGCATTTTATTTTGGTTTTGCAAGTAGAAAAGTAAAGGAGAAGGATGTAACCCCAAGCGTGAGCTTCGGGCCGCGTCCCTGATGGGAGTTCTCTCTGCAGAGCTCAGTTGTCAACGTTCATCTGAAATAAGTATACCCGAAAAATGAGCTTAAGTCAATCGAGCGCATGGGGATGTGAAAGAGCTGAAAATAAGCCCGTTTAGGCTTATTCTTTTAAAGCTGAATAACTTTGTGGACAACCATGTGGATGGACTGTGGGTTGGTGTGAACAACCTTATCCACATCAGGGGGTGAAATATCCACACGTTGTGAACATCCCGGTCTCGATATCGTGGAGGGAGATGGTCACCCGGTCGAAGTTCTCGAAATATGGCCAAGATTGGAGGCTTTTGCCGGAAAGGGCTGCGAAACCGTGCCGCCCGCCCTCTTCGCACTCCCCGGAGGGCGCATGACCTCCGATATTCCCCATGATGGAGGCCTGAATCAGCTTGAGGTCCCCGCTCAGCCAGGCCTCGCCGTCGTCGGCGTAGAAAATCTCCATCTGGTGGGAGCCGCCTGGCGCCCTCAACTGCGCACGCGTCCCGAAGGTGTTGACCGGTTTCCTGGTCGTGAGGACGGCGTCCGGTTCGCGCCGGAGCTCGGTCATCTCCGTATCATCGGGGAGGGCGACCTCGAAGCCGACCGGATCGGATTCCGCCAACAGGGCGCGGGCATGGGATTCAAGGACGGGACCGGCGAGACTGCCGCCATGTTGGGGACGGTAATACAGGACGAAATCGTTCAGGGCTTGGGTCGATGAGGCGTTCACCGAGAACTCCAGGCGGCCCGGGAGGCCCCAGAGCCCCGCCAAAGGCTGGAAACGCTGAAGATTCGCGCTCAAGTAGGCCGACGAGGCTCCCCACGAGACGCCCGAAGGTTTTTCGAGATAGGCCGTCTGGCCTTGGAGAGGGACGAGCTGCCGCCGCCCTTTGTCGAAGGGGTTCGCGCGGAAGGTGGGGCCGAGGTACGTCCGGCCGACGCGGGCCTGGACCTGGCCGCGCGTCACGCTGGCGTGGAACGGGACGGCGCGATCCGCGAGCCGGACCTCGCCGACCGCGGCCGTTCCTTGCGGGACGATCCGGAGGCGCTTCCGGCCGGTGCGCTCGGTGACGGCGCTCATCGCCTCGACGGTCCACCATTCGAGCTCCGCGCCCGTTCCGGGGACGGCGAAGAGCGTGACCGTTTCGAGGCCGGCGGCGACGGAGAACGCCTGGCGGGCCTTTTCCGGCAGGACGGCCTCGAACGCGGACCAATACGGGACGGTCCGGTCGAGCGTAGCGGCGAAGACGGCGCCTTCCGGAGCGGAAGGCGTGCGGTCGACGAAGACGTCATAGCGGCCGGAGGCCCAGACGCCCATGCCGAAAACAAACGCCCCTCCCAGGAGGAGGAGCGCTTGGAGCTTCGTAAGCTCGGGGAGCTTAGGCAGTCTTGGGACCGTTCGATCCGCCATTCTGCTGCATTTTCTCCTTAGCGCGCTTCAAGCTTAGGTTGACGCGGCCCAGCTCGTCAATCTTGATGACGACCACGGGGATGATGTCGCCGACTTTCACGACGTCGGTGACTTTCTCCACGCGCTTGGTGGCGTCGAGCTCGCTGATGTGGACCATGCCTTCCTGGCCCGGGAGCACTTCGACGAAGGCTCCGAAGTCGAGGATGCGCGTGACCTTGCCTTCGGGGAAGAACTCGCCGGCCTTGAGCTCGCGCGTGAGATCTTCGACGCGCTTGCGGGCGGCTTCGAGTCCGTTCAGGTCAGCGGAGGTGATCGTCACCGTGCCGTCGTTCTCGACCTCGATCTGCACGCCGGTCTTGGCGATGATGTCGTTGATGACCTTGCCGCCCGGACCGATGACGTTGCGGATGAGTTCCGGATTGATCTTGATGATGATGATGCGCGGCGCGTACGGCGAGAGCTCAGGACGCGGCGCGGCGATCGCCTTCGCCATCACGTCGAGGATCTGCAGGCGCGCGGTCTTCGCCTTGGCGAGCGTCTCTTCGACGATCTTCCAGGAGAGGCCTTTCGTCTTCGTGTCCATCTGGATGGACGTGATGCCGTCGCGCGTGCCGCCGATCTTGAAGTCCATGCCGCCCATGCCGTCCTCGAGATCCTGCAGGTCGGTGATGATCTTGTAGCGGCTCGCGTCGTTCGGGTCGGTGGCGATGCCCATCGCGATGCCGGCGACCGGCTTCTTGATGGGAACGCCGGCGTCCATGAGCGCGAGCGTCGATCCGCAGATCGCGCCCTGCGACGAGGAGCCGTTCGAACCCATCGTCTCGGAGACGACGCGGATGGTGTACGGGAACTCTTCCTTCGGCGGGAGGACGTGGATGAGCGCGCGCTCGGCGAGTCCGCCGTGGCCGATCTCGCGGCGTCCGCCGCCGCCGAAGCGGCCGGTCTCGCCGACGGAGTACGGAGGGAAGTTGTAGTGGTGGAAGTAGCGGCGCTTCTCCGAGAACTCCATGCTGTCGACCAGCTGGACGTCGGACGGCGCGCCGAGCGTGACGGTCGAGAGGATCTGCGTCTCGCCGCGCGAGAAGAGCGCCGAACCGTGGACGCGCGGAAGCAGGGCGACCTCGGCGGAGAGTTCGCGGATCTCGTCGATGGCGCGGCCGTCGCAGCGCTTGTCCTCGTCGAGGATCATCTGTGAGACGACTTCTTCGACCCACTTGCCCATCGCGTCGAGCGCCCACTTGCGCTTGTCCTTGCCGACCTGTTCGGACTTCAGGTGTTCGTCGAGCGTGTTCGCGAGCGCGACCTTCGCGTCGCGGCGGTCGCCCTTCGTCGCCTTCTGCGAAGCGAAGAGGTATTCGCGGATCTTGGGGAAGATGAACTCGCGGGATTTGGCGATGATCTCCGCCTTTTCCTTGGCGGTCTCCTCGTCCATGCCGAGCAGCTCGTTCACGGAGCGCTTGGCGACGCCGACCTCGGCGATGACCTTCTCGATGAAGGCCTGGACGGTGCCGAGATGCTTCGCGCCGAACTTCACGGCCTCCATCATGTCGGCCTCGGTGACTTCACCGGCCTCGGCTTCGACCATGGTGGTCAGCTCCGGCGTGCCGGCGATGAAGAGCTCGAGGTCGCCCTTCTCGCGCGCCTCGTACGACGGGTTGATGATCCATTCGCCGCCGACGCGGCCGACGCGGATGCCGCCGATCGGCCCGCCCCAGGGGATGTCGGACATGCCGAGCGCGATGGACGCGCCGACCATGGCCGGGACGTCGTAGTCGTTCTCCTTGTCGAAGGCGAGCGTCGTGAAGACGACCTGGATCTCCTTGCGGATCTTCGGGTCGAAGAGCGGGCGGATGGAGCGGTCGATCATGCGGCCCACGACCACGGCGTCGTCGGTCGGGCGGCCTTCCCGCTTCAGGAAGCGCGACGACTTGATCTTGCCGGCGGCGTAGAGGCGCTCCTCGCACTCGACGGAGAGCGGAAGGAAGTCGATGCCTTCGCGGCCGTTGCCCATCGTCGCGGTGACGAGCACCATCGTGTCGCCGTAGCGCACGGTGCAGGAACCGTTGGCCTGCTTCGCGAGCTTGCCGATCTCCACGGACAGCGTCTTGCCGCCCCACTCGAGCGAAAACTGTTTCGTCATGCGTGTGGTCCCTCGCGGATCAGGCAGTGCACGGTCCTCGTCTCCCGAAGTTTCGGGAAGCGGGGACTGTGAACTGGCCGACGGTCCGCGGCCGGGACGTTAGGTTGTTATCCCTCCCATCGATGGGAGGAGGCGGGCGTCCGAACTTCGGGCGGCCGCCTCCCCGCACGATGCGGGAAGAGGGAAATCATTTTTTCGGTTCATCGTCGGCGAGCATCGCGCTGATGTTCGGATCGACGTCGTCGGCGGTCGGGGCGGGCTTCGGCGCGCGGGCCTGCGCCTTGCCGGCGGCCGGCGCGCGTCCGGTGAAGCGCGTCGGGATGAGGTAGCGCGACTGGTCCTTCGAGAGGTCGATGAAGTCGTCGACTTCCTCGACGAGCTTCGACGAGGACGTCTCGCGGAAGGCCATCACCTCGGTCTGCACGCCCATGTTCTGGAGGTACTCGACCAGCGGGATGAAGTCGCCGTCGCCGGAGATGAGCACGACCACGTCGAGCTTGGGGGAGAGGCGGATGGCGTCGACGACCATGCCGACGTCCCAGTCGGCCTTCTTGGCGCCGCCCAGGAAGACCTGGACTTCGCGTTCCTTCGTCTCGATGCCCAGTTTCACCAGGGCGTCGAAGAAGGCCTGTTCCTCGGGGACGCCGGCGCGGACGACGTAGGCGATGGCGCGCACGAGCTGGCGGTCGGCCACGGCGGTCTCGACGATGTTGCCGAAGTTCACGCGGCAGTTATAAAGGTTCTTCGCCGAGTAATACATGTTCTGCACGTCGATGAACACGCCGACGCGCTGGTTCTTCTGCTTGATCACGGCCATATGGAAAGGGTCTGTCGCTTTGAAAAAATGATTTGAAACCGGAAGCGCGCGGACGGCCAAGGCCGAACCGCGCGCATGTCGCTTACATCTTGAGCTTTTCCACCAGTTTCGCGTGCTCCTTCGGCGTTTCGCGGAGGAGGTAGCGAAGCAGTTTGCGGCGCTCGTTGACCTTGCGGAGCAAGCCGCGGCGGGACGAGAAGTCCTTCTTATGCATCTTCAGGTGGTCGGTGAGATCCTTGATCTCGGCCGTGAGGATGGCGATCTGGACCTGGGCGGAACCCGTGTCCTGGTCGTGGGTCTTGAACTTCTCGATGATTTTTTCCTTTGCCTTCTTGTCGAGCATACATCTTATATAGGCCATCGCGCCGAGTAGGAGCCCGCTCAAGGCTGAAACCAAGCGTCGCGGCAGGAGTAAAGTACGGGGGAAGCCTAACAAACAGGCCCGAAAACGTCAAGTCTTGGCTAATCTCAGCCAAATCAACGAAAAAAGCCCCGTTTTCGGGGCTATCCGTTCGCGCGGGCCTCTTCCTCGAAGATCTTGAGACGCTTGGGGTCGGTACTCGGGAAGAAGTGCGTGTCGAGCACGGGGCCCGAACGCGCTTCCTGCACCAAGTGGCGCTGGAGCGTTCCGGGGCGCGTCCGCGGGGCATAGGTCTTGCCCTCCATCCAGGTGTCGATGACGTCCTGCGTCAGTTCGCCGTAGCCGTAGCCTTGGGCGACCGAAGCCGCGATCAGCCCGACCGTACCGGGTTTCGTGGCCCTCTGGATCTCGTCGGTCAGCGCGTCGGCGTAACAGCAGTCGTTCAGGACCAGGGTCGGTCCCTCCCGATATGTGCCGAGCCAGGCGCCGAGCGTCCGATACGGGAGCTGCAAGTGCTTCTCGCCGTCCTCGAACCCGTAGGACCAGCCATATTCGTCGCGGCACTCGTGCTTGTAGCCATGCCCGATGTAGGCCAGGAGGAACGGCTGCTTCGCCGCCTTGGTGGCATGGTAGACGAAGGCGCTCTTGAGAGAGTTTTCGTCGCGGTCCCAGCCGGGGCAGATGACCGCGTGCTTCAGACCCGCGACCTTCTTCAGGTAGTCGAGAAGGGTCTTGGCCTCCCGGGATGCCCGGCGTTCGGCACCGACGATGATGAGGGCTGCGCGCATGGTTCCCCTTTCGAAAGGACTGCCTGTTGCATACGAAAAAACCGCCCTTGCGTCAAGGGCGGCCGTTTCAGGCCTTCTCGCGGTCCTTCGCGAGGAAGGCGGCCGCGTGGCCGAAGTTGAGGTTGAGCGGGACGCCGCGCGCGCACGGGCCGCGTTCCTTGCACTGCGCCTCCGTATAGGAGGGGAACGGGCGATGCACGAGCGCCGCGACCGGCAGCTTGAGCGGGCCGCCGCCGGGCGTCCGGAGCACGAGATGGTCCTCGATGCCGCGGTTCCAGATGACGGAGACGCCGACGACGACGCCGCCGGCCATCATGACGCCGTGCGCCGTGGCTAGGGCGGTGCCGCCCGTGTTGATGACGTCCTCGACGATGAGGACGTTGCGGCCGCGCACGACCTTGTCGTAGTTGCGGCCGAGCCGGAAGAGGCCGGTGGCGGGATCCTTCTCGACGAAGGCGGCGTAGGCCGGCTCCAGGCGGAGCCAGTCCGCGACGCGGCTGAACTCGTGCGCGACGAGGTGCGCGAGGATGGCGCCGCTCATGGCGGGGCCGACCACGACGTGCGGCTGGGGCGCGCGCTCGTCGTCGAGCCTGCGCCCGACGATCTCCTGGACGAGGGCGCCCGCGAGGGCCGAGTGCGCCAGGAGCGCGTTCTTGTCGATGTAGTCGTCGCCGTGCTTGCCGCTCGTGTAGCGGAAGTGGTCGCCGCGCAGGACGATGCCGCGCTTCATGAGTTCCGCGACGATCTCTTCTTCCTTCATGTCGTTTCTCCTCGGGCAAAGACCGATGCCGCGCATCCTAAAGAAAAACGGACCCTTTGGCAAGGATCCGCGTCAGCGGAGCGCCTCCGCGATCTCGTCGGCGATGAGCCGCGCGGCGGAGACGGGCGGCCCGATCTTCTCGGGCGGCTTCGTGATCGGGCGGCCGATCACGAGGTAGGTCGCGCCGGCCTTCACCGCCTCGCCGGGCGTCATCACGCGCTTCTGGTCGTCGGCGGAGGCCCACGAAGGGCGCACGCCGGGTGTGACGAGCGCGAGCGACGGGACGTACCGGCGGAGCGGCGCGATCTCCTGCGGCGAGCAGACGACGCCGTCGCAGCCGGCCGCGTCGGCGGCGCGCGCGAACTTGAGGACGAGGCTGCCGACGCCGGTCTCGTGCTTCGGCCCGAAGTCGCCGTAGACCTCGGCCGCGGCGGCCGCGTCGAGCGAGGTCAGGATCGTGACGGCGAGCAGCTTGGCGCCGCCCTTCGCGGAGGCGGCGGCGCGCATGCCTTCGATGCCGGCGGAGGCATGGACGTTCACGAACTTCACCTGCGGGTGCTCGACGACGGCGCGCACGGCGCCGGCCATCGTGTTCGGGATGTCGTGGATCTTGGCGTCGACGAAGATGTTCTCCGTCGCGGGCACGCCGCTCCGGATGGCGTTGAGGGCGGACTTCAGGCCGATCGAGAGCAGGGCCTCGAGGCCGATCTTGAAGCCGCCGACGTGCGGCCCCAGCGCCTTGGTCCAGTGCACGAGGTCCTCGATCTTGCGGGTGTCGAGCGCGACGAGAATGCGTTCCTTCGGCTGCATGCGTCCTCCTGTGTTGCGGGCGTTTTCCAATGAGCGACGCGCCAACGTACGCCCTTCTTGGCGAAACGTCAAGCCTGGCGTAGGCTCGATGCACGCCCGTCCTTTCCACCGAAGCGGAGGCCATCATGAGATACGTCCTGGCGCTCGCCGCCCTCTGCCTCTCCTGCAATCCCGGCATGCTGCGCTCCGGCGCACGCGTGCCCATGGAATGCCGCGAGCCGGGCCCCGTCCTCGAGACGATGACCTGGAACGTGGGGCTCGCGCCCGGCGTCGTGCCCTACGCCACGCCGCGCGTGAAGCCGGTCGCCGAGGAGCTCGCGAAGTTCCGCGACGTCGGCGTCATCTGCCTCCAGGAAGTCTGGACGCAGGAAGCGCGCGACGCCATCGTCGCCTCGCTCGCCCTGCCCGAGGAGCGCGTCTACTACGTGGACACGCGCGGCCAAGGCGACAGCCTCGGCGGCGTGAACGTCTGCCGTGCCGGACAGCTCGACGCGCTCGAGTCCTGCGCGAAGGACGCCTGCGGCGGCCTGCCGGAGGAGGAGCACGCGCACTGCACGCTCGACGCCTGCGGCGACGAGATCGTCTCGCTCTACATGCGCGGCGGCGAGGACTGCCTGAACTGCCTCGTCTCGTCCGTCGGACGGAGCATCGACGATACGGTCCGCACCTGCTCGACGCCCGGCCAGGGCGTGAGCCATTCCTACGACGGCCAGAACGGCGTGATGCTCATCTCGCGCTGGCCGCTCGTGAACCGCGAATCGATCCTCCTGCCTTCGTCGATCGCGAACCGCGCCGCGCTCTTCGCGACGATCGAGCTCGAAGGGCGCGAACCCGTCGAGCTCGCCTGCACGCACGTCTCCACCTGGAACCGCCTGCCGCCGAGCCATCGCGGCCCCGACGGCCGGAAGATGTTCAGCGACTGGGACGAGGAGATGATCGCGCAGATCGAGATCATCTCGAAGAAGATGAAGGAGCGCGCCCAAGGCCGTCCGCAGATCTTCCTCGCCGACGTCAACGCCGGACCGGAGATCGCGAGCGACATCAAGGAAGACATGCCGAAGGTCTGGAGCCGCCTCCTCCGCCTCGGCTTCACGAGTCCCGCGGCCGCCGCCGAGAGGCCCTACTGCAGCGTCTGCGCCGGCAACAGCCTCCGCGATCCTTCCGCGCGCAACAAGCTGATCGACCACGTGCTCTTCCGCGACCCGGTCGGCGGCTCGCGGCTCGAACCGAAGTGCACGCGCTCCGTGCTCGACGCCGGACACAAGCGCTACTTCCCGGGCTACGGCGGCACGATGATGGAGGAGCACCTTTCCGACCACTACGGCGTCACCGTCACCTTCGGCTACGAATGACCCCCGCACGCGCGGGGGATTTTTTTATCGATGCTTGTGTCGTACAATGAGAAGGCGTCCTTCAAAAAGAAAGAGACCGCTGTCGAGGCGGTCTCCTGAGGAAGGAGCGAAGAGGCTAGGGGTTGGAGGCGAAGGCGTTCGAGGCCGCGCGCAGCTTGCGGTGATACCGCGCGCTGTACATCGACTTCTCGGTCACCTTCTGGCGGACGACACCGGGTCCCTGGCGATACCAGTCGTGGAACATGTCCCACTGGGCATAGGCCTTGCGCCAGTACTTGCCCTCGCGGTCGGCGCCGAAGTAGCGGCTGACCGCGCGGCGCCAGGCTTCGCCGTCGGTCTTCGCGACGCCCTTCTTGAGGAAGCGGTCGTGATGCTCCTTCAGCTCCCATCCGGCCAGGACCGCGCCTCCGCAGAAGGTCATGGGATCGAGCCCATGCGCCAGCGCGTTGTCGTCGATCTCGGCGAACGAGAACTGGAAGGGGCCGCAGCAGCCGCCGTAGTACCGGGTGTCGTTGCCCCAGGTGGCGGTCCCGCAGGAACAGGTCATGTTCTGCAGGTTCCACTGGAACCGTTCGGCCAGGCGATACATGGCGGCCTCGTGCTTGCACGAACCGCCGTAGACGCAGCGCAGCTTGAGCTGCTCCGCGACGTCGCATCCGCCCGACGCCTTGCCGGCGCCATCGACGTGGCCCGTCTCGTTGCGCCAGATGGCGTACAGGACGTCGACCGGCGTTCCGGTCGACTGGCTGGCGTACTCGAGGATATCGAGCACCTGCTCCGGATGAGCGACGGGATCGAACGAGGCGCAGATCTGCGCGTAGCTGCCGCTCCGCGCGACGGGTTTCGTCGCCGGAAGCGGCTTCTCCAGGACAGGCTCGGACTCGAGATCCTTTCGGTCAGGGGTGGACGCCACGGCATGCGTGCCGATGACGGTCGTCTCGACGGCGGAACGCCTTTCGATCGCGTTGCCGACGGACGACAGGAACACGAAGCCGAAGCAGAAGATCACGAGCGCCTTGAAGATATCGGCCAAGCTGGCCTCCTTGCGTGTTGGGGTGGAAAGAACCATCGGACCAAGGATTCTAGCAGAAAAACCCCATTTTGTCAACCTATCCTGACAGACCTATGGCGCTTCGCGAAAAAGAGGAGAAAAACGCCCAAAAAAGCGAGATTCACGGTCTTATCCGGGACTTTTGCGACTATCTGGAAATCGAGAAGAACCGCTCCAAGCGGACCCGAGAGAACTACGCCTTTTACCTGGGCCGCTTCGCCGACTGGTGCGCCGAAAAGGGGAGCGGCAAGGCCAAGGCCATCACGGGGGACGCCGTCCGCCAGTTCCGCCTCTGGCTGAACCGCCTGGAGGACCACCATGGCCAGCCACTCAAGAAGAACACCCAGAACTATCACCTGATCGCGCTCCGGGCCTTCCTGAAGTACCTCTCGAAGCGCGACATCGAATCGCTCGCCGCCGAGAAGATCGAGCTCGCCAAACAGCCGGACCGCCATGTCGACTTCATGGAGCCGAAGGAGATCGAGAAGATCCTCGACGCGCCGCTCAAGGCCCAGGGGCCGGACATCGTGCGGCTCCGCGACCGCGCCGTGCTGGAGCTCCTCTGGTCGACGGGCCTGCGCGTCTCGGAGCTCTGCTCGCTGAAGCTCGAGGACATCAACTTCAATCGCAACGAGTTCTCGGTGCGCGGCAAGGGGTCGAAGTGGCGCGTGGTCTTCTTCTCGGAAGACGCCAAGGCCTGGGTGAAGAAGTATCTCGACGCCCGCAAGGACATGAGCCCGATGCTCTTCGTGAGCCACGACCGCGCGGCCAAAGGGCGCGACTCCATGACCGGCCTCACGCCCCGGACCGTCCAGCGCCTCGTGACCCACTACGCCAAGATCGCCGGCATCACGAAGCGCGTCTCGCCGCACACGCTCCGCCACTCGTTCGCCACCGACCTCCTCATGAACGGCGCGGACCTGCGTTCGGTGCAGTCGCTCCTCGGCCACGCCTCGGTGACGACGACGCAGATCTACACGCACATCACCGACACGCACCTGCAGGAGGTGTACAAGGCCTTCCACGACAAGAAGCGCGGGAAAAAGTGATATACTGAAGGACGTATGAACGACATCTTCTCCGCCGGCTGGTTCCAGCTCATGATGCCCGCGCTCGCGGCCTTCTTCTCCCTGGCCGCCGCCGGCGCGCTCCTGAGCCTCATCCGTTCGAACAAGGGCGCGAGGATCAACCGCGCCTGGGGGCTCATCGCCTTCGGCCTGGCCCTCTTCGGCCTCGCGGGACTCGACGCGACCCTCGAAGCGCTCGCGCTCCCGAACGCGTCCGACGTCCGCGGCGCCCTTACGGCGGCCGGCGCGCTCTTCGCGGCGATCGGCGCCGTCCACGCGCGCGGCATCCATCGCGGCCTCCTCAAGTAGTATGGCCGGATCCTCCGTCCTCGACGTCTTCATCCTCCTCGGGGATCTCTCCGAGGACGCTTCGTATGCGGCGAGGATCAAGGCGAAGGTGGTGGAGCTCGTGCGCGCCGGCGCGCCGGACGTCGAGGCGCGGCTGACCGAGGCGTACCTCCAGGCCGAGTCGGAACTGCTCCAGCTCCGCAAGGGGAAGATCACGCAGGACGGCCTGCGCCGCCAGGCGGCGTCCGTCGTCACCAAGGCGACCGACGGCTATCCGGCCTTCCGCCTGCTCTTCCTCGCGAACGAGCCCCAGCTCATCGCGCTCGCCTCCGCGCTCGTCGCGTCCTACGCGGCGCGCGGACGGGAATTCTTCGGCCGCGAGACCGTGCGGAGCCTGCTGAAGACGAGCCTCGCCGGCACGCCCTGGGAAGAGACCGTCGTCGATCCCGACAAGGGCATCGTCTACAACATGATGCGCATGCGCACCGTCGCCGAAAGCGGCGAGGCCGTCTCGACGCTGTTCGAGAACTGGTACGCGCGCACGCGCTCCGTCCTCGGCGACGAGGCCTCGCGCCGCCTTTTCGAGCGCTCGTATCGCGACGTCGAATCCGTCTTCGGCTTCCTGCCGATGATGCAGCACCTGCTGGGCCTCGCGCCGAAGAACGCGCTCTGGGCCGACAAGGTGAAGCGCCTCCATGAGCTCGAGACGCGGACCGACGTCCTTTCGCGCGACATCCGCGCCGCCGACGTGGACCTCCAGCGCCAGGCCGCGGAGCTGCAGAAGACCGTCGAGGAGCTCGAACGCACGCGCCAGCGGCTCGAGCTCGTCAGCAAGGCCCGCTCGGAGTTCATCGACGTCGTCTCGCACCAGTTCCGCACGCCGCTTTCCTCGATCCGCTGGAACGGCGAGCTCCTGACCGACGCGCTCGCGGAGAAGAAGATCCCCGAGGAGTTCGCGGACGCCGTGGCCACCGTGCGCTCGCGCAGCGTCTACCTCATCGAGACGCTCGACCGCGTCTTCGCCACCCTCGAGATCGAGACCGGCACGCTCGTCGTCGACGCCAAGCCCGCCTTCCTCTGGGAGATCGTGCAGGACGCGTACGGCCAGCTGGAGAAGGACATCGAACGCGCCGGGCTCAAGTGGAAGTTCGAACGCCCCAAGGACCAGCCGCGGCAGATCCCCATCGACAAGGTGAAGATGGCGACCGCGCTCAAGATCGTCCTCGGCAACGCGGTGATGTACGGCAAGAAGGGCGGCAAGGTCGCCGCCAAGGTAGGGGAGGAACGCATCGACGGCGTGGAGTACCAGGTCTGCACCATCGCGGACGACGGCATCGGCATCCCGAAGGAGGACCAGGAGCGCATCTTCGAGAAGTTCTACCGCTCCCAGCCGGCCGTCCACCAGGTGGCCGACGGAACGGGGCTCGGCATGTTCATCCTGAAGCACTTCGTCGAGGCGCACCGCGGCATGGTCTGGGTGAAGAGCGCGGGCGAGGGAAAGGGGACGTCCGTCACGATCGCGCTGCCCGTGAAATGAGAAAGCCGCCGGAAGGCGGTTTTCGCGTTCCGGGGTTGACGCGCGGCGTTTTCGGAGGTATGGTCCGCGGTCATCCGTGAAGAGGAGGAGACATGGATCGACCGTATGCGGACCTTGAAGGGATCACGGCGATGGCCGCCACGCTCGAAGGCATGCATGCCCTGCGCGCGGCGCGCCGGAAGGCCGGCGACCGCCGCGAGCGCATGCCCGACTCCTGCGTCCTCGGACGCTACCTGCTGACCGAGGACGGACGCTTCGGCGAACTGACCGGGGCCGCGCTGGAAGCGGCCCGCGCGCTTCCTGCCGCCGCGTCGATCGAGGCGCTACGCGCCCTCGCGGGACCGGCGGCCCTGACGTACCGCGTGCCGGCGCGTCTCGCGCCGCATGACCGCGCTTGCGAGAGCTGCGGCCGAGGATGGGCGCTCGACGATTGCCACGACGTCGAAGAGGACTACGTGACGGACGCCGTGCTGCCGTACCACCCGGACTGCCTGCGGGCGCGCCGCCGCGGCGACCTGCTCTGGTGGGCCGAAGACGTCCTGTCGCGCGCCGGATTCCCGGAGACGGCGTTCGTCGTCCAGCCCGGACCGATCGCGGACGACGCGTTCGCGTGGATCCGTCTCGAGACGCCGGCCGGCGGCATCCGCTTCGGCAGGCTCATGGCGGGCTTCGGCATCGAGTGGTCCGAGACCGGACGCGACTTGAACGGACGCTTCGGCCGCCGCGTCGGCAGCATCGCCGGACACTCCGTCTGGACGGAACCGCCCGTCGACCAAGGCCCATTCCACGTCCGCCCTTTGAACGAACCGTATCTGGTCCGCTATCTCGACCGCCTGCGCGAGGCCCTCGGTCTCTGACGCGGGCATTTTTCTTTTTCCGCGGACGAAAGAAAAAGACCGCGCGTCGGCGCGGCCTCAGGCGAGGAGCGAAGGGTCGATGTCCTCGGCCTCGACCTCGGGATACCCGGGGCCGTGCGAGGCGAGCATGAGGTTCGCGAACCGCCAGCAGAGCGAGAACTCGCCGGCGACGGCGTCCGCGATCAGCTTCTTGCCGCGGTCCGGGAGCGCGACGCCGTCCTTCACGAGCTCGAAGATCTCGAAGGCGGCGACGCTCTTGTGGTCCTTGCCGAGGGTGGCGAAGGCGGGGAGCTCGAGATGTGCTCGCGAGAATTCGGCGCACTCGCCGAAGCTTCCGCCGCCGGCGAAACGGCGGCAGTGGCGCGCGATGCCGGCGGCGACGGCGAGGTGCAGGAGCCGGTTCGTCTCGGGATCGATAGGCATGGGTTCCTCCTGGAAGGTGCGTGGCGCGTCCAGTATGCGCGGAACAGGCGCGTTGTCAATAAGAAAAGACCTCTTGCGAGGTCTGTTCTTGGGGCGGCCAGAGGGAATCGAACCCTCGTTCGTGGAACCACAATCCACTGTCCTGCCATTGAACGATGGCCGCCATGCTGGCGACCCCGGCAGGAATCGAACCTGCAACCCGCGGCTTAGAAGTCCGCCGCTCTATCCGATTGAGCTACGGGGTCGTGCAGGCACATTGTATACCGGGGACGAACGGAAGGAGGATACCAGCCTGCGGGGGACGTGTCAACGTTTCGGAAAAGAAAAAGCCGGAACGCGAGGCGTTCCGGCCCTGAGGATCAGGCGGTCTTGCCGTTGCCGTCGCCGGCCGGCTTCGCGCCCGTCTTGGACGCGTCGATGACCGTCTCGGCGCCGGCGAGCGTCTCGGGGGAGACGCCCACCTTCTCGGCGACGGCCTTGAGGACGCCGGCGATCTGCTCCACCCCGGCCGCGGTCCCGGGACCGGCGTTCGAGAGGAAGCCCTCGGTGAGGTTGGCGACGCCCATGCCCTGCATGTAGCGGCCCACCATCTTGGCCACGTCCTCGGGGGTGCCGAAGACCTGCGCCTTCACCGATCCCATGAGATCGGCCATGGCGCCGGCGGCAGCGATGCGGACCTCCGCCTCCTTCACGATCTTGAGCTTGGCGACCTCGAACTGCTGGGCCACCTCGCCGTGCTCGGAACGCGCCGCGAGCTCCTGCGTGAGCACGTCGACGCGCTTCTGCTCGACCTCGACCTCGGCCTTCTTCACCTCGATGGGCACCATCTGGATGGCGCGCTCGCCGCGGGCGCGGGCCTCGGCGGCGTCCGCGTCGGCCTTGGCCTTCTTGGTCGTGGCCTCGGCGTCCGCGTCGGCCGCGGCCTTGCGGGCGGCGGCGTCCTTCTCGGTGGCGTAGGCGTCCGCGTCGGCCTTGCGCTGGGCGGTGACGTACGTGCGCTCGGCTTCCGCCTGCGCCTGGATCACCTTCTGCTGCTTCTCGCGCTCGGCGGTCGCGGTGACCTGGACCGTCGTGATGTTCTGCCGCTCCTTCTCGGCCTCCGCTTCCGCGGCGGACTGGAGGGCGACGGCCTTGGCGCGCTCGGCCTCGGCCTCGGCGACCGCCTTCTCGGCGGCGCGCTTCGCGACCTCGACCTTCTGCTCGGCCTCGGTGATGGCCTTCTGCTTCTCGCGCTCGGCGACCTCGGTGGCGCCCTGCTTCTGCCGCTCGGCGACATCGAGCGCCTTGGTCTTCTCGACCTGGGCGAGCTCGACGGCGCGCTGGGCGGCGATCTGCTTCTCCTGCGCCAGCCGGGTCTGCTCGGCCTGGATCTCGGCGATCCGGGCCTGCTGCTCGGCCTCGGCTTGCGCCTGGGTCTGCTGCAGCGACAGCACCTGCTGGCGGGTCTTCACGTCCTGCTCGGTGCGGGCGCGCTCGCCCTCGCGCTCCAGCTCGTTGCGCTTGGTCTGGTTGGCCTGCACGATCTCGGCGATCGTCCGCATGCCCTGCGCGTCGAAGATGTTGTTCTTGTTGAGCGTGGCCGTGTCGGCCTGGTCGAGCTTGGAGATCGTGACCGACTCCAGCGTCAGGCCGTTGTGCTTGAGGTCGCTCGTGACGATCTTGACGACCTCCTGCATGAAGCTGTCGCGGTTGGAGTTGAGCTCCTCGAGCGACTGCTTCGCGGCGGCGTTGCGGAGCGCGGAGACGAGCTTGTCCTCGACCAGCTTGCGCACGTGCTCCGTGTTCTGGAGCTTGTCGCCCAGCGAACGCGAGGCGTTCATCACGTCCTCGTCGTTGGGCATCACGCGGACGAAGAACTCGGCCTTGATGTCGGCGCGGAGCTTGTCGCCCGTGATGAGACCGTCGGCGCCCTTGCGTTCCATCTCGAGCCGGATCGACTCGAGGGGGACGCGCACGAGCTGGTGCACGACGGGGATGACGAGCGCGCCGCCGTCCTTGATGACCCTCATGCCGCCCATGCCCGTGCGGACGAGCGCCTCGTTGGCGCGCGTCTTCTGGTAGAGCTTGGCGATGATCATCAGGGTTCCGGAGACGATCGCGAGCGCGATGCCCGAGACCGCCATGACGGCGGACGTGACGGTGCCGAGCCCGTGGCCGAGGCTGTCGGCGACGACGGGACCGGCGATGAGGCCGATGGCGAAGAGCAGGATGAGTACCAATGCGAACATGCGTTCCTCCTTCTTTCTGGCGTTGGACTGCGGTCGACGATGCGGGGGCAGGCTAGACGACGTCGATCTTCTCGGACGAGTACGCCTGGACGAGGAACAGGTCCTTCTCCCGGACGTACTCGATGACCAGGATCTCCTGGCCGTTCTGCAGCTCCGGACCCTCGGTCCGGCACTCCACGCTGAACACGTTGCCCTGGGCGTCCTTCACCTGGGCGAGCCCGCGTTCGGCATCGGCCGGCAGCGTGAGCGTGCCGACCTGTCCGACGAGATGCTGCTTGGTGACGTTGTAGGACTCCGTGGTGGGCATGAACCGATTGATGGCGCGGGCGATCCTTCCGGTGAGGAAGGTCATCGCGACGAACGCGGCGGGAATCGTGATCCACGCCAGGTAGGCCGTGTCGATCCCCGCGCCGGCGATCAGGATGTTGCCGACGTAGCCGGCGCCGCCGAAGGTGAGTCCGGCGACGGCGAGCACGACGGTGAGCGGCACACGGCCGACGCCCATGAGGTCGAGGAACGACCCCGTGAGGCTGAAGCCCTGCGCCTCGGCGGCCGTGGCTTCGAGCGGGTTCGAGCCTTGCTGGCCCTTGCCCGCCTCCTTCCCGCCGTCGTGGCCATGACTCGCGTCATGGTCGTGCCCGTGGTCCCCGTCGGCGCCGAAGGCGGAGCCGAGGAACATGAGCAGGCCGAAGGCGATCGGGATGAAGAAGATCAGGTTCTGCCAGGCGAACGGTCCATCCATCGTCAGTGCTCCTTTCCGTACCATGTAACGAACGCGTGCCCAGCGCGGGATGCGCCGGCACGATGCGCTTTTATATAGGGAATGCGGCAGGAAGTCAAGCCTGTGCTACGATGTCGCCATATGCCCGAACTCCTCTCCGACTTCCTCGGCCTCTTCCTCCATCTCGATGAGACGCTCGGCGCCGTCATCGCCGCCTACGGAGGGTGGGTCTACGCCATCCTGTTCGCCGTCATCTTCTGCGAGACCGGGCTCGTCGTCACGCCGTTCCTGCCCGGCGACTCCCTGCTTTTCGCGGCCGGCGCGTTCGCGGCCGCCGGCGCGCTCGACCCGTGGGTGCTGGCGGGCCTCCTCTTCGCCGCCGCCGTCCTGGGCGATGCGGTGAACTACCGCATCGGCCGCAGGATCGGCACGCGCGCGGAGGGCGGCAAGCTCCTCGGCATCACGATCCGCAAGGAATACATCGACAAGACCCGGCGCTACTACGAGAAGTACGGCGCGAAGACCATCGTGCTCGCGCGCTTCGTGCCGATCGTGCGCACCTTCGCGCCCTTCGTGGCCGGCGTCGGCGCCATGCCGTACGCGACCTTCGCGCGCTACAACATCCTCGGCGCCGCGCTCTGGATCGGCCTCTTCATCCCCGCGGGCTACTTCTTCGGCAACATCCCGGTCGTGAAGCACAACTTCGAACTCGTCATCTTCGGCATCATCTTCGTCTCGCTGCTCCCGCCCGTCATCGAGTACGTCCGCGATCGGCGGAAGGCCTGAAGTTTCCCATGAAAAAACCCGCGAATCACTTCGCGGGCTGTCGGGGATAGGCGGCGCGGAGGCGCTGCACCTGCGGCGCGTCGCAGCCGATGTCTTCGGCGGCGTCGAGCAGGCGGCGGATCTCCGCGCGCGTCGTTCGGATGCGCTTCACGAGCTCGCCGGGGCGTTCGGGCTCCTTGTCGCCGTAGAGCTCGTCCATGGCGGTCCGGAGCTCCGCGACGCGCGCGTCGAGCTCGGCGAGCGTCTTCGTGCGGCGCGTATCCCGCGAGGCGGAGACCGCGCGGATGCGCGTGCCGCTCGCGCCGAGGAGCTTCGCCAGTCCGGCGATGAGCTCGCAGCGCGCCTCGTTCGGCGCGTCCTTCGGGAAGTGCATGGCGCCGCGCCGGCACCAGGCGTCGATCTCCTCGTCGCCGACGTGGAACTCGAGCTCGCTGAACGGCGCGTCGCGGTCGGCGCCGAGGCAGAAGTCCGTGCCCACGCCCGAACCGCCGAAGCATCCGCCGCCGTCTTGGGGGCGGAGCCCGATCGGCACTCCGGTCTTGGCGAAGAACAGGGTGTCGTAGAAGAGCGGGCGGAGGTCGCCTTCCTGCAGGCCGCCGGCGCGCCGGAGCGAACCGTCGCTCCTCGCGTGGCGCCGCGTCGGGAAGGCGAGCTTCCCGCGGGAGAACCCCTCGCCGCAGCGTTCGAGCACGAGCTTGTCGTCCGCCAGGACGCCGAGCGAGAAGGTCTCCTCGACGGGCGGGCCGAGCGAGCGCATGCATCCGCCGGAGTCGTCGCGCCGTTCGATCATCAGCACGTACTGGCCCTTCCGGCCCCGCAGCCGCTCGGCGAGCGCGCGATAGTGGGGAAGCGCCCGCTCGTAGTCCGTCGGCCACATCCAGGCCAGGAAATCGAGGATCGCGTCGCCGGTGGATTCCCCCGCCTGGATGCGGCGGCGGATCTCGGCGGCGCGTTCGGAACGCTCCGCCTCGGCGAGGTTCGCGGCGGCCTTCATGCCGTCGATCGCTTCTCTGATGGTCTTCATGACCCCTCCTTTCAATGAACCGCCCGCATCGTACTCCGGGCTTCGGGAATCGCGCAAGAAAAAAAGACCTCCGCTCAGCGGAAGTCCAAGGCCATGAAGAAGCGGCCCGACGAGTCGGGGTACCCGTCGGTGATGCCGTGCGTGAGGCGGATCTCGACGCGGAAGGGGTCGAGCCCGATGCCGGAGCCGAACTGGATGCCGGCCGCGGCTTCGGTGCCGCGGTTCTCGACGTGCACGCCGCCGACCGCGTAGTCGACGGCGTAGAAGCCGTGGTAGCGGTAGCCGCCGTCGTAGAGATGCTCCTGCTCGGTGCGGAGCCTCCAGCGGCCGAACTGGGCCTCCTTCCAGATGCCGAACATGAGCGCGTGGCCCTCGTGCGGACCGTCGTCGGCGAAGACGTAGCCGAGCGTGAAGTCCATCGTGACGTGCTCGCGCAGACGCCAGGCGAGGCCGTAGTGCGCCTCGTAGACGTTCGTCGTGTCGTCGACGTTCAGCAGGAGGCGGCCCATCAGGCGGTGGCCGAAACGGCCGTCGCCGATCGTCCCGGCGAGCTCGTTCAGGGATTCGATATGCCGCCGCTCGACGGCCTCCTCGGCGGAGGCGGAAGCGGTCGCGGCGAGCAGGGCGAAGACGGCGAAGACGGCGCGCATCGGACCTCCAAGGTGAAAAGAGCGTTACGAACCTAGCACCGCCGGAGCCCTCCGTCAACGCCGTGCTATACTCGCGGTACCTATGCGCCACTGGCTCATGAAGTCCGAACCCGACGCGTTCTCGATCGACGACCTGAAGCGCCTCAAGCGGGACGCCTGGAGCGGCGTGCGCAACTACCAGGCGCGCAACTTCATGAAGGCGATGGCGGTCGGCGACGCCGTGCTCTTCTATCACTCCAGCGCCGAGACGATCGGCGTCGCGGGGCTCGCGAAGGTCGCGGCGAAGGCGCATCCGGACGCCACGCAGTTCGACCGCAAGAGCCCGTACTTCGATCCGAAGGCGACGAAGGCCGAGCCGATCTGGGAGTGCGTCGACGTCGCGTTCGTCCGGAAGTTCGACCGCGTCATCCCGCTCGCCGAACTGCGCGGCGTGAAGGCGCTGAAGGACATGGTCCTGCTCCGGCGCGGCTCGCGGCTCTCCGTGCAGCCGGTCACGGAGGCGGAGTTCGCCGCCGTCATGAGGCTGGCAGGGAAGTGACCGCGCGGCGGTCCTTTTTCATTCCGGTTTCCGGTGCTAGAATGTGCTTTTCCCGAACATCCCTATGAGCGCCTACGACCAAGCATCCCTCGAACTCCACGAGAAATACCGCGGCAAGCTGGAAGTGAAGGGCGTCGTCCCCGTCACGGACAAGGAGACGCTTTCGACCGTCTACACGCCGGGCGTCGCCGCGCCCTGCCTCGCGATCGCCAAGGACCCGTCGCTCGCCATGAAGCTCACCATCAAGGGCCGGAGCGTCGCCGTCGTGACGGACGGCACCGCCGTGCTCGGCCTCGGCGACATCGGCCCGCTCGCCGCCATGCCGGTCATGGAAGGCAAGGCGATGCTCTTCAAGGCGTTCGCGGACATCGACGCGTATCCCATCGCGCTGGCCACGAAGGACGTCGACGAGATCGTCGAGACGGTGAAGCGCATCGCTCCCGGCTTCGGCGGCGTGAACCTCGAGGACATCTCCGCGCCGCGCTGTTTCGAGATCGAGCGGCGCCTCACCGAGGAACTCGACATCCCCGTCTTCCATGACGACCAGCACGGCACCGCCATCGTCGTCCTCGCGGGCCTCATCAACGCCTGCAAGGCCGCAGGCAAGGACCCCGCTTCCGCCAAGGCCGTCTTCTCCGGCGCGGGCGCGGCCGGCGTCGCCGTCGCCAAGCTCCTGCACGCGTACGGCGTGAAGGACGTCACGCTCTGCGATTCCAAGGGGGTGATCGGACCGGACCGCGCCGATCTCGACGACTCGAAGCGCGGACTGCTCGCTTGGTCGAATCCGCGCGGGCTTTCCGGCACGCTCGCCGACGCGCTCGCCGGGGCGGACGTCATCATCGGCCTCTCGAAAGGCGGCGTCGTCACGAGGGACATGATCGCCTCGATGGCGCCCGGGCCGATCGTCTTCGCCATGGCCAATCCCGAGCCGGAAATCCTGCCGGACGACGCCAAGGCCGCCGGCGCTTCCGTCGTCGCCACCGGACGCTCCGACTATCCCAACCAGATCAACAACCTCCTCGCCTTCCCGGGCGTCTTCCGCGGCGTCTTCGACGCCGGCGCCCCGCGCGTCACGGAGGCGATGAAGCTCGCCGCCGCCGAGGCGCTCGCCGCGCTCGTGCCCGCGCCTTCCGCCGAGCGCATCATGCCGGACGCGCTCGACAAGGGCGCCGCTTCGGCCGTCGCCGCGGCCGTTTCACGCGCCGCGCGCGGATGAGGTAGAATGGGTTCGAACGACCCCGCATGAAACGCGCCCACGTCCTCCTCGCGATCCTCATCGTCCTGGCCGCCATCGGCTACGGACCCGTCATGACGCGCATCCGCGAAGCGCGCGGCTTGGCTTCCGGCGGCGGGCCGACGACCTGCGAATACGAAGGCCGCACCTACCGCCTCGAGGAACAGCGCCGCGCCGCCGACGGCTGCAACGTCTGCAGCTGCGGCGAGACGGGCTGGGCCTGCACCAAGATCGCCTGCGTCCCGGGCGGCCCCGGCATCGGCACGGTCTCCGGCACGCTCGCGTATCCCAGCGAAGTCCTCCCGGCCCAGCGCGTCTGCGCGCTGAACGTCGTCGACGAGAAGGAATACTGCCTGCAGACGACCGAAGGGGAATCCTCGTACGCGATCCCCGTGCCGGAAGGCGAGTACCAGGTCTACGCCGCCCTCGAGGACGACGCGACCGGCAAGCGCGCGTACTTCTCGGAGTTCGTCCGCTGCGGGCTGAAGGCGGAATGCAAGGACCATTCGCCGGTGACGGTCCTCGTGAAGACGGGCGAGACCGCCGAAGCGCATCCGCACGACTGGTACGCGACGGTGCAGATCGACGGCCTCCTCGTCGCCCCGTCGCGCTGGGAGTACTCGACGCACAACTACTATCCGGGCTCGTCGTTCCTCGTGACCTCGCGCGGCCTCGCGTCGGTCGAGATCTCCTTCACGCCGTACCCGCCCGTCGAGGACGCGGCCTACGCCCTGATCGGCGCCGCGTCGCTCCTGAAGGAGGAACGCGGCATCCAGACATGGTCGCTCGCGGTCCCCGAAGGCTTCCAGGCGATGCGCGTACGCGCCAAAGGCGCCGCGGAGAACGGCGAATTCCTGATGAGCCGCGACCTGCGCATCGTCCGTCCGATCGCGACCGCCTCGGCCAGCTCCACGCTCCGATAAGAAAACCGCGGGTCTAGGCCCGCGGTTTCGCGATTTCGGCGCGTACGTGCGCCAGGATCTCGGCCTCCGCCTCGCCGATCGATTTCCCCTTGATGAGGCAGACGGCGTGCGTGCGCCCGCCCTCGCCGTCCCAGCGCGAGGCGAGCGCCGCGGCTTCGCGGCGGATCTCGCTCCTGATGACGCAGCAGATCTCGCCGCCTTCCTTCTCGTAGATGAGGACGACCGTCTCGGCGTCGGGCGAGGAGAGGATGAGCTCGTCGATGACGTCGCCGAGCGCGGCTTCGCCGGCGCCGGCGAGCGCGAAGTCCTGGCGCGTGAGCACGCTCGAGACGAGCTTGAGCGCGGGATCGGACTTCAGCCGGGCGAGGGCGCGGCCCCAGAGCTTGAGCGCGGGGATCGTCTTCGTGCGGTAGAGGCTCGAGACGATGACGTCGCGCTTCGCTCCGGCGGCGACGAGTTCCGAGGCGGCGGAGAGCGTCTGCGGCGTGATGGCGCCGGAGCGGAAGCTGCGCGTCTTGGCGACGATGCCTGTCAGGAGCGCGGTGGCGAGGTCGGCGTCGACGGGGCGTCCCAGTTCGCGCACGAGGCGGTAGACCACCTCGCTCGAGGCGGCGGCGGTCGTGTCGACGCAGTTCACCTGGCCGTACATCTCGTTGGCGGGGGAATGGTCGAGGTTCAGGATCGGCGTACGGAAGAAGAAATCCGCCGCGACGTCGCGGATGCCGCCGAGCGAGACGGCGTCGGGCGTGTCGATCGCGATGATGAGGTCGTGCCGGTAGTCGGTCGTGCCGGTCTTCACCTGCGAGGCGTCGAGCGTACCGTGCTTCGGCGTGAGATAGATGTGCAGGAAACCGTCCTTGGCCTCGTACGAAAGCTCGCCGATGCGGCTCTTCTGCGCGTCGACGGAAATCACGAAGGTGCGGAGCCCCGACATCTCCGGGCGCACGCGCTTCAGCTGGGGGAGGAAGGCGAGATGCTCCGGCGGCGCGAAACCGTCGCAGACGATCTCCGCCTTCTTGCCCATGCCTTCGAGCGTCGTGGCGAGGCCCACGGCGGCCGCGGCCGCGTCCGCGTTCCAGTCCTTCCGGAACACGATCAAGGGCCGCTCGGCTTTCCGAAGCTGATCCAACACCTGTTGTCGTTCGGACAAGGCCATCGTGCCGGGAAAAACGGATGAGGGGTCACCTTAGCTCGCACCGGAAAACGCGTCAAGAATCGGGGTCGGGAACGAAAAAGCCGCCTTCCGTGGGAAGGCGGCGGGTCTAGACGGCCGGCGCGATCTGCCAGGGCCAGGCGACCGCTTGCCAGCGGCCGTCCGCGACGCAGAGCTTCCAGTCCAGGCCGGCATGCTCGGCGGGCTCGGTCTCGCGGCTCAAGGTGACGGAGCCTTCGAAGGCGTACCCGGTCAGCTCGGCCAGGACGTTCCCGGCGCGGACGCGCGTCCCGAGCTCGATCGGCTTCACGGCCGGACGGAGCCCGCTACGGAGGCCGATCTGGTAGCCGGCCCGCTCGACGACGCCGAGGTAGAGCGCGTGGCCGATCGGCGTCGCGCCTGGCGCGCGCAGCGCCTGCAGGAAGTGCGGGTCCGTGCCGCCGCGCGGCTTGGTCAGCTGTCCGACGAGCAGGGTCATCGCGGAGAGCGCGTGCCGGATCGGCCGCTTGAGAGCGTCCGCATCGTGCGTCAGCGCGTGGCGGTCGGACAACGCCTCGGCGTGCGCCGCATACATCAGCCTCCAGTAGAGTCCGATGTCCAGACGCGACTCCCAGGGGAGGCCGGTGCCGGAGCGCCTGAGCCGATCGCGCGCGGACGCCTCGACCGGAACGACGAAGTCCTGCACGGCGTCCCAGACGAAGTCCTGGAGCGCCGCGAGACTCGCGATCTTCCCGTCGGCCATCTGCGCATGGAGCGCGAGGCCCTTCTTCATGATCCAGCGCTCCGTATGGGCGCAGAGCTCCTGCATGGCCGGGTCGTCGGAATACTTCTGGTTCGAAGGTGCGGGGTCCTCGAGCATCCATCCTCCTCGTTGTTTCGGGACGCTTGAACCTAGCACCGCCGGACCCGAAGGTCAAGGCGCGGTCCTTGCGGGTACCTGCTCGTACGGCGTCGGATCGAAGTCGGTCGCGCAGCAGTCGGCGACGGGTTCGGAGATGTCGAACAGGTCGACCGTGAACGAGACGAGGCCGGCGGCCGCGATGAGCGCGACCGCGAGGACGAGCGGGCGGTATTTCTGCGGGATCTTGGTGAGCATATGTCCCTTCGGTAACAGTTCCCGCCGACGGATGTCAACGGGCGGATGGGTGAAAAGAGGATCGACCGGCCGGATGGCCGACCGGTCAATCCTTGATGCGGATGAGCAGCACGCTGCAGGCGTTGCCGAGGCTTCCCTGGTTCTTCTTGGAGTCCCAGGGCACGTGCAGGGCGTCGTTCGAATGGTAGGAGACGAGCGGCTGGCCGCGGCCGTCGAACCCTGAGACGACCGTCGCGTGGTTGTAGGTCGCTTCCGGAGGACAGCTGTAGCCCGCCGCCGCGTCCCGCAGGCGGTAGAAGATGAGATCGCCGATCTTCAGCTCGCGGACGTCCTTCACGACCTCGCCGCGGCGCGAGACCGAGAGGAGCTCGTGGATGAGCGGATAGACCTGCCGCCAGCTGTCGCTGCTGTTCCATGGGCGGCACCCGCCGTTGGACCACCAGCCGGACGCCCCGGTGCGCATCGGCAGTCCTCCATGCCACAGCACCTGCGAAGCGAAGTTCGTGCAGTCCGCCGCGACCTTCACGGGACGATCGCCGTCCAGCGTCCAGTCGCCGCAGTAGTCGAAGCGCGGGTTCGGATCCTTGGCGTAGCGCTCGATGTACCAGAGCGCGCGCTTGCGGTCGTATCCTCCGGCCGCGGCGCGAGGGGAGCCGCCGTCGTCCGCCGTGAGCGCCGAGGACGATTCGCCCGTCCGCTCGCTCCAGAGCTCCTCTTTCGGATAGGCCTGCGGGATCGGCTCCTCGTCCTGCGGCATGCAGCCGCCGAGGCCCAAGGCCAGCATGCCCGCGAAGCAGGCGATGACGATCCCGACGCAGAGCGTCATGATCGCGTTCTCGGTGCGTTTCGTTCCCTTGCGCATCTTCTTCCTCCGTTCCTGGAAAGATCTCGCCGGCACCATCGCCAGCCCCGGGGTCCTAGCACAGGTACCTCTAAATGTGTCAAGAGGCTGACACATTTATGGCGCGCGAGAATGAAAAAACAGCGGAAACGCTAGGGTTTCTCGCTGTCGAGCAGGCGCTGGACGATGGCCGGGCGCGCGTCGGGGACGTACGGCGCGAGCGCGCTCGGGTCGTCGTGGAAGTAGAGCGTGTGATCGGGGCACTCGCGAGGTTCCGGGTCCTCGTCCGATGCCGGACGCGCGCCCTGCGGCAGCGGCGACGGCTCGCGGAAGTAGCGGACGAGATAGGCGAGGCCCGTCTCGTCGTCGACGTGCGGGCCGATGACGCGCACGGTGGCCTCGGGATCGACGCGGCAGGTGCTGCCGAACGGATACCGCCACTCGGCGTCGCCGACGCCGTCGTTCGGGTTCATCACCACGACCTCGCCGCCCATGAGCAGGACGTAGGCCTTGCCGCTCTCGACTTTCGGCGCGTCGTCGGGAGCTTCGGCGGGCAGGGGATCGCCCGGCGTCCGCACGGCGGCGGCATCGAGCGAGCGGCGGAGCCCGTCGGCGCGGCTTTCGCAGGCGGAGAGCGCCGCCTTCTCCTGTTCGCAGGGGCACGGCGGCTTCGGCGTATCGGAGCCGAACCTGCAGGAAACGAGAAACGCGGCGCAGGCGATCAAGGATGGGACGCGAAAGGACATGGGACCTCCTGCCCGGCAGGCTACAGAAACGAAACCGCCCCGGCAAGCGGGGCGGCTTTTTCTTCTTACAGCTGGAGGTCGACGGCGGACGTGTCGATGTCCTCGCGTCGTTCCGGGTTCGGCGTGTTGGTCTCGCGGCGGTGCGTCGACCCTTCCGGCTCGTAGATCTTCAGGTTGACGCGGGCGTTGTTCTTCGCGCCGACGATCTTGAGCAGGGTGCGGATCGAGCGTGCCGTCTGGCCCTGGCGTCCGATGACGTACCCCATGTCCGCGGGGTTGACCTTGAGGGTGATGAGCACGCCGCGCTCATCGATCACGCGCTCGGTCTGGACGTCGTCCGGATGCCCGACGATGCCTTTGACCACGTACTCCACGAACTCCTGGTCCATCTCTCTTGCCATAGCTTTCGGTACGGATGAGTATCGTTACAGAGGTGACTGCCGACCTGTTACAGTCGCCATTCACAGGATACCGAACCGCCGGAGGGGGGTCAATCGGAAACGAAAAAGACCCCTGGAATCAGGAGTCCGTGGAGCGGAGATCGATCGTCTCGACCGTCCCCCAGTCGCGGGGCGGCGGGACCGCCTGCGGCTTCGGCCCGGTCGCGAGGTTGAAGCGCCGCAGGGCCTCGGCGACCTCGTCGCGGGTCCGCTGGAGCTTCGCGCGCTGGGCGCGAAGTCCGCGCAGGATGGGTTCGGAGACATCGTGGTTCCTGGCGGCGCGCGCGAGATCGTTCCAGTCGTACGACTTGAGGTTGATGTCGAGCATGGCGAGCTCGATCGCGCTCTCGGCCTCGGCCTCCCGCTTGAGCTGCGGGTCGACGGGCGGGATGGCGCGCGACTCCTCCGCGAAGCGGAAGGCGAGCACGCCGGCACCCGCGAGGGTGATGCCGGAGAAGACCGAGAAGAGCGTGCCGACGAGCGCGCCCATCGACGTCGTCCAGAAGTACGCCGAGAAGGCGCCGTAGAAGAAGGCGAAGAACAGGCAGAGGCCGACGAGCGCGGCGCAGGAAGCGGCGCGCGCCGTCGCGGCCCGCCGGTCCTGGAGCAGGCGTTCCAGCTCCGCGCGCCTCCCTTTCGGGTAGCTGGAGGAGGGGAAGGCGTCGAGGGGGCGGAGCGTGGCGTCGTGTGCGTTCATGCGTCTCTCCGGCTGAAAGGACTGGACTGTACGCTAGGCGAAAACGCCGTACCTGTCAATCCGGAAGAAAAAATGACCCTGCAGGCAGGGTCATCCGTCGTCGGGGGAGTCGTCCGGCCGGGGCGCGGGGAGGGCCGCCGCGGGAAGCGCGTCCGAGGCTTCGAGGCGCAGGAGGCGTTCCGCCAGGCCATCGATCATGCGGTCGATCTCTTCCTTGCGGGCGACGAGGGCGGCGCGATCGGCCATGAGTCCGCGCATCGCGGCCACGAGCCCTTCGGCCTGGACCTTGGAGCCGTGCTCCGACCATTCGATGTCGCGCGCTTCCGGGACGAGATGCAGGAGCTGCCAGCCCGAGACCTCGAGCCTCAGCGCCTCCACCTGGCGGTTCCAGGCGAGAGCGTCGGCGTTCCAGTCGCGGATGCGGCTCCACGCGCCGTCTTCGAGCTGGGCGGATGCGGCGTCGGTGCCGGAGGGCAAGGCTTGCTGGAGGCGCGGACCGAACGTGAGGCGCAGGAAGGCGCGCGCGGCGGCGAAGCCCGAGAGCACGCCAGGCGACATCATGGCGATGACGAACCAGAGCGGCACCCACGGGCCGGTGAGGAGCCAGGCCATGACGCCGAAGGCCCCGGCCGCGCCGGTGAAGATCGCCAGCTCCGTGCGCCGTTCGCCCTGCTTCCGGGCGTGCTCCGCCGCCTCGCGTCCGCCGGCTTCGGGGACGCTGCGCGGACCGTACGGCGCGAGACGCGGCAAGGCCGCATCGAAGATCTCGAGGAGATCGCGATCGGTCATGCGGTGCCTCCTTCAAAAGGACGCGTCCAACCTAACCCGGACCCCGCATCGCGTCAAACGAAAACCCCGTCGCGCGGACGGGGTTTCTGGCCTACTTCTCTTCAGCCTTCGCTTTGTGGGTCGGATGGGCCTTGGCCTTCTCGCCCTCGATCGCCTTCATGTCGATGAGGAGATTGCGGACGGTCGGCGTGGGCTGGGCGCCCTTGGACATCCAGTACTTGATGCGGTCGACGTTGAAGTCGATCTTCTTCGGCTTCGCCATCGGGTCGAGCGTGCCGAGGTTCTCGAGGAACTTGCCCCACGGATCGCGGGACTTCTCGGTGACGATGAGGCGGTAGGTCGGCATCTTCTTCTTGCCGACGCGGGACAGGCGGATGGACAGCATGCGTGCTTTTTTCTTAGTGCAATTGAGAAACGCGGGGTGAGAGCTTCCCGCGGTCCTGCAGCGCGAACGAGGGGACTATACGCGAGGTTGACGGGGCCGTCAAGGCGGCGTATGGTGAGGCGTCCCATCGCCGAGGAGGGGCCATGCAGGACTTGGACAGGTATCTCGACGACCGCGGTACGGACCTGGCGATCGGGCTGATCCTCGGGATCGCGCTCGTCATCGCGCTCTTCATGGCGATCGCCCTCAGCGACCGCCGCCCGCCGGACAAGAGGGACGGACCCTAAGGAGGAATCATGGGCATCTTCGACGGCATCCTGATCGCGCTCTTTCTCGCGAGTTTCATCGGCTCCTGCGCGAGCCTCGGCGCCGCGCCCCACGCTCCCGCGAAGGACGCGGAATGAAGGTCGAGATCTCCTTCGAGATCCCCGACGCCCTCGTCTCCGCCGCCCCTTCCGCCGCGCTCATCGCGCTCCTGGCCGCCTGGCTCGCCATCCTCGTGCGCCGCCGCCGCAAGCGCGAACGCGCCGCGCGGCTCCTGCGCTCCATCGGGACGGACTTCGTCCCGCCGGGCGCGAGCGACGCCATCGAGGAGTTCCGCCGGGAGGTGGACGCCTCGCACCGCCTGTACGAACGCCGCCTGCTCGAGGAAGAGTGGCGCCGCGACGGGCGCGTCCTGCTCGAGAAGAAGATCGCCAAGAACCTCTGAAACGAAAGACGGCCCATGGGCCGTCTCTTTTCTTATCCTTTCCTGAGCCGCTCCACTTCCTTCTTCAGCTCGATCATCTTGAGCTCGCGGCCGACCAGCTGTTCCTGGAACTTGGTCAGGGAGGCGACGCTTTTCTCGAGTTCGGCCTTCTGCGATTCGATGATGGCGACCTGCTCCTTCATCTTCCCGATGTCGGTGGCGATGATGGTGACCCCGGCCGGGGCGCCGCGGTCGCCGTGGATCGCCATGGCGGAGAGCGCGACCGGGTGCATCCGGCCTTCCGCGTCCCGGAGTTCCGCTTCCGCCTCGCTGCGCAACGGGCCGAGCGGGGGATGCTCCAGCGCCTCGATCAGGAGGCCGGCCGCCTTCGGCACGAACTCGGTGACGCGGCGTCCGCGCATCTCGCGGGCCGCGACCTTCGTGATCTTCGAGGCGTAGGGGTTGGCGATGACGATCGCGCCGTCCATGTCGACCACGAAGAGCGCGCCGGGCATCGATTCGATGATCGCGGGGGCGGCGATCTCCTCGGTGAGCGGGAAGAGCTCGTAGCGGAGGATGCCGTAGGCGAAGAGTCCGGCCCAGACCGCGAGGAAGATGAAGGAGAACGGCGGCCACGCCACGCCCATGTAGCTCAGGAAGTCGCTCGACGCGAGGAGGCCGAAGACCATGGCGATGAAGGTCGCGAGGTAGGCCTTGCGGCGCCGCCCGGAGCGGCCCTGTTCGCGCATCCTCAGCCAGTGGCGGACGAGGATGTAGAGGAAGACGGCGTAGAATTCGGCGACGAAGACGTACCCGAGGACGTTCAGCTGCTGCACGTCGCCCCACGGATACGCCACGATCCGGCTCCCGTCGACGAACAGGTCGGTGGCGAGGAACGGGATGAGCGCCGCGTTGGCCGCGAAGAGGGCGGGGACCCAGCGCCGCACGCCGGGGAGCCGCAGGTGCAGGCTCTCGAACCGGAGGATGATGGGCGGCACCATGCAGAGCGCGGCCCAGCCGACGCGGTCCCAGAAGCGCGCGACGCCGCCGTCCTCGGCCGCCAGCGGGAGGGCGATGAAGAGCAGGACGAGGAAGAGGGCGGCGCAGAAGTGGAAGTACGCGCGGCGCTCGGCGTCCCGGCGGTCGCCGCGCAGGACCCAGATGCCGAGGCACAGGATGACGGCGGCGATGGCGGCGACGCCCGCGGAGAAGAGCGTCGGCTGGTAGCTGGCGGCGGAAAGGATCCCCATACCGGATCAGACCGCGACGGCGGGTTTCTTCGAGCCGCGGATGTTCTCGGCCTCCTCGAGCTGGAGCGACAGGACGGAGGAAGTGGAATCCTCGGCCATGGTGACGCCGTAGAGGACCTGCGCCTTCTGCATCGTGTAGCGGTTGTGCGTGATGACGAGGAACTGCGTGCGGTGCGAGAGGTCGGAGACGATCGCGGCGAAGCGCGCGGCGTTCGATTCGTCGAGCGCGGCGTCGACCTCGTCGAGCACCACGAACGGCGAGGGGTTCGTGGTCATGATGGCGCAGATGAGCGCGATGGACGTGAGCGCGCGCTCGCCGCCCGAGAGCGAGTGGATCGACTTCACGCGCTTGCCCGGCGGGTTGGCGAAGATCTCGAGGCCGAGCCAGGTCTCCTTCGGCGCGGCACTGACTTTCTTCTCCGCGTCGTCCTCGACGCCGGCGGCTTCCTTGGCGGCGGCCTTCTCGGCCTCCGCGACCTCGTCGTCCTCTTCCTCGCGCTCGATCTTCTGGAGCGAGGCGCTGCCGCCGTCGAACAGGCGCTTGAAGAACTCGTCGAAGTGCTGGTTGATGCGGCGGAACGACGTGTCGGATTGCTTCTTGATCATCACGTCGAGCTCCTCGATCATCGCGACCAGCGACTCCTTCGTCTTATGCAGGTCCTCGACCTGGGCGGTGAGGAAGTCGTAACGCTCCTTGATCTCCTTGTACTCGGCGACGACGGCCTGGTCGATCTGTCCGATGGCGGCGACCTGCGTGCGGAGCTGGTGGAGGCGCGGCGAGAGCGCGCTCGCGTCGACGTCCTTCTCCGGCGCGGTCTCGAGCGCGGTCTTGGCCTCCTCGCCCATGATCTCGCGGGCCTCGCGTTCGATGGCGTCGCGGCGCGTCTCGATGCGGGCGCGCTCCACGCGGTGGTCGGAGAGGTGCCGGTCGAGCTCGAAGAGCTCCGACTGGAAGCCCTGCATCTTGCGCTGGATCTCGAAGAACGCGCCGCGCTTCTTGGCTTCCTCCTCGCCCCACTTCTGCATGCGGCCCTGGAGGTCGGCGAGCGTCTTGGCCATCGCGCCGATGCCGGAAAGCGCCTCTTCGAGCTCCTTCTGGAGCGCGGCCGGGACGGCCGGTTCCTTCTTCTCGGCCTTGTCCTTGCGGCCGGGTTCCTTGAGTTCGGAGAGCAGTTCCTCGATCTGCGTGCCGAGCGTCTTCAGCTTCTCGGCGGCTTCCTGCGCCTCCTCGAGCGTCTCGGCTTCCAGGATGGAGGCGACGAGCTCGTCATGCCGCTCGGAGATGGCGGAGATCTCCTCGACGATGCGGGGGAGCGGCATCGGGAGCGACGGAGCGGAAGCGGAGAGCGCCTTCATCTGCTCCATGCGGATCTGGTTCTTGAGCTGGATCTCCTTCTCGCGGAGCGCGTTGCGCTTCTCGAGCTCGCGCTCGTATTCCTTCTGGAGCGCCATGAGGCCGTCGGACTTCGTCTCTTCCGTCTCCATGCCGGCCAGGCTCGCGCGCACGGCCTCGATCTCCTTCTCCTTTTCCTTGCGGCTCTCCTCGACGAGCTTCGTCTTGGCGTCGATGGCGGCGAACTCTTCCTTGATCTTCTTCCAGTGCGAGCCGAAGTACGAGAACTCGAGCTCGCGGAGCTCCTTCTCGAGGTTGGCGCGTTCCTCCAAGCGGCGGACCTGGCGCGAGAGCGAACGCATGCGCGGCTCGATCTCGGCGAGGATGATCTCGGCCTGCTTCAGGTTCTCGCCCGAGGCGTCGAGCTTGCGGACGGCGGCCTCGCGCTTCAGCTGGTACTGCTTCACGCCGGCGGCCTCGTCGAAGAATTCCTTGCGCTCCTTGGGGGAGGCGACGAGGATGGCGTCGATCATGCCCTGGCCGATCACGGAGTACGTGCGCTGGCCGAAGTTGGCGCGCGCGAGGAGCAGGAGGACTTCCTGCAGCTTCACCTTGTTCTTGTTGATGAGGTATTCCGATTCGCCGTCGCGGTAGATGCGGCGCGTGATGACGACCTCCGGATACTCGATCTCGTTGCCGCCCGCCTGGTTGTCGAGCACGAGGGAGACTTCCGCGAAGCCGGAGCGCGAGCGCTTGTCGGAGCCGCTGAAGATGACGTCCTCGGACTTCTTGCCGCGCAGGAGCTTCAGCGACTGCTCGCCCAGCACCCAGCGGACCGCGTCGGCGATGTTGGACTTGCCGGAACCGTTCGGACCGACGATGGCGGTGATGCCGCGGTCGCCTTCTTTCGGGGGGAGGAAATCAAGGAGGGTCCGGTTCGCGAACGTCTTGAAGCCCTGCATTTCGATACGCTGGAGGTGCATGTGGGGTTCGGCTATTTCCTTATTAAAGTACCTGTAAAGGCTTGACGTTTCAAGCCTCAGAAGGGAAGCTCCAGGAAGCCCTTTGCACGGGAGGTATCGATGATCTCGAAGCTGAAAGAGCTGGGCGAAGACACCATGCTCGCCGTCGGCCCCCGCTTCGACCTCGAGAAGGTCCTCGCGACCGGCTCCGGCATCCTGCGGATCCTGATCGGACGGGCGCAGATGCGCTTCCCCGACGCGCCGGTCCTGGCCATCGTCTCGGAAATGGAGGAATTCCCCGCCTCGGCGGAGTCTCTCGACGAGATGGACGCGGTCTTCCGCAAGGTCAAGAAGGACTGGTACGACGCGGCCGACCTGCACTTCTACGTGCAGTTCGGGCCGTATCTCGCCACCTGGGCGCCGCTCGGGTTCGACGCCCTCTACGGCCCGACCGCCAACTGCCTGACCTCCAGCGAGGCCAACTGGGAAGACCTCGACCCGACGCCGGTCCTCTTCTTCATGAACCGCGACCGCCCGTTCCAGCCGATGGGGCCCAAGGCCACGAAGTTCCTGAAGGAGGTCCTCGGTGACGAGGCGTCCTCCGGCGCCCAGGTCGACTACGTCCCGCACGACGCGGACGCCGAGATCGTCGTGGTCCGCTTCACGCATGACGCCTACGGCGACGGCGCCGGGCAGATCCGCATCGTCCGTTACCTCGACGCGGAGGACTGGCCATGATCACGAACCTCGAGATCGTCGATGACGACACGGCCCAAGCCTTCGGGCTCAAGTACGACGTCCATGCGGTGCTCGAAGCGATGATCGGCTTCCTCAAGTCCTTCACCGCGGAGATCGTCGCGGCCGCGCCGCACGTGGCGCCGGTCATCCGGTTCTCCGGCGACGGCGAACGGCTCGATCCGCTCACCGACGACGGCTACGCGCGCTTCCGCCGCGAGACGATCGGTCCCGGCAACGACTTCGACGTCGAGGCTTCGGCCGCGCGCGTGGATGTCGGCACCTTCCGCCTTCGGCTGTACGCGCGCGGCAGGGACGACCTGCAACGCTACGGCCAGGCCGCCCCGACCCTCTTCGACGGCGAGCCTTGGGAAGAGCTCGACATGACGCCGGTCATCGAGTTCACCCCGGCGCAGGGAACCCTCCCGTTCTTCGAACCGAAGGCCCGCGATCTGCTCAAGACGCTGCTCCGCCGCCACGCCCCGTCCGGAACGCGGATGAAGGACGACGGCGGCCTCGTCAGCCTCCGCTTCCTGCATCCCGCCTACGGCGCCGGCCTCGGCACGCTCCGCATCCGTCTGCTCACCATCCCCGTCGAACCTTGACGGGGATTTTCTTTTTTCCTAAGGTAGCCGGCTGTCCGTATGAACCACGCGACCCCGACGAAACTCATCTACGAGAAGCTCCTCTCCGCGCGGCGCCCGCTTCTGGTTTCGCATCGCAAGCCCGACGGCGACACGCTCGGCGGGATGATGGCGGTCTACGCGTGGCTGCGCGACCAGGGCCGCGAGGCCTACGCGTTCTGCGTCGACGCGCCGTCGCCGGCGTACGCGTACTTCCCGAGGATGCGCGAGCTGCAGACGAACCCGGAGACGTTCCATGACGAGGCCGTCGACATGATCTGCGTGTTCGACGCGGGCGACCTCGCGTACGCGGGCATCGACGCCTACGTCGCCGCCATGCCGAAGCGCCCGTTCATCGCGAACTTCGACCACCACGTCACCAACACCTCGTTCGGCGACGCGAACCTCGTCGTGACCGACGCCTCCTCGACCGCGGAAGTCGTGCACGCCTTCTTCATGGCCAACGGCGTCGAGGTCACGCAGGCGATGGCGACCTGCCTCATGACCGGGCTCCTGACCGACACCTCGAACTTCTCGAACCCCGCCACCACGGTGAAGAGCCTCGAGATCGCCTCCGACCTCCTGCTCAAGGGCGTCTCCATGCGCGACATCACGCGCCGGCTCATGCGCAACAAGCCGGTCGCCGCGCTGAAGCTCTGGGGCCTCGCGCTCGAGCGCCTGCGCTGGGACGAAGGGAAGAAGACGGCCACGACCGCCATCTTCCGCAAGGACCTCGAGGAGCATCCCGTCGACGACGAGCATCTCGAAGGGCTCTCGAACTTCCTGAACCACATCCTCAAGGCCGACGTCGTGCTGGTGCTGAAGGAGACGAAGGACGGCAAGGTGAAAGGCAGCTACCGCAGCGCGGCCGACGTCGACGTCGCGGAGCTCGCGAAAATCCATGGCGGCGGCGGACACAAGAAGGCGGCGGGCTTCACCGTCGCCGGCGCGATCGGCGAGCATGCCGACGGGTGGAAAGTGCTGACGGCGTAAAAAAGCCTCCGACGATGTCGGGGGCTTATTCGTCCGGGAGGCGCCGCGCCTCCCAATCGCCTTGGTCCGAGCCGTTGTCCCAGCGGCCGTCGATCCCGCCGCGGTCGGGGCGGATCGTGCCGGAGAGCTTCAGCGCGCCGATGGGGCTTTGCAGCTCCACGAGATTCCGGAACAGCAGTCCGGCCGAGCATTCGGGGCGAGCGTCGCCCGGCGGGCACTGGGCCCAGCGGATGAAGCGGCCGCTCTGCGCGGCTTCGAAGTCGCCGACGACGAGGCCGTCGATCGAGATCTCCCAGACGCCGGCGAGGTCGACCATCGCGAGCACGCGCCATTGTGCGACGAGCGCGCCGTGGCGGACGGTCAGCGTGCCGGAGGGCTCGACGCCGTTCTCCGTGTCGAAGAGGTCGATGAGCGGCGTGACATGGATGTCGACGCCGTCGTTCACGAGGTCGAAGTCCTCGTCGTCGATCGCCGCGGAGGTGAGCGCGGGATCGCACTCGCGCTTGTCCTCGTCGTACACCGCGACGCCGAGGCGCGTGGTGCGGCCGGCGGGCAGGGCGATGCCGACGAGCGTGCAGGCGTTCCCCGCGTCGTCGAAGCAGGTGGAGCGCATCTCGTCCCGCTTGAGGACGACGATGCGGGCCGGTTCCGCGCAGGCGTAGGCCGGCGCGGGCGGCGCGCGGGAATCCTCGCCGCAGGCGGCGAGCAGGACGGCGGCGGCGCACGCGATCTTCTTGGACATGGAGCCTCCTCGGAAAGGACCGGGCCGACCGTAACCGCTTCCCGGCGCCCCGTCAATGGAGTATCCTGAAGGGGAACACACCACATCCATGAAGAATCCCTACACGATCACGTCCATGATGGAGAACAACTATCTCGTCCCGACGGTCATCGAGAAGACGCCGATGGGCGAGCGCGCCTACGACATCTACTCGCGCCTGCTCAAGGACCGCATCATCTTCCTGGGCGACGGCATCGACGACGGCATCGCCAACGTCATCATCGCGCAGCTGCTCTTCCTCGAGAGCCAGGACAAGGAGCGCGACATCAAGCTCTACATCAACTCGCCCGGCGGTTCCGTCACGGCGGGCATGGCGATCATGGACACCATGAACCTCATCAAGCCGGACGTCTCGACGATCTGCGTCGGCATGGCCGCCTCGATGGGCGCGTTCCTGCTCGCGGCCGGTGCCAAAGGCAAGCGCTTCGCCCTGCCGAACTCCGAGATCATGATCCACCAGGTGCTCGGCGGCGCCGAAGGCCAGGCCTCCGACATCAAGATCCGCGCCGAGCGCATCCTGAAGATGAAGGACGACCTGAACCGCCACCTCTCGAACTTCACCGGACAGCCCTTCGCCAAGATCGAGAAGGACACCGACCGCGACAACTTCATGACGGCGACGGAGGCGCAGAAGTACGGCCTCATCGACAAGGTGATCAAAAAATAGATCCCTCGGCTCCGCTCGGGATGACGAAAAGATAAAGCCCCGCATCCATACAGGCATGCGGGGCTTTTTCTGAGTCGAGGCTTCTACATCATGCAGAAGGTCGGGTCGTAGATGCCGGTGGGCGCCGTGTGGACGCCCGTCTTCTGGTTCTCCCAGTCGTCCTTCTCATCGAAGGGGTTGGGGACCGCGTCGCTCGGCAGGCGCATCGGCTGGGTCGGCACGTCGGTGATCTCGCCCGCGGGCACGCCGTCGAAGACCTCGTCGTCGGTCGGCGCGCGGGAGGGGTCGTCCGGCGTCGGCGGCAGGGGCTCGGCCTCGCCGTCGATGTGCGTGCGCACGGCGTCCTCGATCGAACCGGGGGCCGAGGCGCGGACGCGCGCGGCGTGCATCATCATGTCGGGGTCGGTCATGGTCTCTCCTTCTTGTCGGTGCGGGGTGGAAGTTTCGGGAAGAGTTCCCGGTAGAGGCGGCGGTCGTTCTCTTCGCAGGCGGCGGACATCTTCCAGCGGTGGCAGAGCATGATCGCTTGCGCGGTCATGCCCGACCGGTGGAAGCGGCGGATCGCGTCGAGCATGCGCCCGGCGTCCCAGTACGCCTCGTACGCGACGGCGTGCATGGCGGCCAGGTGCAGATGCTCGTCGTCGAGCATCTGCTCCAGGCGCGCTCCGGCGAGCGCGGCGACGTCGTCGATCGGCGCGCGCTCCTTGCGGAGGCGCAGCAGGAGGTCGTCGACCTCCTCGCCGTTCATGGTCCGACCCGCGCGGCGCCGAACGCCACCGGGACCCCTTCGAGCGGGATGCGCGACGGGGCGGACTTCGGGGCGTCGATCGCCGGCGCGGGCGGCCGCTCGAAGCGGCTCATCTCGTCCCGCACGGCGACGCCGAGCCGATGGGCTCCGGCGACGGGCAGGAAGGCGAAGACGACGGCGGCGAAGACCATGAAGAACGACGTGATCAGCCACTGGTCGAACTCCGGGCGTTGAAGGAACGGAAGCCGTTCGGTCTCATGCATCGGATCTCCTTTGGTCGGCGGTTGGGTGGGGTGCCGGTCGGACCGCGGGCGCGGTCTCCATCGGGCTCCCTCCTTGAAGGCGTCGTTCCGTCGAGGGGGACGGAAGGGCGCCCTCGAGGAGAGAGCCTAGCGCCGGATGGGGCGCTAGGCCTCGGAGGACGGAGAGTCGGGCGGAAGGAACGTCACTCGCAGAAGAGCTGGCGGGCGGCCGCGATGTCCTCGGGGCCGTCGATCGGCAGGCCGGCCTCCTCGCACATCTTGCGGATGTCCTCGTCGGTCGGACCCGGCCCGGCGCCGGCGAGCGCGGCGAGCGGGCCGTCGGCGTCATCGGCCCCGGGGACCGTGACCGAGACGGTGCCGCACGCGGCGCGCTTGCGGTCGCGGTTGGCCTGGCGGTTGCGCAGGTGGTTGATGGTCTTGCGCAGGAGCCGGACGGTCTCGTCGAGACGGGCGGCGTGATCGGCGACGGCCTTCTTGGCCTCCGCGATCGCGGCGTCCAGGTTGCCGAGGCGCGTGTCGACGCCCTTGCGGAACGCCTCGGCGCGCTTCAGCGCCTCCTGGGCCTTGCCGCGCTCCTCCTCCGCGGCGAGGATCTGCACGCGCAGTTCCTCGATGCGGTCCTTGCGGGTGGGGAGCGCGAGCCCGGCGACGACCTTGGAGGACGTCGGGACGGGCTCGTCGTCGGCGTCGCTCAGCGCGGCGCGGTGGTGGTCGATGCTCTCGCCGAGCTTCTTCAGCTTGGCGTCGATCATCGTCACCGCGTGCCGCGCCTTGCGGACGGCCTTGTCGCGCGTCGGGATGCCGGCCGCCGCCGTGGCCTTCTGGGCCTCGAGCTTGGCGACCGCGGCGGGCAGCCGCACGAGGTCGGCCAGGTAGATGCCGATCTTCGCGACGGCCGGGTGGATGTCGTCGGCCGCGGGCAGGTCGGCGTCGACCTTGAGGACGACGTCGTCGAGGATCTTCGCGAGGGAACGGAACATGTCGATGGTCGCGGGCATGGTGGCCTCCTTGGTCGCAGGGTCGTGGGGTGGGTTTCGGATGGTTCCGATCGACGTCCGAGCAGACGCTCAGGCGATCGAATGGGAACCCTCTCGCGAGAGAGGGGGTGAGGAGGAGGGGCGGACCGGTCAGTTCGCGGCGATGGCGAACGTCGCGAGCGCGGCGAGGAGGACGAGGCTGAAGATCGCGTTCAGCGCGAACTTCTGTCCGGTGAGGCCCGAGAGCCTGACGGACTCCTGGTACCACTGGGTCTGCGTGATCTTGATCATGGAAAGGCCTTTCGGAAGGGGTTGGGGGATCGTGCGATCCGTCCGGAGCTTCTCGCGCGGATGCGGGAGCAGCGCCGGAGTGATCGCCCCGCCCGTCAGGTGACGGGCGGGGAATCGGCCGCGAGCTAGAGCTCGTAGGCCGAGAGGACGTCGAGGTCCGCGATGGACCCGTGGCTCGAAGCGTCGAGCGAGCGGTTGATGTCGCCGCGGTTCAGCCGGTCGGCGGGGTCCTCGTGGTGGCGCGCGTCGCGCCAGTCGTTCGCGTCGATGGGAAAGAGCTGGGCCTGCTCCTGGCGGAGACGTTTCACGTTCTTGAGTCGCATCTGCTTCCTTTCGTAGGTCCTTCCCGGACTCCTGTCGCACCATGCGGCAGAAGGACGGGAGTGATCTCCCCGCCTATGAAGCCGGCGGGGGAGGGCGTGAGCTTCTCAGAGCTCGTCGGGCTGGAGGTCGATGTCGGTGGTCTCGTTCAGCGCGGTCGCCGCGAGCTCGCGCATCTCCTGCGTCAGGTGCTTGTCGAAGGTCTTCGCGACCTTGCGGAGCTCCGACATGCAGCCGTGCCTGATCGCCAGACCGGCGATCTCGCTGACCTTCTCGGTCGTCGCGTCGGTGACCTCATGGCCCCCGGCGGTGATGGCGCGCCAGGCGGCGGCGTAGTACTGCTTGGTATCGATGAGATGATCGAAGTCGTTTCTCACGGTTGTCCTTTCAGGCGGGGTAGAGGGTGCCGATGAGGGCGATGGTGAACGCGATGAGCGCGTACTTGAGCATCCACTTCTGGGTCTTGGCGTCCAAGGATGTCTCCTGTGCTGGGGTTGGGAACGAAAACAGGCCATGTCCGGATACGAAAGAGGGGAGATCGTATGCGAGCACGGCCTGTGTTGCGTTCCGCTCCCTCAAGCGGCGTGGGTTCTAATGAACTCCATTACGAGGACCAGCATATCACGAAAAGACGCTTTTGTCAATACATGATGACAATAAATACGAAGTAGATTGAGCTTAATTCTGCTTCGTGAGCCTTAAATATGTCAGTATTTCGTGAAACAAACCGTGGAACACGGAGGGCGAATGCTTGACACGGAATAGGTCCCATGGTAGAGTGCAGCGTTGCTTGAGTAACCCTTCGTCACATCGACGAGGCACGCGCTCAGACATACGCTTCGTACGATGGCCGATCCGTTTCAGACCGACTCTTACCTGGTCTCTAGAAACTCGCGCTCACGACAAGCATGGGGATGGCTCATAGGGCATTTCGGGCTCCGGCTCGAACGCCCCTGTAAGACATCTTCTTGAGCGCGAATTCCTGCAGATCAACCTTACCGTCGACTGAAATCGAGGAAGGAAAAAGAAAACCCCCGGGCTTGTCCGGGGGTTTTTCGTATCACTGGACCGAAGGCGTCGCGGGCGTGGCCGAGGCCGAAGCGGTCTTCGGCGCCGTCTCCTTCAGCGAGCCGTCGCGCTGCAGCGTGATGTGCGGAGCGCCGGCCTTGCCGATCAGGCACTGCTCCTGCCACGGCTTGTAGTGGCTGCGGAAGGTCTGCTCCTTCACGGTGCCGTCGGGGTAGGTGATCGTGTAGTCGAAGGTCGTGACGGCGCCGGCGGTCGGTTTCTCGAAGCAGGACTTCACGCCTTCGGCGAGCGCGGACGTCTCGATGAGTTTCGCCGGAGGCGGAGGCGTCTGCGCGAGCATCCTCACCTTGCCTTGCTCCTGCACGCGCCCGTCGCGGGTGCCCCAGAGCTCGAAGCGCGCGATGTCGCCGATGACCTTGCCGATCAGGATGGCGTGGTGCTCGGTGTCGTTCACGAACTTGAAGTCCGGAGCGGGGTCGTAGAGCGTCGCGTCGGTGCCGACCGGTTCGTAGTAGCGCACGCGGAAAGAATGGTTCTGGCGCTCCGTGACGGGGAGGCCGGCGCCCATCACGCTGCGGAAGACGGTCGTGCCGACCTGGCAGAGGCCGCCGCCGTATTCGGGCACCGTGCGGTTGCCCTTGATGACGAGCTCCGTGAGCCATCCGCCGCTCGCGTCGAACGGCAGGAGATGCTCGATGAGCCCGAGTTCCTCGCCGGGCGCGATGACGAGGCCGTTCAGCTTGCTGATGCCGAGCGCGATGTTCTTGCGGCGGTTGGTGGGGGAGCCCGCGAAGTTCGAGGTGCCGTACCCGAGCATCTCGCGGATGCCGAGCTCTTCGGCGATCGGCGCGGACTTCGGCGACGGCGTCGTCAGCACCGCGATCGGGAACACGCCGTTCTCCGACGCCTCGAACTGCGCGTCGATGCGCGCGAGCGTCTCCTCGCGGTCGACGCGGCGGCCGATCGTGCCGCCGACGAAATCCGTGACGCGCTTGCGGTCCTCGCTCAGCGTGAAGCTCGTCGGCTTGGCGTCGGTCTCGATCTCGCCGGCCGCGACGTCGAGGAGCGGCGCGATGACCTCGCGCTTCAGCGTCACGGCGATCATGCCGTCAGGGAGGCGCGTCAGTTCGAGCGATTTTTCAAGGGTTTTCTGAGTCAGCGTCCAGGTCTGGTCGTCGAAGGCGAGGCGCACGTCGCCGCGCGCGAGGGTCTTCAGGATGCGGGGCTTGGCCGCTTCGGCGTCCGCGACGGAGACGTCAGGCGCCTTCTCGACGACGGCGACGTCGACGGATGCGCCTTGCCAGCGCGCGAGCCCTTCGGTCGCGCGGTCGATCGCGGTCTCGTAGTCGAAGGCGGCGCCGGTGGCGTCGGGCAGGACCTCGATCGTCCAGTCGACGTGGACCTGAGGCGCGTCGGACGCGCTCGAGGTCGCGCCGCGCGTCTCTTCGCGCGTGATGACGATGGCGGCGTCCTTCGCCGGGCGCTCGAGCGCGCCGAAGCGGAGGTTCATGAGGTCGCGCAGGGCGCGCTTGTCGATCGTCAGCGCGACGGGTCGCTCGACCTTCGTGAAGAAAGCCTGGATGTTGGCCTTGATGAGTTCCGCCGGACCTTCGTCGTGTCCGAACGCGAAGGCATCGCGCACCATGGCGTCGAGATCGTACGTGATGGGGGACTGCGACGGCGGCGCGGAGGAGGTGTCGTTGGCGCGCACCGTCAGGCTGCGGTCCTGATAGCGGAACTGGACGCCGCTCACGTTGACCGCGCGCATGGCTTCCTCGAGACGCGCACGCGCCTCCGTGGTCGTGAGCCCGCCGACGTCGACGCCGCCGACCGAGACGTTCGGCAGCATGCGGCCGTCCGCGCGCACGACCTGGACGGCGACGAGTCCCGAAAGCAGGATGAGCGAAACGACTCCCGCCAAGATCACGCGCTTGGGGGAGCCGACGAATTTCTTCAGGATGTTCTTGGACTCGCTCATTGGGGATGCCGCGTCCGCGGCCGGGGATCAGCTGATGAGTTTCACGGGGATGTTGCGGGAGTGCTGGGCCTTGGGCATCACGATCGTGAGCACGCCGTCCTTCAAGGTCGCCTTGGCGTCCTCGCTCTTCACGTCGCTCGGAAGGATGATGGTCCTGGAGAACTTGCCCCAGTAGCATTCGCGCACGAAGTATTCGCCTTGCGTGACGGACTCCGCGTGCTCGCGCTTGCCTTTGATGGTCAGCATGTCGCGGTTGAGGAAGATCTCGAGATCCTCCGGTTCCACGCCCGCGATCGTCGATTTCACCACGATGGCGTCGCCTTTCTGATAGACGTCCACCGACAATTGGCCCTCGAGATCGTCCGCCAACCAGTGGTCTTCCACTTTGACGTTCTCGGGTTTCTTAGCCTGCGTCTTGCGCTTGGCCATAGCCTAAGGGTGATGAATGAGAACCACCCTCACTTTAGCGCATTCTATACGGCTTGGCAAGCGGATTTCGGCTGTAATCTCAGCTAAAATAGTGTCAAAAAGTCTTGACAAAACTCGGTAAACGTGCTATCATGCCGGGTCACGATGGAGCAGGGATTCACCCCTCCGTGCCGTGGCTAGGCCCTCGTGCCGAAACGCACCCGGGCCGACCGACGGCTCATTGACAACCTGGAGGAAACACATGAGCGCTGAAAAGGATGACCTGAGCTTCATCGATCGCATGCTGAAGCAAGGCAGCCACGAGGCTGTCGAGAAACTCGCGGAAATGCTGGTCAACAACCCCACGTTCCGCGAGAAGATCAAGCAGTTCGACCCCTCGGGCAAGTTCGCGGGTTGGCTCTTCCGCTACGGAGCGGGAGCGATCAACTTCAAGAACCCCCTCCTGGAGGACGTCTTCCACGCCGCCGGCTCGGAGATCGCTTCGGCGATCAAGCGGGTCGGGGAGCAGGAGACGGACGACGGGAAGCGGAAGGCCGCGGAAGAAGGGCTCGCCAAGGCCCAGGACGCCGTGGTCCAGAAGGTCCAGAGCATCTTGGCCAAGCCGGTCAAGCTGCACGGGAACCAGTTCTATCCCGAGGATTGCAGCCACGTCCCGAAGGAGTTCACGCAGAAGGGCGAAAAGCCCGCCCGCCTGAGCCTGAAGGAAGCGGTCGACCGGGATTACCGCCCGGCCAACTGCGGCTGCTACGGGAAGCACCTCATCGCGGAGGACGGCGTCATCGCCGCGCCGCCCGCGAAGGAGCAGGCCAAGACGGAGGCCGACAAGCCTTCGAAGAAGCCTGCGCTGCCCCCGAGCGACCTGACCCTGCTCGATCACTTCCGGCTGCTGCGCCAGGAGGACGCGGACACCTACGCGACCGTCTGGCCGGCCTTCCGGGTCTGCTGCGAACGGTTCCCCGATCTGGAGCGCAGGTTCCAGGAGGTGTTCCACCGCCGCGGCAATCACGAGCAGTTCCTGTTCGTGGTCATCGGGCACGCGCAGGAGGACTGGCCGCTGGCCCTCGACTGCCTGCTCGGCGAGGTCACCCCTCCCGAGGCCTACCGTTCGAAGTGGCAGGAGTTCCTCTCGAAGGAAGTCCAGCAGACGGAGGACGGCGTCCGGGGCCTCATCGCCTGGCTGAAGTCCGGCAACCTGGATCGCAAGCAGGAGATCGAGAAGAAGCGCGAGGTCATCGCCGAGCTGCGCGCCAAGCGCAAGGAGGCGGAGGCCAAGCGCCGCACGTTCGCCGCCGCCAAGCGGTGGGCGTTCTGGAGCGCCGCGGTCATCGCGGCATCGGTCTGGGTGATCCTCACCCAGGTCTGAACCCACAACTTCCGCAAAGGAGCGTCTCATGTCCGATACCGAAAAGAAGCCCGCCGGCACGACCGGCTTCATCGCCAAGGTCGTCGCCTTCTTCACCAGCGCGGCCGCCGCGCTCGCCGCCCTTCCGCAGGATGCGATCCTGAAGGAAGGCGTCCCCGGACTCTGGGAGTCCTTCAAGGACATCGTCGCCCTCAACTGGCTCCGGCTGGTCGAGATCTACGAGCGGCTGAACCCCAAGGTCCTCGCCATGGCCCGTAAGCTCTGGCGCTGGGCCAAGCTCCTCACGCTCGCCTCCGCAGGCCTCATCGCCTTCGGCGTCCAGCTCAAGGAAGGGCAAGGGTCCGACCTCGGACACGTCATGGTGGCGATCGGAGTCCTCCTGGGCTCCGCGACCCTCCTGGCCTTCTGGTGGTTCGCCGACATCTTCGTCGCCATCCTGGCCTACAAGCTGGACATGGCGCAGAAGATCGCATCGACCGTCGGCTCCACCGCCGCGAACCTCGCTTCGAAAGTCGGAGTGAAGTTCCCGGAAGCCACCGCCTCCTCCGGCATCTCCCTCAAGGATCTGCAGGAGAAGGTCAAGCGGTCCTTCGCCGCCATCCCTGTCATCGCCTTCTCGCTGATGTTCATCATGCTCTTCCCGAGCTGGTCGACCGTCGGCTGGGTGGTGTGCATGTGGGTGCCGGTGCTGATCATCGCGACGTCGGCGATCTATCTCGGGAAACCGTTCGGCATGGCCATCGAGGCCGTGCTGAAGATCGCCGTCGGCGTGCTGGTCTTCCTCGCCGCGACGTTCCTGGCGGGGAAGCTCTTCCCGAAGTCGTTCGGAAGCATCGGCTTCGGCGGACTGGACGGCTGGCTGTCGGCGCGGAACCGTTCCGAATGGATCCTCATGATCCTCGCCGTCATCCCGCTCGCCCTGCTCATCGTGAGCGTGTTCGCCAAGGACCCGATGCGGAAGATCGCCTTCCGGATCACCGCCAAGTACGTCGGCATCGCCGGAGCGGTCCTCGCCCTCTTCCTGTTCTACAGGGGAGACCTCGACTGGAAGCAGTCGACGAAGCAGAATCCGCCGGCGACCATCATCAAGGCCGCCGACAAGCTGGGGGGCGCCATCGACAAGGCGCTCGACGGGAGTCCGAAGTACGGGCCTGCGCCGGTTCCGCAAGGAGCCAAGGCGCAGGGGGCCACGTACATGGCCCCGCCCTCCGGGAACGTCTCCGTTCCCGATCCCGCCCCGTCCGCACGCACCTCGCCGCCGCGAGCCAAGAAGCCACCGCTTCCGCCGCTCAAGGCCACGAAGTACGACGACGCGGCCACCGCGGTCACCGACCTGGAGTCCCTTCTCTAGCCCGCCCTTTCTTAGCCTCAGGCGCCCGTCTGGTCTCAAACCAGCGGGCGCTCTTCTTTTTGTCGAATACCATTGACAAAAGCCCCTTTTCGTGCTATAGTACTGGGTTCAAGAAATGACAGATCCTGACCGAATCTTGGACGAAATTCGGTCTTTCCAACCCGTCCGAAACGACCCCACAACAGGGCTTTGCCCAAAGGTAGGTTCCCGATGCGAGGATTCCTGATGCTGTGCGTGTGCCTCTCCCTTGCCGGCTGTTACGCCGGCGCTTCCCAGGGGCGGTCCACCACCGCCTACGTCCACGACGACGGGATCCACCCCGTCCAGCGGACGACCGTGACCCAGCGGTACTCCGGCTCGACGATCGGCGGCACCATGCCGATCGTCATGGCCGGTGGCGGCTACGGCGGAGGCTACGGCGGCGTCGGCACCATGGCCGGCCCCTCCTGCGTCCTCCACCCGGACCGTTGCGCCGTCATCCAGACGGCCACCGTGATCCAGCCCGTCACCGTCGGTTCCTACGGGAGCTACGGCAACGGGGGAACGACCACGGTCGGTTCCGGCGGCGCGGGCACCTACGGCCCGCCGCGGGATACCGCGGAGCTGGAGGCGCGCATCGAGCGCCTCGAGTCCGCCATCCCGAAGCTGGCCGGAGCGGGAATCCTCTCGCTGCGCCAGAGCTGTCTCGTCATCATGAAGGACCCCGGCGCCATCGCCGACAAGGCCGAGCGCGACACGATCGTCGCCGGCTGCGAGAAGGTCCTGAAGTCTGACGCGAAGCAGAAGGTATCGTCCACTGACGATTCCGATGCGGCCACGCTCAAGGCGTTCTACGCCATGTGCTCCGATGTCATCGGGGCTCCCGAGAAGATCGGGGATCTGAGGAAGCGGAAGATGGCCGTGGACATCTGCAAGACCGCGCTCGTCGACGGCCTCGATTCCCATTCGATGGTCGCGACGCTGCGCAAGGCCTGCAAGACCGTCGCCGACGACCCCGAATTGTCGGGACTCGCCGGTGCCGGTACCGTACTCGCCAAGTGCCGGAAGCTCGACGCTTTCGGAGAGGAGTCCTGAGATGAAGAACGTCCTCATCGCCCTGATCGTCGTCCTCTCGACCGCCTGCGTCTCCAACGCCCGCATCGAGACGCTGGAGAAGCGCCTCGCCGACAGCGAGGAGCAGAACCGGCGCCTCCGCAAGGCCAACGCCGACGGCTACCGTCCGCCCGGCGCTCCCCAGCTCCCCTCGGAGCGTCCCGTCCCCCCCGCCGTCGGTTCGCCGATGGCCGGAGGCATGATGGGCGGCCAGCAAGGCGCGCACGGCGCCGCCTGGGCCTACCAGCGGCACGGGGTCTACATGGGCACCGTCGGCGACCAGTCCCGGCAGGTCACGCAGGGGCGCAAGCTCCGGCTGGACAACCAGGTCTGCGACGGCGGCTCCCGCGACGTGTGGTCGAAGTGCGGCGATGCCGACGAGAACGGGTCTCCGGACCTGAACACGTGGCTCGCGTTCGAGATCGACGGCCAGCCGGTCGTCTGCGACTCGGGGTTCATCCACCCTGAAGCGCAGGTCTCGCTCCTGCCCCCCGGCCAGACGTGCCACGTCGAAGTCGGGCGCAGCTCCTCCGTCAAGCTGACGATCAAGGCCTACCGGAACTCCGGAACCGCCTCGTACGTGATGCTCGACGCGACCCCGCGCGTCTCGATGCGCAGGGTCTCCGTGGGAGACCGCAACGTCGCCTACTTCGGGATCGACGAGACCCGCTTCTAGCGGAGCTCCGCTCCCGACCTCAGTCAGAACAAAACGACCCGCCTGCTTTCGCAGCGCGGGTCGTCTTCTTTTTCCGGACTAGGTCCCCGAGGTGGCGCGGACCACCGCGTTGATGATGAAGCCGGTGAGCGCGTAGGCCAGGAAGATGATGATGAGGCCGATGATGGACTGCTTGATGATGTCCTTGGCCTTGTCGACCGGGTCGCTCTCGCCGCGGGCCGTCATCCAGAGGAAGCCGGCGTAGACCATGAGGACCAGGAAGATGATGCCGAGGAGACCGAGGATCGTGCGGATGATGCGGCCGATGAGGATCGGGAGCTGGCTGCCGGCCTGCGCGGCGCCCTGGCCGTTGCCGAGGTTCGTCGCTTCGAGGCCGCTGAGCGCGTTGCCGGACGACGGGTCGAAGCCTTGCGCGCCGACCGGGAGGGCGACGAGCGCCATCTGACCGGCCGTGAGGAGCGAGAGGAAACCGAGGATGAGTCTCTTCATATGGTATTGAGTGAATCTCGTTGATGATGGGTTCAGCTTCCGGTCGTCGCCGTCGTCGCCGTCACGGCGTTGATGACGAAAGTCGCGATGGCGTAGGCGGCGGAGATGATGATGAGTCCGATCACGCCGCGCTGGAGGGTCTGCTTGGCGTGGTCGACCTTGTCGGAGTCTCCCGCGGCCGTGAGCCACAGGAAGCCGGCGTAGATCGTCAGGACCAGGAAGACGATGCCGAGCATCCCGATGCCGATCCTGACGAGGTTGCCGATGAGCACGGGGAGCGTCGTCTCGGTCTTGATATTGGCCTGTCCGGCCACCTTGTCGAGCGTCCCGGCGCCGAGGTCCTGCGCGTGCGCCACGGGGACGTAGACCAGCCAGAGGGCGAGGGTCGAGATGAGAGGTTTCATGTGCATCTATTCGATGGTCGTTACGCATTTGCCGGCTTCGCAGATGTCCGTGACGGCGGAACAGTCGTCCGATACGCCACACGTTCCGCCGGTCGCGACCGACCTGTCCGGGATATCCGCGGGAGCCGACTCCGCCGATCCGCCCTGGCCGGTGGCGGCCGTGAGGACGAAGCCTGTGATCGCGTAGGCGCTGGCGATGATGATGACGCCGATGATCGCGCCGGTGATGAGCTGCTTGGCCTGGTCGACCTTCTTCGAGTCCCCGGCGGCCGTCATGTAGAGGAAGCCGGCGTAGACCATGAGGAGGAGGAAGAGCGTGCCGACGAAGCCGAGCGCCGTCCGGAGGATGCGGCCGATGATGGTCGCGATCTCCTTCTTCGGGATCGAGTTCCCGGCGGCGGCGTCGAGGCCGAAGTTCTGGGCGAGGACGTCGGGGGCCGTCGCGAGCGCGAGGACGGCGAGTCCGAGTGCCGGGAGGACGTAGCGCTTGAAACGCATAGTGTAGTGGATCTTGTGCAGGCGGACCTTGTGACCACGTCGGTCGGAACCGACGTGGCGGAAGGGTCGTCTACGCCGAGGTGGCGGTAACGAGGCTGTTGATCACGAACGAGGCGATGGCGTAGGCGGTCAGGATGATGACCAGGCCGATGATACCGGCCGTGATGATCTTCTTGGCGTCGCCGACGGCTTCGTCGGATCCCGCGGCGGTCATCCATTTGAAGCCGCCGTAGAGGATGATCAGAACGGCGATGATGCCCAGGAGGCTCATGGCCGTGCGGATGATACGGGCGATGGTGATGCGGATATCGGTCGTACCGGTTCCGATGTTCGTGCCGATTTCCGTCGGCAGGAGCTCGTTCGCGGTCACGGAGCCGCTCTGAGCCATGGCGACCATGGGGAGAGCCATCGACGCGACCATTGTCGCGCTGATCAAACCTTTCATGAAGGTCTTTTTCGTCATTTCAAGTCACCTCCTTTCAAGGTTACGGACGTATCAAGTCGCACCTTACTTTTGGATCGCACTGAAGACGAAGTTGACGAGCGCATAGCTTGAGAACACGACGACGAGGCCGATGATCGCCCACTTCATCGCGTCTTTTCCTTGCTGTACTTTACCAGCCTCGCCACCCGAGGTCAACCAAAGAAATCCACCATAGACGAAGACCAGGAGGGCCAAAGCGCCGACGATGCCCATGCCGGCTTTGATGATGTTCCCGACCAGTTCCGGGATGCTGGCGCTGCTCAGCGGGTTCTTGAGGCAGACCGTGCGGCCGGCGCAGGGATCGGTCTGGGCGAGCGCGGCGAGCGGGGAAGCGGCCAGGGCGCCGGCGGCGAGGCGGAGGGTGATGGCGTGGAGGCGTCGCATACGGTCAGTTCCTGATGGCGTTGATGATGAAGTTCAGGATCGCGTAGGCGGAGGCGATGGCGAAGATGCCGAGCGTGGCCCACGTGATGGTCTTCTTGCCGGCGGCGACCTTCGAGGCGTCGCCCGCGGCCAGCATCCACTGGAGGCCGCCCCAGATGAACATGAGGAGCGCGATCGTGCCCGTGAGGCCGACGATGGCCCGGATGATGCGGCCGATGACCGCTTCGGGAGAGATGTTCGAGAGGGGAAGGGACAGGCCGACCACCGAGCCGCGGTTCGTGGCGATCTGCCTGACTTCGGCGGACTTTGCGAGCGCTCCGGCGCAACCCTCACCCTTGAAGTTCTGGGCTTCCGCGCAACCGTTCGAGAGCTGGTAGTCGCATTTGTCGCCGTAGGCCGCCACGCCCGAGCCGTCCGCATCGAGCCCGAGCCGTCCGCAGAGGGCAGGGCATGTCGAGGCGAGCCCCATGCCGACCCTTGTCGTCTTACCGGCGCATGCCTCCGGCGTGCTTCCGCCTGCCTTGAATTTGCAATAGCAGAACGAGCAGGATTGCGGTATCGGATTGCCGACGAGGTAGTTCACCGGCTGGCGGCAGCTGTCCATGCCCGGAGTCCAGCGTTGGTAATTGTTGAGCGGCGTCGCCGTGAAGATGCACTTGTCCGTCTCGGCCTGCAACACGTTGGCCGGTTCCCCATACCGAGTATCCGTCTTGATTCCAGCGGAAACCGTCCCGTCAGCCAAGCACTTCTGCGCGCACTGCGCCGTCGCGGCCGCGTGATCATCCGTCTCCACGCCGCCGGCGTAATAGAACTGATTCGGGCAATAGAGCCGATCCTGCGCGTCCCAGCTCCCATGGTTTTCGCCGTATACGCAATAACATGCCGACGAGGCCGCTGTCGGGATCGGCGTGAGGGCGGCGAGGGCGAAAAGGATCGACGGAAGCGCGAGGAGGAGACGGCGCATACGTTTCGTTTAGGGGGTCGGATTCAGGCAGCAGGCGTACTGCGCCGGCATCTTCGCGCACAGGCCGCGCACGCACGTCGTCGTCGCCTTGCCGGTGTCGATGCAGTTATAGGTCTCGGTGCGCTGGCGGTTCTTGAGCTCGGCGTTGAGCTCGGTGCAGGGATAGGCCTTGGTGCCCTTCAGCTGTTCCGCGGACGGCTGGGCGGTCTCCTTCTTGATGCAGACCAGGCTCTGCGGCATGACGGAGCCGGTCGGGGAGATGCCTTCCGGCATCAGGATCCAGATGCCGTCGCCCTTGGGGTCGCTCACGGCGTTGGCGCCGGATTTGCAGGTCTCGCCGACGGTCGGGATCTTCGATTGGCCGCCGGTGAGGGCCTGGGTCGTGAAGCGGACGAAGACGCCGGAGAGGAAGATGATGAAGATGCCGATCGTGGCGCTCCGGAGGATGCCCATGGCCGCGCCGACCTCGCCCTTGTCGCCGCGCGAAAGGATGAAGCGGAAGCCGCCGTAGACGAAGTAGCCTAGGGCCACCGCGCCGACGATGCCGAGCAGGAGTTCCGCGACGTTGCTGAAGACGACGAGGATGTCCGTGATCGTGCAGTTTCCGGCCGTCGGACCCTTCGAACCGTCGATGTTGCTGGTCGTGGCGCAGGGCGGCAGGAGCTTGAGCTGGGCCTGGGCGGCGAGCGGCGAGAGGACCAGGAAGAGGACGACGAGGGCGCGAGTGATGCGTTTCATATCGGAAATATTGTAACACAAAAAGGAAAAGCCCCCATGTGGGGGCTTTTCGAGCTATCGGACGGTCTGGGAGACGGTCTGGACGGCCAGGTTCACGGCCCGGTCGGGCAGGGCGCCTTGGAGCGTCGAATCGATCATCTCGTTGAAGGCGGCTTCGGTGGCCGCGATGTTGACCCCGGTGTACCAGCTTCGGGCGGTCAGGACCTGGGAGGCGAAGACGCCGAGGTCCGGGTCGGTGAGCTGTTCGTTCACCAGGGAGCGGAGCGCGGTCGGCTTGCCCGTCTTGGCCAGGTAGGTCTTGGCGCGCTCGGCGTTCGCGGCGAACTGGACGAAGTCCCAGGCGAGGTCCGGGTTGGCGGTCTTCCGGGAGACCGATTCGACCCAGTAGTTCGCGTAGTTCACCTTGGCGGCCGGGTCGATCTGCGGGATGCCGGTCATGGCGAAGTTCAGGCGCGGCGCCGCGGCGCGGATGCGGGGCAGGTGGTAGGCGTAGCCGAAGAAGTAGCCCGTCTTGCCCGAGATGAACGCGTCGTAGGAGTTCGGCTGGGCGTCGTCCCAGGTGAAGACTTCCTTCGAAGGGTTCGCGTAGTCGGTGTAGAAGATCAGCGCTTCGACGGCGGGAGCGATCTCGCGGTCGAGGTTCGCGGGCGTGCGGTTGAAGGTCGGAAGGCCGTTGGCGTCGGTCATCTGCGCGCCGTTCTGCATCATGAGGAGCGAGAGGATGTCGAACGAGCGTTCGACGTTGCGCGAGGTGCCGATGCCGGCGGCGGGCTGGACCAGCTTGCCCTGGTCGTAGCGCGTCATGCGCTTCACGTGGTCCTGGAACTCGGCCCAGTCCTGCGCGGGCGTCGGGATCCCCGAGGCGTTCAGGACGTCCTTGTTGTAATAGAGCACCATCGTGTCGAGCGCCATCGGCAGGCCCCAGAGCTGGTCGACGAGTCCTTCGGCCGGGACGCTGGATTGGCCCTTGATGACGACGTCGCGGCCGACCTGGTCGACGAATTGGTTCTTCACTTGCGCCGCGCTGATGACGGGGAGCGTCTTCTCGACCCAGACCTGGTTCTTCTGGATGCCCTGCACCTCGCGGAAGGCGAGCTTCACGCTGGCGGGCGCGGGCAGGAGCTTCGACTGGTAGGAGCGCATCCACGTGTTGTGGAGCGAGATGATGTCGGGGCCGCGGTCCTCGGCCAGCGCGTTCAGGAGCTCGCGCTCGTATTCCTCGAGCCGGAGCTTCCGGTAGTTGATGGTGACGTTCGGGTGCAGGGCGCGGTAGGCCTGGATGATCTCGCCGAAGGCGTCGCCGTCGTCGAGCACGCGCCAGTAGTTCAGCGTGACCGGCTTGGAGGACGCGGCCGGCGCGGCGGTGCCTCCGCTGCCGCAACCCTGGCCCATGACGATGAGCGTGGCGATGGCGAGGAAGCCTGCGAGGCGCGTGCGGACGTTCATATCATTTGGCGAGAAGTTTCTTGAGCCCTTTCTTGAACTCCGGCGAGACGAGCGGGTGCTTGAGGCCGTAAGCGACGTTGGCGAGGAGGAACTGGGACTTGTTGCCGCAGTCGTAGCGGACGGCGTCGGCGATGCGGCCGTACATGGCGGAGCCGCGCGCGAGGTGGGTGATGAAGGCGTCCGCGAGCCTGATTTCGCCGTCCTTGCCGGGCTTCTGCGTCTTCAGGATGTCCATGATGTCCGGCGTGATGATGTACCGGCCGACCGCGGCGAGGCTCGAGGGCGCGTCCTCGACCTTCGGCTTCTCGACGAAGCCTTTCACTTCCATCACCGACTTCGAGGTCATCGTGCCGTTCGCGATGCCGTAGCTCGAGACGTTCTTGCGGCCGACGTCGCAGAGCGCGATGACCGGGTCGTGGTACTTCTCGTAGGAGGCGATGAGCTGGGCGGTGACGGGCAGCTTGGCGTCGAAGATGTCGTCGCCGAAGAGGATGGCGACCGGCTCGTGCGCGTCGACGAACGGGAGCGCCGAGAGGATCGCGTGGCCGTCGCCGAGCGGCGCCTGCTGGCGGACGAAGGCGAACTTCGCCATGTTCGAGATCTTGCGCAGGCCGTCGAGCTCGTCCTTCTTCCCTTTCTCCTTCAGCCGGGCCTCGAGCTCGAAGTTGCGGTCGAAATGGTCCTCGATGGCGCGCTTGGTGAGGGAGGTGACGAAGATGATCTCCTCGATGCCGGAGGCGACGGCTTCCTCGACGACATACTGGATGACGGGCTTGTCCACGACCGTCAGCATCTCCTTCGGCTGGGCCTTGGTGGCGGGCAGGAAGCGGGTGCCCATGCCGGCGACGGGCAGGATGGCTTTGCGGATCTTCATATGGCCTAGTATAACATAAGGGAAAGGAGGCGGGCCCATGCGCGGACCGTACGTCGTCACCGCCCTTCCGGACGATCTTTCCGGTATCACGACCGAGCTGGCCGCCGCGCTGCATCACGCCGCGATGGTCCACGGCCACCAGGTCAACGCCCAGCACAAGCTGCTCATCGCCAAGACGCCGCTCCAGGTCTGCGTCCTGGCGACGACCCTGCCCGACCAGCTGCGCATGACCGTCTCGCGCCTCCCCGGCGCCCTCATCGCCGACGCGGCCGCCCTCATCTTCCTCACGGCCGACGGCCACAACTACGTCCTGCTCGACACGGCCATCGACGTGACGGAACTCGTCGCGATCGCCGCCAGCTTCGGCACCGGCCCCTGAACGGGGCTTTTTTCCTATGCAAAAACGGCCGGGACGTGCCCGGCCGCTTTTGGCGGAGAGAGTGAGATTCGAACTCACGAGACCCTTGAGAGGTCTAACGGTTTTCGAGACCGTCGCCTTCAACCGCTCAGCCATCTCTCCACGGCGACGAGCGGAAATGTAGCATGGACGGACCGGAGCGTCAACGCTTCCGCGCTTCCGCCGCGTGCGAGGAAGCGAAGGCCATGAGGAGCCAGAAGAGCATCGCGAGGTCGTTCTTGAAGTAGGGGACGTCGACGAGGCCGTGGACGAGGAGGGCGACGCCGGCGCCGGCGAGCGTCCACGCGCGCGTCGCGAGCGCCTGCTGGAAGAAGCGCGCCATGATCAGGAGGAAAACGACGACGCCGGCGAGACCGAGCTCGACCCAGAAGTTCAGGATGAGCTGATGCGGATACTGGAAGATCTCGATGTGGCCCGCCTTGTGGTACGGCGCGAAGATGGTCTTGTAGCCGGAGAGCCCGGCGCCGAGGAGCGGGCGGTCCTTCAGCATCGCGGAGGTCTCGCTCCAGATCTCCTTGCGCACGCGGCCGGACCAGTCGGAGAGCGTCGCCTTCTCAAGGAGGACCGGGCGCAGCGGCGAGGCGAGGAGGAGGACGGCGGCGAGCGCCGTGCCGGCGAGCGCGAGCTTGCGCGACTTCGGATGGAGGACGCCGGAGGCGACGACGCCAGCCGCCACGCCGATGATCGCGCCTTCGGATTCCGCGAGGACGAGCGCGAGGCCGGAGAAGATGACGGCGCCTGCCCAGAACGGCGCGAGGATCTTCTTCTTGCGGTCGGCCCAGAGGCAGCCGAGGAAGAGCGGGATGAGCGGCGCGAGGAAGAGGCCGATGGCGTTCGGGAAGCCGTAGAAGGCGGTCGAGCGGAACTCGGCTTCGGTCGCCGGCGGGATCGGCACGCCGTTGAAGGGCGGCGGTACGCCCCAGCCCGTGAAGTGCTGCACGAGCGCGAGCGCGCCGATCGCGACCGCCGTGCCCGCGAGCGCCCGGAGCGCCCGGTCGCGTTCCTCATGCGTGCGGAGCATGTCGCAGGCCATGAGGAAGAAGAGGACCGGTTCGATGAAGTACGCCTTCCAGACGCCGGCCGCCGCGCGGAAGTCCGGCGAGACGAACATCTGGAACGTGGCGACGCCGAGCCAGAGCAGGAGCAGCGCGCCCCAGCCCTTGATGTCGATGAGGCGTTTCTCGCGCTTCAGGAACCAGGCGACGGCGAGGATCGCGAAGAGGACTTCGAGCGCGGTCGTCGGGATGCCGCCCAGCGGAAAGCGGATGAGGTACGTCGGCAGGAAGGCGACGAACAGCAGGAACGCCCAGCGCGGCTTGGCGAAGGCGACGACGGCGTAGGCGAGGAAGACGAGGGGCAGGAAGGTCATGGGCGCGCGGGCTTGAGTGAGGCGAGCAGGAGTCCGATCGTGAACCACACGTGCATGATATACAAGGTGGAGAATGTCTGATACTGCGCGAGCATGCCCAGCAAGGCAGCGATACACGCGATGTGAATCGCTTCCGTGTCGGCTTTCGGCGATACCTGCTCCGCAACCAACGGGTTGCTCCGCAGGTATCGCCTGCGCCGACCTGATTCGAGGAACAGGGTCGCGAGGAAGATGATGAACGCGACAAGTCCGATGATGCCCGTCTCCGCGAGGAGTTCGAGCGTCTCGTTATTGGCGATGGGCCAGCCCGCGTCGGGCGGGGTGAAGGGGAAGGCGGAGATATGGGGGCCGAAGCCGCCGTAGCCGACGCCGATCCAGGGATGGCGCTTCCAGGCGGCGAACGCGGCGGAGATCGTCTGGGCGCGGTCGTCGAAGGCGGCGCCGTCGGTGACGGTGGTGACGTGGCGGAAGAAGGCCTCCGGCACGCTCGTGAGCGACGGCGAGAAGAAGCGGCCGAGCAGGACGACGCCGAGCGCCACGCCCGCGATGCCGACCGCGAACGCCGACGCGAGCGGCCTCCAATCCTTGAGGCGGCCGCGTTCCATCCAGAGGAGCGCGAGGATCGTGACCCCGAGCCCGAGCCAGCCGCCGCGCGAGGACGTGAGGAAGACGCAGAGCGCGAGGAGCCCGAGGAGCGCCGTGAGGAGGCGGGACGTCTTCGCGCCGGGGCTCCGCAGCAGCCACGCGCCGGCGAGCGCGATCGGCAGGAGGAGGTAGTTCGCGAAGTAGAGCGGCTCGGCGGCGGTCGATTGCAGGCGCGTGAATCCGAGGATGGAGCGCGAGTACGTCTCGCGCAGGCCGGTCATCCATGTCGGCGCGCCGAGCATGTCGGCGACGAACTGCCAGAGCCCGAAGACGCCGACGAGCGCGGCGGAGATCAGGACGGCCTTGCGCACGCGGGGGAGGTCATCGTCGCGGAGGACGTTCGGCATCAGGAAGGCGAGCGAGGCGGTGAAGACGGTGAAGCCCAGCACGACGAGCGAGCGCCCGAAGTTCTCGGCGTTCAGGAGCGAGAGCCCGGCGGCGGCGAAGAAGCCGGCGAGCGCGAGGTAGACGGGCCGGCGCCACGAGATCGCGCGCGTACCGATTTTCGCCATCTGACGCGAAACCGTACCGATGAAAAAAATCCAGGCGGCGGCGAGCGCGACCTGGCTCGGGCGGACGTTGAAGCCCGCGACGTCGAAGCCTCCGAGCCTCTCGAACGGGAGAAGCGCGGCGACGGCGATCAGCGCGGTGACGACAGTTCGATCCATGCGGCTTGCATCTTCTTTTCGCTGAAAGAGGCGGCGGCGCGGGCGCGGCCCGCTTCGCCCAGGCGGGCGGCGAGATCGCGGTCGCGCAGGACCTTGAGGAGCGCGTCGGCCATGGCGCGCTCGTCCTCCGGCGGGACGAGCATGCCCGTTTCGCCGTCCAGAATCAACTCCGGCAGGCCGCCGACCTCCGTGGCCACGACCGGCACGCCGCAGGCCATCGCCTCGAGCGCGGCCAAGCCGAACGACTCGCGCGACGACGGCACGGCGAAGGCCGAGAACTCGCCGCAACGGGTCCCGGCCTCGGGGACGTGTCCGAGGAAGGCGGTCTTCGGCCCGATGCCGAGCGATTCGGCCAGCGCCTCGAGCGTCCCGCGCTCGGGGCCGTCGCCGTAGATGCGGAGCGTCGCTTCGGGGATCTCCTTCGCGACGAGCGCGAAGGCCTTGATGAGCAGCCCGACGTTCTTCTCGCGGCTGAGGCGCGAGATGGCGCCGACGACGGGCGCGCCGGCCGGCCGAGACGCTTCCGCGCGAGGCGCGACGCCCGGAGCGATGATGCGGATGCGCGCGCGGGCGATGCCGACCGCCGCGAGCGAGTCGGCGGCGGCGTCCGAGACGGTGACGACCGTCGCGAGTCCGGAGAGCGCGGCGTAGAGCGGGCGGAAGGGATTCTGCGCGAGCGAGCGTCCGGCCACGAGATGCTCCATCCAGACGACGCGCATGCCGAGGAGCCTGGCCGGGAGCGTCGCGAGCAGCTTGTCGGTGAGCGAGAGGCACACGAGCATGCGCGCGCCGCCGCGGAAGCGGAACCAGGCGAGCGCGAGCGCGAGGAGCGGCAGGAAGAGCGGCGCGGTCAGCGGGAAGATCGCGGCCGAGACCTTGGAGACGGGCTCGATGCCGCCCCAGAGCGGGAAGGCGCTCCAGCTCCGCGCGAAGAACGTCCCGAGCAGCGCGCGCGACGACGAGACGAGCGTCACGGCATGGCCGGCTTCCAGCAGGCCTTCGACGGTGCGTTCGGTGTAGCGCTCGCCGCCGCCCGGCGCGGACTCGTACGGGAACGAGAAGAAGAGGACGCGCATCTTACGCCTTCTTCGGCATCAGCTCGCGCAGCGTCCGCACGTCCACGGCGCGCGTGAGGAGCGCCAGCGCGGCGAAGGCGCCGGCGCCGAGGACGACCTTGAGGAGCACGTGCATGTCGGGGAGGACCGCGACGAAGGCCGCCATGCATCCGGCTGCGACGGCGGCGCGGAAGAAGGCGCTGAAGGACGGCACGAACCGCGTGGTCTTCCAGATCATGAAGTAGGTGGCGCAGGCGATGAAGACCTCCGCGAAGACTGTCACCCAGGCCGCGCCCGTCGCGCCGTAGATCGGGATGAGGGCGAGGTACAGGATCGTCGCCAGCACGGCGTCGATCGCGTAGCCCCAGACCATCGCCTTCTGCTTCTTCACCGCGATGACGGCGTGGCCGAACATCGAGCCGAAGAAGACCGCGGCGCAGGCGACGATGAGGATGACGAGCAGCGGCCCCGAATCGGCGAAGGCCTCGCTGGTGAAGAGCACCATGAGGTCGCGTCCGACGACGAGCGCGCCGGCCACGAGCGGCATCGCCAGGATCGCCATGAAATCGAAGGCCTTCTGCATGATGCGGTTCCAGTCGCCCGACGATCCCTCCGTGCGCGCCTTCACGAGGAGCGGCAGGACGAGGCCCATGAACATGATCGGGATGACGGTCAGCACGTCGAGGATCTTGTAGGCGGCGCCGTAGATGCCGACTTCCTCCTGCGAACGCGTGAGCGAGAGGATGATGACGTCGCCTTTCAGGTAGATGAGGTTGAAGGTGATGGAGAGCGCGATCGGCCAGGAGCGCTCGGCGACGTCCTTCCAGACGGCCCAGTCGAAGCGCCACGAGAGATCGACGAGCTTGCGGACGAGCAGCCAGTTCCAGAAGGCGGTCAGCAGGTTGCCCAGCACGAGCGCGACGAGCATCCAGTCGAGCCCGAGATCCTGCTTCGCGACGAACCACGCGCCGAGGAAGAGCCCGAGGCGCCCGAGCACCTCCGCCGCCGCCGAGCGCCCCATGCGCAGCTCCTTCTGGAGCACGCTGGTCAGCACCTGGTTCACGGCGAGGAAGAAGAACGACGCCGCGGCGATGCCGACGCCGATCTTGATCGCGCCCGGGTAGGGGAAGAGGAGTACGACGATCGGCGCGAGGCCGAAGAAGACGGCGGCCGAGAGGACGCGGAGCGTGAAGATGTTCGACGAGATCCGGTCGCGATCGGCGCCCGCTTCCGAGAGCATCGCGACCGTCGTGAGCGACAGGCCGAAGTCGACGAGGATGCCGAAGAACTGCAGGAAGCTCGTGATCGTCGTGAACGCGCCGTAGCCGGCCGTGCCCAGGTATTCCGTCATCACGCCGAGGGTGAGCAGGCCCAGGACGGTGCCGATCGTGCGGCCGACGGCCTGCACGACGGTGTTCTTGGCGATGGCGGCGGTGCGGGTCATAACCCCTCCAGTGTAGCGGAAAACGGCGTTGACGCCAGGGTGCGGGAGTGGCACCCTGCGCGGGTGAGAAGGAGGGAACGATGCGTTCATTCGACCTTGCGCCCCAGATCGAACGGCTGATCGCGTCCGGCATCGGCCGCATCCAGCGGATCGCGGACGACGTCTATCGCGGCCTCTGGCCGACGACGGTCGAGCTGCCGGAGGCGCTCGAAGGGCGGTTCGACCGCGCCCTCTGCGTCGACGCCTTTCCGCTTCATCCGATGCATACGGCCGTCGATCGGGGGAGCCGCCGCGTGGCCTTGCCCGTGCGGCTCATGCCGCTGCCCGGACAGGACAAACCGACCTCCATCGCGTTCGGCGACGGAGAGGAAGACGGGCTCGAGCCTCTCGCGCACCGCGAGCTCGGTCCGCTCCTGCGGTACGTCATCTTCTGGCAGGCGGGGGAGCGCTGGAAGGCGCGGAGCCCTAACGCGATGCGCAGCCGGTTCGACCCCGACGAATGCGGCCTCGGTCTCCTCGAAGCCTTGCACCTTCCGCTTCAAGAGGAAGCGCTCCTCAGGAAGCGCCGTCTCGCGCTCGCGGCCCATATGGATGACCGCGGCGAGGCGTATTTCGCCTCATGGGACGGCCTCAAGCCTTCCTTCATCCGCGCCCCCGGCATGTTCGCGGAGCTCGATGGGGTGCCCTCGCGCGCCAAGCGCGTCATTCCCGTCTCGACCGAAGAGCAGGACCTGTTCCTCAAAGGATAGGGTCCTTTTTTCTTCGCTGAGATAAGCGAAAAACCAGTAGCCGCGTTTGACCGAAGGCCGAAAAAATGGTATGATTTAGCGGTACTTGAGCCAAAAACCAAGACAAACATGCTGGCCGCAGGAGGAGTCCATCCTTACGTTCTGCGGCGTCGGAAAATCGCCCTTTCGCGCTCGAAACCCAAGGAACGCGGGCTCGCCCCGTCGCTCATCATCGTGATGCTGTTCCTGGCCGGGTTCGCCTACGGGCTGCGCTGGATCGACCAGCGCCTCGCTCCGACGCCCGACCGTCACGTGCCCACGCCGGCACGCGAGCTTGATGATGCGGTCTCCGGGCAGCTTTCGGAGGCGTTCCGCTTCATGTTCGGCATCCGCACGGCTCATGCGGCCGAATTCGACGCTTCCCGCTACAAGGCCCAGCCGGAGAAGCGCGTCATCACCGTCACGGCCCCGCCGGGGGGTACGGCCACGGTCGAGATCCGCTTCAAGAACCTCGGCACCGCCGTCTGGTCGCCGGAAGGCAAGGGCTTCATGTCCGTCTACACCACCCAACCCCGCTACCATGCGGGCGTTTTGCGTCATACGAGCTGGCTCTCCGCTTCGCAGCCGGCGAGGATCGCCACGCCCAGGACCGCGTACGGCCAGACCGGCGTCGTGACCTTCACCGCGCAGGCGCCGGCCAAGGAGGGCACCTACTCCGATTGGATGCAGCTCGCCGCGGAAGACACTTCCTGGGTCTACGGCGGCCACGTGCAGGTCGTGATGGTCGTGAAGAAAGGCGCGACGCAAGCCGTCGCCGCGCCGTCGCCCGCTCCCGCCCCCGCGGCTCCGGCACCGGCTTCCGCGAACGGTTCGGCCGTCCTGCTCATCAAGAGCGCGCAGAAAGTCTCCGCCCGCGGCAACGCGAGCGTGAGCTTCACGGTCGGCCATAAGAACGCCGGCGCTTCCGCGTGGGCGTCGCGCGCGATTTCCGGTCCCGACGGCGGCGCCATCCTCACCGTGAACGAAAGCGTCGCGCCGGGCGGCCTCGCGCTCACGACGTTCAGCTTCATCGCGCCGAAGACGCGCGGCGAGCATCTCCTGCGCTTCGCCTTCTCGGCCGACGGCAAGGAGATCCCTGAAGCGGCGCTCGAGCTTCCCGTCACCGTCACCGATGACTGGTATGAGGCGCCGAAACCCTCCGCGCCGTCGCCCTCTTCCCCGTCGTCGATCGCCTCGCTCGGCGGGAGCGAACCGACCATCCGCGTCGGCCTGTACTACACCGAAGTCGAACGCGAGGAATTCGTCGTCGACGTACCGTACGAGGTGCGGAACCTCGACGGCGCGCTCATCGCCTCGTTCCAGGCTGGCGCTCCGGTGCAGGCATGGTACGACGCGCCTTCCGGCGTCTATCGCCTCACGAACGGCATCGTGAACCTCTCCTCCGCCAGCGCGCTGCGGTTCGTGCCGCTCGATCCGAACGGCATCGTCACGGCGCTCGCGCACGTCGACCGCCCGAGCTGGAACCTGACGCTGAACGACAACCGCTTCCGCGGCGTCATCGAGCTCCGCCGCCATTCGAGCGGCCGCGTCTGGGCGATCAACGAGCTTCCGATGGAGCAGTATCTCTGGGGCCTCGCGGAGTCCTCGAACGCCTCGCCGATGGAGTTCCAGAAGGCGCTCGCGGTGGCCGCGCGCTCGTACGCGCAGTGGCACCTTTCCAATCCCGGCAAGTACGACCACTTCACGGTCGGCGCGCTGAACGACCAGGTCTACAAAGGCTACGGCATGGAGCTCCGCAACCCGAACTTCAAGGCCGCCGCCGAAGCGACGCGCGGGCATGTCGTCTACCACGCCGGATCGCTGGCCATCACGCCGTACTTCACCTGGAGCGACGGCCGCACGCGCTCGTGGACCGAAGTCTGGGGCGGCGCGCATAAGCCGTGGCTCGTTTCCGTGGCGGCGCCGTACGACAACGGTAAGAATCTCTATGGCCACGGCGTCGGGATGAGCGCATGGGACGCGATCGGCCGCGCCAACGCGGGGGAGACCTATGATACGATGTTGAGGCACTACTATCAGGGGACCGAGCTGAAGAAGCATTACTAGGAGGACATGAAGCGCCTGCTCGCCATCGCGATCCTCGCCGTCTTCCTCGCGCCGCTTTCCGCGGACGCGGCGGTTCGGAAGTACGCGTCGGGCGCCGCGCAGGGCGAGACGGTCGTCCGCATCGAGGCGGGCAAGACGAAGGACGTCACCCTGAAGTTCAGGAACGCCGGCAGCTACAACTGGCGCGGCACCGGTTCCGCGTACGTCTCGCTCTACGCCACCGGCCCCTACAAGCGGAAGAGCGCCTTCTGGCACTCGAACTGGACCACGCGCTACCAGGCCGGCCGCATGAAGGAAGCGCTCGTGAAGCCCGGCGCGACCGGCAGCGTGACCTTCACCTTGCACGCGCCGCCGCAGGCCGGAACCTACGTCGAGCAGTTCCAGCTCGCCGCCGAGAACGTCGCCTGGATCTACGGCTCCGTCACGCGCGTGCGGATCGAGGTGGTCCCCGAACAGGTGACGGCCGCGAGTCCCGTGAACGCCGAGGCCTACGTCGTGATGGATCCCGCGACCGGCGAGGTCCTCGCGTCCCAGAACGCCGACGACGTGCGCAGCATCGCCTCCATCACGAAGCTCATGACCGTGATGGTCGCGCATGACGCCGGGCTCGATACGGACGCGAAGGTCGCGCTCGCCCGCGCCGACGAGGTCGGCGGCGGCCGGCTCCAGGTCCCGATCGGCACCCAGCTCACGGTTCCCGGACTCATCGGCAGCACGATCGTCGGATCGGCCAACAACGCGGCCAACGCGCTCGCCCGCGCCACCGGCCTCTCGCGCGAAGCGTTCCTCGCGCGCATGAACGAGAAAGCACGTTCCCTCGGGCTCGCGCGCACCTCGTTCGCCGATCCGACCGGCATCGAGGTCGAGAACCTCTCGACCGCGCGCGAGGTCGCGCTCATGGCCCGCGCCGCCTTCGCCGACGCCTGGATCGCGCCCTACGCCGGGCTCGCCACCTACGACGTCCCGCTCCCGAACGGCGCCGTCCGCACCATCAAGAACACCAACGGCCTCGTCGCCGACGCGTCGGTCGACGTGATGGCCGGCAAGACGGGCTTCATCAACGAGGCGGGCTACACGCTCGTGACGCGCCTCGCGAAGCCCGGCGAGAAGGAACTGCTCGTCGTCGTCCTCGGCGCCGACACCAAGGCCCAGTCCTTCCGCGACGCGAAAGTCCTGGCCGAGAAAGCCTGGCAAAGCTACCGCACCGCGCTCGCGCGATGAGAAAAGGACCCCGCGAAGGGTCCTTTTCCGTTCCGGGCGTTCAGCCCAAGCCTTGATGCTTCATCTCGTTGTGCCCGGCCGCGGCGGCGTCGGCCGCCTTCGGATGATCCATGATCTCGCGCGCCTCGCGCTTGCGGTCGAGCGCGGCGAGCTCGAGGATGCGCTGGCGCACGCGGTGCGGATCGGGGACCTGGTCGAAGTGGAAGTTCTCCTCGGTGGCGGCGGTCTGCACCTCGACCTTCCCGTAGTTCAGGAGCGTCGGGATGATGCCCTTGATCTCGGAGTGGACGTCCTGCACGCGCGTCAGGTCGAGCTCGGAGACCGCGCGGCCGAAGAGGCCTTTCTGGTTGATGTCGAGGATGCGGTCGTTCGTGACGATGTTGATGTCGAGGTAGTAGTCGGTGAACTGGCTGAAGAAGAAGATCCAGATGCCGAGGTAGTAGATCGACACGAGGAGCTTCAGCCCGATGTCGAGGAACGGATGCGTCAGCGTGAACGGCGCGTCGGCGAAGATGACGGCCTTGGCGGCGTAGGGGATGGCGGCCAGGATGAGGAAGACGCAGATCGGTCCCAGGAAGACGACCGGGTGGCGGCGGAGGGAGAACTCGAGCTTCTCTCCGGTGTGCGGCGTGTACAGCTGGCTGATCGACATATCAGAAGGTGGGCGTCGGGATGGAGGCGAGCGGCACCGGCGTGAACCAGTCGACGTGCGCGACGGACTGCCAGGTCATGAAGAGGATGACGGCCGACCCCGCGATGAAGACGAAGCTGACGAGCAGTCCGACGGCGTTGCGCGCGCCGTACTTCCCGAGGCTGATGACGTTCGCGAAGGAGAAGAAGACGTAGCCCAGCATGAACAGGGCGAACGGCAGGAGGAGGACGATGGGCGGAAGCGAGAACATGCTAGATGAGGGTTTCGAGCCTCTGCGGGACGGCCAGGCCGAGGTGCTTGTAGGCGGCTTCGGTGGCCATGCGTCCGCGCGGGGTGCGGTGCAGGAGGCCGAGCTGGATGAGATAGGGCTCGTAGATCGTCTCGATCGTCTCCATCTCTTCCGAGGTGGCGGCGGCGAGCGCGTTCAGCCCCACGGGGCCTCCCGCGAACTTCGAGACGATGGTCTCGAGGATGCGGCGGTCGACCGAGTCGAGCCCGACGGCGTCGATCTCGAGCATCGTCAGCGCGCGATCCACGATGTCGACGGTAATCGTACCATCTCCGTGGAAGTCGGCGTAGTCCCGGACGCGCTTCAGCAGGCGGTTGGCGACGCGGGGCGTGCGGCGCGATCGACCGGCGATGCGCGCGGCGGCGTCGGGGCGGATGGCGCAACCGAGCGTGCCGGCGTTGCGCTCGACGATCATCGTGAGGTCGGAGGCTTCGTAGAAATCGAGGTGGTAGGTGACGCCGAAGCGGTCGCGCAAGGGCGCGGTGAGGAGCGAGAGGCGCGTGGTGGCGCCGATCAGCGTGAAGCGCGGGAGGTCCATGCGGAGCGTGCGCGCCGAGGGGCCCTTGCCGATGACGAGGTCCAGCGCGAAGTCCTCCATCGCGGGGTACATCACCTCCTCGATGAGCTTGTTGAGGCGGTGGATCTCGTCGATGAAGAGCACGTCGCCTTCCTCGAGGTTCGTGAGGATGGCCGCGAGATCGCCGACGCGCTCGAGCGCCGGGCCCGAGGTCGTCTTGATGTTGGCGCCCATCTCCTTCGAGATGATGTGCGCGAGCGTCGTCTTGCCGAGGCCGGGGTTGCCGTAGAGGAGCGTGTGCTCGATGGGTTCGCCGCGCTTCTGGGCGGCGCCGAGGAAGACGGCGAGATGGTCCTTCAGCTTCTGCTGGCCGACGAATTCCGAAAGCCGCTTCGGGCGGAGGCGCGCGTCGAACGTCGTCTCTTCCGGCAGGGCGGTCGGCGCGACGTCGCGGGCCGGCGCTTTTTCCAAGGCTTCTTCCATATCGTCTTCATCGTAGGGGAGGAAGGGCGAACGGGGCAAGTACGAAAAAAGGACAGGGGTTACCTGTCCTTGTAGCCGTCGATGAGCCGGCCGATCGCGAGCTCGGCGTGGCGCCAGGCGTGGCCTTCGGCGACGTACGCGTGGAGGCGGGCGAGCATCTCGGGATGCACCGTGGTGAGCAGTCCGCTCGCCGTGTTCAGGACGCCGCCGCCGTTGACGCGGAAGCCGTCGAACCAGTCGTGGGTGCGGAAGAGGCCGATGTCGGCGTCGAGCTCCAGCAGGAGCTCGGTCCGGAGCGTGCCACCCCGGAAGTCGACGCGCGCGGCGAACGCGACCTCCTGGATCGCGAGCGAGAGCGCGGGCCGCGCGTCCGCCTTCGCGCGGAAGCGCTTCAGGAGCGCGGCCGACGGCAGCGCCTCCTGGAGCATCGCGCCCCAGTCGATGAGCGCCTGCGCCTTGGCCGGCAGGTCGTCGAACATCACGTGGTCGCGCGCCTCCTGCGCGTAAGCGCGGTACGCCTGGCTGGTGTAGGCGGTCCGCGCGTCGCGCTGGCGCTGGATGAGGTCCTCGGTCTCCTCGAGCGCGGCGCTCGCGGCGGAGAGGACGGCGGACGGGACGGTCTTCGGGAGGTCTCTCAGCATGCGGTCTCCTTTCAAGGTGCGGTCACGTAGCGGTCGAGCCGGCGATCCAGCTCGTCGATGAACGGCTGCCAGGCCTCGGGGCCCGAGAGGCGCGTCTGCAGCCCCTCGATGATGAGGGGGTGCACGAGGTCGACCATCTCGAGCGGCGACTTCGCGCGGCAGGCTTCCTGGTACGCGTACGGCGTCCCGCGGTCGTCGTTCCGCCACTCCTCGAAGAGGAAGTGGTGGTTCGGCCCGTCGAGGAAGACGCGCGTGTGCGCTCCGGGCGCGTTGCCTTCCGGGATGGGAAGGCCGTGCCAGAACCAGACCGCGTCGAGCAGGACGCGCGCGCCGGGGCCGATCAGGCTCCAGAGCCGCTGTCCGTCGCGCGACTTGACCAGCGCGTCGCGCCAACCGAAGACGTCCACGGCGAGCTCCAGGAGGAGCGGACGCCGCGCCCGGCGGTCGGCCTCGACGGCCATCCGCCGCGCCTGTTCTCCGGGGGTGTCGCGCCGCCGGCGTTCGACGGCGGACATCGCGAGTTCGAGTCTGGTGATGCGTTCGCTGACGTTCGAAGGTACGCCCATTTCACTCCTCCGGCTGGAATGGTTGACGCGGGACCGTATCAAAAAGGCCCGGAACCGTCAAGGTTCCAGGCCGAGCGCGACGGGATCCTCCATGATGCGGCGGATCTCGTCTTCCGAGGGTAATTCGACGAGGCCGTCGATCTCATGGTCCGCCAGCCGGACAGGGATGGCCGGCAGGAGGCGGAAGAAGCGGCGCCGGGGCTTGTCGGGGCGGATCGAGACGACCTTGCAGTTGCCGCCGGCCAGGAGCTCGATCATATAGACCGTGCCTTTCCGGCCATCCGGCAGGCGCACGCGGTCGCCCTCCGTCACGCGGTAGCGATACGGTTCCATGGTCTCTCCAAAGGACGTTGCCGCCATCCCAAACGAAAAACGCCCCTCGGTCAAGAGGCGCTTTGTGGTACCCGGGGCCGGGCTCGAACCGGCACGCCCTTGCGGGCAGGGGATTTTAAGTCCCCCGTGGCTGCCATTTCACCACCCGGGCTCGCGCTCACGCTAACAAAAAACGCCGCTCTTGTCAGCGGCGGTCAGTCGCGGTGCAGGATCGCCTGGAGGCGCAGGCGGATGGCGTCCCAGACGTTGTGGCTGGAGATGTGCGCGTCGCACTGCGCGATGAAGTCCGGATGGGTCTTCCGCCAGAGATCGTGCAGGGTGAGGACCGGGATCGCGTGGCTCACGGACCCCTTGTGGAGCTCCTCATAGACGTAGCGTTTGACCGGTTTGCCCTCGGGCGGCCCGATCCTGAGCTGGGCGCTGCAGGCCTGGTCGCCCGGCGGAGCCGGTTCGCCGCGCCAGAACTTGGCGTTGAAGATGACGATGCCGGCGCCGCCGTCGAGCCGCCAGATGTCCGGGCCGACGCTCTTGCCGAACCGCTCGACCCAGCCGGCGATCCGGTCGCACGCGGCGATGAGCTCCGCGCGGCGTTCCGTGCGGAGCGCCTCGATGCCGGCGAGCCGCGCGGCCTCGGCTTCCTCGGCGCTCTTGGCCGCATGGAAAGCGGCGTCCTTCCGCGCCTCGATCTTCCTGATGAGGTCCGAGATCTCTTTCGGGACGAAGTCCTCCATGGGGTTCCTTTCGAAGGTGCTGGCGCCACGCTAACAAAAAACGCCGCTCTTGTCAGCGGCGTTTCTTCTTCGGCGTCTTCAGCCACTTCAGGAATTCCTTGAGCGGCCGCGCGTTCAGGATGTCCTTCTTCTCCGCCCAGCCGCGGCGCGCGATGGCGACGCCGAGGTCGAGGTAGCGCAGGTGCGAAGGATGGTGCGCGTCGGTGTCGATGACGAGCTTCACGCCGAGCTTCACGGCCATGCGCACGTGCTCGTCGCGGAGGTCGCTGCGGTCGGGATAGGCGTCGATCTCCATCGCGGTGCCGGTGGCCTTCGCGGCCTTGAGGATGGCGAGCATGTCGATGGCGTACGGCGGGCGCTCGCCGATGACGCGGCCGGTCGGATGGAAGATGCAGTCGACGTGCGGGTTCTTCATCGCCGCGATGACGCGCGCGGTCTGCGCCTCTTCGGGAAGGTTGAAGTGCGAGTGGACGGAGCCGCCGACGAAATCGAGTGACGCGAGCGCGGCGTCGGAGAGGTCCATCCGCCCGTGCTTCAGGATGTCGCACTCCGTGCCCTTCAGGATCGTGAAGCCTTTCGCCTTCGCGTTCAGCGCGTCGATCTCCTTGCCCTGTTTCGCGAGCCGCGCCTCATCGAGGCCGCCGACCATGGCGAGCGCCTTGGTGTGATCGGTGACGGCCATGTAGTCGAGGCCGAGCCTCTTCGCCTCCGCCGCCATCTCCGCGATCGTCGCCGCGCCGTCGGTCCAGGACGTCTGCACCTGCAGGTCGCCGCGCACCGATCCGTACGGGATGAGCTTCGGCAGCTTCCCGGCCTTGGCCGCTTCGATCTCGCCTTCGGCCGTGCGGAGCTCCGGTTCGAAGTAGGGGAGGCCGAGTTTCTTGTAGACCTCTTCTTCCGTGCGCGCCGCGACGCGCGTCTTGCCTTTCCAAAGCCCGTACTCGTTGAGCTTCAATCCTTTCTTGATGGCCATCGTGCGCACGAGGACGTTGTGGTCCTTCGAGCCCGTGAAATACTGCAGCGCCGCGCCGAAGGATGCGTCCTCGATGACGCGCAGGTCGGCGTGCATGCCGTTCCGGAGCCGTACGACCATCTTGGTCGGGCCGCGTTCGAGCACGCCCGCGACTTCGCGGTGATGCGCGAACTCGTCCATCGCGGCCTCGGGCTTCGAGGTCGTGACGAGGAAGTCGAGGTCGCCGATCGTCTCTTGGCGCCGGCGTACGGACCCGGCCGCCGCGGCGCGGCGCACGCCTGGGATCTTCCGGAGCGCGGCCTCGATCTCGAGCGCGAGCGGCAGGACGTGGCCGAGGACCTTGCGTCCCGTGTCGCTCTTCACGAAACCGATGCCCTTCAGGATGTTCTCCTGCGTCTTCTCGCCGAGTCCCGGGACCTTCGCGATCTTGCCTGCCTTCGCCGCCGCCTCGAGGTCCGCGACGTCCTTCACCCCGAGCTTCCTGTAGAGGAGGAACGCCGTCTTCGGTCCGACATGCTCGACGCGCGTGAGTCCGAGGACGTCGATGGGCAGCTTCTTCCTGAGCTTCTCGTGCTCCGAGAACGTCCCGGTTTCGAGAAGCGACGCGATATGCGCGGCGATGCCGGGGCCGACGCCGGGGATCTCCTTCAGGCCCTTCTCGCCCTTCTCCTTGAAGAGCGCGGCGATCTCGCGCCCGAACGCCGCAGCTTCCTCGGACGCGCGCTCGTAGGCGCGCGGCTTGAACTGCACCCCGAGCATGGCGTAGAGCAGTCCGGTCTCCTTCAGGTGTTCGGCGATCTCCGCGTTCGAGAGGTCCTTCATACGCGGAAAGTGTAGCATATTGACCCTGCGGCTCCGGCGTGGTATGAACGCCGACACGAAACGCCCTTTCACCCGAGGAGGATCGCATGCGCATCACGAGGATGTTCGGCCAGGACGGAGGCATCGGCCTCCAAGACATGACGATGGAACAGACGTTCATCTGGCACGGCCACGAGGAGGAACGCGTGCCGCTCTGCGTCCGCAACGCCATCGAGGCCGCGGCCACGCTCGGCAGCAGGTTCTTCGACGAGAACGCCGCATACGCCTTCGCCGAGGACGCCAAGGGCCGGCCGACGCTCCTCGTCGGCGCCATCGCGACGGTGCCGGGAACGGCCACGCCGATGCACGTGCCGCTCTGGAACTTCTGGCGCGACCTGCTGAAGAGCGCCGCGAAGTCGTTCGAGACGCTGAAGCTCGCGCCCGACGTCGACAAGGCCGACGTGAAGCGCCCGTTCCTCGCGCAGATGATGCTGCTCGACATGCTCCTGCGCGAGAACCCCTTCCATATCACGCGCTCGTTCGAAGGCGGCTCCGATTGGAAGAACTCCTGGCACGACCGCCGCACCTGGACCCGCAAGCGGTTCCTCGAAGAGGTCGCGGCCCTCCGCTCGCCGACGTAAAGACGACCCTCGCAGGTCGTCTTTTTCCGTTCAGGCTTTCGGGCTCGCGTCAGGCGCGGGCGCGCCGGCGAATTCCTTGTAGGTCATGTGGCCCGTGAGCGAGGCGCCGACGATGCTCGAGAGCGAGGCGAGGCAGATCAGGCACCAGGCGTAGATGACGAAGGCCTCGAGGTAGGTGAGGTACATCGAGAAGGCGAGGCCGCCGGCCAGGAGCGCGAGCAGCATCTTGCCGATGACCGGATCCTTCGTCTTCGAGAAGTGCATCGCCACGATGCCCATCATCACGTAGCCGATGACGCCGAGGCCGGCGACGGGGAAGCCGAGGAGCTTGCCGTACGGCCCGCGGTTCACGAGATCGCAATTGAACGTCGCCGTGACGTTGCAGGCGCCGCCGCCGAGCGGGGCGTAGTGCTGCTTCAGCGCGTAGAGCGAGACGAGCAGGCCCGCCGCGATGAAGAACAGGAGGAAGGCGTAGTGGTACTTGCGGATCATATGGAGGGATTCAAGCGCGTCCGGCCGGAAAAATCAAGACCGGCGCCGCGCGCCGGTCGGATCGCTTACTGGGAGCAGCCGGCCTTCTCGCCGAGCATCGTCGGGAGCTGTTCGCCCGTGACGCGCGTGCCGTCGGGGAAGATCCAGGTCGGATAGCTCTCGATGCCGGCGTCGTCGCAGGCCTTGGACTGTCCGCGCTGGTTGCCCGGAAGCGCGCATTCGACGTAGTCCACGTACTTCATCGAGTTGCCGAACATGCGCTTCTGTTCCGCGCAGTGCGGGCACCAGGAGGCGCCGTAGAACTTCACGCCCTTCTCGGTGAGGCACTGGGCGAGCTGGTCGTACTGGCCCGGCGCGCCGCTCTGGCGGTTCGAGAGGTAGATGAGTCCGCCGACGACGATGACCACGGCCGCGAGGGTGACGAGCAGGCTGGAGTATTTCTTCGCTTTCATAGGGGGAAATGTTGAGATCCGTTCCACTCTAGCAAGGATGCCGGAAAGAAAAAAGTGACAGCGTTGAGCTGTCACTCCGAGCGAAGCCGAGGGGCCTGTTTTACGGGCAATCCCCCAGCGTGTCGCCGTGGGCCAAGTGGGCCTCGGCGGCGGAAGCGCCGACGCAGATGGCGTGCGCCGCGTCCGGGTTGCCCGGCGGCGCATGGCAGAGCCGGACCTCTTCCGGCGCGCAGCCCGTGTCTTCGGGCTCGCCGTCGCAGACGCACGTGCCGTCGACGCAGACCTGCCCGTCCGGGCAGGCGCCGCACGAGCCGCCGGTACCGCCATCGGTACCTCCGCCCGTGCCGCCGTCGGTCGTCCCGCCGCCGTCCGTACCGCCATCGGTACCTCCGTCGACATCGCCGCCGGTATCGGCATCCGGCGGCGGCGCGCCGGCATCCGGCGCCTCGACGTCGATGGGACAGTCCCCATCGAGGCACGCTTCGTCGCGGATGTCGTCCTCCTCGGCTCCGCGGATGTTGTCGCCGCAAGCCATGAGCGCGCACGTCAGGATCGAAAGGATCACGAGCTTCATCTGCTATCCCCCAAGCATGGAGACGGGAAACGCCCCGCCAGCGTGGACGGACGCTATCACGGAATCGCCGTCTTGTCAAGGCTTCCTGACATGCGCCGGACGCCCTCGAAGGATGAAAAAACCCGATGTTTCAAGAAGAAACATCGGGTACGTCTACGGGCAGCTCCCGACCGAGTCGCCGTGGGCGAGATGCGCGGGCTTGGCATGCCAGCTGACGCAGATCTCGTGGCGGTTCGCGGGGTTGCCGGGCGGGTAGTGGCAGAGGAGGATCTTGCCGTCCTTGCAGGTACGGTCCTCGCCGTCGTCATCGTCGCCGTCGCAGCGACACTCTCCGTCCTCGCAGACCTTGCCCGGAGGGCAGTCCGTGTCGGAGGAGCATCCGTCGGGCGGAGGCGGGACGCAGGTCCCGCCGTCGCAGACGTCTTCGCCGCAGCAATCGCCGTCGCTGTCGCAGCCGGGCGTGCAGGCACCGCCGTCGCAGCGCGAGCCGCAGGTGCAGTCGGCATCGCAGCTGCAGGTGTCGGGCGGTCCGCACTCGCCGGTGGCGGGTTCGCAGACGTCGCCGCCCTGGCAGTCGCCGTTGTCGCAGCAGGCGGTCTGCGTGCAGGCGCCGGCGGTGCAGGTCTCCCCGCAGCCGCAGTCGCCGTCGTCGTCGCACGCGGGCGGATTCCCGCCGTCGGGCGGTCCGCCGTCCGGAGGCATGCCTCCGTCGGGCGGGTCGCCGCCGTCCGGGCAGTCGCCCGTGCAGCCGCTGCCGCCGTCGGTACCGTCATCGTCGCCGCCCGGGTAGTGGGCGCAGGCGAGGACGGACAGGATCACCGTGAGTCCGAAGAGCTTGAACATCTTGGCCGTCATCTCGTCCTCCTTTACCAGTTCCAGCTGAGGAAGGCGCCGCCGGTGCCTCCCAGGGAGAGGTCGCGGTCGCCGGCGGACGAGTCGTACGACGATCCGCCGATGAAGGCGGTCGCCTCGACGCGGAGCGTGACCGCGTCCCACTTCTTGCGGAGCACCACGCCGGGCGTGAGCCCGAGGTAGCCGCCGTCCTCCTTGTTCGGGAGGACGCCGTCGATGCTCTGCGAGCTGACGCCGAGCGTGAGCCCGAGCCAGTCCCGCTTCTTCGTCCAGCGCGTCAGTCCGACGCGGAGCATCACGCCGCTCTCGCGGCCCGGCGACCACGAGCGGTCGTCCGCGCCCATGGCGAGGCCGACGGCGATCGTGAGCTCGGTGCGCGCGTTCAGCGGCGCCTGGAGCTGGAGCGCCGGGCCCCAGGCCCAGGCGTAGCTCTTCTCCGGGAGGTAGATGCCGCCCATCACGCCGAGCGCGATGTTGAGCGGGCTCGCGGCACCGGCGGGACCGGGAGGTCCGGCCTGGCCGGGAGGCCCTTCGGGGCCGCGCTCGCCGGGAGGACCGCTGGGGCCTTCGGGACCGGGAGGCCCTTCGGGGCCGCGCGGGCCTTCGGGGCCGGGCGGGCAGTCGCAGGCCGGCGTCGGCTTGGGCGGCTGCTTCTTCTTGACGCGCTTCACCTTCTTCTTGGCCGGCTTCTTGGGAAGCGGCGGACAGACGGTGGGCTGGGCCGGGACGGCCTGTTGGGCGAGCGCAGGGCTCGCGTAGGTGAGCAGGCAGCAGGCCAGTATCGTCGCGATCGACCTCATGGTCGTCCCTCCTCGTGCGGGTTGCGGGCAGTACGGTAAGGATTCTTGTCTAGGTTCGTCTCTTCTACTGTAATGAGCGGCCCCCTTTCTGTGTGGAATGGGTTGGCCGGATTTTAGGCGTAGGCTCGCGCGTATGTCAAATACCATGGGCCTTTCGTCCTCTGCCATGGCCGTTGACAGTCCTTCGCCGCTCATTTAGAGTGTCCTTGTTCGCGGTAATAGCTCAGTTGGTAGAGCGTCTCCTTGCCAAGGAGAAGGTCGCCAGTTCGAATCTGGTTTACCGCTCCATGCGAAACCCCCGGCTTCAAACCGGGGGTTTTGCTGTTTTCGGATTTCACTCCCACGCGGCGGGGTCGATGGCCTGTCGCGTGAGTGCCAAGCGTTTCAGGCGCTGCGCTCGGAGGTAAGCCGCGAGGCCGACCGCGCCCGCGGTGATGGTCAGGCCGATCGCGTACGCCGCGGGCAATCGCGCCGCCCGCTCAGCCGCGGGCTCGTCCGCGTACGCATGCTCGAGGAGCAGCGCGCCGGCGTGCGGCAGGACGACCTGTGGCCTCGGACCCGGCGAGATGAAGCCTTCGACGCGCACGCGATCGCCGGGCTTGAGCGCGGAGGACGCTCCCGCCGGCGCGAGCACGTCGCCTTCGACGCCGCCGAGCGTCACCTCGAGCGCGTTGCCGCGGATCGAGGCGACCTCCGCCGTGAAGCGGTAGCCGCCCGCTTCCTCCGGCCACGCTTCCGCCGCGGCGAAGGTGGCGCTGGCGGAATCGAGCACGCGCACCGAGTTCGGATTCGCGAGCAGGAACTCCGCGGCGCCTTCGGTCTTCGTCTGCGCGATGAAGGCGATGCGGTCGCCGGACTTCCACGCGGCGGCCGGACTCTTCGAGAAGCGCACTTCGGCGACTGCGCCGTCGAGCAGGACATACGCGCGCGTCTTCGCGTAGGCGCCCGGCGGCACCGCGATCGTCGCGACATACGATGCGCCTTTGTATTTCGGCGCCGCGGGTTTCGCCGTTTTCGGAGTGGCGGATTTGGCGGCGGGCTTCGCGGCCGGTTCCGGTTTCTTGGCGACGGGAACCGGAGTGGCCGCGGCCGCTCCGGTCTTTACGTCATTCCGATCGAGCGTCACGGGTGGAGGAATCGCTTCTGCATCTTGCGCCGCAAGAGGTCCCTCGGCTTCGCTCGGAACGACGGGCGGGAGCGGAGGCGCCTCCTCCTTCTCCGTGTACGCGTTCGCCGCTCCCGGCGTCGGCGTCAGCGTCACGACGAACGTCTCCTGCAGTTCGACGCGCATCACGGCCGAGCCTTTCGCGATCTTCCCATAGGCGGCGCGGTCGAGCTCGCGTCCGAGCGCGTCTCGCAGGACGATCGTGTCGCCGTCGTTGTTCAGCGAGCCCTTCGGCGATTCGATGACGAGGCGGCCCCATGGCAAGAGCAATCCCTCGAGCCGCGTCTTCGTGCCGGCCGCGTCCTCGATCGACCAGCCGTCGAGGAACTCGCCGACGCTCGACGGGTTCACGAGCTCCACCCATTCGCGCTCGCCGGCGTTCGGCGACGGGTAGATCTCCGCGATGCGCACGGGGCTCAGCGGCACGGCGGGCGCGGGGGAGGGTTCGATCGGCGTTTCGGCGTCGGACACCGGCGTCGATGTCGCGGAGGCTTCCGTCTCGGGCGCTTCCTCCGCCGCAGGCTCGGCGATCGCGCCGCAGCTTCCGGGCGTGCCGAATTCCGGCGCGCCGTCATCGAAACCGGACGACGTCGATGCGGTCGTCCACGGCGCGGCGGCGTCCGCGCGCTCCATCGACGCCTTCGCCTCGCCGCTCGCGCCGGCCGGGGGAGCGCCGCCGTCGCCCGCGACATCGACGAGCGCGCCGTCCGCGCCGCGCAGGACGATCATGAGCGCGGAGTTCGAGAGCGCGACCGCCGTCGTGACGAGGTCCGGCGCGAGCGCGAGCGTCGACCTCGCGTCGTCGGCCGCGTAGTTCGCGATCACGAACGCGCCGGATGCCGGGACCGCCGCGCCGTCGGGAAACGCGATCGGCGACGCCGCGGCGCCCTCGATCGACCAGCCGGTCAGGTCGGTGCCGGGCGCGGCGCAGATCTCGAGCCACTCGTCGGCGAGCGAGGCGGACGATCCGGCCCACGCGGTTTCGGAGATGAACGGCCCGGAGGCGCGGACGGAGGAGAAGGGGAGCAGGAACAGGAGCGAACACGCGGCCAGGAAACGGTGCATAGGAATGCGTGATGAGTAAGCGCCCGGGTCCTAGCAGAGGCGCGTTTTGTCACGCAAGAGGTGGACGCGGGACGCCCGCTCCGGTACCGTTCCAGCGGCCCTTTCAAGGAGTTCCGCATGCGCAGCAAGCTTTGGTGGTTCACGTCGGCGTTCCTCCTTTGGATGGCCGTCGCGTTCGTCGGTCTCTTCGCCATGGTCGGCAAGGCGTTCGAATCGCTCTTCGAGCCGCAGGACGCCGGCGCCGTCGTCCTCGCCGCCGGCGGCTGGATGCTCGCCGCCTCCGCCGCGGCAGCCGCGATCCTGACGCTCCTCCGGAAGATCGCCGGGGACGGGACCCGCTTCGGCATGGCCGCGCGGGAGATGTCCGTGCAGGCCGCCGTGCTGGCCGCGGGCAGCGCGCTCGCCGCCGCGTACGGTCTCATCGGCGCGGCCGCCGTCCTCCTCGGCCTCGCGGCCGCCGCGATCCGCCTGCGGACGTCGGTCACGCCCTCGGGCATGCCGTGGCGCGACTCGGGCCTCCTCGGCCTCGCCGCCGCGATCGCCAGCTTCGTCCTCATCCTCACCCACCTCTGACGGCGGCTCCGGCCGCCGTTTTTCATCCGCCTGCGCCGAGGGCTTGACAGTTTCATGGGGCGGCGATACCGTCCCGCCATCGTACATTTCAGAACGGGGGTATCGCAGATGCAAAACGTCGTAGCCGACAGGATCCGTCACATGCTCTCCGGCCTGCGGAGAGCGAGGGTGCCGGAGTCGTCGGACCTGCTCGTCGCGATCATGCGCGTGCACCGGGTGCAGACCTGGTTCCACCGCTATCGCGGCGTGGCGATGACGCGCAGGGCGTGTCTTCCCTGCGGGAAAGAACGGCTGTTCACGATCTGGAGCGACGGGAAATATCATTGCCTCTCTTGCTTCTACGAGCAGGTGAAGTCCGGACGCCCGGGCCCCATCCAGATGACCACCGACGCTTCGGTGATGGAGGAATTCTCCTCGTCCTGGAAGGCCTACGTCCGACGCGTGGAAGCGCTCGAAGACCCTTGGACGCCGCCCGGCGGGTCCGCCCTCATCAGGCTCAGCCGCATCACGCCGCCGCAGCCGCCTCCGGTCTGCGAGGTCGGCGAATGTCCGGCGTGCGAAGGCCTCAGGCCCTTCATGCGCCGCGAAGACGGCGACGCGGGCTGCATCCCGTGCCTCATGCAGGGCCGCATCGTCGAGTTCGAGATCGAAGTCGCCGACGGACACGTCGCCGCCTGACCTCAGCGCCCTCACGGGCCTTTTTTCTTTCCATGAAAAAAGCGAAAACCCGCCGTTCAGGCGGGCCGTCGCATGGTGCTCCCGGCTGGACTTGAACCAGCAAGGCTTGCGCCACATGGTCCTAAGCCATGCGTGTCTGCCAATTCCACCACGGGAGCTCGCCGCGGAGCGTACCACCGTTTCGCCTTCGGGTCGAGGTCTGCTAGGCTGGGATCAGGACCTTGAAAGGAGGCTGCCGTGGCGAGGACCCCGCGCACGCGTGCGAAACGCCGGGCGCATCGTCTCGCCTGGCGCCTCATCGATTTCATGGAGACGAACTTCCAGTGGCGCTTCCGTTTCATGCCGCTGCAGCGCGACGTCCGCGCCCGCGTGAGCCTCGGCTTCAAGCCGGACGAGATCTTCGTCGGAGCGACGATCTGGGACAGGCATCTCATCGCCCTGGATCCGGAGTTCGACGACCTCTTCGCGGTGCTCATCCACGAGTGCCTGCACGCCATGCTGCCGGAGGCTTCCGAAGAGAAGGTCCTGCGGCTCGAGAAATTCGTCCGCGCGCACCTCACCGTCCGCCAGGCCCGCGCCTTCATCTTCCTGCTGAACGCCCGCCTCACGTAGGCGGTTTTTTTGTCGATGACCCTTGACAAAATCGCCATTTTATGCTAATATTGGCCTATCCTGATACTGGACAGATCGTGCCTACAAGGAGGATTTCGATGGATCTTTTGAAGCGTTGGAAGGGGATCGCGTTCACCGACGGCGGATTGTTCGCAGGCGTCATCCTGTGCGCGCTCGCCGCCTTCACGTGGTCGCAGTTCGTCGACTGGCGAGGCCCCGTCGACGATCTCCCCGCCCAAGAGCGCGCCGCGCTCGAATCGTGCCTCATGGCCGAGCGGACGCTCGGCGACTCCCTCTACCAGGAGCGGCCTGACTGCCGCAGGTTCCTCGAGCCGCGCTCGCTCGCGTCGCACGCGCCGCCTCCCGAGGCGTGCGTAGTCCGCTTCAACGACAAGCTCGGCGGCGACGACGGCCTCGACACCTGCGGGTATCCCGGATTCCCCAAGTGCATGGACGCCCTGCCGCCCGGCTGTCCGTAACCTCTCCACCTCATCGCAAGCGCCCGCCCGGATCCCTCCGGCGGGCGTTTCTCGTTTCTACGACGCCGCTCGTCGTTTTCGGGCGCGATGTTTCCGCCGACATCAGCGGAAAACGCGGAAGGCGAGGCTTGACGCGGAGGGTGCCGGATGCTTGAATGCGCGGTCGCGAGCTATGCTGCGATCGCGGGCGTGAAACCCCGCGCGCACCTTCCAACGAAAGGACTTCGACATGCCGGAAACGCGCGTCCTGCTCGCCTGCCCGCAGATGGAGGAGCTCGCCCTCGACATCGTCCGACGCAATTCGGACATCCGCCTCGGCGGGATGGAATGGAAGCGATTCCCCGACCGCTTCCCGGACCTGATGCTCCACGATGTGGATCAGCTCGTCCGGAACGACGTCAGCTTCCTCGCCTGCTTCGACGACCCCGCGGTCATCTTCGAACAGTGGAGCGCCATGCGCCACGTGGCGCGGCTGAAGCCCAAGAGCTTCCGCATCCTCCTGCCGTACTTCCCGACGGGCACGATGGAGCGCAGCGACCACGAGGGCCAGGTGGCCACCGCCGAGTCGCTCGCCACCATGCTGTCGGCGCTGCCGGCGGCCGGGCCCGGACCGATCCCGGTCTACATCTGGGACATCCACGCGCTGCCCATCAAGGGATTCTTCGGCGACAACGTCGCGCCGCGTTTCAAGACCGGCCTCAAGCAGCTCTTCACCTGGCTGGAGGGGCGCGGCGCCAAGGCTGCCGGGAACCTGACGATCGTCTTCCCCGACGACGGCGCCAAGAAGCGCTTCGGCAAGATGGAGCCGTTCATCAAGGCGCAGAAGCGGCTCGGCTTCGCCGTCGCGGTCTGCCGCAAGGAGCGCGTCGGCGACGAGCGGAAGGTCGTCCTCTCCGAAGGGGACGTCCATGGCCGCTACGCCGTCGTGATCGACGACCTCGTCCACTCGGGAGGCACCCTCCTCGCGTGCGGCAAGGCCGTCCGCGAGGCCGGCGCGTCCGTCGTCGACGCCTACGTCACGCACGGCGTGCTCGAGAACGGGAACTGGCGGAAGTTCGACGGTTCCGTGTTCCGCACGGTGATCATCACCGACTCCTGCCCCGCGACCGCCAAGGCGGTGCACGACGACCCCGGCTTCCGGGTGCTGAGCCTCGTCGATTCCATCGTCAACGCCATCCGCCAATGAAGGAGACGCCATGATCCGCATCGTCGTCGGTTCCGCGAGCGTCCTCAAGATCGAAGCCGTCCAAGCGGCGGCCGACCTGCTCGGCCTCGAAGCCGAGATCGTCGGCGTCGCCGCCGAGTCCGGCGTGCCGAACCAGCCCTATGGGCGCGAGCAGACGCTCGAAGGCGCCATGAACCGCGCCCGCGCCGCCCGCGAGGCCGGCAAGGGCGCCTACGCCGTCGGCATCGAGAACGGCCTCGTGCCGTCCGGCGACGCCGTCCTCGACGTCGCCTTCGTCGTCGTCTTCGACCCGGCCGGACGCCGCCTCGTGCGCCGTTCGCTCGGCGTGGCGGTGCCGCGGGAGCTCGTCGAGATGTCGCTCCAGAGCGGCCAGCGGACGACCGCCGGCAAGCTCCAGGCCGGACTCCTCGCCGGCTCCGATCCCGCCGACCCGCACTTCGTCTGGTCGAACGGCCAGACGAACCGCAAGCAGATCCTCGTGAAGGCGCTCTGCGCCGTCCTGCTCCCTGCCACCATCAACGAAGAAGGAGTCGCGCCGTGACCGCACCCAAGACCTACACCCTGTCGCTCGAAGGCCTGCACCGCGAACTGCCGGTCGTCGAGGTCGTCCCCGGCGTCTCGATCGCGGTCCTCAAGATCGCCACCGACGCCGAGTTCACCGAGGCCGCCGGCAAGGCGCTCTTCCATCGGATGCCGCACGACGCCGAAGTGCTCGTGATGCCCGACGGCAAGGCGCAGACGCTCCTCCACGTGCTCCAGCGCGAGACCGGCCTCCCGGCCGTGCTCGCCCGCAAGGAGCGGAAGTCGTACATGAAGGAGCCGGTGCTCGAGACGCCGGCCGTCAGCATCACGACCCAGAAGAAGCACGCCTTCTTCCTCGACGCCGACGACGTCGCGCTCGTGCACGGCCGCAAGGCGGTGATCGTCGACGACGTCATCTCCTCGGGCGGCACCATCAAGGCCATGCAGGCCCTGCTCGAGCTCGCCGGCGTCCGCGCGACCGTCCTCATGGCCATCGGCACCGAGGGCGACCGCCGCGACGACGTCATCGCCCTCCACCACTTCCCCGTCTACCTCCGCTGAACGCGAAAGCCCCGACGCTTCGGGGCTTTTTTCGTTCAGGCGTTTTCCATCGTGCGGCTCACGCTCCAGAGGAGGTCGAAGATTTGGCGGACGGTCGCGGCGAGCGAGCGGCTCTCGACGGTCCAGGCGAGGGCTTCGTCCTTGGAGGAGAAGAACGCGACGGTGTCGTCCCAGCACATCAGCGAGGCCGTGAAGTCGAGCTCGCGGGGGAGGAACTTCGCCTCGCGCAGTTCGCGCGCGTGCGCCTCCTTCGAATACTTCTTGATCTCGCGCTTCTCGACGCGCAGGCTCCTGAGCCTCACGCCCGCCTTGAGGCGCCGCCGCGTGAAGTGGAACTTCTCGCCGAGGATCTCCTGGAAGTCCCTCGCGGAGACGATCTCGAGGATCGTCTTCGACTTCGCGGCGAGCGCCAGGTGGAAGACGTCCGTCATGCGCTCGCGCTCGTAGACGCGGATGCGCGCGGGGCGGCGCTCGTCGGCGCGGAGCTTCTGCAGGTGCGGGATGATGCCGGCGGCTTCCTCGATCTGCCGCTCCAGGAGGCGCCGCAGGATGACGGGGTCGTGCGCCGCATACGCGGTGCGGCTCTTCCGTTTCGTGACGGCCACGAGCCCGGCGTCGGCGAGCCGCGCCATGATGGACTGCGCGGTCGTGACCGGCAGCCGCGCGGCGCGCGCGATCGGCGTGAGCGTCGTCTCGCCGAGCGGAAGCAGGGCCAGGTAGGCCGCCTGCTCCTTCGCGTTCAGCCCGAAGCGCGCGAGTACCTCGGCGATCTCCTTCGCGGCGGCTTTCTTCATGTCAGTAGTGATATGTCTTCCCGCCGAGGATGGTCATCGCGCGATAGAGCTGTTCGAAGAGGACGGCGCGCGCTTCGCCGTGGGTGAAGGTCAGGCTGGAGAGGGACAGCGACGCGTGGCAGTCGCGCACGAACCCCGGGTCGAGCCCGAGCGGCCCGCCGATTGCGAAGACGATCTCGCGCCCGCCCTCGCCTTCGCGCGCGATCCACGACGCGAACTCCTCCGACGACGGCTTCTTGCCGCCCTTGTCCATCGCGATGACGTACGCGCCGTCGGGGATCTTCTTCTTGAGCGTCTCGGCCTCCGCGCGCATCACGGCGGGCGCCTCGCCCTGCGACTTGAACGGCGTCTCCGCGACTTCGATGACGCGCATCTTGGCGGAAGGGGAAAGGCGCTTCCCGTATTCCGAAATCGCGTCCTTCCAGAAGGATTCCTTGAGCGAGCCGACGGCGAGGACGGTGAGGCGGTACATATGCTCCCAGCCTAGCGGTCCGCGGAGAAAAGAAAAAGAGGCCGTACGGCCTCAGGATCGCTCGATCGGGATGATGATGACGCGTGCGCCCTCGACCCGGATCTCCGCGTCGCGCCGGTAGCAGCGCTTGAGCGCGCTCCAGGCCGCCGTCGCCTGCACGCAGGCGTCGACGGCGAGACCGAACAGCTCGGTCCAGGCGCCGGTCTCGTCCTCGGCGAGCCGGTCGAGCAAGTCCCAGGCGCGATGATAGGTCTCGCGACGCACCTCGCCTTCCGCGATGCAGTCGGCCAGATGCTTCACCGCCTCGCGCTCGGTCTCGTGGTTCCTGGCCTTCCGCATCGCCTCGTAGGCGGCGGCGAAGGCGGCGTACGCGGCTTCCGCAGCGCGGTTCGGGTTCTCGATCGGCACCGCCTCCGCGGCGTCCGCGATCTCGTCCTGCATGTGCCCTCCTTATAAGGTGCTGGCGCGACCCTAGCCGTTTTCGGCCTTCATGTCAATGAAAAAGCCCCGTCCTAGCGGCGGGGCCTGAAGCGGTAGCGGATCTCGCGGGCGATCTCGATCAAGGAGCCGGAGCGGACGAGGATCTCGACCGCGCCGATCAGCACGAGCTCAAGGGCGCGGTGGCGGAGGCTGGCGGGGCGGCCCTTCACCGCGCCGCCTTCCGGTCGAGGGCCGCGATGAGCCGGAGCTCTCCGCGTTCGGGCTCGCGCATCTCCTCGTCGCCGCGGAACCCCACGACGGCGCGATCGGGGTCGGCGACCGCCACCACGCGCACGTCCTTCACGTACGAGGCGGTGACGAGCGCGTCGAGCGCGCCGGCGAAGTCGCCGAGGATCGTGGGCTCGCGCCGCGCGCCGTGGTAGTCCGTCCCGTTCGGGACGAAGAGGCCGAGACGGTAGCTCTTGAAGGGCGACGCCTCCTGCAGGCGCGCCGCGACGTCCGGCGAGGCGAACATGATCGCCGCCGCCAGGATCTCGCCCCAGGCGTCCTGGACGTGAGCGTCCTGCAGCGTCTGGCTCCGGCCGACGGTCTGGCGCAGCGTGCCGAGGAACCGCTCCCAGCGCCGGCCGCGCTCCTTGGCGATGCGGTGGCGGATGATGCTCTGCTCGTAGCGGATCGCGTCGAAGTCCTCGAACGCGGCGCGCAGCTCTTCGCCGGGGTTCTTCCCCTGCGTGAACGCGAGCACCAGTCCGAAGAACGCGTCGATGCGCTTGCGGCGCTCCTCGTAGGCTCTCGCCGCGCGGTAGCCGTCGGTCAATCCGTCGCTCATGATCCCTCCTTATAAGGTGCGTCCGCGCAGGCTACCTGAAATCCGCGGTTTTGTCAATGAAAAAGCCCGCGTCATGCGCGGGCGATCAGGCGGCGGGTGCCGCGGTAACGGCCGTGATGGTCGTCGAGGAACGGGTCGATCCCGTCCTCGCGGACCGTGCCGGCGAACGGCGAGGCATGGACGACGGTGCGCTCGCCCGTGCAGATGCCGACGTGCCCGACCCCGTAGCGGTGGTCGCCGGGGTGGTAGGCGTCGACGAGACCGGTCCGGAAGATCAGGTCGGCGGCGAGCAGCTCGGACCCCGTGATCCGTTCGCCGAGCAGGTGCAGCTCGAGGATCCCGTCCGGGAGCGCGATGCCGGCTTCCAGGAAGCAGATGACGACGAGCCGGGTCGGCGACGCGGCGGCGCCGATCAGGCTTCGGGCGCAGCGGACGACGTCATCGCATCGCCGGGCGCCTTCATTCGTTCGAAGGGGGTGCATGCCGATCCTCCTCCCGCGCGCGCTTCTTGCGGGCGCGGCGCAGACGGACCTTGTGGTCGATCCAGATCGCGGCGACGCAGAGCGCCAGGTAGCCGAGGCCGAACAGCACGAACGGCCGTCGCGGATCCCCGTTCGCCCCGTGCGTCAGCGCGAGATCCGGAGCTTCCATGCCTTGCGCGCCTCCTTATACGCGCCGCAGAGGCGCTTCTCGCGGAGCGCCATCACGAAGGTGCCGGCCGCGATCAGCAGCCGCACCGGGATGAGATCGAACATCACGCGCCGATTGCGGCGCCGGATTTCTTCTGGCGTCAGCTGTCGCATACGCCCTCCTTCTCGATTCTTGAGGAAAATGAGCTTTGGCCACCCTAACAGAACCGCCGGAACTTGGCCAATCTTAGGCCACTTGACAGTGTTTTAGAACTTCACTAGAGTACCGCAAGTCAGCACGTTCTTTGACCGGTACACGAGCCCAGAACCGCCTCTTGACAGGCATTCGAGGCTCCTCTATACTGTGGACAACTTAAACCTGCCACTTTGCGTACCGCACTCAACAACGAGTCGTAACGTGATACCAAGCAACGGTCATCTCCGCCTGGGGAGCTCTGGAACCGCTTGGAAGGCGGTTTTTTTGGTCCTTACCCCACATCGTCAGAGCCGCTTGCGCATCGAGACGGGAACATACGGCCACCTACGGGACTGCTACTATATTGCAGACACTACGAGGTCCGGTTCCCATCCCGGCGCACAAGTCGAAGATCGGTCATCATGATCGATCGCCATCCCTGGGACGCGAACGCGCGTCGCTCGGACCACGACCCCGTGCGAGAATCCTTGACAACTGAAGACAAGAATCAAGGTAGAAAGTATCAGTAGATACAAGGGTACAGTGTACTTAAAGAGTACATTAGACCTGCTGAAGCAGATCCTGCTTCAGCAGTTGTAGAATCAAGGGTGTATGGTGGATGCCTAGACGTCGAGAGCTGATGAAGGACGTAGCAACCTGCGAAAAGTCACGGTGAGGTGGTAAGCAACCTTTGACCCGTGAATCTCCGAATGGGGGAACCCAGCATGATGAAGTCATGTTACCGCCCAGCGAAAGCTGGAACGGAAGGCACCTGGTGAAGTGAAACATCTCAGTAGCCAGAGGAAGAGAAAATAAGGTTGACTTCTCAATCTGAGAACCTGCAAAGGTCTTCAGATTGAGCCAAGTCAGCGCATTCCCTAAGTAGCGGCGAGCGAAAGGGGACCAGCCCAAACCTACGATAGCAGCCGACCGCACCGAGCGTTCCCGCAAGGGAATGCCGCGGGTGGGAGGTACGAGTGGAAGCTGTCGCTCCGTAGGTGTCGATGGACGATGACGTTGGATTCCTTCCAGGATCCGGCGGCGACCGTGAGAGTCTAGAAAAACGACCTGGAAAGGTCGGCCAAAGAGGGTGATAGCCCCGTATTTGAAAGATGACTCACGCGCTGCAGTTATTGCTCCTAAGTACTACCGGACACGTGAAATCCGGTACGAATCCGGCACGACTATGTGCCAAGGCTAAATACTCTCGATGATCGATAGTGAACAAGTACCGCGAGGGAAAGGTTAAAAGCAGCCCGGGAGGGCGATGAAATAGTATCTGAAACCATACACTTACAAGGAGTCAGAGCCCGCAAGGGTGATGGCGTTCCTATTGAAGAATGAGCCAACGAGTTATATCTGTGTCGCTTGGTTAAGTTCCTGCGGGAACGGAGCCGAAGTGAAAGCGAGCCTGAATAGGGCGTTTTCAACTCTTGGTTCCGGTCGGCTTCATCGCTGATCGGTGCCAAGATGTTGAAGGGTGGCACAGAATAGACCCGAAACCCGGTGACCTAGCCATGGGCAGGCTGAAGGTCCGCGAAAGCGGACTGGAGGGCCGAACGCGTAAGCTGTGCAACACTTTGCGATGACCTGTGGCTAGCGGAGAAATTCCAATCGAACTGGGTGATAGCTGGTTCTCCCCGAAATAGCTTGAGGGCTAGCGCTGGTCAATACGTATATGGGGGTAGAGCACTGAATGGGGACCGGTGGAGCAATCCTACGGTTCCCAACCAAACTCCGAATACCATATGCGCTTCCCAGCAGTCAGACCATGGGGGCTAAGCTCCATCGGTCAAAACGGAAACAGCCGTTGATCACAGATTAAGGTCCCTAAATCTGCATTAAGTGTAAAAGGAGGTCTTACGACTCAAACAACCAGGAGGTTGGCTTAGAAGCAGCCATCCTTTAAAGAAAGCGTAACAGCTCACTGGTCGAGTTGTTTGGCACCGAAAATATACCGGGGCTAAATGCAGTACCGAAGTCGTGGACTCGATCCCGCAAGGGGTGGAGTGGTAGGGGAGCATTCCCAGCAGCAGTGAAGTAGGACCCGTAAGGGCCTGTGGAGCGCTGGGAAGTGAGAATGTTGGCATAAGTAGCACAAATCGGAGTGAAAACCTCCGACGCCGTAAAACCAAGGTTTCCTGGGCAACGCAACTCGTCCCAGGGTTAGTCGGTCCTAAGGCCAACCTGAAAGGGGTAACCGATGGATGAGCAGGTTAATATTCCTGCACTTCTCATGGCGTCCGATGAAGGGACGCATCGCCAGACCTCGAGCGCTCTCTGGATATGCGCGTCGAGAAGCCCGATCCGGCCGTAGGCAAATCCGCGGCCATAAAGGAAAGGGTGGTCGAAATCCGGCTTCATCGCTGGAGATTCGAGGAAAGGTGGTGACTAGAAAAGCTTCTAGGGTTAAGCCATGAGAATCCGTACCGTAAACCGACACAGGTGGTTGGGCACGATTGTGCCAAGGCGAACGAGATAACCATCGTTTAGGAACTCGGCAAAAAAGTGGCCGTACCTTCGGTATAAGGCCTGCCACATCGAAGTCCCCGCAAGGGGAGATAGATGGGGCCGCAGCGAGCGTCTTCTTTCCGACTGTTTACCAAAAACACAGGTCCCTGCTAAAGCCGCAAGGCGATGTATAGGGGCTGATGCCTGGCCAGTGTCAGAACGTTAAGGGGAGAGGTGATCCCGAATTTATTTGGGCGTAGCCTTGAACCGAAGCGCTGATGAACGCCGGCGGTAACTATAACCGTCCTAAGGTAGCGAAATTCCTTGTCGGGTGAGTTCCGACCCGCACGAATGGCATAACGAGAGAGAAACTGTCTCAACGATGGACTCGGCGAAATTGCAAGTGGCGTGAAGATGCGCTGTACCCGCAGCTGGACGAAAAGACCCCGTGAAGCTTTACTACAACTTGATATTGACTTAGGACGTTTTTTGTTCAGTGTAGGTGGGAGCCGCAAGGCGACGATGAGACACCACCCTCAAAACGTTTTAATTCTAACCTCTGGTGCGGAATGGCTTCGGAGGGACAGTATCTGGTGGGTAGTTTGACTGGGGCGGTCGCCTCCCAAAAGGTAACGGAGGCGTTTACAAAGGTAGGCTTAGCCCGAATAGACATCGGGCTGGACGCGCAAACGCACAAGCCTGCTTTACTGCAAGACCTACAAGTCGAGCAGTCGCGAAAGCGGAAGTTAGTGATCCGACGATCCAAATTAGGATGGTCGAAGCTCATCGGATAAAAGCTACTCCGGGGATAACAGGCTGATCGGACCCGAGCGTCCATAGCGACGGTCCGGTTTGGCACCTCGATGTCGGCTCATCGCATCCTGGGACTGAAGAAGGCCCCAAGGGTTTGGCTGTTCGCCAATTAAAGCGGTACGTGAGCTGGGTTCAGAACGTCGTGAGACAGTTCGGTCTCCTATCCACTGCGGGCGTAGATTCTTGAGGGGGCGCTTCCTTAGTACGAGAGGACCAGGAAGCACGAATCTCTCGTGTACGAGTTGTCCCGCCTGGGGCACTGCTCGGTAGCGACATTCGGAGCGGATAAACGCTGAAAGCATATAAGCGTGAAGCCGTCCCCAAGATTAGGAATCATAGACTCCTGCGAGACGAGCAGGTCGATAGGTCGCAAGTGTAAGACCCGCGAGGGTTTGAGCTGAGCGATACTAATAAGTCGTATCTACAACTGCTGAAGCATGAGTGCTTCAGCCCCGGCGCAAGCCGCGGAGCTGAATCGCGCATGATCTTTCTACTGAAATTTCCACCCAAGGGCGCAAGCCTTTGGGGCCGGAAAATTGATGTCGCCACCCCGGTCCCGGCTTTCGCCGGGATAAACTCCAGCCGGGGCCCAGCGCTCGACGTCAGTTTTCCGGTGTTTCTACTGCGCAGGTCACACCCGATCCCATCCCGAACTCGGAAGTTAAGCTGCGTGAGGCTGATGATAGTTGGACCCAACCCGGTCCTGCAAAAGTAAGTCAATGCCGGTTATGCTCAAACCCCTCCAAAAGAGGGGTTTTTGCTTTACAGCAGGCGAGCGTGGGCGTAAGCTCCCGGTCATCGGAGGTCTTTCGATGATGACGCCGTCCGTTTCCGGACTGTTCTGCTACCCCATCAAATCCTGCAAAGGCATCGCGCTCGAGCGGGCGAACCTGTCGCTTCGCGGACTCCTCCACGATCGCGAATGGGCGGTCGTGGAGACGCGGACCGGCAAGGTCCTGACGCAGCGCGAAGAGCCGAAGCTCTGCCTGGTCGAGACCGCCATCAAGGACGGCATGCTCGAATGGTCGGCGCCGGGCTCCGGACGCATGCGCCTCGAGATCGACGGGGACGAAGTCCCGCCCTATCGCGTGCGCGAAGCCGTGGTCTGGGGCGAACGCGTGACGGCGTACGATCAGGGGCCGTGGCCCGCGGGCTGGTTCAGCGCGTTCCTGAAGCGCGACTCCACGCTCGTCCGGATGGCCGACGGCCATGTCAGGCCGTCACGCGGCGGTACGCGCATCGCCTTCGCGGACGCGCACGAGCTGCTCGTCGTTTCGGAAGCCTCGCTCGAGGACCTGAACGGCCGCCTGGAGGCGCCGCTCCCGATGGATCGCTTCCGTCCGAACGTCGTCATCGCCGGCTGCGCCCCGTATGCCGAGGACGCGTGGCCCGCCGTCGCGATCGGCGGCGTGCGCCTGCTCGGAGCGGATCCGTGCGTCCGCTGCGTCATCACGACGACCGACCAAGCCACGGCCGAGCGCGGGAAGGAGCCGCTCGCCGCGCTAGCGGCGTACCGCAGGGCGGGGAAGGGCGTCATCTTCGGACGGAACTTCAATGGCATGAACGGCGGCAGCCTCGCCGTCGGCGACGAGGTGTCGATCCTCGAAGCTCCCTGACGGGGAGCTTTTTTTTCGGCTTGCGCGCGGGAGCGCCATCGGTTATGGTGGACCTACTTGAACGATCGCTCGCTATGCCTGAAAGGAGGGAACAGATGGCGCCCCTCGATCCTTGGATCATCGAACAGATCAAGAAGCGCGAGGAAGAGAAGCGGCGTAAGGAGGAAGGCATCCAGCCGACCGTCCCCGCCGACGACCCCCGCGAGATTCCCGTCGAGCGTGACCGGGGCCACGAGATGCCCGCCGATCGCCAGCCCGGCCACGAGATGCCGAATCCGAACGCGCCCGCCCCGAAGCCTTCCGAAAAGAAGGACGACGAGGAACGGCGCGGCGTCCACGTCACGCGCATCTCCGGCGACGGCGATGAGGACGAGGAGGACGGCTCCACCATCACGATCGACATCTCCAAGATCCCTCCGATGCCTTCCGAAGGCGGCGAGAAGGATAAGAAGCGGCCCGATTGAACTCGGGCCTTTTCATTTGCCAAGGATGCGGTCTTGGCGTAAGGTCGGGACGGTTCATTGAACGCCCGTCATTCGGGAATCGGAGGGTGCCATGTCGTACGGTCGTCGTCTCCAGTGCCTGGGCCTCGTGATCGCCGCTCTCGTCGGTACGGCCTGCGGGCCGAACGTGCTCAAGACGCGCGGCAAGGTCCTGCATCCGCTGTACGCGTACAAGGAGAGCGATACGGAAGCGCCGCGTCCTCCCCGGATCCTCGTCATCTACCGCAAGGAGAACCGCGTGCAGGTGAAGCACACCATCGTCGGCCCGCAAGGCCGGCCGATGGCGCTCAAGCTCCTCGGCGAGTTCGCGGAGATCCCCGCCCAGCGTTCCGAGGACGGCTCCGGGCTCTTCATCGAGGTCATGATCTTCAGCAACTACAAGGACGAGCTGAAGTCGATGGAGGACTACGCCTACTGGCTCGAGCTCCCCGACGGTCGCAAGATCAAGGGCGAGGTCCACGTCCAGCGCGGACGGAAGGACCACACGATGAAGATCACCGGCATGCACATGGCGCCGCATCTCACGACCGTGGACAAGTCCACCGGCGAGGTCCGGGTCTACCGCCACGTCGAGGAGGTCGAGAACGAGTTCGAGCTCTACTCGCGATGGGCGCGCATCGTCTTCCGGGCCGACGGCCTGATCACGTCGCAGACGGGACACATCGTCTTCGTCGTCCGCGGCTACGATCGGGAGCGGCGCTACCGCTTCGACTTCACGTGGAAGCCCGAAGAGGCGATGGAAGAGGCGAACAGGCACATGAGGTGATCGCGCGCGGCCCATCGCGGGCCGTTTTTCATTTATCCACTGTCGCGCCGCGCGACCCCCTGCTAAGGTGCGCCGCGAGGAGGCCGACATGACCCTCAAGCCGGAGCTCTTCTTCAACCTTCAGGCGTTCGTCCATCGGGCGCTGTACGGCAGGGGCGAGCCCGTCTGGGCCGCCCTCGCGAACCTCAACGCCTACCTGGGAACCATGCTTGCCCAGTCCAGGCCGTCGGATCCGTATCGGTCGGGGCCCGCGCTCTCGTGCGACCCGACCGTGCGTATCGAGAACCCGTGGCGCGTGCTGATCGCGCCCACGGCGGTCATCAAGCCGTACACCGTCATCGAAGGCGATGCCATCATCGACGACGGCGCCGTCGTCGGTCCGCACGCGTACCTGCGCGGCGGCGTGATCGTCGGTGCCGGCGCGCGCGTCGGCCATTGTTCCGAGGTGAAGCACTCCGTGCTCTTCCCCGGCGCGAAGGCTCCGCACCGCAACTCCATCCTCGACGGCATCCTCGGGCATGGGGTGAACGTCGGCGGCCATCTCGTGACGCCGAACCTGCGCGCGGACGGCCGCACGGTGCCCGTCCGGGTCCTCGGCGTCGGCACGGCGCACGATTCGGGGCTTCCGAAGCTCGGCATCATCGCCGGCGACGGCAGTTTCTTCGGGTGCGCCGTGAAGTTCCAGCCCGGCATGTGCTTTCCTCCCAAGACGCGGCTCACCTGAGCCGTTTTTTCGTCCGTTGAAAAAGGCGTCTCGCCGGGGTAGGGTACATATATATGTGCGGCATCGTCGGATACATCGGGAAGCGCCCCGCCCTGCCGATCCTCATCCGGGGACTGCGGTCGCTTGAATATCGCGGCTACGATTCCGCCGGCGTCGCGTATCCCGACGCGCAGGGCATGAAGGTCATCAAGGCGCCCGGACGCATCGACCGGCTGGTCGAGCGCGTCGACGGCGCCGGCGAGCATCGCGCGACGGCGGGCATCGCGCATACGCGCTGGGCCACGCACGGCGCTCCGACCGAGGACAACGCCCATCCGCACATGGACTGCACGGGCAAGATCGCTCTGGTGCACAACGGCATCATCGAGAACTATGCCGAACTGAAGCTCTGGCTCGAGAAGAGCGGGCACCTGTTCGTTTCCGAGACCGACACCGAGGTCTTGGCGCATCTCGTCGAGGAATACTACGAGGGCGACCTCACGTCCGCCGTCCGCGCGTCCCTGCGGCACCTGCGCGGCACCTACGGCATCGCCGCCATCCACGCCGACAAGCCCGGCGAGATCGTCGCCGCGCGCCTCGGCAGCCCCATCGTGATCGGCGTCGGGGAAGGGGAGATGCTCGTCGCCTCGGACCCCTCCGCGCTCATCGGCACCACGCGCAACGTCATCTACCTCGACGACGGCGAGATGGCGCGCCTCGACGCCGCGGGCGCGGAGGTCACGACGCTCGCCGCCGCCGCGGTCGATAAGGAGACGCGCGTCATCGAATGGTCGGAGAAGGAGATCGAGAAGGGCGGACACGCGCACTTCATGCTGAAGGAGATGCTCGAACAGCCGGAAACGGTCCGCTCGGCGCTCCGCGGCCGCCTCTCGGGCGACGGGCGCGTCCAGCTCGGCGTCTTCAACGATCTGCGCGCCTCGCTCAAGGACATGCGCCGCATCCAGATCGTCGCCTGCGGGTCCGCCTACTATGCCGGCCTGGTCGGCGCGCAGATGATCGAGCGCCTCGCCAAGATCCCCGTGAGCGTGGACCTCGCATCGGAGTACCGGTACCGCGAGCCCGTCATGCCTGGCCGCACCGCCGTGCTGGCCGTGAGCCAATCCGGCGAGACGGCCGATACCTTGGCCGCGCTCCGTCTGGCGAAGGACGCCGGGCTCCTCACGATGGGTATCGTGAACGTCGTCGGCTCGACCATCGCCCGCGACGTGGCCGCCGGCATCTACAACCACGCCGGTCCGGAGATCGGCGTCGCCTCCACCAAGGCCTTCGTCTCCCAGCTCACCGTCTTCCTGCTCTTCGCGCTGGCCCTCGCGCGCGAACGCGGGCTCCCGGACGACGAAGCCCGGAAGATCGCGCACGCGCTCGAGACCCTGCCGGACCGCATCGAGGACGTCCTCACGCTCCGTCCGCGCCTGGCCGAATGGGCGGCGTCCCTCGGGGAAGCGCGGCACGTCATGTACCTCGGGCGCACCCTGCACCATCCCATCGCGCTCGAAGGCGCGCTCAAGCTCAAGGAGGTCTCGTACATCCACGCGGAAGGCTACGCCTCCGGCGAGATGAAGCACGGCCCGATCGCCATGGTCGAACCCGGCTTCCCCATCGTGACGCTCGCGCCGCGCGACTCCGTCTTCGAGAAGGTGAAATCCAACCTCGAGGAAGTCCGCGCCCGCGGCGCCAGGACGTTCGTCGTCACGACGGCGGGCGGCGCCAAGGAACTCGGCCGCGCCGGCGACCACGCGATCGAGATCCCCGAGACGCACCCGCTCGTCCAGCCCATCCTCTCCGTCATCCCGCTCCAGCTGCTCGCCTACGAGACGGCCGTGGCCAAGGGCCTCGACGTCGACAAGCCGCGCAATCTCGCCAAATCCGTCACGGTCGAGTGATTCCTGTCATCCCGAGCCGCGCGCTCCAGCGCGGCGGCAGGGATCCCTTTTGAAAAGCGATTCCTACCGCTCGGCTTGAAGGCCTCGCTCGGAATGACATAACGCGATCATCATGAAATCGATCGTCACCATCGGCGGCGGCACGGGACAGTTCACCCTGCTGACCGGCCTCAAGAAATATCCGGTGAAGCTCACGGCCGTCGTCTCGATGGCCGACGACGGCGGCTCGACCGGCATGCTCCGCGACGAGCTCGGCGTCCTGCCGCCCGGCGACGTGCGCCAGTGCCTCGTCGCCATCTCGGAAGCGGATACCATCGTCCGCGAGCTCTTCAACTACCGCTTCGAGGCCGGCGGCCTCAAGGGGCACAACTTCGGCAACATCTTCCTTTCCGCGCTCGAGAAGATCACCGGCAACTTCGACGAGGCCGTACGCGTCGCCGGCATGGTGCTCGCCACGCGCGGCACCGTCATCCCCGTCACGACGCAGGACACGCGCCTCGTGAGCGGCCGCGGCGACCTCTGCATCAACGGACAGTACGCCATCGAGACGGCGGAGCTCCCGAAGGATCCCGATCTCCGCCTGGACCCGGACGTGTACGCCAACCCCAAGGCGGTCGAGGCCATCGACGCCGCGGACGTCATCGTCATCGGCCCCGGCAACTACTACTGCAGCATCCTGCCGAACCTGCTGGTCAAAGGGGTGGCCGAGGCCATCGGCCGCGCCAAGGGCAAGGTCGTCTACAACTGCAACCTGATGACCAAGAAAGGCCACACCGACGGCTTCACGGTCGACGATTTCGTTTCCGGCATCGAGCGGTACATCGGCAAGGGCCGCATCGATTTCGTGACCTGCAACAGCGTGACGCCCGAACGGGAACTGCTCGACCGCTACGCCGCGGAAGGGGAGTTCCCGGTCCCGCCGCTCTCGCCGGCCGTGCGGGACGGCCGCATCTACCTCGCGGCGGACCTGATGTCGCGCTCGATCCCCGTCCTCAAGGCGGGCGACCCCATCAAGCGCACGCTCATCCGCCACGATCCTTCCACGCTCGCGGCGCTCATCGTGCAGAACTGCCTCGGCGGCCTATGAAGGGCACCGTCGTCTTCGATTTCGACTACACGCTCGCCGATACGACGCGGTTCAAGGAGGCGCTGGCGGGCTCGCCGGACGCCGTGACCCGGATGTCCGAGTTCCTGTTCGACGGGGCGGCGTCGGTCCTGCTCCGGCTGAAGGCCGACGGCTGGAAGCTCGCGCTCCTCACGCTCGGCGAACCGGTCTGGCAGCAGCGCAAGGCCATCCACTCCGGCCTCCTGGAGCATTTCGATTACGTCATGTGCACGGCGGAGCCGAAGGCCACGCGCATCGCCGAGATGCTCGCCTGGCCGGCGCCGCTCGTCTTCGTCAACGACAACGGCGAGGAGATCGACGTGATGCGCCGCGTGCTTCCGGAGTCGCGCATGATCGCCGTGCGCGGCCCCAAGCCGCTGCCGACGGCGCCCGGCGTGCCGCTTTGCGCGGACCTCGAAGAGGTTTACAGGTGCGTCGTTTCGGGCTAAGGTGGTCCGGCTATGCACCGAATCATCATCCTCGCGGCCGGCAAAGGGAAGCGCATGGGCCCGGCCGACCGCCCGAAAGTCCTGCACACGATCCTCGGCAAGCCGATGCTCGCCTACGTCCTCGACGCCGTCGTCGACTCCGGCGTCGACGCGAAACCGGTCGTCATCATCGGCCACATGGCGGAGCACGTGCGCACCGTCTGCGGGGACGCCTGCGACTACGCGACGCAGACCGAGCTCAAGGGCACGGGCGACGCCGTCATGCGCGCCCGGCCGCTCCTCGAAGGTTCGGCCGAGCACGTGATGGTGCTCGTCGGCGACCAGCCCTTCGTCACCGCCGGCACGATCCGCCGCGTGGCGGACATGCACCTGGCCAGCGGCGCGACGCTCACGATCGGCACGGTCACCGTCGAGGATTTCGACTCCTGGCGCGCCCCGTTCGCCGACTTCGGACGCATCGTCCGCGGCCCGGACGGCGCCATCGAGCGCATCGTCGAGGTGAAGGACGCCGCTCCGGAACAGCTGGCCATCAAGGAGATCAACCCCAGCTATTACTGCTTCAAGGCCGACTGGCTCTGGAAGAACCTGGAGCTCCTCACGACGGACAACGCCGCCGGGGAGCTCTACCTGACCGACCTGCTCGGCAGGGCCATCGCAGCGGGCGAGATGGTCCAGACGGTGGCGGTCCCTCCCGACGAGGCGCTCGGCGTGAACACGCTCGAACAGCTCGCCATCGCCGAAGCGCTCATGAAGGCGCGCGCGAAGTGAAGAACGAAAAAGACTCCTGCAAGCATGGCACAGGAGTCTTTTTACGAAGAGGCAGATTTACTGCTTCTTCTTCTTCGCCGCCTTCTTCTTCGGGGCCTTCTTCGCGGCCTTCTTTTTCTTCGCTGCCATGAAAATCACCTCCCCTTTCTGAATCGTGATCGCATACTTAAAGCGCGAGCACTCTTACGAAAATATTGTAACACACTTTCCGCGCTTACGACGCGATGCAACGCTCAAACTGTGGATAAATTTTCCGACGACGCGCGCCGATAATCGTCGGCGAGACGTTCGATGTCGTTCTCGTCGCACGCGCCGCGCTGGAGCTCGAGGATGAGGAGCGGCGCGTCGCCGCGGTTGCCGACGCGATGCGTCTGCCGCACGCCGACGCGCAGCATCTCGCCGGCGGAGATCGCGCGCTCGACGCCGTCGAGCTCGAAGACGCCTTCGCCCGAGACGACGATCCAGAACTCCTCGCGCTTGAAGTGGCGCTGGAGGCTCAGGCGGTGGCGCGGCGCCACCTCGATCAGCTTCACGAGGAATCCGGCCCCCTCGAAGAGGTTCTGATAGGCGCCCCAGGGCCTGGTTTCCGTGGGTTTCGGCAGGGTGGTCATGCCGTCATTGTAAGGACGAAATGCGGTTTCCGTCCATGGTAGAATGCGGGGAGAGCGTTAAACATAAGCCGAACACTATGGTTCCGACGTGGAAACGCTGGATAGGGACCGCCGCGGTCGTGCTCCTGGCCGGAGCCGGCTGCCAGGCGGATGTCCAGCAGGAAGCTTCGCTCGAGACCGGGACGGAAACGGGGGAGGAGACGCGGGATGACGGCCGCATGGGCATCGACGCGGACGCGAGCCTCGAAGCCTCGGTCGACGCCGCCGCCGACGCGATGCTGACGGAAGCCGACGCCGACGCGATGGTCGAGTACGAGGAAGGGAACGATGCCGATGTCGTCGGCAACGACGGCGCGGAACTTGACGCGTATGGAAAAGCCTATGTCCAATCTGAACTCTAAGCGCGTCGCGGCCGCGGCCGCCGGCGCCGTCATGCTGCTCACGACGGCCCTGCCCGCCTTCGCCCAGACGCCGCCGGAACGGCAGCCGCGCGCCGCTGGCGACGCCTGCGCGCGCCTCACGGCGGCGCTCACGACGCTCGAGACGCGGATGGCGACGCGGAGGGCCGAACTCGACGGGCGCCGCGATGAACGGAAGTCGACGCTCGAGGAGCGCCGCGAAGAACGCCAGGACCGCCGGGAAGACCGTCGCGAGGGTTGGGAGACGCGTTGGGAGAACCTGCTCGCCCAGCTCGACGAGAAGGCGGAGGACGACGCGCAGAAGACCGCGCTCCGCGCCTTCAAGACGGCGATGGACTCCGCGTGGAAGACGCGCCGTACCGCCATCGAGGCGGCCAACGCGGCGTTCCGCGCGGCCGTCGATAAGGCCGTGACCGATCGCCGCGCGGCCGTCCAAGCCGCCGCCGACGCCCTGAAGGCCTCGGTCAAGGCCGCGCTCGACAAGGCCAAGGCCGATTGCGCCGCCGGCGTCGATCCCGCCGCGGTGAGGGCGACCCTCAAGGCCAGCCTCGATGCGGCGCATGCGAAGTTCCGCACGGACGCGAAAGCGGCGGAGAAGCCGTCGGAAGCCGCGAAGGCCGCCGCCGAGACGCGCCGCGCCGCCATCGCGAAGGCGAACGCGGACTTCAAGACCGCCGCCGAGAAGGCCCGCGCCGATCTCAAGGCGGCGCTCCAGGCCGCCCGTCCGGAAGAGTCGGCGACGAGCACTCCGTAAGAAGAAAAGACCCGCCTTCCGGCGGGTCTTTCGTCTCATGGTCCGGGCGGATGCGAAAAAGCTCCCTGCGAGGGAGCTTTTTTCGATGGTGGACCGCATCGGACTCGAACCGATCACCCCCTGCTTGCAAAGCAGGTGCTCTACCAGATGAGCTAGCGGCCCTCGACGGAGGAACGATAGCATTTTCCGGCGGGATGTCAACGAAAAACGCCCCGTGTCATGTCGGGGCGGGGTCGTCCTGGCCGAAGCCGTCGACGAGGGCGTGGTAGGCATGGAAGTCCGTCAGGGCGAAGGCGGCGGGATCGTTCGTCGCTCCGGCGGCGACGTTCCAGAGGACGATCCTCTCGCGGAGCGCGTCGGGGATCCAGTCGTCCTTCACGACCATCATCGACTCCGCGATGGCGGCCTCGATGCTCCGGACGTCGCCGGGGTCGAGGACGGCGTTGCGCATGGCGTCTTCGAGCATGTCGCCCGCCATCTCGCGGCTCCCGACTTCGACGGGCAAGGGAGCCCGGCGCGGGTCCGTGAGATGCGGGTCCGGATCGCGGACGAAGCGGCCGTGCCGGAGGCACGGGCAGAGCAGGAACTTCAGGCCCATGGGGTCCTCCAGGGAAAGGGCTCTTGGTCCGAGCTTAGGCCGGCGCGCGTTGGCGGTCAATGGCGCGAGGTGTATGCTGGAATCACATGGAAGCCCTGTTCCTGGGGACCGGACCGGCGGAGGCCATACCGCGCATCGGGCATTCCGACGCGCTATGCCGCGACGCCATGAAGGCGCACTCGAAGAGCCGCCGCTTACGCTCGGCGGCCCTGGTGCGTTCCGGCGAGACCGCCGTCCTGATCGACGCCGGCCCCGACATCGGCTACCAGCTCGCGTCCCACCGTATCCAGAAGATCGATGCCGCGCTGCTGACGCATGCGCACCTCGACGCCGCCGGCGGCCTGCGCGCGCTTTCCGACTGGGCCGCCTCGCGCGGCGTCATCCTGCCGGTCTACACCGAACACGCCACGTTCAGGAGATACGGCGGCTTCTCCGGGCTCGAGTATCGGTACGTGAAGTCCGGCGCCACCGCCAAGATCGGGACGGTGAGCGCGCGGTTCCTGCGCGTGCGCCACAGCCTGAACGCCGGCTTCCCCACGTTCGGCTTCCGCATCGGGAAGTTCGCCTACGCCAGCGACGTCGCCTCGATCCCCGCGCCGACCCTGAAGCAGCTTCAGGGCGTCCGCACGCTCGTCCTCGACGCCGCCTTCTGGTTCGAACAGCGCTATCGCGGGCATCTCACGCCCGACAAGTCCTTGAGGTACGCGCAGTGGCTCGGCGTCGAGCATCTCGTGCTGACGCAGACCGGCCACACCTATCCGCCGCACCATGAGGCGGAAGCCTTCCTCAAGCACTACGCCCGTTCGCGCGCGCCGCAGCTCAAGCTCTCGCTCGCGTACGACGGGATGCGCCTGCGGCAAGCGTGAGGACGGACCGAGCCGTGAATCGAAAACCCCGCGCCGGAGGCACGGGGTTTCGCGTTCAGGGCAGGGGGACGAGGTTCGTCGGCGTCTTGCCGGCGAGGGCGTCGATGATGGCCTGCGCGGCCAGGACCGCCATGCGGTCGCGCGTCTCGACCGTGGCCGAGGCCGTGTGCGGCGTGAGGACGACGTTCGGGAGCTTGGCCAGGCCGGGCGCGAGCTTCGGCTCGTTCTCGTAGACGTCGAGTCCGGCGCCGCCGATCCGCTTCGCCTTGAGCGCCGCGACGAGCGCCTTCTCGTCGACGACCGGACCGCGCGAGGTATTGATGAGGATGGCGCCTTTCCGCATCAGCTTCAGGCGCTTGGCGTCGATGAGATGCCGGGTGGAGGGGAGGAGCGGCACGTGGATGGAGACGACGTCGGAACCCTTGAGGAGGTCCTCGACCGTCGCGAATGCCGCGCCCGTCTCCTTCTCGAACGCCTCGTTGCGCTTCACGTCGTAGTAGAGGACCTTCATCTCCATCGCCTTGGCGCGCTTGGCGACGCCGGCGCCGATGCGGCCGAGGCCGAGGATGCCGATGGTCTTGCCGGAGAGTTCCGTGCCGAGCAGGAGTTCCGGCTCCCAGCCCTTGTACTTGCCGGCGCGAGTGAAGCGGTCGGATTCCACGATGCGCTTGGCGGCGGCGAACATGAGCGCGACGGCGTGTTCGGCGACCGCGCCGTTCAGCACGCCGGGCGTGTTGGCGGCCAGGACGCCGGCCTTCTTGAAGGCCGCGAGGTCGAAGTTGTCGTACCCGACGGCGTAGTTGGCGACGATCTTGAGCTGCGGCCCGGCGGCGGCGAAGACGGCGCCGTCGATCTTGTCCGTGAGAAGCGAGAGGATCGCGTGGGCGCCCTTCGCGCCGGCGAGCAGGTCCTTGCGCGAGATGGCGCCGCCGCCGGCATGCAGCTTCACCTGGTGTCCGGCGGCCTTGAGGAGGTCGAGCCCGGTCTTGGGGATGCGGCGGGTGATGAAGATCTTGGCCATATCAGGCTTTTCCGGCGGAGCCGAACAGCTCCATCTTATGCTTCACGACTTCCTTCATCAGCTTCTTGGCCGGGCCGAGGATCTTGCGCGGGTCGAAGGCCTTCTTGTCGTTGATGAGGGTCTCGCGTACCGCGGCGGTGAAGGCGATGCGCAGGTCCGAGTCGACGTTGATCTTGTTGATGCCGAGCTTCACGGCCTTGGCGATGGCCGCGTCCGAGACGCCGTGGGCGTTCTCGAGGCGCGCGCAGTCGCCGAGGATGGAGCACTGCGTCTTCGTGCGTTCGACGAGCGCGGCGTCGATGCCGGAGGCGCCGTGGAGCACGAGTGGCATCTTCGTCAGCTCCTTGATCTTCTTCAGGCGGTCGAAATCGAGGATGGTCTCGCCCTTGAACTTGAACGCGCCGTGCGCGGTGCCGATGGCGATGGCGAGCGCGTCGCACTTCGTGGCCTTGGCGAAGGCCAGCGCCTTCTGCGGGTCGGTGAGATGCGCGTCCTTCTCCTCGACGGAGACGAAGTCCTCGATGCCGGCGATGGCGCCGATCTCGGCCTCGACCGAGACGCCCTTCTTCCGCGCCCAGGCCACGACCTTCTTCGTGTTGGCGAGGTTCTCCTTCTCCGGCAGCGCCGAGCCGTCGTACATCACGGAGGTGTAGCCGGAATCGATGGCTTTCCTCACGACCTTCAGGTCCTTGCCGTGGTCCAGATGGAAGACGACCGGAACCTTCGATTTCGCCGCCGTGAGGATCATCGCCTTCAGGTACTCCATGCCGGCGTAGTCGACCGCGCCCTCGCTCGTCTGGATGATGACGGGCGACTTCATCTCGACGGCCGCCTCGATGACGGCCAGCGTGATCTCGAGGTTGTTGGTGTTGAACGCGCCGACGGCGTAGTTCCCCTTGTGCGCCTTGGCGAGGACCGGTTTCAGGGTGGTCAGCATACTAGAAGAGGCGGGGCTTGATCTTGGCGTACTTCCGGAGCCAGGCGGCCATCTGCTTCTCGGTGAGGAGTCCGGCCTGCGGACCGACCTTGGTGATGACGGAAGCGGAGTTCAGGGTGCCCCACTGCATCGCCTCGGGGATCGTCTTGCCATGGTTCAAGGCGGCGAGGAACGCCGTGGCGAAGGAGTCACCCGCGCCCGTGCGCTCGACGACCGGCGTGTCGGTGATGCCGCACTTCCAGAACTGCTGGCCGTCGTAGGCGAAGGAACCCTTGTCGCCGTCGGTGATGACGACGATCTGCGGCCCGACGTGGCGCACCGCCATGAGGAGCTCCTTCATGTCGGCGATCTCGCCGACGATGCGCTTGGCCTCCTCCTTGTTCACGAAGAGGACGGTCGAGACCTCGAGCATCGGGCGGAGCTTCTCGAGACCCTGCTTCAGCTGGTGCGTGCCGGGGTTGAAGCCGAGCTTCGTGCCGGTGCGCTTCACGTACGCCGCGAGCTCCATGTGGAGGTCGAGGTGGTTCTTGCCCATCGAGGTGAGGTAGATCCACTTCGTGGGCTTGAGCTTGGGGAGCTTGTACTTGCGGTCGATGTGGTAGACGAGGATGGTGCGCTCGGCCTTGTAGTTCAGCACGACCGAGTAGTTCGACTCCTGCTTCTTGTCGACGTGGACGTATTCGCAGGAGACCTTCTCGCGCTTGACCGTGTCCATGATCTGGCGCCCGGTCTCGTCGTTGCCGACGATGGAGTAGAACGCCGCCTTGAGGCCGAGGCGCGACGAGCCGACGGCGTTGTTGGCCGCGTTGCCGCCGATGACGCGCTGGACCTTCTCGACCGGGATCTTGTCGGCGTACGAGAGGCAGAGCTGGCAGACGTCCTTCTGCAGGTTGCAGAGGACCGAGGCCTCGACGAGATGGACGAAGACGTCGAGCGTCGCGTCGCCGACCGAGATCATGTCATACACGGGCTTCCGGGCTTTGGGCATAGGCGGGAATAGGGAATTTCGCTCGAAGTATAACATAAAACGCCCCGGACGGCCGGGGCGCCTGTTCAGGCTTTCGTCTTGCGTTTGTGGGCTTTCTTGACCGCTTTCTTGATGGCCGGGACGTCCATGCCGAAGCGGCTGATGAGCTCCTGCGGGGCGCCGGATTCGCCGAAGACGTTCGGGACGCCGACGAACTCCTGGATCGTCGGACGGACCTTGGCGAGGTATTCGGCGACCGCGCCGCCGAGCCCGCCGGTGATCTGGTGCTCCTCGACCGTGACGACCGCGCCGCAGGACTCGGCCGCATGCAGGACCGCCTTCTCGTCGAGCGGCTTCACGGTGTGCATGTTCACGACCATGACGTCGAGGCCTTCCTCGGCGAGCTCCTCGGCGGCGAGGAGCGCGTTGTGGACCAGGGGGCCGCAGGCGACGATCGCGACGTCCTTGCCGGAGCGGAAGGTCGCCGCCTTGCCGATCTCGAACGGGGTCTCTTCGGTGGTGAAGACGGGGGATTTCTCGCGGGCGAAACGGACGTAGACCGGCCCGTGCATCTCCGCCGCGGCGAGCGTGGCCTTCTCGGCCTCGACGGCGTCGCAGGGCGCGATGATCGTGATGTTCGGGATGGGCCGCATGATGGCCATGTCCTCGATGGCCTGATGCGTGGCGCCGTCGGGACCGACCGAGACGCCCGCGTGGCTGCCGACGATCTTCACGTTCGTCTCGTTCAGGCAGATGTTGGTGCGGACCTGCTCCCAGGCGCGCCCGGGGCAGAACATCGCGTACGAGGTGATGAACGGGATCTTGCCGGCCGCCGCCATGCCGGCCGCGCCGGCCGCCAGGAACTGCTCATGGATGCCGGCCTGGATGAAACGCTCCGGGAAACGCTTCTTGAACTCCATGTTGCGCGTGGAGTCCGTGAGGTCCGCGCACATCACGACGACCTCCGGATGCCTCTCGGCGGCCTTGATGACGCCGGAGCCGTAGCCGTCGCGCGTCGGCTTCTGCGGGATGTCGGCGTCGAGGAGCTTCTCCGAGAGATGGGCTTCTTTCCTGATCATACGAGCGCGGCCAATTCCTCCTTAAGCTTCTTGCCCGTCCCGTCGAGCTCGGCGACGGCCGCTTCGGCCTGTCCCGGCTTGAACGGCTGGCTGTGCCAGAGATAGTTGCCTTCCATGTAGGAGACGCCCTTGCCGGGGACGGTGTGCGCGACGATGCAGGTCGGCTTCTGGAAGAGCGTCTTGGCCTTCTCGAGCGCGCGGACGACGTCCGGGATGTCGTTGCCGTTGCACTCGATGACGTTCCAGTTGAAGGCCTCGTACTTGGCGGCGAAGGGATCGAGCGGCATCACGTCCTCCGTCTTGCCGTCGATCTGGATGTAGTTGCGGTCGACGACGCAGACGAGGTTGTCGAGCCGGTACTTGCCGGCGAAATGGATCGCTTCCCACATGAGGCCTTCGTCGTGCTCGCCGTCGCCGGTGAGGCAGTAGGTGCGCCAGGCCTTGCCGTCCATCTTCGCCGCGTAGGCCATGCCGACGGCCTGCGGAAGGCCGCCGCCGAGCGGGCCGGAGGTCGCTTCGACGCCGGGGAGCTTGGTCCGCTCCGGGTGGCCCTGGAGGCGCGTGCCGAGGCGGCGGAGCGTCATGAGCTCGTCGACGGGGAAGTAGCCGGTCTCCGCCATCGCGGCGTATTGGATGGGGCAGATGTGGCCGTTCGAGAGCACGAGCCGGTCGCGATCGGGCCAGTCCGGCTTCTTCGGGTCGTGCCTCAGGACGTGCGCGTACATGACGGCGAAGACGTCGGCCATGCCGAGCGGACCGCCTTGGTGGCCCGAGCCCGCGTGCGCGACCATCTCGATCACGTGCCGCCGCAGGCGGTTGGCCAAGACCTCGAGTTCCTTGATCCGCTTGTCGCTCAGGTGTCCCATAATCCTCCTTTATATGGGCCAGTATACCACAACGGAAAAACCGCCGATCATTCGGCGGTTTCCTCGTCTTCACGCGTCTCTTCCGCGGCCTTCGCCTCATCGGGAGCGACGAGTCCGGTCTGCGTGCGGAGCAGCGCCGCATACGCGCCGTTCTTCGCGACGAGCTCGTCATGGCGCCCCTGCTCGACGATGCGGCCGCCTTTCAGCACCAGGATGCGGTCCGCGTCGCGGACGGTGCGCAGGCGATGCGCGATGATGAACGTCGTACGGCCCTTCATGAGCGTCTCGAGCGAGCGCTGGATCTGCTCCTCCGTCCTGCTGTCGAGGTTGGAGGTCGGTTCGTCGAGGATCAGGATCCTGGGATCGCGGATGAAGGCGCGGGCCAGGGCGATGCGCTGGCGCTGGCCGCCGGAAAGCTTGAGGCCGCGTTCGCCGACGAGCGTGCGGTATCCGTCCGGAAGCGTGGCGATGAACGCGTCGAGGCTCGCGAGCTTCGCGGCCGCCTGCACCTCCTCGTCCGAGGCGTCGAGCTTGCCGAAGCGGATGTTTTCGCCGAGGGATTCGTGCAGGAGCGGCAGGTCCTGCGGCACGAGACCGATCTGCTCGCGCAAGGACGCCAGGTTCACCTCCCTGGCGTCGATGCCGTCGTAGAGGAGCGCTCCTTCCTGGGCGAGATGGTAGCGGCCGATGAGGTCGATGAGCGTGGTCTTGCCTTCGCCGGACTCGCCGACGATGGCGACGCGCTCGCCGGGCTCCACCTTGAAGGACACGTCCTCGATGACGGGCACGTCCTCGCGGTAGCGGTAGCGGACGCCGCGCATCTCGATGCCGCCCTTGAGCGCGACCGGGCGTCCGGACGCGTAATCTTCGGCGGGCGCGCTGAGCATGTCGCGCATGTCGATGAAGGTGGCCGAAGCGCGCGTCAGCGTGCGCATCTGCCACTGGATGTAGCGCACGTAGCCGAAGATGCCGAAGGTGTAGGCCGAGACGGCGGTGAAATCGCCGAAGCTGAAGCCGCCGCTGCGCACGTTCAGGAGCGCCACGAGGAGCGTCAGCGCGGAGCCTCCGCGGATGATGAGGCTCTGGCGCGTGAACATGCGCTCGTCGAAGCGCACGTCGGCGTCGATCTTCTCGAGCATCGAGCGGCGGAGCCCGACGAGCCGCGCGCCGATGGACTTCTCGGCGGCGTTGGACTTCACGACCAGGACGTTCTTGATGGCGTCCCAGGCCGTGGAACTGACCTCGCGCGCGGCGGCGCGCCAGACGGTCTGGCTCTCGAGGGCTTTCGGCAGGAGGCGGTACTTGTACCAGACGGCCGCGAAGACGGTCGCGGCCAGGAGCGCCGCCACGCGCCAGTCGAGCCACGCCAGGTATCCCAGCATCGCCGTCATCGCGAGGAGGGCGGGCGCGAGATCGAAGATGACGTCGCCGATGACGTTCTCCGTCTCGTTCTCGAAGGCGGCGAGCTTCTCCGTGACGTCGCCGCTCTTGCGCGCATAGTGGAACGACAGCGGCTTGCGCAGGAGCGCGTCGACGGCTTCGAGCTTATGGCGGGAGACCGTCTCGTACGCGATCATCGAGCCGCGCCGGCCCAGGTAGTTGCGGATGGCCTCGCCGGCGTATTCGATGGCCAGCCAGCCGGCGATGCCGGCGACGGCGACCGCCGCCGTGCCTCCGTCGCGCGCCACGTCCACCGCCCGGCCGAGGACGATCGGGCCGAGCATCGCCGCGGCCGCCGCCGCGATCGCGAGCGCGGAACACCAAAAGATGGTCTTTCGATAGGGCGCCAGGAGGTCGATGAGGAGACGGATGAAATCACGCATAGGATGGCGGTTAAAGAGCTAATATACGCGCAAAAAAGCCCCCTGTCAAGGAGGCTTTCCGCTCAGTTTCGGGACGGGGGAGGGAAGGTCGGTTCGACCCAGCCGGGGGGTACGAAAGGGGCCGTGGGGCGTCCGGCGGTCTTCTTCCGGACGTCGGCCGCCAGGAGGAAGAGCAGGAGCGCGACGAGGAGGAGGGAGAAGGCGAGGACGGCGACGGCGAACGGGTCGCGGGCGCGTTTGGACATATCAGTCCTCGAACTCCACGTCGGCGCGCAGCGCGTCGAGCGCCTTGGCCGGCGCGCCGGAGCTGAAGACCGCGCTGCCAGAGACGAGGCGGTCGGCGCCGGCATCCGCGAGCCTGCGCGCGATGCCGACCGCGACGCCTCCGTCGACCTCGATGACGAGCTCGGGGAACTTCTCGCGGAGCTCCGCGACCTTCTCGACGGCGACGTCCTGGAAGGCCTGTCCCATCCAGCCGGGATGCACGCCCATGACCTGCACGACGTCCGCCTCGGCGACGGCGCCCTCGACGTCCGCGACCGAAGTCTCGGGATTGATCGAGATGCCCGCCTCCATGCCGTAGGACTTCGCGACGCGGAGGGCTTCCGCGAGATCGCCGACCGACTCGGCGTGGATCAGCACGCGCTGGCATCCGGCCAAGGACCACGCGTCCAGGCGCTCGAGCGGGTCCTTCACCATCAGGTGCACCTCGTACGGCATCGGGAGCGGCATCTTCCGGAAGCGGTCCGGATCCGCCCAGGTCTCGTTGTCGACGAACTTCCCGTCCATGACGTCGATCTGCACCATCTCGCACAGGCCGTCGACGGATTCCACCTTGCGGCGCAGCTCCTTCTCGTCCTTCGCGAGGATCGCGGGGATGATCTCAACGGGCATCGTTTTCGTATTCGCTTATCTTGTTGATGCGGCGCAGATGGCGCTCCTCGCCGCTGAAGTCGGTGGCGATGAAGTTCTCGACGATCGGGCGTGCCTCGTCCAGGGTGCGCTTCCAGCCCGAGAGGCAGAGCACGTTGGCGGCGTTGTGCTCGCGCGTGAGCTTCGCCTCCTCGGGCGTCGCGACCGCGGCGGCGCGGATGCCCTTCACCTTGTTCGCGGCCATGCAGACGCCCTGGGCCGAACCGCACACCAGGATGCCGAAGGCATCGGGATCGGCCGCGACGGCCTCGGCGACGTCGAAGGCGAAGTCGGGGTAGTCGTCGTCAGGGTCGTTGAAGGTGTTGCCCAAGTCGCGGAAGTCGAATCCGCGTTCCTCGAGGAACGAGGCGATCTCCAGCTTCAGCTCGTGCCCGGCATGATCGGAACCGAGGTAGATCATAGTGGCCCCATTATACAGCATTCCGACCATTTACAAGGCGGGAAAACCCCTTTAATGTACCTTTATATACGTTGAATGCTATGGCTGCCCCCAATTTCCCTGAACTCGAAGAGAAACTCCTGAAAGAATGGGAGGAAAAGGACATCTTCAGGAAGACGCTCGAGAAGGATGCCCCGAAGGGCGATTTCGTGTTCTTCGAGGGGCCGCCGACGGCCAACGGCAAGCCGGGCATCCACCACGTGCTCGCCCGCGCCTTCAAGGATCTCATCCCGCGCTTCAAGACGATGCAGGGCTACCGCGTCGACCGGAAGGCTGGTTGGGACACGCACGGCCTGCCCGTCGAACTCGAGGTCGAGAAACAGCTCGGCCTCAAGAACAAGAAGGACGTCGAGGCCTACGGCGTCGAGAAGTTCAACGAGAAGTGCCGCGAATCCGTCTGGACGTATCTCGACGAATGGGTGCGCATGACCAAGCGCATGGGTTACTGGGTCGATCTGGAGCATCCGTACGTCACCTATAAGAACGAGTACGTCGAGTCGGTCTGGAACATCGTTTCCGAGATCGAGAAGAAGGGCCTCCTCTATAAGGGGCACAAGATCGTCCCGTACTGCGCGCGCTGCGGCACGGCGCTTTCATCGCACGAAGTCGCGCAAGGGTATAAGGAAGTGACGGAAACCTCGCTCTACGTCCGTTTCAAGGTGAAGGGGGAGAAGGACACCTACTTCATCGCCTGGACGACGACGCCTTGGACCCTGCCTTCGAACACCGCGCTCGCCGTCGGTCCGGACATCGAATACGTGAAGGCTGAGAAGGACGGCGTCGATTACATCCTCGCGAAGGAACGCCTGAACGTCCTCGGCGACGCGGAGATCGTCGAAGTCATGAAGGGCTCGGACCTCGTCGGGATGGAATACGAGCCGCTCTTCTCGTTCCTGCCGCTCTCGAAGCCGGCGCATCGCGTCGTGCCGGGGAGTTTCGTCTCCACGACCGACGGCTCCGGCATCGTGCACATGGCCCCGTTCGGCGAGGACGACATGAACGTCATCAAGGAGAACGATTTCCCCGTCCTCATGACGGTCGGCCTCGACGGCGCGTTCATCCCGGACGTCACGCCGTGGGCCGGGAAGTTCGTGAAGGACGCCGACGCCGGCATCATCGCCGATCTCGAAGCGCGCGGACTCCTCCTGAAGGAAGAGAAGTACACGCACGACTACCCGTTCTGCTGGCGCTGCTCGACGCCGCTCCTCTACTACCCGAAGGACTCGTGGTTCATCGCCATGAGCAAGCTGCAGAAGGAGCTCGTCGCGAACAACGAGAAGATCAACTGGGAACCGGCGCACATCAAGGACGGACGCTTCGGCGAATGGCTGCGCGGCATCAAGGATTGGGCCATCTCGCGCGACCGCTATTGGGGCACGCCGCTTCCCTTGTGGGAATGCGCGTGCGGCAAGGTCCGCGCCGTCGGCTCGTTCGCGGAGATGAACGAGCGCCGCTTCCGCAAGAACCGCTTCTTCATCGCTCGCCACGGCCAGGCCGTCTCGAACCACGGCGGCTTCCTGTCCTCGTGGCCGGAAAAGAACGGCGACATCCAGCTGACGGACGAGGGGCGCGCGCAGGTCGCGAAGACCGCCGAGGCGCTCAAGAAGGAAGGCGTCGACCTCATCGTCTCGTCGGACCTCAAGCGCACGACGCAGACGGCCGAACTCCTCAAGGAAGCGACCGGAGCGGAACTCGTCTTCGATCCGCGCCTGCGCGAGATGGATTTCGGCGTCTGGAACGGCAAGAGCGAGACCGAGTATGCCGCCGCGCATCCCGCGACCAAGGACAAGATCTCGACGAAGGTCGAAGAGGGCGAGTCGTACGAAGACGTCCGCGCCCGCATGGTCGAGGCCGTGCTCGAACTCGACCGCGCGCATCAGGGCAAGACCATCGTCATCGTCTCGCACGGCGATCCGCTCTGGATCCTGGAGACCGCGATGAAGGGGGAGTGGTCCGTCGAGGCGCTCGACGAGATCGGCAAGGCGTATCCGACGACGGGCTCCTATCGCGAGCTCTCCGTCCCGAACTGGCCGTTCGACCACAAGGGCGCGCTCGACGTGCACAAGCCTTTCATCGACGCCGTCACGATCGCCTGCGAGTGCGGACAGGAAATGAAGCGCGTCCCCGAAGTCATGGACGTCTGGTTCGACTCGGGCGCCATGCCGTTCGCCCAGTGGCACTACCCGATGGAGAACAAGGAGAAGGTCGATGGCGG
>CAYNUS010000003.1:148375-163653 GCA_964400625.1 uncultured Gammaproteobacteria bacterium
ACGCGCGGCTGGTTCTACACCCTGCTCGCCGTTTCCACGCTGCTCGGCAAGGAGCCGGCCTACAAGAACGTCATCTGCCTCGGGCATCTCCTCGACGCCAAGGGCCAGAAGATGTCGAAGTCGAAAGGCAACGTCGTGAACCCGTGGGACATGTTCGCCAAGTACGGCGCCGACGCGGTGCGCTTCCACCTCTACACCGTGAACCAGCCCGGCGAGGCCAAGCGCTTCGACGAGAAGGAGGTCGACGGCGTGGTGAAGAAGCTCTTCCTCATCCTCTGGAACGTCCTGTCGTTCTGGAAGATGTACGCCGGCGACGCGAAAGCTTCCGCGGAAGCGCCTAGGCCCGCGCACACGCTCGACGCCTGGATCCTCTCCGAGCTGAGCGCGCTCACCCAGAACGTCACGGGCAGCCTCGAGAAGTTCGATGTCGTCTCCGCCGGCCGCGCCATCTCCGACTTCGCGAACGACCTCTCGACCTGGTACCTGCGCCGCTCGCGCGACCGCTTCAAGAACGGCTCCGACGAGGAGAAAGCCTCCGCCGTCGCCACGCTCGGCCACTGCCTGCTGACCGTCTCGAAGCTCCTCGCGCCGTTCACGCCGCACGTCGCGGAGGGCCTCTATCAGGAACTGGGCGGCGGGAAGGAATCGGTCCATCTCGACGCGTGGCCGGAAGCCGGCGCGGTCGACGGGAACCTCGTCTCCCAGATGAAGCGCGTGCGCCAAGCCTGCTCGATGGGTCTCGAGAAGCGCGCCAAGGCCGGCATCAACGTGCGCCAAGCGCTCTCCAAGCTGGAGATCGAATCGGAATGGCCGTTCGAGGACTGGATGCTCCGGATCGTCGCTGAAGAGGTGAACGTCAAGGAGGCGACCTACGAGAAGGACGACGAGTTCGAGGTCGAGCTCGACACGGAGCTCACCCCCGAGCTGAAGCGCGAAGGCGCCGCCCGCGAACTGACGCGCGCCGTGAACGCGATGCGCAAGGAGGCCAAGCTCTCGATCCAGGACCGCGTGACCCTGCTGACGGAAGGCCTCGACGGCTTCTGGAAGGAGGCGCTCGACGCGCACGGGACGGACGTGCTCTCCGACGTGAAGGCCGACGGCCTGCGGGACGGCCTCGACGGCGCCCTCGCGTCGGGCGAGGTCGAGGCGCACGGCGCGAAACTGAAGTTCGGCATCATCAAGCGCTAGGAAAAACGCCCGCTGCAGAGCGGGCGTTTCGTTTCCTCATTCCAGCGGGATGTCGTACTCCTTCGCGTACGCCTCGATGTCCGCCTGGATGGCTTCGTATTCGCGCTTCTCCTCCGGCGTCATCTGTCCGAAGGGGTCGTAGGCGTCGGCGCCCATCTCCTTGATGGTGCCGGTCGGCGGGTCGACCGTGACGTCGCCGGGGGTCATCGTCATCTCGAAGGATCCTCCGTCCGGCGATTCGGTGCGCATCTTGCGCATCATGTAATCGCGATCGTCGAACCACCAGTACGTGATCTCCGGGTACGCGGGGTCCGTGACCTTGTACTTGAAGCACTGCCGGTCGCCGCACGCTTCCTTGCCGAGCTTCTCGTAGACGGTCGTGTCCTCGGCGATCTCGCCTTCCTCGTCGTAGGCGATGTCCACTTCGGGCAGGACGGACTCGGGCGCGACGGCCGCCTGCGCCGCGAACTTCCACCAGACGCCCGCCTCGTAATCGCGCATGTAGGTCGTGCCGTCGATCATGACGATGTGCGAGACTTCCTTGCCGCCCTGACGGCTCACCATGTCGGAGCGCTTGCCCCCGTGGGACTGCTTCACCTCGGTCGTCATGACGGCTTCGCCCGGCGTCTGCGTGGTCATGGTCGACGTGTAGGAGGGCGCCTCCTTCCAGTTCATCATGAACCGGCAGAGGTCCTTGTCGTCATACGGACAGGCGATGCCGGCGAACGGATTCGCGGCGACGTCCGCTTCGACCGTTCCGTCCGCCTTCGATCCGCAACCGGCGCCGACGAGCACGAGCAGGGCCGCCATGACGGCCGTCTTGGTGATGAGCCTATGCATAGGGGTGTGTTCGCGCCCAGTGTACCACGGGCGGCCGCTTGACCGAAAAGGCCGTTTCCGGTGAAATCGCGCCAGGAGGAAAGATGTCCAAGGAAGAAGATGCTCCGCTGCGGTTCTGGATCGGCCTGCACAAGGACGGCACCGGCCGGCAATGCATCGTCGATTTCGACGGCGGTCCCATGGAAGGCGTGAAGGCCGCCTGGAACGCGCAGAACGAGAAGGCCGTCACGACGATGGAGACCGTCATCCGGCCCGAGCTGTCGCAAGGCGGCCGCGACTACCTGCAGATGCTGACGATGCTCGAGCGCCGCATCGGCGACCCGCGGCTCCCTGCGCTCGAGAAGTTCCTTCGCGAAGTCGCCATGGCCGCCTACGAGGCCGGCATGCAGAACGCGGCGCTCCGCCCCAAGCGTCCCTGACCCGGCGCGCCCGTCCCCCGATGCCTTGTGCGAAGGGGGATTTTTCACATATGCTTTCCCCATATGCAGGACATCGGAAAGAAATACCGCAAGGTCGTGCTCGTCTGCACGAACGTGAAGGAGAACGGCAAGGAATGCTGCGGCATGAAGGGCGCCGAGGAGATCCGCCTGAAGCTGAAGGACGAGATGAAGAAGGCCGACCTGACGGTCCGCGTCTCCAAATCCGGCTGCCTCGACCGCTGCGCCGAGGGCGTGACGGTCGCGATCATGCCGGACGACGTCTGGCTCGGAGGCGTGACGGAGGCGGACATCCCGGAGATCGTCGCGCGCGCGACGGAATGAGACGGCCTCGCGGCCGTTTTTTCGCCCTTGAAAAAAGGTCGGAAAAATGATAAAATAGTTGCACTATGAACAACGAACAGCGCGAATCGAAGCCCTTGGCCGAGACCTATAAGGACCTCCCGCACGATCTTCAGCGGCTGTTGCCTGAAGGGAACATGGGATATTACGCGGGGACCGACAAGATGCACTGCGGCCCCGGCGAAGGCGGTTCGAAGTTCGAGGATCCGCGCGTGAAGAACATCTTCGACGTCATCGCCATGCGCCGCGATCTGCCGGAGCGCGTGTCGGAGCGCGTCGATGACCGCGAGGCGCTCTTGGCCGCCGGCGCGCCGGAGTCGGCTTTCTTGCCCGCCACCAAAGGACCGAACGCCCCGGCAGGATTGCCCGAAGCGCTCTACTATAAAGTGGAAGGCGTCGAAGGACGGCTCGGAATCGTCAAAGTCAGCGAACTCGATCCTGAGACGAAAGTCCTGATCAGCCGCGAGAAGGGCAAGAGCGATCCGAATGAGAAGGGCTACACCCCCGTCTCGTTCACCGTCATCAAAGGCTCGGTCGAAGACATGCCCAAGACCGATTTCGCCACCATCATCGTCGGCCGTTCCGGCGGAGAAGCGGGCGCCAACGAGGTCTGGACCGTCCACCCCGGCGCTCCGATCCGCCCCGCGGCATCCAAGGAACTTCCGTTCACCTCCGACCTCGTTTCGTCGGAGGAACGCAAGGAAGGGGAGAAGCAGACCGTGCGCGTCATGACGGTCGCCGAACTCATGGAACAAGCCGGGCTCAAACCCGAAGACTATATCAAGATCGTCCCGGGCGACCTGGAGAAGGCCCTCGAGGCGTACGAGGTCCGCGGCTGATCTCGATATGCCGGACCTCCACGCGTCATCGCCGCAGGCCGAACACGGGGCCGAGAACGAAGAGGGGCTGGAGTCGGCTCTTGAAGACGGAAAAGAGCAGCTTCGGGCATTCGCCGAAGCGCGCCACATCCGACCGCTGACAGATCGCATGCGACGCGGCCTCAACGAGGCGGCGTCGTTGGCGTTGGACGACACCGCCGGCCTGGCCAAGCTCATGTCCTCGAACCTCGGCGCGTCGTACGAGGACGTCGAAAAGATGACGCTTGATATCAACGGCGGCGGCCCTTGGGCCTACGCGCATGATCTCGACCAGGCCGAAAAACCTGCCGTGAAAGCCTGGATGATGCTCAATGCCGCCACCACCATCGGACGTGAGAGAGAGATGGATCTCACGCCTAAGGAATTCATGCAGGACGTCGACCGCGTGAAAGGCAACTTGCTCGAAGCCGCCGGCGACACCGAAGCTTTCTGGCCGAAGGCGAAGGAGCACGTGCTTGAAGCTTCCAAGAAGCTCTATCGCGTCGAGGATGGCGTGCCGATTTCGGAAGTCGATAACGGGTTCGTGGCCATGGCCATCAACGGCTACGAGGCCGGCGTCTGGCAGGATGCCGACGGCATGGTCTTCGTCGGCGCCAAGGATCTCGACGAATCCCTCTTCGAGAAGTGGGGACTCAAGACGGAATTGCGCGAGGATCGCGGCCGCAAGGACGTGGTGTTTTACGTGAACGACAAGGGCGAAGCGCTTTTCAAGAAAGTCTACCCCGGTTTCCTCGTCGTCGTCTCGAGGAGCCTCGAGCTCGGCAAGGCCATCGTCAAGGCTCGGCTGACGCCGGAAGATCCCGGCGCACCCTCGGCGGAGGCGCTCGGCCACGTCCGCTATGCGCCGAGCAGCAAGGCAGAGGATTCCGGGTTTGAAGGCCTGGGCTTCCTGCGGCGCAAGGACGAACCCCGCGCGCCGGATCCCGAGTCGGAGTCCGTGGCGATGGAGCGCTCGATGGACCGGTTCTTCCGCGAGATGGGTTACATCAAGAGCCAGGTCATCTTCATGGACGCGCTCGACCTGGCCAAGAAAGAAAAAGAGTCCAAAGGCAAGCCCTTCACGGACAAGGATTTCGAGAAGCTGAGCCTCAAAGTCGGCCGCAAAGTCGAACAGAAGATGGACGAGCTTCGCTATCTGGAAGGCATCATCGGGCCGGAGCTCGATAAGCTGCCTCCCGAGGTCGGGACGGTCATGGATATGGCCGGCGGCGCCGGCGATCTCGGTCTGATGGTCGGCTCCAAGGAGATTTCCGGAGGCCGGAGCCTCAAGGAGATCCGCATCGTCGATCCATTCAGCAAGAGCGCGGCGCTCGACGTCTTCAGCGACTTCATCGTCGACTACCTACCGTTCAAGGATGAGCTTCGTGAAAAGCTGAACCATACCAACGAGACGATTCAGGAAGCCGAAATCACGGCCGACGCCGCCGTCGTCGCCAAGCACGCCTGCGGCGACCTGACGGACGGCATCATCGAGAAATGGTCCGCGTCCGAAAGTCCGCTGCTCGTGATCATGACCTGCTGCCAGGACAAGGCCGCCGACCAACCCGCCCGCTATGGCCTGGAGCAGGCCGAATGGAAGGAACTCTGCCGCGCCTCGGCCAAGACCAACAGTCCGAAGGACAAGGATCGCGACGAAGGCATGCGCGCGATGTTGCGACTCGATAACGCGCGGGTCGAATATCTGCGGCGTATGGGATTCGAGGCCGAACTCAGCACGACCGACAAGTTTCCCAAGGGTGACGTCATCGTCGCCCGCAGAAAGCGGAAAGCGGCCTGAGGGCCGTTTTTTCGCGCTTGAAAAAAGCTTGGAAAAATGGTAGAATGGTCGGGATATGGCACGACCCACGCAGGAAGAACTCCGGAGCCGCGCCTCCGCGATCGTCGAGGAGACGATGGCGTATCCCGCGGAGACGCGTCCGCGCCTGCTCGACATCAAGCGCGCCGCCATCCAGCAGCTCGTCGGGAAATTCTCCGAGAACGCGGAACTGGTCGAACGCCACTACCCCGGCTACGCCAAGGAAGACCTTTCAGCGCTCGCCGCGCTCCTGCCGCAAGGCAAGGCCGACGGCTGGCATCTCTAATTTCACCGAAACCATGTCACGCGAATTCCGATCGGGAGGCGACACGGGACGCACGTTCGAGAGCCGGCTTTTCGGCACGGCGCAGGTCAATCCGCAGTTCCTGCTCGATCTCGACAAGATCGGCGTCGATGAGCGCGGACGCTTCAAGAGCGTCGGCCAGGTCTACGAGGCGTTCAAGAGGAACTACCTCGGCGCCGGTCCGGGCGAACGCGGCGAGACTTCGATGTCGACCGATCTCCGCGTCGCCGTCGAGGACGCGCTCGGCATCACCGACGAGGACGAGGCGTTGAAATTCTACAGCGCCGTCGGCACCGTCATCGACCACAAGTTCGGCGTCGACGCCTTCTTCGAGCTGAAGGATCCCAAGACGGGGGCCTACGCCCGCGTGACCCTGGACGCCACCTTGAACAAGCAGAAGCAGAACGACGGCTGGAAGGCCGACGTCATCATCGGCGAGATGCCGGACGCCGGACAGGAAGCCGACGAGTATCTCGAAGCCGTGGACGAGACGGGCGCGAGCGTCGCCGCGCTCCTGCAGCGCCGGCTGAACGAGGAGATCGCCCGCCGCCAAGGGAGGCGCGCGGCTTGACAAGAACGCGATTTCGTGGCAAAGTCCTCCGTCCATGAACGGAGGTCTTTTCGATGGAAACAGTCCCTGCGCCCCTGCGGCTTCCCGCGCCCGCACCCTGCGTCTGCTGCGGCGAGATGCGCGAGACGGCATGCCGCGAGCCGCTCTGCGGCGCCTGCGTCGCGCCGGACGAGATCCGGAGCTACTGCGCGAAGTGCCGTTCGCGCGGAACCTATCCGCTCGACGACTTCATCCGCGTGATGGCCGAGCATCACCCGGACGTCTCCTTCTCGCCCGGCATGGTCGTGCGGCTCCCGGCCTGCGCGCGGTGCAACGAGGACGGCCGCCCGCCCGCCGGCGACGGCGTCATCCGCTTCTACGGCATCGTCTCGGCCTCGGCCTGACCCCGGAACACACCGGGGTCTTTTCATATCCGGACGCGATTGTCAGGCGGAGGAGGGGGCGGTAGACTGGGCCTGTATGATCGCGTATCTCAAAGGCATCGTCCTCGAGAAAGGCAAGGAACACGTGATTTTGCTGTGCAACGAGGTCGGGTATCTCGTCCAGCTGCCGACGCACCTCATGGCCTCCGTCGAGAAGGGGAAAGAGGCCCGCTTCTACACGCACCACATCGTCCGCGAGGACGCGAGCGACCTCATGGGTTTCGCGACGGCGCAGGAGCTCGATTTCTTCCTGAAGCTGATTTCCGTCTCCGGCGTCGGGCCGAAGATGGGCCTGCACCTCATGTCGCTCGGCCCCGTCGAGAGCATCCGCAAGGCGGTCGAGACGGGCGACGTCTCGTATCTCGAAAGCGCGCAGGGCGTCGGCCGCAAGAGCGCCCAGCGCGTCATCCTCGAACTCAAGGGCAAGCTCGTCACCGACGACGAGCCGGGCGGCGGCAGCGACGAAGCCGTCTCCGCGCTCGAGAACCTCGGCTATCCGCGCGCGAAGGTGCGCGAAGCCGTGGGCGCCGTCGGCGAAGGCTCGACCGAAGAGCGCATCCGCGCCGCCCTGAAAGTGCTGGCCAAATGATCGAGCGCGCTTCCGACTCCGCCGCATGGAACCTCGATGTCCTCCGCCTGGGCGGGGGCTTCTTGCAATCGTGGCAGTGGGGCGAGTTCCAGCGCGCGCTCGGCCGCGAGGTCCTGCGTTTTCGGGAGGACGGCGCGCTGGCCCAGATGATCCGCATGCCCCTGCCGTTCGGCAAGTCGTACTGGTACTGCCCGCGCGGCCCGCTCGGCTCCTTGCCGTCCCTCCCGATGGACGCGGACATGAAGCGCGGACTCTTCCTGCGCGTCGAACCTGCGGCGAAGCCCGCGGGCGGCGTGAAGGTCCGCGACGTCCAGCCCGGACAGACCATGATCGTCGATCTCCGCCGCGAGCGCGAGGAGATCATGGCGGCGATGCACGAGAAGTGGCGCTACAACATCCGCCTGGCCGAGCGCAAAGGCGTGAAGGTCTACGTCGCCGGCGAACGCGATCCGGGAGCCCTCGACGTCTTCTGGGCCCTGCTCGAGGAGACGACGGAGCGCGACGGCTTCCGCGCGCACGATAAGGAATACTACCGCTCGATGCTCGAGGCGCTCTCCGGAGACCCGGCGGTCGAGGGCAAGACGCGCCCGGTCGCGCGGCTCGTCTTCGCCGAACATGACGGCCGGGTGCTGGCCGCCAATTTCATGATCTACTTCGGCGATACCGCCACGTACCTGCACGGCGCGTCGAGCCGCGCGCGCCGCGAACTCATGGCGCCGCAGCTGCTCCACTGGACCGCGATGCTCGATGCCAAGGCCTGGGGCTACGCCGCGTACGATTTCTGGGGCGTCGCTCCGGAAGGCGCGGAGAACCATCCCTGGGCCGGCGTCACGCGTTTCAAGAAGGGATTCGGCGGGACGTACGTCGCGTATCCCGGAGCCTTCGACCTTCCGCTCGACGGATTCTGGTACGGGCTCTACGCGCTGTCCCGCAAGATCCGTGGCCGTTGACCGCGCCCGTTTTCCGGGCTACTCTTCGTCCGTCCGCACCCGTAGCTCAGCTGGATAGAGCGCTTCCCTCCGAAGGAAGAGGCCAGACGTTCGAATCGTCTCGGGTGCACCACGTAAGAATCCCAGACCTCTGGGATTTTTTCGTAGCTCAGCTGGAGAGAGCGTCCCGCTACGCGGGAAGGCCAGACGTTCGAATCGTCTCGGGTGCACCATGAGAACGCCTCCGGTCAAACCGGGGCGTTTTTCGTTTTTTTGCCGCATGTACGGAAATGCGTCAGGTGACGCAAATCGGTACATGACGGGATTTGCCGAACTTGGGGCCGCTGGTATACTCGCGGCGTATGCGCATCGTTCCCGTACGCCTCATGATCGGCGCGACGCTCCTCGTCGCCGGGTTCGGCGTGCTCACGGACGGATCGCCGCTCCGCATCATGGACTTCAAGGACCGCGAGTGCCGCACGGCGTCCGTCGCGCTCGCCTCGGCGTGTCCGGCCGGCTGCGTGCCGCGGCCGCTGAACGAGCCCTCCGATCGGGCGAAGCCGACGGAGTGCCGCAGCCGCCTGTGGGTCAGGACGTGCGGGAAGGCGTGCGACCCGTCGCCGGGGTACGCGCGCGCGTCCGACGGCGCGCTGGTCGACGGCCGCCGCCTCGTCTTGGCGCTCGACGCCGCGCCCGACGCCGCGCTTGAAAACGTCCTGAAGGAGCTCGGCGCGACGCTCGAGACGCGCTTCGACGGGATGTTCCGCTACGACGTCACGCTCGCCGCCGATACCCCCGATCTTGAGGAAACGAAGAAGCGCCTTTCGGCGCTTCCCGGCGTGCGTTCCGTCGAGGATCTTCCGCGCTAGTCGGTGACGACGCCCTTGCCCGAGGCGTCCTCGTCGCCGATCAGGTCGGTTCCGACCGCGGGCTGGGTCTTGAGGATGATGGCCTCGACGTCCTTGTCGAAGGCTTCGAACCGGTTGTCGCCCGTGAGGTCCAGGATCTTGCCGATGTCTTCCGACACGGGGGTCAGCTCCACCTCGAAGCTCGCGAGGACTTCCGGCACCGAGGTCGGCATGCGGTTCAGCCGCCAGGTGACCTTGCGGCCCGTCTCGTCGAAGTCGAGCGCGCCGGCCGTCACCTCGCGCGGCGTGCCCGTCCACTTCACGCCTTGCGGGAGCAGGGTCGTGACGGAGAGGTTCGTCAGCTCGTGGAGGCTGTTCCGGACGACCCAGGAGATGCGGTAGATCGTCTTCTCGCCCACCTTCGGCGGCAGGGGTCCTGAACCGACGGGGATGCCGTCTTCCGTGAAGTAGCGGCCGAAGGCGGTGAAGGACGCGTCGGAGAGGAGGCGGATCTCCATCGGCACCGCGTCCACCTGCCGCGCCCCCGAGACGTTGCCGGCGCGCGCGATCTTCGCGCTCGCGGCGGCGCGCACGACGTAGGCCTTGGACGGCGCGTCGGGCAGCAGCCGTTTCGCCAGCTGCACGGAGAAGTTGATCTCGCCCTTGTCGCCCGGCTCGAGCGCGGCGAGTTCCGGGATCTCCTTCTTCGTCCAGGTGATGACGGAATCCCTGCGCACGCCTTGGAGGTCGTCCTTCAGCGAGACCCAGTCGAGGACGCCGTTGGCGGGATCCGTCGGGAGGTCCGCGATGAGCGCCACGTCGCGGAGCGAGACGTCGCCGGCGTTCTCGTAGCGGATGGTGAAGAAGAGCTGGTCGCCGAAGGACGCGATGGGCGCCTTGTCCGAACCGTTCACGATGAGCGCGAGGTCGAGGTTGCTCTTCAGGACGTCCGTCGGCGCTTCGGCGCGCGCGACGGTCATGAGGCCGGCGTCTTCCGCGAAGCCGATGCGCGCCGCGAGCGCCTTCGGGCCGCGCGAGGCGGCGGAGAACGTGCCTTTGACGACGATCGTGCCCTTCGCGTTCGCCTCGATCTTCGGGACCGTCCAGCGCAGCGCGACGTCCTCGTCCGGGCTCGGCTCGGCCGAGGCGAAGATGAAGCCTTCGAGCGGATCGATGACGAAGCGGATGTCCTCGAGCGCCGCGTCCGACACGTTGGCGTATTCGTAGACGAAGGCGATCTCGTCGCCCGGCGTCATCTGTTCCGGGCCGGTGCCGCGCAGGGAGAGCACGGACTCCTCGATGACGACGGTGTGCGAGGCGACCTTCTGGAAGTCGGCGTTGAAGTCGGCGGGGCGGTAGTTCAGGCGCGCTTCGAACGTCATCGCGGCGTCCAGCTCCGCGCGGACGTAGCCGCGCACGCGGATCTCGCCTTCGGCGCCCGGCGCGACCGAACCGACCGTCCAGGCGCCGTCCTCGGCCGAGGCCGGTTCGGAACCGATGACCCGGAAGCCCTCCGGGGCGCGGAACTCGACCTGGGCGCGCGCGAGCGGGATGCGTTCGTTGTTCCGGTAGCGGATGATGACGTCGCTCTCGGCGCCGGCGACGAACTTCTCCGAGGTCTGGACGACGACGTCGACGTTCTCGCCGGTGAAGCCGGAGCTGCGCGAGAAGAAGAGGATGCCCGCCCAGGTGGCGCCCGCCAGGATCGCGAGCGCGGCGACGGCTCCGAGGATGGCGGACTTGAGGCGGCTGCCGGGCTTGCCGTCGAGGCGCGTGAAGTCCGGGAGCTTGCCCTCCGGGTCGGCGTAGATGCTCTTGAGGTCCTTGCCGAGATCCTCGGAGCTGCGCGGTTTTTCGAGTTCCTCCATAAGGGTTCAGTCGCGATTGACGAGCACCATGCCGACGAAGAGGTCGCGGTCGAGTCCCGTGTCGAGCGTGAGGCCGCCGCGGTCGGGCGTCGCTTCCTCCGGGACGCTCGAGCGGACGCTCCAGCCTTCCGGAAGGTGGATGCGGCTCGAGAAGGTCCGATCGACCGCGCCGGGCTGCTTGCGGACGACGAGCTTCATCGAGGCCGTCGGCGACCAGGCGCCGAGCGCTTCGCGGATCTTCTCGAAGCGTGTCTCCGGTTCGCGGACGAGGTCCTGGACGCGGAACGGCAGGCGGTAGCTGACCTTCACCGAGCGCGTCTCGCCGGGCTCGAGCTGGACCCAGTTGCCGAAGACGGTCAGGCCGGATTCCTCGGTGACGCGGGTTCCGGAGGGTGCGTGCGTGGCGGCGACGCCTTCGACGGCGGCGAGGAGCGTCGAGGGCTGGAGCGTGTCGTCGGCCGGGAGGAAGTAGCCTTCGCCCGGAGCCTCGAAGCCTTCGGCCGAGAGGAGCTCGCTGCCTTTCGGCACGTAGAGGCGGAGATAGTCGATGTTCTTGATGCCGGTGAAGAGCTCGCCCTTCTCGCCGCGATGCGTGCGCGTGACGGTCACGGTGTCGACGATCGCGCCGGATGCCTCGATGCGCGTCTCGTGGCGGATGTCGGCCTTCACGACGCCGTCGGTCTTGCCGCCCGCGATGTTGGTATCGACCACGGCGAGGAAGTCGCCGCCTTCGGGGGGCGCGAGCTCGCCCGTCCAGCCGAAGTCCGCGGCGGCGGCCTGCGCGGTCTCGTCGCGGAACCAGACCTGCACGTCCTTGGCCGCGAGCGCGCCGCCGAACACCGAGGCGAGCTTGGGCATGTCCTTCGCGCCGCCGTCGAGCAGCTTCTGGAGCAGCTTCGGCGCCATGTCGGAGATGATCTGCTTGGGCCGGTTGGTCTCGCGGTCGTATTCGATCTCGACGGACTTCTGCGTCTCGAGGTGGAAGTTCTCCGCGTCGATCGTCTTGCCGTATTCCGGCATCTCCATCGGGCCGACGACGGCGAGCAGGTCCTCCATCATGTTGGAGTTCACGGCGATGACGCCGTCGACGGTCGGGCCGCCGCTCTTCTCGTAGAACCAGACGAGCGCCTGCGCCGAAGTCGGGAAGTCCGCGAACCAGTTGGCGTCCTGGAACTCCCAGCGCGCGTTCACGAGCCGGAGCTGTTCGGGCGCCTCGATGCGCTGGTTGAGGCCGCCGCGGAGATCGTACGAGCCGCCGGCGGGGATCTCGATGTCCTCGATCGATCCGTCCTTGAGGTCCATGAGCGCGTAGGAGCCGATGAAGCCGCCGGTCGGGCGCAGTTCGCGGCTGTTCTGGAAGACGACGAGGTAGCGCCGCTTGCCGTTGGCGCCGATGGCGTCGAGCAGGACGCCGGAGGAGGCGGTGGCGCGCTTGAGGTCGGCGACCGCGCCGGCGACGTCGCCGCGGATGGCGGCGAAGGGCTCGCGGAAGGATTCCGGCAGGCTGCGGAGGGAGACTTCCTCGAGCTCGGCGGAAGCCGTCTCGAGATGCGGGAGCGCGGAAGCGAGCGCGAGCGTCATGCGCTCGAGCTTCTTCGCGACGGTCTCGGGCGAGCCTTCGAGCGCTTCGACGCCCGCGGCGAGCTCTTCGCCCGCCTTGGCGGCCGCTTCGCCCGCGGCGAGCAGGCGCTCTCCGCTCGCGAGCTTGTCGCCGTTGCCCGTGAGGACGGCGGCGAGGCGCACGGCGATGTCGTCGACGCGGTCGCGCGTCTCGGCGAACGCGCCCGCGGCGCGGCCGAAGGAGGCTTCGGCGTCGCCTTCGCCCAGCGTGGCGGTCCCCGCATCCTTGAGACCGACGACGGCTTCCTTGGCGCCCGCGGCGATGGCGCCGGCTTTCTTCAGCAGGCCGGTGTATGACAGGAGCGCCTGAAGCGGCAGGCTGACCGCGAGCGCGATGGCCGCGAACGCCGCCACGCGGCGCATCCACTGCGCGTGCGGAGCGAAGGAGAAGCGCGGGCGCTCCGGCGCCGGCATGACTTTGATGGCTTCGGGCTTGACCGGGCGCGCCGGCATCGCGAAGCGCGAAGGCTCAATCGTGCGCGGCATGGCCTGCGGGGCGTTGAACGAACGCACGACGACGGCGGGGCGGGGCGCCGCAGGACGGGGGCGCGAGACCGGACGCGGCTTCGCCTTGAACGGCAGGGCGAGCATCGCGAACGGGAGTTTCAGGAAACCGCCGATAGGCGCGCGGTACGGCTTGCGGTCGGGGCGCGAAGGCACGAACGAGCGGTGCTCGTCATGCGTCGGCGCGGCGTTGCGCACGGCGTGCGTGAAGACGCTGAGTTTCTGTTCGAAATCGAGATCGGGGCGCGGGCCTTCGGACGGGCGCCGGGAAAACGGCGTGAGGTCCACGATGTGGCGGGAGACTTCGGCGGACGCCGCGATCGGCACCTCTTTCGGCTTCGTGGCAGGACGCGAACGCGCGGACCAGGCGCGCGGCGGCGCCTTTTCCTTGCCGGGGTCGGCGAAACCGACGACTTCGCGCGCCACGACGCGGCCGAAGAAGACGGAGAGGAATTCCTTGCGATCTTGTTCCCTCATGGTCGGAGAGATGCGAGGTACGTTCGGTAAGTCCGTTCGGCGCACTCGCGCCAGCTGAAGCGTTCGACGCGGCGCTTGCCTTTCTCCGCGAGCGCCGCGCGGAGCGCGTCGTCGCTGAAGGTCATGCGCATCGCCTTGGCCATGTCCGCGACGTCTTCCGGATCGAAGTAGGCGGCGGCGTCATCGAGGATTTCCGGCAGGCAGGAGTTGCCGGCGGCGGCCACGGGCGTGCCGTAGCGCATCGCCTCGAGCGGCGGCAGGCCGAAGCCTTCGAGGAGCGAGGGGAAGACGTAGGCGCGGGCGCGGCGGTAGAGCTCCGCGAGCTCCGCTTCCTCCGCGTAGCCGTAGAAGACGACGTCGCCCTCCGCGAGCAGCCCGAGCCGTTCCGCTTCCGCTTTCAATCGCGTGTAGAAATGATCCATCTTGCCGACGAGCACGAGCTGGGCGTCGAGGCCGTCCTTCCGGAGCGCGGCGAAGACCTCGAGGAGCCGTTCCAGGTTCTTGTGCGGGTACGCGTTGCCGACGTAGAGGAAGTACGGCTTCGCGATGCCTTTGGCCGCCGGATCGAACGTGCCGGGGATCGTGAGCTGTCCGATCTCGACGCCGTCGGCCGCCTCGTAGGTGACCGTCACGCGTTCGGGCCGCACCTTGAGCTCGCGGACGATGTCGCGCTTCGTGCACTCCGAGACCGTGATGATCGCGCGCGCCCTCCAGGCGGCCAAGGCGATCGTCGCGCGATAGGCCGCGTACTTCAGCCCGTAGGTCGCGGCGTTCAGGGTGGTCGCCCTCCGCGTCGGATAGCGGAAGAGGATGAGGTCGTGGATCGTCACGACGAACGGGCAGGGGGTCAGCACCGGCACGTTGAAGTGCGGGAAGTGCATCAGGTCGATCCGCTCCTTGCGGAGGAGGGGAGGGAAGCGGAGCTGTTCCGCCAGCGAGTACCAGCGGAAGTCCGCCAGGACTTTCCTGAATTTCGGCGAGGCGGGCCGGTACAGGTCGAAGTTTTCTTTCCGCAAAAAGACCGTGAACTCGTGCTCGCCGCCGACGCGCTCCAGGTTCTCAATGAGCCTTTCGGTGTAGCGGCCGAGTCCCTTTCCGACAGGTCCGAAAAATCTTGCATCAATGCCGATCCGCATGGCTTCAGTGTATCAAAATTAGGCGAAACCGAGGAGCTTTCGCTATCTTTAGCGGAAAACACGTCTTTTCCTTGATTATTAGCCAAAAAAATGGTATTATAGAAAACGTATCCACAGCCCTCCAAAAATAAGGGGACTGGGGTCAAAAACAACACAAAAATGCTGGGGGGCATTTCTCAAAATTCAGCTGGTTTTAGCGAAGATTGTTTTCGCCGTCCGCTTGGCATATGCCGGGCTGACGGTTTTTTTGTGCTGACATAAGCGAAGAAGTCGTTTCCCACTGCCTGATCTGGCGGGACGGATCTCGTGAACCGAGGCTCGTCACCCCCTCCGCAAGGTCAGGCAGGGCGAAAGGACGCCCGATATGTCGGATTTCAACCACATTTCACGGAAAACGCTCCGGAATCTCCAGAAAAACTGGGTGACGACGGTGGTTTTGGCGTCCTTGCTGATGTCCTCCGTCCCCGCGACCCCCGCCTCCGCCGCCTCCACCGTCCCCAAGCTCCTCAACTACCAAGCCCGCATCACCG